>NZ_JBDLYJ010000003.1:0-464985 GCF_051337345.1 Amycolatopsis sp. MEPSY49 | reverse complement strand
GGGCTTGGCCCATCCCCGGCACCCGGTCCCTCACCTGCGGCCGACGGGAACGCGACTGCCTCCGCGTACAGCCGGACTCGCCTTGGCGCCGCCGGGCCACCAGATGCCGCGACCGATCAACGCCGTGAGCGCCGGCACGAGGAAGATCGCCATCACGAACGCGCTGATCGCAATGCCAAGGGCGACCGCGAAGCCCATCTGCTGCATCATCGCCACCGGCGCGAGCAACATCACCGAGAAGGTGCCGGCGAGGATGAGACCGGCGCCGGCAGCGATCGGTCCGGCGTGCTCCACGGCAAGCCCGGCGGCTGTCCGAGGATCATGTCCGGCCTGGCTTTCCTCCCGGAGTCGCGACACCATCAAGATGTTGTAGTCGGTTCCGATGGCCAGCACGAACAGATACAGCAGGATCGGCAGCTGGAAGTTGAGCCCCGGTTCGCCCAACGGTCCTTGGAAGACATAGACCGCGGCTCCGAGGGCGGCGGCGAATCCCAGCAGCACGGCCGGCACCAGCAGCAACGGTGCCACCAGCGACCGCAGGACCAGTGCCAGGATCAGGGCGATGAGCACCGCTGCCACCAACAGGATCAGGGGCAAGTCCCGCTTCGTGGCGTGGTCGATATCCGCGAATCCCGCGGTAATGCCGCCGACGTAGGCCTTCGTCCCCGACGGCGCCGCGGCGTGGATGTCTTCGCGGAGCTGATCCCGCATCTGGATGATCATCGGGTCCGAGAACGGGTCCTGCTGCAACAGCAGGTTGACCCGGACGACCGAGGCGTCCGCGGGACCGCGGGTGGGCGGCTCGACCGAGCCGACGCCCGGCAGCTGCCGCGCCTTGGCCACGAAGCTGTCGATCTGCTCTTCGGTGACGGGCGCACCGTTGTCGGCGTGCAGCAACACCTTGGCCGGATAGTTCAAGCCAGCGGAGCCAGGCACGACCTGTTCGAGCTGCTTCTTGGCCTGCGCCGACTCGGTGTTGTCCGGGAACCCGCCCTGGATGTCGTAGCTGATGCGGAACGCCAGCACGCCGCCGGCCAACATCACCATCAACACGGTCGAGGCCAGCGCGACCACGGCCGGCCTCCGCGAGACCAGGCCGCCGAGTTTCGCCGGGATCACGTTCCGCGGCTGGGTCCGCCACTTCTTGGACGGCCAGAAGACCGCGCCACCGAGCAGCCGCAGCACCGCGGGGATCAGTGTGAGCGCCGTGACGGCCATGGTGCCGACGGCGATCGCCAACGCGGGCCCCCAGGCCTGGAAGATCCGGAACGAAGCCAGCAGGAGCACAAGCACCGCGCACATGGTGGTGACCGCCGTGCCGATGATCACCTTGCCGGCCCGTTCGATCGCATAGGCGAGCGCCGTTTCCTTGTCGTCCCCGGCGCGCAGTCGATCCCGGTACCGCCACAGCAGGAATAGGAAGTAGTCCGCGCCGATGCCGAACATCAGGATCAGGATCACGATCTGCAGACTGTCGTCGAAGACCAGACCGAACGGCTTGGCCACCATCGCGGTGATGGCGAGGCCGACCTGCATCGCCGCGGCGATGGCCAGGATGGGCAGCAGCGCGGCCAGGATTCCCCGGAAGATCAAGAGGCTCAGGCCGAGGATCAGGATGAGGGTCGCGACCGTCACGATCAACAGGGACTTGCTCAGGGATCCCGAGTTGTCCACATAGGATGCCGCGTCGCCGCCGACCAGGGCAGTCAGATCTGTCCCCGACAGCTTGCCCGGCAGGTCGGCACGAATCCGCGTCATCGCGTCGCCCTGTGCCAGCAGGTCGGCGCCGACCGTGCTCTTGTTCATGAGCACGGAGATGCGCGTCAGGGAGCGATCGGGCGCCACCGCGTCCGGGCCGGTGACCAGCCCGGTCACCGCCGGATACCCGTTGGCGCGCAACGAATCGGCGATCTGCGTCGCTTTCGCGACGTCGGCGTCGGTCAACTTCTGCCCGTCGGCACGCCGGAGCAGCACGTAACCGCCGGTGTAGGCTTCTTGCTGCCCCTTGAAGGCGTTCTCTTCGAGGTGGGCCGACTGGACGGACTCGTAACTGTCGGGTAGCGAGTGTCCCTGATCGGGATCTGTGGGCAGTGGCGGGGCGAGCAGGAGAACGAGCACGGCTCCGACCAGCCAGCCTCCGATCGTCCACCACGGATGGCGCGCGACCGCGCGCGCGAACCGGCCCAGCATGGGGGTCTCCTCACATCGTCGGCACCCGAATCGGGGCGCCATTTACCAACCTGCGGTCTGTGAAAAGGCCGGGCGAGGCGCTCCCCGCCCGGCCGCCGGTGGTACTCGGTGGATTACTGCGGTTGTGCGCGATCGCGGGCGAACGCCTTCTTCGCCCAGACATAGCCGACCACGGTGATGCCCACGCTCCAGGCCACGGCGATGATCCCGTTGCTGCCGATCGGAGTGCCCATGAGCAAGCCGCGCAGCGTTTCGATGATCGGCGTGAACGGCTGGTACTCGGCGAACTCACGGATGCCGGGAGCCATCGACGCGGTGGGGACGATCCCGCTGCCGACGAACGGCAGGAGGATCAGGGGAAACGGTGCGTTGCTGGCGGCGTCGAGCGTTTTGGCGGCGAGGCCGAACGCCACGGCGATCCAGGTGAACGCGAAGGTGACCAAGGCCAGCAGGCCGATCGCGCCGAGCCACCCACCGAAACCGGCGGGCGGCCGGAATCCCATCAGCAGTGCGACGCCCAAGACAAGCGCCATGCTCACCATCGTCTGGATCATGCTGGCGATGACGCGGGCGATCAGGATCGCCGGCCGGAAGATCGCCATGGTCCGGAACCGGGTGATGATCCCTTCGGTCATGTCGACGCTGACCGAAGTCGACGTCCCGAGGGAACCGGTGGCCGCGACCATCGCGACCAGCCCGGGCACGACGTAGTTGACGTAGTCCGCGCGACCGCCGCCGGTGCCGCCGATGGATGTGCCGAGCGCGCCGCCGAAAACGTAGACGAACAGCAGCAGGAAGATGATCGGGATGCCGGCTACGGCGATCGCCGTGGTCGGGTACCGCAGGATGTGCTTGAGGTTGCGGCGCAGCAGGGTGGCCGAGTCGGCCACGGCGTAGGACAGCGTGCTCATGCTAGGCGCTCTCTTCCGTGCGAGGCTGGCCGGTGAGGGAGAGGAAGACGTCGTCGAGGTCAGGCGTGTGAAGTGAGAGGTCCTCGACGGTCACGGCCGAACGCTCCAGACGGTCCAGCAGCACGCGCAGCGAATGCGGGCTCCCGTTGCCCGGTACCTGCAGGGTGAGCTCGTCTTCGTTGCGGGAAAACTCACCCTCCAGCACCCGCGCCCCCTTCTCGAGCATCGCCAGGTTGCCGAAGCGCAGCAGGACGTGACCACCGGGCACGCGGCGCTTGAGCTCCTCGGCGGTCCCTTCGGCGACCAGCCTGCCGTGGTCGAGGACGGCGATCCGGTCAGCGAGTTCGTCGGCTTCCTCCAGGTACTGCGTGGTGAGGAAGACCGTGACGCCGTCGGCGACGAGGTCCCGGATGATCTGCCACATCGTGCGCCGGCTGCGTGGGTCCAGGCCGGTCGTGGGCTCGTCGAGGAAGATGATCCGCGGCGAGCCGACCAGGGTCATCGCCAGGTCGAGGCGGCGTCGCATGCCGCCGGAATAGGTGATGGCCGGTTTCCGGGCCGCCTCCCCGAGGTCGAACTGCTCGAGCAGGCCGGCGACGCGCGGCTTGCGCTTCCGCCGGTCGAGGTGCCACAGGTCGGCCATGAGGAGCAGGTTCTCCTCACCATTCAGGAACGGGTCGACGGCCGAGAACTGGCCGGTGACGCCGATCGCGGCGCGCACCGCGTCGGGATCCGTGGCGAGGTCGTAGCCGGCGACGCTCAGCTCGCCGGCGTCGGCGGTGATGAGCGTCGAGAGGATCTTCACGACGGTGGTCTTGCCCGCACCGTTCGGCCCGAGCAGGGAGAAGATCGTCCCCTCCTGGATGCTCAGATCGATGCCGTCGAGCACCACTTGGTCCCCGTACGACTTGCGCAACCCTCTGGCCGAGATGGCCGCGTACGTCTTGGTGATCGTCATGATTTGCGCTCTCCCCGGAACTTGCACATCGTTCAAGTTCGGAGTGTAGGGCACTACTCGAACAATGTGCAAGTAGCACTCGAACGATGTGCAAGTCGCCACTCGGACGCTGTGCAAGTGATGGCTTATCCTGGGCGCATGCCCCGCGACACGCTGACCAGGGACCAAATCGTCCGTGCCGCTATCGAGCTCCTGGACGACGAAGGTCTCGAGCGCTTGAACATGCGCAGCCTGGGCCGTCGCCTCGGCTCCGCGGCGACGGCTGTGTACTGGCACGTCAAGAACAAGGACAACTTGGTCGTGCTCGCCGGGGACGCGGTCTGGGCCGAGATCGAGCTGCCCGACCTCAGCACGGTCGGCTGGCGGGAGGCCGCCACCACGATGGCTGTCGGTGCGCGCGACATGGTCAGCCGGCACCTGTGGCTCGTACCGGCGATGGGTACCCACCTCATCTACGGCCCCGGCAAGGCCCGGCACGACGACCACTGCCTCGGGGTCTACGAAAAGGCCGGGTTCAGCAGGCTCGACGCCGACTGGGCGATGAACACCGTGTTCGTGTTCGTCCTCGGCCGGGCGCTCGGCGAGGCCGCCGAACTCGCCTGGAACCGCCGACTGCGCCGTAGCGGCAACAACGAGGAGGAGGAACTGCAGAACACGATGGAGCGGATCACCAAGATCGCGATGCAGTTCCCCCGGTTGCGCGCCCGGATGGAGGAATGGGACGACTCCGACTCCGCCGGGCCCGCGGACCAGAGCTTCGAATTCGGCCTCAACGCCATCCTTGACGGGCTGGAGGCCCGGCTGCTGAGCCGGAACGTCGAGCTGGAACTGCCGAACACCGCCGGGCTCTGACGGGCCCGGCGAATGGCCGAGCACGCGAACCGGGAACGGGCCGACCGGATCCTCGACGCCGCTGGCGAGCTGCTGGTGCGCATGGGGTACCGCAAGGTGGCCATCGAAGACATCGCGCGCGCGGCCGGCATCGGCAAAGGCACCGTCTACCTGCACTGGCGGACCAAGGAACGGCTGTTCCAGGCGCTGCTGCAGCGCGAGACCGTCGAGCTGGTCGACGAGCTCGTCGCGCGGCTGGCTGAAGATCCCCACGAGGTACTGCCGCACCGGCACCTCCGGACGTCGTTCCTCGCGACCGTCCGCCGGCCCCTGATGGCCGCGATCCTGACCAGGGACGCGGAGCTGCTGGGCACGCACGCCCGCACCTCGCCGACCGGCGGAGAAGACGCGCTCGCCGCCGAAGAGATCTTCGGCATCCTGATCCGCCATGGCCTCCTCCGCGCCGACATCCCGAACGTGCGCTTCGCGACGAACGCCGCCGCTCTCGGGTACTACGTCCACCAGAACTTCACCGACGAGTACGCGGGCATCGACGTCCAAGCCAAAGCCGACGCGCTGGCCCACACGATCCGCACGGCTTTCGAGCCGCCCGGGGAACCGGATCCCGCGGTCGTCGTCGCGGCGGCGCGCGAGCTCGGTGCGGTCTTGACGAAGTTCAACGCGGCCCACCGCGCAGCGATCTATTCACCCGCCCACGTCACACCGTCCGCCTGACTTCTGTCCATTCGCGAGCGCGCAAACGCCTTCGCAGGCAAGAGAATGGTTCGCGACAACCTCGCGGTGGTAGCGTGCGGTCCAGGGCGACCATTGTCCACTCTCGGGAAGAACCTGCATTCGTCCAGGTTCGCCTTTGACCGCAGACGCACTCTCCGAAGGAAATCCGATGACCGATTTCGCCGACCGCTGGGGTCTTAATCCGGAACACTTCTGGCTGCGGGGCAAGCAACCGGAACAGATCGTCAGGCACGACGAAAAACTGGGTGTGTGGCACGTCTACGGCTATCCCGAGGCAGTGGAGATCCTCGGCGACCCAGTGACGTTCGCGTCCGACTCGTCGTACCTGCTGCCCGACGCCGACGACAAGGCGGAATACGCGGCAGGCGACCTGTTGCAGATGGCCGAACCGGAACACGGCAACCTGCGCAAACAGGTCGGGCACGTGTTCAGCCCGAAAGCCGTGGCGGATCTCGAGTCGCGGATCACCAAGCTCGCCCACGAACTGATCGACGAGCTGGCCGGACGCGAAGCGATCGACCTGGTGACGGACTTCGCCGATCCGCTGTCGGGCACGCTGTTCTGCGAGCTGCTGGGCATCCCGACCGACGACCGTGAGCTGTTCAAGCTGGTCCAGAAGTCGATCGACAGCCCGGTTCAGTTGTCCACATTGGAGCAGGGCGAGGACCAGGAGAGCTACCTGGAGGCGCAGCTGGCGCACCTGCAGCCGCTGCGGGACCGGCTCACCGAGCACATCGTCGAACGCCGGGCGCGGCCCCGCGATGATCTGCTGAGCCTGCTCATCCGCCTGCGAAAACTCGACGGGACCGGGCTGGACGACACCGAAGCGTTGAACTTCGCGATCATCATGCTCGGCGCCGGCCACCTCACGAGCACCGTGCTGATCGGCAACACCGCGCTGCTGTTCGACGAATTCCCGGAGCAGGCGGCCCGCGTGCGGGAGAACCGCGCGCTCGTGCCGTCCGCCATCGACGAGTCGCTGCGCTTCCTCACCCCTGCCGCGGCGACGTACCGCGCCAGCACCACGGAAGTCACCATCGGCGGCACCCGCGTGCCGAAGGACCAGATGCTCCAGGTGTGGTTCGCGTGCGCGAACCGGGACAAGCGCCAGTTCACCCACCCGGAGGTGTTCGATCCGGCCCGGGATCCCAATCCCCACCTCGGATTCGGGCGGGGCATCCACTACTGCCTCGGCGCGCACATGGCCCGGATGGAAGGCCGGATCGTGTTCGACATCCTGCTCGACCGCTTCCCGGTGCTGCGCACCGATCCGGACAACCCGCCCAAGTTCTACGGTGCGCCCGACTTCGTCGGCCTGCACAGCCTGCCGGTGCTGACCGCCTGACCCGGCGCCCGGCTGTTGTCCCGTCGCCAGGACATCGCCGAAGCCGGGCACCGGTTCGCAGGCACGTTTTCCAGCGCGGAACAGAACTGTTTCGTCATTCCAGGAATCACCAGGAGGTCACTCCAGATGTCGTCTCCAGCGACAAATGAAAGGACATCCCAGCCCATCGCTCCGGAACAGGTCGAGGCAGCCGCGGTCGAGTGGCTACGATCCGAACTGGACGACCCGGAGATCACCGCGGCCGAGAACTTCCTCGACATCGGCGGCCATTCGCTGACTTTCTCGAAGTTGAACATCTTTCTCCGTGACTCGTTCGGCGTCGTCCTCGACCCCAAGATCACCTACGCGGAACCGCTCAGCACCGCGGTGGCCGAGATGCAGCCCACCCCGGAGCCGACCAGCACCTAAGGAGCCACCATGACCACCAGCGCGGAACGCGCCGAGTTCGCCCTCTCGGCCGACGAGCTCGAATTCTTCCGGAACAACGGCTACGTCGGGCCGCTCACCATCTACACCCCCGACGAGATGGACCGGATCTGGAAGACGGTGCAACGCGAATCGCTGGACCGCTCGCACGCGGCCTATCCGGAAGCCGTGGCGGTCTCCGGTGCGCCGAACATCGTGAACTACGACCGTCACCTCGACGTCGACCTGCTCGCCCGGCACGTCCGGAACCGGAAGATCGTCGATCGGGTGGCCTCGATCCTCGGCCCGGACCTGCTGTGCTGGCGGTCCGAGTTCTTCCCGAAGTACCCCGGGGACGAGGGGACGGACTGGCACCAGGCGGACACCTTCGCGAACGCCAGCGGCAAGCCGCAGCTGCTGTGGCCGGGCGAGTCCGAGGACGACTTCGGCGCGGGCACGCTCACGGTGTGGACCGCGTTCACCGACTCCACGCTCGAGAACGGCTGCTTGCAGATCATCCCGGGCACGCACAACAAGATGAACTACGACGAAACCAAGCAGATGGATTACCGCGCGGAGCGCATCAACACCGAGGTCAAGAACGGCGTGCCCCGCGGCTTCTTCGGCTACGACTACCGCCAGCTGCAGGTCGACCCGGACTGGCGGCCCAACGAAGAGGACGCGTTCTCGCTCGTCATGAACAAGGGCCAATGCGTGATCTTCTGGTCGACCCTGATGCACGCCTCGCTGCCGAACCGCAGCTCCGGCAAGGACTACCGGATGGGCTTCGCCACCCGCTACGTGCCGACCAAGGTGCGTATCTACCCGGACACCGATCGCATCGACGAGTACGGGGGCAGCATCCCGCTCGATCGGTGGGGCGCGGTCCTCGTCGGCGGACGCGACGAATACGGCCACAACAAGATCGCCACCGAGACGCTTCGGGGCACTCCGTTCGCGACGCTGTGACCTCCGGGTACGGCGGCAGGCCGGTGGTGGCGTTCGTCCCCCCGGCCTGCTGCGGCGCCGGCTACTTCCGGCGGCTTCGCCGTCTGGTCGACGACCGGCTCGAGATCCGGGCCGTCGAGCTGCCCGGCCGGGGACGCCGGTACAGCGAGCCCACCATCACCCAGGCCGGCCCGGCCGCGAAGGACCTCACGGCCCGTCTCGGCGGTCGGGTGGACGCCATCTACGGCGAGAGCCTTGGCGCCTACCTTGGCTTGGCAGTCGCCGCCGGGCTCGATCAGGATCCGCCGCCGGTTCTCCTGGCCGCTTCCAACTCCCCGCCCTGCGCCCGTCGCGCGTCCGGCGGCGAACCGGCGTCCTCGATCGAAGAGGCGATCGCCGGGCTGGCGGCACTCGGCGGTGAAATCCCGGCCGAGCTGCTGACCGATCGTGCACTGGCCGAAAGCGCTTTTCCGTTGCTGCGCGACGACCTGTCGCTGTCGTGGTCGCTCATCGGCGCGCTGCGGGAGACGGTCGTCGCCTGCCGCGTCGTCGTCCTCGGCGGTCGGGACGACACCACCTTGACCAGGCTGGGGTCCTGGGCGGCCCACACGACCCGCAACTGCACCGTGACCCGTCTCCCGGGAGACCACCTGCTGTCCGCTTCCAACCCGGCCGGCGTAGCCCGGGTCATCCTGGGCACCGTCCTGGCCGACGCGTGAAGTCACGCTCGGCGACGCGGATCCGGGAGCGCTGAACGATCGAGTTTTCCGTTGGGCGTCAACGGGAGCCTTTCCAGGATGACGAAGGCGGCGGGAACCATGAACTCGGGCAGCCGGGCCGAAACGAAGCGGCGGACTTCGCGAGGCTCGAGAGCGGCATCGGCCACGGGAACGAGGTAGCCGACGAGACGCGGGCCTCCGCCCGGGCCCGGCCGCGAGGTCACCACGGCTTGGGCCACGGCCGGATGAGCGCGCAGGGCGGCCTCGACCTCGGCGGGCTCGATGCGGAACCCGCGCACCTTCAGCTGGAAGTCGCTCCGTCCGACGCACTCGAGCCCGGTGTCGCGCGTCCAGCGGGTCAGATCGCCGGTGCGGTACATGCGATCGCCCGGCGCGCCGAAGGGATCGGCTACGAACCGCTCGGAGGTCAGGACCGGGCGCTCGTGATAGCCGCGCCCCACGGCACCCGCGACGTACAACTCCCCGACCACGCCCGGCGGCACCGGGGCCAGCCCGGACCCGAGGACGTACGTCCGCATGTTGCCGATGGGCGCGCCGATCGGCACCCCGCCCGCGCCGTCCCAGTCGCTCGGCACTGCGAACGTCGTGGCGTAGAAGCTTTCGGTCTGGCCGTAGGCATTGACCACCCGCGCCCCGGGCAACGCCTTGCGCACCTGCCCGACCAGCGGCCCGGGCAGTCCTTCGCCGGCGAACGCGACGGTGTCCACCTCGACCTTGCCCGCCATCTGGTCCAGCATCTCGGCGAAGACCGACGGGACCGTGTGCAGCACCGTGCCACGCGTGCCGCCCCGCTCCCCCAGCACGAGGACGTCGCGCAGTAGCTCGACCGCCGCGCCCCGGCTCAGTGCGGTGAACACTTCGAAGACCGATACGTCGAAATTGACCGACGTCGTGGCGAGCACCCGCGAATCACTCCGGACGCCCATGACGCCCGCCAGCTCGGTCACGCCGTTGACCACGCCCTCATGCGTGATCACCACCCCCTTCGGCGCGCCCGCGGAGCCGGAGGTGTACATCAGGTACGCGAGATTGTCCGGCCGTGGCCGGGGCAAGTCGCCGACGGGACCCGCGGGGAGGTCATCGATCATCAGGAGCCGGACCCCGCCAAGCGGGAGCGACGGCGCGGTAACGCGATCCGTCAGCACGGCCAGGGGACTCGCGTCGGCCAGCACGAACCCCAGCCGGTCGCTCGGGTACCGGGGATCGACGGGCAGGTAGCCGGCGCCCGACTTCAGCACCCCCAGCATCGCCACCACGAGCTCCACCGAGCGCGGCAGCGCCAGGCCCACCACGGACTCCGGCCCGGCACCGGCCCGCACCAGCGCCCGCGCCAGGCGGTTCGCCCGCGCATCGAGCTCCGCGTAGGTAAGCGACACGTCGCCGCACACCACCGCCAGCGCGTCCGGCGTCGCCGTGACCTGCCGTTCCACTAGTTCCGTGATCGTGAGGGACGGCTTCGGCGTGGTGGTGGCGTTCAGGTCCCGCAGCCATCCCCGCTCGGCCGGTTCCAGGACGCCGATGGTGTCCACTCGGATCCGCGGGTCCGCGGTGACCTGGCGCAGTACGCGCAGGTACCGGGTTGTCATCGCGGCCACGGTGTCCCGTTCGAAGAGGTCGACCGCGTATTCGAACTCGCCGCGCACGCCGGCACCGGTCCGGGTCAGGGTGACCGAAAGGTCGCACGGCGCGAGCCCGGCCGGCACCTGCTCGACAGCCAGCGCCAGCCCCGGGACGTGCAGATCGTGCCGGGTGCCGTCGCGCCAGGTGAACATCACCTGGAAGAACGGGTGATACGCACTGGAACCCGTCAGACCCAAGGATTCCACGAGCCGGTCGAAGGGAACTTCCAGCCGGCCATCAGCCGCCAGCGATTTGGCACGCACCCGCACGAGCACCTCATCGAACGACGGGCCCTCCGACAGGTCCACCCGCAGCACCCAGGTACCGCCGCCGGACCGGCCGACCGCGCCGATCGGGACGTCGTCACCCGCGCCCAGCTGGTGCACCAACACCGCCAGGGCCGTTTGCGCCACCAGCGACACCGGCACATCCCGCCGTCTCGCACACCGCTCGAGACCGGCGAGCAGCCCGGCATCGAACGAGAAGCCGACGACGTCGCCGCGGTGACTCGCGGCCGACGGCCGGGGATGGTCGAGCGGGAGCGGCAACGGCGTGGGCACTCCGGCCAGTTCGCGGTGCCAGTACGCGAGACGCTCCGCCACGCCTTCCGCCCGGTCATCCGTCCACTGGGGAACCCGACCCTGCCTCCGTTCGGTGTAGGTCGTGGCCAAATCCCTGGCCAGGGGCTCGGCCGCGCCGACATCCCCGACAGCGTGCGGAACGACCAACACCAGCCGGTGCTCGTCCGCCGCGCTCCCCAGCACACTGGCGCGCACCCCGCTTCGAGACCGCTCAGCGGCGATCCTTCGCACGGCGACGGCGAGCGCGTCCGGGGCCACCGTCATGAAGGGAACGTCGAGCGGTACCTGCGGCTCGAACCGGCGGGACACGACATCGCGGACAGCCGCCACCAGCGCGGCCGGATCCAGCACGCCGGTCAGCCGGAAGACGAACAAGAGTGGGGTCATGCGTGCCTCTTCCTGGTCCTCGGGAGGGCGATCCGCGGCAACCGGCCGGTTCTCCTGCGTGTCACACGGTGCGAAGCGGCAGGACGCTGACGCCGGTCGTGTCCGGCGCCGGGAAGAAGGTCGGCGGGGCGTCCGGGTCCACCCTCAGCACCGGGAACCGGTCCAGCAGGATGTTCAGCGCGACCCGGCCTTCCAGCCGCGCGAGCGGGGCGCCGAGGCAGAAGTGGACGCTGCGGCCGAAGCCGAGGTGGGGATTCGGATCCCGAGCCGGATCGAACACGTCCGGGTGCGGGAACTGTCGTTCGTCCCGGTTGGCCGCGGCAAACCACACCTGGACCATCTGGTGCTCCGGGATCCGCTCTCCCCCGAGCTCCACCTCCTTGGTGGTGGCCCGGTACGTGGACGCGACCGGGGGCAGGAAGCGCATCGACTCGTCGACCACGGTCGGCATCAGCGATCGGTCGCCGCGCACCCGCGCGTCGAGCGCCGGGTCGGAGTCCAGGCACAGCACCGTGTTCCCGAGCAGCATGGTGGTGGTGAGGTGGCCGGCGATGAGGAGCATCTTCGCGAAGGACGCGATCGTGTTGTCGCTCAGGCGCTCGCCGTCGACTTCGGCGAGCACGAGCTGCGACAACAGATCCTGCCGCGGGTTCCGCCGACGCTCGGCGACGTGCCCGCGAACGTAGTCCACCATCAGCTTGGTCTGTTCCATCATGACCCGGAACGTGCGCTCCTGGTCGCCGTCTCCCTCGACCAGCGAAAGCTCCCCGGTGACGCTTTCCGACATCTTGTCCATCCACCGCTTGAGCAGCGGGCGCTCGTCGGCGGGCAGTCCGAGCAGTTCGCCGACGATCATCATCGGCAGCGGATAGGACAGGTCGGCCACGAGTTCGATCCGCGACTGCCCGGCCACCGCGTCCAGCAGCTCGTGCGTGATCTCGGCGATCCGCGGCTCCAGCTCGGCCACCATCTTCGGGGTGAAGGCCTGGCTGACGACCTTGCGCAGCTTCCGGTGCTCGAGGCCCTGCATCTCCAGCAGGTTGCCCTCGTTGACCGACTCGTCGATCTCGAACGGCAGCAGCTGCGCCGACTTCGTCGAGAAGGTCTCCGGGTCGCTGAGCACCGCCAACGCCTCGGGGTAGCCGTAGACGTGCCACATGCCCAGTTTCTCGTCGAACCGGACCGGCTGCTCCGGCCGGCGGCCGCGCAGCCAGAAGTGCTCCTCGTGGATGGTCCACCGATCGGCGAACGTGGTCATCTGAATCCTCCTCGGGTTCGTCATCCGGTGCGGACCGAAAGCGTGCTGACGCCCGTGGTGTCCGGCGCGGGGTAGAACGTCGGCGGGATGTCGGGATCCACCTTCAGCACCGGGAACCGGTCGAGCAGGATGTTCAGCACCACCTGTCCCTCCATCCGGGCCAGCGGCGCACCGAGGCAGAAATGGGTGCCGCGGCTGAACCCCAGCTGGGGATTGGGGTCCCGAGCCGGGTCGAAAACCTGCGGACGCGCGAACTGCCGCTCGTCCCGGTTCGCCGCCGCGAGCCACACGAGCACCAGCTGGTCCTTGGGAATGGTGACCCCGGCGATCTCGACCTCGGACGTCGTGGCCCGGTAGGTCGCCGCGATCGGGCTGAGGTACCGCATCGACTCCTCGACCAGCGTCGGCATCAGCGACCGGTCCGCGCGTACCCGGGCGTCCACCTCGGGAAAGCCGTCCAGGCACAGCACCGTGTTGCCGAGCAGCATGGTGGTCGTGAGGTAGCCCGCGATGAGCAGCATCTTCGCGAAGTTGACCACCTGGTCGTCGGACAGCCGTGCCCCTTCGACCTCCGCCTGCACGAGCTGGCTCAGCAGATCTTCCCGAGGCGACTTCCGGCATTCGGCGGTCACCACTCGCAGGTAGTCGAGCATCTGCTCGGTCTGCTCCATGGTGACCTTGAACGCGCGTTCCTGGTCCTCGGACACGTCGCCGAGGGAGATGTCGGCCGTCGCGCTCTCGGACATCTTGCGCATCCACGTCTCGAACAGGTGCGTGTCGGCGGCCGGCACGCCCAGCAGATCGGCCACCACCACCGCGGGAAGCGGGTAGACCAGGGTCTCCATCAGGTCGAACCGGTCCCGGCCCGCCACCTTGTCCAGCAGCTCGTGAGTCAGCTTGCTGATCCGCGGCTCCAGGTCGGACACGATCTTCGGGGTGAACGCGTGGTTGACCAGCAGTCGCTGCCGCCGGTGCTCCGGTGGGTCCATCTGCAGGAGGTCGCCGTCGGAAATCGGCCCGTCGACCGGGACCGGGAACAGGCGCGCGGTGTCGTTGGAGAACGTCGCCGGGTCGCCGATGACCGCCAAGGCCTCCGGGTAGCCGTAGACGTTCCACATCCCGGTCTTTTCGTCGAACGCGACGGTCCGCTCCGGCCACTGGCCGCGCAGCCAGAAGTGCTCGGGATGAATCCCCCACCGGTCGGCAAGGTTCGTCACGGCTCGTCCCTTCCGGGTCATGGCCAGCAGGCCCGACGCGTTGTTGCACTGGCTTTCCACGGGCGTCACCTCGCCCGGAGGGGCAGCGCGCGGACACCGATCATGTCCGGCGACGGGAAGAAAGCCGGCGCGTCCTCCGGATCCGTGCGCAGCTCGGCAAAGCGATCGAACAGGCCGTTGAGCGCGATCCGGCCCTCCAGCCGGGCCAGCGGCGCGCCGATGCAGAAGTGGACACCGCGGCCGAACCCCAGGTGCGGGTTGGGATCGCGAGCCGGGTCGAACTCCGCGGGCGCGATGAACTGGTGCGGGTCCCGGTTGGCCGCGCCCAACCAGATCAGGATCATCTTGTCCTTCGGGATGGTGACTCCGCCGACCTCGACGTCGCGCGTCGTCGACCGGGACATGGCGGCGGACGGCGTGAGCAGGCGCAGGGACTCCTCGATCGCGGTCGGCACGAGCGACCGGTCCTCGCGCACGCGCCTCGCCTGGTCGGGGTAGGAGTCCAGGCAGAGCATCGTGTTGCCCAGCAGCATGGTGGTGGTGATGTGCCCGGTGACCAGGAGGATGTTGGCGATGTTCACGATCTCGTTGTCGGTCAGCCGCTGGCCGTCGACCTCCGCGGCGGACAGCTGGGTGAGGAGGTCTTCGCGCGGGCGCCGACGCCGCTCGAGAACGTGCTCGAGCAGGTAGTCCAGCATCGGCTTCACGCTGTCGTTGGCCGCGTCGACGCTCGCCTGCGCCTCCTCGCCGCCGCTGAGGTACGCCATCCCGTTCAGCTCTTCGATGATGTTGAAGGCCCACTGCTTGAACAGGTGCCGATCGCTGCTCGGCACACCCAGCAGTTCGGCGATGACGATGACCGGCAGGGGGTAGGCCAGCTCGGCCACCAGGTCGAACCGGTCCTTGCCGGTGATCCCGTCGAGCAGCTCCCCGGTGATCTCCGCGATCCGCGGCTCGAGGTCGGCCACCACCTTCGGGGTGAACCCGTGACTCAGCAGCTTGCGGTACTTGGTGTGCTCCGGTGGATCCATCTGCGACATGTCACCTTCGCTCAGCGACTCGTCGTAGGTGATTGGCGCCAGATGCGCGGTCCGCGAGGAGAACGTCTTGGGATCGTTGAGCATTTCGAGTGCTTCGGGGTAACCGTAGACTCCCCACAGGCCCATCTGCTCGTCGAACCCCACCGGCTTCTCCGGCCGGACACCCCGCAGCCAGGCGTGCACCGGGTGGATGTCCCACCGATCGACGACCGTGGTCATCGGAGGCCTCCTTCTCTGCTCATCGCGCCGCGACCCGGGCGTCGGCGGCCATCGCCTCGCGCAGGCTCTTCGGCCGGATGTCGGTCCAGTTCTCCTCGACGTACTTCAGGCATTCCGCCCTGCTCTCCTCGCCGAACACGATCTTCCAGCCGTCGGGGACGGCGGCGAAGGACGGCCAGAGCGAATGCTGGTCCTCGTCGTTGACGAGGATGTAGAACCGGCCGTTCTCGTCGTCGAACGGGTTGGTGCTCATACGTGCACTCCATTTCCTGGGACAGGGACTCGGCGGGCGAGGATCGAGCTCGCGATCTCCCCGCTTCGGACCGCGATGTTCGACAGCAGCGAGGAAGTCAGCCCGTGCGTGTGCTCGATGCCGCCCTGCAGGTAGATCCCGCAGTCCAGATCCGGCGTGACGAGCCGGTAGTCACGCTCCACGCGGTATCGGCCGTCGCCGTCGTGAACGACGTATTCGGCGAGCTCACCCAGCACGTCCGCCGGCTCCATCGGGTCGTAGCCGGTGGCGCAGACCAGCACGTCGACGTCCAGGTCGCAGGACGTCTCGGTGGCCAGCGAGTGCACGGTGACCCGGGTGTCGTCGTCGACGCGCTTGACGTCGACCACCCGCGCGAGGTTGACGAAGCTGAGCCGTTCGCACTTGCTCACCTCGTCGTCGTAAGCGCGCTGGTAAAGCCCCCGGATCACCTCGTCGTCGACGACCGAGTAGTTCGTGTTCCGGTGGTAGTGCCAGATCGCGTCCTTCGACCGGCTCGACCCCTGGTAGAAGTCGTCGACCGCGGCGGGGTCGAAGACCTGGTTCGCGAACGGGGTGTTGTCGGCGATGGAATAGCCGTACGACGGCATGATCGCGGAGATGCTCGCTTCCGGCAGCGCGTCGTAGAGGAAGCGGACGATTTCGGCGGCGCTCTGCCCGGCCCCGACGACGGCGACCCGCCTCAGCTTCCGGCGGTCGAACGCGCGGAAGCGGTGGAGGAACTCCGAGCTGTGCCAGGTGAAGCCGTCCCGCTCGATGCCGGCCGGCATCCGGGGCACGAGACCCGTCGAGATCACCACGTTCCGCGCGGTGACCAGCCGCGGGCCGCCCGGATCGCGGATTTCGAGCTCCACGTGGTCTTCCGGTCCGGAACGGAGCAAGCGCATTCCCGTCACCTCGGAGCCGTAGTTCACCCGCCGGGTGAGCTTTGATTCGGCCCATTCGAGGTAGTCGTGGAACTCACGGCGCGTCGGGAAGAAGTCGGAATTGTTGACGAACCGCGGCAGCCGCCCGACCTCGTGCAGGTAGGACACGAAGCTGAACCGCGACACCGGGTTGCGGAAGGTGACCAGGTCCTTGAGGAAGGAGACCTGCATCTTCGCCGTCGGGACGAGCATCGCCCGGTGCCAGGACAGCGACGCCTGCCGTTCGAAGAACGCCGCCGAGACCGGCTCCGGGCTTTCCTCCAGCGCGATGGCGAGCGAGAGGTTGGAGGGCCCGAACCCGATTCCCACGACGTCATAGGTCTGGAGTTCACGCTTGTCCACGACAGTTATCCCCTTTGCGACGGCCGGGCGGACATGACACTGCTAGTGATCGCGGCCTCCTCGGTCTGCGGCGAGCCTGTGGCTGATGATCCGGCAGATTTCGGCCGCCGGACCGGGCAGGTACATGTCCTCGTGAGCGCTCACGATGTCGTATCGCTCGATGGCGCCGAGAATGTGCGGGCGCCACAGTCCGTCTTGGTCGACGTCCTCGTTGGGCACCGCGGCGAAGTAGAGCGCATCGCCATCATAGGTCGGCGACGTGAATTCCGGAATCAAATTCGTGTGATTGACGATGACCGAGACGGCGTTGTCCAGGAATGACTCGTAGTCCGCATCACCGGCGACACCGGCGAGGTGCTCGTGGAAGTATTCTCGGATTTCGGCCGGTGTCGGCGGCGCGTGGTTCGCCAAGTAGCCGCCCGGAACGCTGTCCAGCAAGGCCAGCAGCCCCACTTCACGGCCTTGCCGCCGCAGCTCCGCCGCCATCGCCTGGGCGAGCGTGCCGCCGATGGACAGGCCCATCAGGTGGTACGGTCCTTCGGGCTGGACCTTCACGACTTCCGCGACGTAGTCCGCGACCATCGCCTCGATCGAATCCGGCCGCTGTGTGACACTGTCGAAGCCCTTCGCCTGAATCCCGTAGACCGGGCGGTCTTCCGGCAGCTGTCCGGCGAATCCCAGATAGACCCAGCACAGACCACCACCGGGATGGATCCACCACAAAGGCTCGGCGTCACCATCGGTCTTGATCGGCAGCACGGGTGCGAGCGGGTCGGCCGAAAGCGTCGTCCCGCAATCCTCGTCCAGTCGCGCGGCCAGTTCCGCCACGGTGGGCGCCTGGAAGACGAGCCGGATCGGCAAGTCGACGCCGAGCACGACCCGGATGCGGGTAATCAGCTTGGTGACGAGGAGAGAATGCCCGCCGAGAACGAAGAAGTTGTCGTCGATGCCGACCCGCGGCAACCCGAGGACCTCGGCGAACAGACCGCAAAGGATCTCTTCCCGGGTGGTCCGCGGCGCTCGAGAGGCCGACGCCGGGGCGTAGTCCGGTGCGGGAAGCGCACGCCGGTCGAGCTTGGCGCTCGGGGTCAGCGGGATCTCGTCGAGGAGTGTCAGCGCCGACGGCACCATGTACCCCGGCAACCGCTCCCGCAGGTGCGTTTGGAGTTCGGTGACGAGATCCCGGTCGGGGTCGCCGTCCGGGACCGCGTAGCCGGCCAGCCGCCGATCCCCCGTCCGGTCGTCGACCACGACAACGGCCCGGGCGACCCGGGGGTGCGCCAGCAGCGCCGCCTCGATTTCCCCGAGCTCGATCCGGAATCCGCGGATCTTCACCTGGTCGTCCGCTCGGCCGTGGAAGATCAGCTCACCGTCCGGCGCCCAGGTCACGACGTCTCCGGTGCGGTACATCCGCTCACCCGGCTTGCCGAACGGACAGGGCACGAACCGCCCGGCCGTCAGCCCTGGCCGCCCGACGTAGCCGCGTGCCACGCCGGAACCCGCGATGTACAGCTCGCCCGGCACGCCCTCCGGCACCGGCCGCAATGCGGCGTCCAGCACGTATCCTTGGGTGTCGGGTATCGGCCGCCCGATCGGCGGCACCCTGCCGTCAGCGGCAAGGGGCGCGCTCATGGTGGCGCACGCGGTGGTCTCGGTCGGTCCGTAGATGTTCACCATCCGCCTGCCCGGCGACCAGGCGGCCACCAGCTCGGGCGGGGTCACTTCCCCACCGACCACCAGTGACTCCACTGTGGACAGCGAGCCTCCGGGAAGAACGGCCAGCATTGCGGGCGGGATCATCGCGTGGGTGACCTGGTGCGCCTCGATGGTATCGGCCAGTGGTCGGCCGGCCGCCAGCTCGTCCGGGCCGGCCAGCACGACGATCGCACCGGAGAACAGCGCCGTGAACAGCTCGCAGAGCGAGACGTCGAAACTGGGCGAGGCCAGCTGCAGCATCCGGCTGCCCGGCTTCACCTGAAGACGCGCCACGTGTGCCGCGGCCAGCCCGGCGATTCCGCGGTGGGTGACCGCGACACCTTTGGGCCGTCCGGTGGAACCGGATGTGTAGATGACGTAGGCGGTGTTGTCGAGCACGGCAGGGCATTCGAACGAGCCGTCATCGAAATCGGCGACCGGCCGGTCCATGCGCACCACGGGAATCGGGAGTTCTCCGAGCGCTTCCACGGACGTGCCGTCCACGATGGCCAGACCTGAACCGGAATCCGCCACCATGAAGGCGATCCGCTCGGCGGGGTAGCCGTAGTCGACCGGCAGGTAGGCGCCACCCGCCTTCGCGACGGCCAGCAATGCGGTCACCAGCTCCGGCGTACGCCGCAAGGACACGGTCACCACCGTCTCCGGGCCTACACCGCGTCGTCTCAGCTCGCGCGCCAGGTGGTTCGAGCGTGCGTCCAGCTCGTGATAGGTCAGCTCGTCGCCTTCGAAGACGACCGCGACCGCGTCCGGCGTGCGGGCGGCCTGACGCTCGAACAGTTCGGCGACGGTACCCTCCACCGCCGGATCCGCGGCGTCGCCGAGCTCGGTGAGCAGCCGGTTTCGCTCCACCGGATCCGCGGCGTCCACCAGCCCGACCGGCACGTCCGGGTCCGTGGCCACCTGCTGCAGCAGCCGGGAGAACCGCGCGGCGATCGCCTCCGCCGTCGCCGGCTCGAACAGGTCATCCTGGAACTGCACGACGAGGCGCAGGTGCGGGTCGGCCGTGGCCACCACACCGAACGGGTAGTGGGTGCCGTTCGCCGAGTCGACTCCGGTGATCGCGATTTCGGTCTCGACGTCTTCGGCAACGTCTGCCGGGTAGGACTCGAAGACGACGACGGTGTCGAAAAGTGCGTGCAGCCCCGTCGCGCGCTGGATCTCGGCCAGCCCGTGGTGGTGGTGGTCCAGGAGCGCGGCCTGACGGGCCTGCAACGTGGTGAACACCTGGTGGAAGGTGTCCCACGGGATGTACCGCACCCGCACCGGCAGGGTGTTGATGAACATCCCGACCATCGAATCGACCCCGGGCACGGCGGGTGGGCGGCCGGACACCGTGGTGCCGAACACGACGTCCGTCCGGCCCGTGAGCCCGCCCAGCACGAGTGCCCACGTGCCCTGGACCAAGGTGTTCAGGGTGACGCCGAGGTCAGCGGCGCGCCGGGAGAGTTCGCCGGCGACCTCCGCGGTCAACGGAACTTCGAGGGTGCCGAGGCTCCCTCGGCCCTCGGCGGCGCCGGCGAGCAGAGTGGGCTGGTCCACGCCTTCGAGTTCGGCGGTCCACGCCTTCGCGGCGGCCGCCTTGTCCTGTGCGGACAGCCACTCCAGGAACCGCCGATAGCCCGGCGCCGGCGGCGGCGCGGACACGCCGGACGTGTAGAACCGCACCAGGTCGTGGATCAGCAAGGGCAGCGACCAGCCGTCGAAGAGCGCGTGGTGCGCGGTGAACACCAGCTCGGCGCGCTCGGGACCGGTCCGCACCAGAGCCAGCCGCAGCAGCGGCGGCGTGGCCGGGTCGAACCGGCTCGCCCGGTCCTCGTCCAGCAGCCGCTCGAACTCGGCCGCACGCTCTGCCGCGCCGAGAGCACGCAGGTCGTGTTCGGCCCAGGGCAGTTCGAGACCGTCGACGACGAGCTGCACGAAATCACCGGAGAGGTCGCCGACGAACGCCGTGCGCAGGTTGGCGTACCGGTCGAGCAGGGCTTGCCCCGCAGCCCGCATCCGGACCGGGTCCACTTCCCCGGAGACGTGGTAGACGAGCTGGACGTGGTAGGCGTCGGCGCCCGCGTCGGCCAGCATCGACTGGAAGAGCAAGCCTGACTGCAACGCGGTCAGCGGCCAGACGTCGGCCAACCTCGGATAGCGCTTCTCCCACGTCTCCAGCTCGCTCTGCCGGACCGAAACCAGGGGCACGTCCGACGGCGTCAAGCCACCCGCGCCCGGCCGCGCGACGTGCCGGGCCAGGCCCTCCAGCGCGGCACACCACAGCTCGGCCAGCTCCCGGACCTCAGCCGGGGACAGCACACCCACCGGCGCACCGAACTGAGCCGTCAGCCGCGGCCCGTCAGCGGTGTCGGTCACGACGGCGTTGATTTCGACGGCGGACATCGCGGGCATGTCGGCGTCCGGCGTCGCGGCGAGTTCGGCCGTGTCTTCTGCCTGCGTCCAGCCCAGCCCGCGCAAGTGTTCGGGCATGTCGGCGTCGGAGAACCGGCCGAGGTAGTTGAAGGCGATCTGGCCGTCCGGGTACGGCGCCAGCTCCGCGGCCGTCTCGTCGTTGAGGAACCGCAACAGCCCGTAGCCGAGTCCCTTGCCGGGTACGGCGAGGAGCTGTTCCTTGATCGACTTGACGGCGGTCGCCGCGGCGCCACCCCCGCCGAACGCGTCGTCGAGGTCGATGTCCCCGAGGTTCAGGCGCACCGGGAACATGCTGGTGAGCCAGCCGATGGTCCGGGACAGGTCCGCACCGGGCGCGATGTCCTCTTCGCGGCCGTGCCCTTCGAGCCGGACCAGCGTCGAGGGCTCGTCGACGCCCCGCGCGCGCCGCCACGCGGCCACGGCCAACGCCAGCCCGGCGAGGAGCCCGTCGTTGACGCCAGCGTGGAACGCGGCCGGCACCGCGGTCATCAACGACTCGGTCACCGGGACCGGCAGCCGCACCCATGTGTGGTCCACAGTGGACGCGACGTCGACGGCGGGAACCAGGCGGCGTGAGCCCAGGGTCGGGTCCGGACCGTCCACGATGGCCAGCCAGCGAGGCAGCTCGGCGACCCGCGCGGGCGCGGAGGCTTCCTCGGCCAGCGCGTGCGCCCAGCGGCGCGCGGTCGTCCCGGCCGGTGGCAGAACCGGCTCCCGGCCGTCCCGGACCTGCTCCCACGCCATCGCGAGATCCGGGAGCAGAACGCGCCAGGACACGCCGTCCACCACCAGGTGGTGCAGCACGATCAGCAGCCGGCCCGCGTCGAACCACACGAACTGCGCCATCACCCCGGCGCGCGGGTCCAGCCGATCCGTCGCCGCGTCGAGCTCTGTGGCCAGCAGCGCTCGCCCGGCCTCACTCGTCCAGTCACCGTCGCAGGCGACCTGGTGGATCAGCGCGGCGACGTCCACCGCGTCCGGCGGACCGATCTCGAGCCCGTCGGCCACGAGACGGGCCCGGAGGACGTCGTGCCGCTCAAGCACCGCACCCAGCGTCGCGACGAGCCCCGCGTGCTCGATGCCGTTCGGCAGATCCACCACGGTGGACATCGAGAACCGGTCGATTCCGCCACCGAGCTCGATGAGGTACTTGCCCATCGGCGGTAAGGGCAGCCAGCCGGTGCCACCGCCGTCGAGCTCCTCCAGGACGGCACCTGTGGCGCGTCGCCCGGCCGCTCGCACGGCCAGTTCGGCCACCGTCCGGCACTCGAAGATCTCGCGGGGCGAAACCTCGACGCCCCGCACCCGGGCCCGCGACACCACCTGGATCGAGCGGATGCTGTCGCCGCCCACGGCGAAGAAGTCGTCGTCGATCCCGACTCGCTCCAGGCCCAGTACGTCCGCGTAAACCGCGGCGAGGACCAGTTCCTCCGACGTGCGTGGCGAGCGGTAGACCGCGCCGGTGAAGGATGGCTCCGGCAATGCGGCCCGGTCGAGCTTCCCGTTGGGGTCCACCGGGAGCCGGTCCAGCAGCACGAACACCGAAGGCACCATGAACTCCGGCAGCCGGCCGGCCGCGAACCGGCGCAGGTCCCGCTCGACGTCATCGCCACGCTCGGCGGGGACGACGTAACCGACGAGGTGCTTGGCGGTGCCTCGACCGGTCCGTGCGACGACGACGGCTTGCGCGACTGCCGGGTGGGCCAGCAGGACGGCCTCGACTTCGCCCGGCTCGATCCGGAAGCCGCGGACCTTCACCTGCGAGTCACCACGGCCGACGTACTCGAGCTGGTGATCGGCATTCCAGCGCACCAGGTCGCCGGTCCGGTACATCCGGTCGCCCGCCGGGCCGAACGGGTCCGCCACGAACCGCTCCGCAGTCAGCGCGGTCCGGCCGTGGTAGCCCCTCGCGACGGCACCCGCGACGTACAGCTCGCCGACCACGCCGGGCGGCACCGGGACCAGGCCCGGGCCCAGGACGTAGGCCCGCATGTTCCCGACCGGCCGGCCGATCGGTGCGCTCCCGGTCCCGGCCCAGTCGGCCGGCATGGGGAAAGCCGTGGCGTAGAAGCTTTCCGTCTGCCCGTAGGGATTGACCACCCGCACTCCGGGGATCGCCTCCCGCACCCGCCGCACCAGCGACGCGGACAACGCGTCGCCGCCGAATACGACGGTGTGCGCCCTGATCTCGTCGGGCGCCCGGTCCATCAGCTCCGCGAAGACCGAAGGCACGCCGCTGAGCACACCGCCTGACCAGCCGCCCCGCTCGTCGAGCACGAGCACGTCCCGGACGACCTCGACGCAGCCGCCGGTGAGGAGCGTGGTGAAGATCTCGAACACCGAGACGTCGAAGTTGATCGACGTCCCGGCCAGCATCCGCGTGTCCGGGCCGACTCCGACGACGGAAATCAGCCACAGCACGCCGTTCACCACGTTGCGGTGCGAGAGCGTCACGCCCTTCGGGTTACCGGTGGATCCGGAGGTGTACATCACGAACGCGACATGGCCGGGCAGCGGCCGGGAGATCTCCGCGGCACCGTCCTCGACACCATCGAGGAAGAGCTGGGGAATCCCGTTGTCCGGCAGCACCTTCGCCGCTTCGGCATCGGTGACGATCAGCTGCGGGCGAGCTTCGGCGAGGATGAACTCCAGCCGCGCGCTCGGATAGCGCGGATCGATCGGCAGGTATCCCGCGCCCGCCTTGAGGATCCCCAGCATCGCCACGACCAGGTCGGCCGTCCGCGGCATCGCTAAGCCCACCAGCGACTCCGGTCCCACTCCGCGCCGGGCCAGCTCGCGCGCCAGGCGGTTCACCCGCGCGTTCAGATCGCCGTAGGTGAGCGACACCGGGCCGGAGACCACGGCGACCGCGTCCGGCGTCGCGGCGACCTGGCGCTCGAACAGCTCGGGCAGGGTCTCATCCGGGACGGCTCGTGCCGTGTCGTTGAGCTCGGTCAGCAGCAACTCCCGCTCGCCCGGCACCAGCGCGTCCACGAGCCCGATCCGCAGTCCCGGCTCGGTCACCACTTGGTGCACCACGCGGACGAACCGCGCGGCCAGCTTCTCGACCGTGTCGCGGTCGAACAAGTCGGTGGCGTACTCGAGATGGCCGACGACGCCGAGCCCCGGGAGGTCGGCCATGTTGAAGAACAGGTCGAACTTCGCCGTGCGGGTCGACGCCGATTCGAGCCGGACGCTCAGGCCGCGCAACCGGAAGTCTTCGCGGAGGATGTTCTGCCAGGCGAACATCACCTGGAACAGCGGGTGGTACGCGGTGGAGCGCACCGGGTTGAGCAGCTCCACCAGCCGTTCGAACGGCGCGTCCTGGTTGTCGTACGCGGCCAGCGCCTTCTCGCGGACCCGCACGAGCACCTCGTCGAACGACGGGTCCCCGGACAGGTCGGCACGGAGCACCCAGGTGTTGACGAAGAATCCCACGAGGTCCGCGAGATCGTCGTCGGTCCGGCCCGCGATCGGCGCCCCGATCGGGATGTCCTCACCCGCGCCGAGCTGGTACAGCAGGACCGCGAGCGCCGCCTGCAGCACCATGGACGCGGTCGCGCCACGGACCTGGGCCAACCGCTCGACCGCGGTCATGACCTCGGGCTGGAGTGTGAACTCGACGAAGTCGCCCCGGTGGGTCGCCACCGACGGCCGCGGGCGGTCGGTCGGCAGCTGCAGCGGTTCCGGGACACCCGCCAGTTCCTTGCGCCAGTAGGAGAACTGCGTGGCGAGCACGCTCGCGGGATCGCTCTCGGCACCGAGCAGTTCCTGTTGCCACAGCGTGTAGTCGGCGTATTGCACCGGCAGTTCCCGCCAGGCCGGCTCCTCGCCGTCCAGGCGAGCCGCGTAGGCATTCGCGAGGTCTCGTGCCAGGGGGGCCATCGACTCGCCGTCGCCGGCGATGTGGTGGATCAGCAGCAGCAGGATGTGTTCCTCGGGAGCGGACCGGAACACGTGCGCACGCACCGGAATCTCCGCTACCAGGTCGAACGGCCGAGCCGCCGCGGCCATCAGGGCCTCGGGCAGTTCCGCCGGAACCACCTCGACGACCGACATGTCCAGACGCACGTCGTCCACCGACAGGACCTGCTGGTACGGCACGCCTTCGCCGTCCTCGCCCAGCACGGTGCGCAGGATCTCGTGCCTGCCGACGACGTCCCGCACCGCCGACGCCAGCGCCACCACGTCGAGTCTTCCGGCCAGGCGCAGGACGAATGGGAGGTTGTACGTGGCCGACGGTCCTTCGAAGCGGTCGATGAACCATAAGCGGCGCTGGGCGAAGGAAACCGGCATCCGGTCCGGCCGGCGTGGCACCCGCCGGAGTTCCGGCCGCACCCGGGCACCCGCCGCCAGGTGCCCGGCCAGCTCCGCGATCGTCGGTGACTCGAACACCACGCGGATCGGAATCTCGACGTCGAGCGTGGTGCGGATCCGGCTGATCAGCCGGGTGGCCAGCAGCGAATGTCCGCCCATGGCGAAGAAGTCGTCATCGACGCCGACCCGGTCCACGCCGAGCACCTCGGCGAACAGCGCGCAGAGGACCTGCTCCTGCTGGGTTCGCGGCGCGCGGCCGGTCGACGCCGCGGCGTAGTCGGGCACCGGCAGCGCACGCCGGTCCAGTTTTCCGCTCGGGGTCAACGGCACCTCGCCGACGGCGACCACGGCCGACGGCATCATGTACTCGGGCAACCGCTCCTGCAGGTAGCCGCGCAGGCTCGTGACCAGGGAGCCGATCTCCCTCGCGCTCGCCGGGTCGTTGACGAGCGCACGATCCGGCCGGTCGGTGGAGACGAAGCCGCCGGAAACCACCTGACCGGGGGCCAGGCCGCCGGGGAACACGATCGCGTCGAAGCACTCGACCAGGCCGGCGGACCACGTCGGGAGCACACCCCAGCCGAGCTGTGCCGCCCAGTCGCGCAGGTCCTGCGGATCCACCGGGTGACCGGCGTGAGCGGGTTGCGCCAGCACGCCCACCGCGGCAGCGGTCTCGATCTCCCCGGACAGCCGAGCGTTGGGGAACCGCGTGACGCGCACCGGTCCGCTGCCCTCGGTGCGGCAGAACTCCGCCAGTCCGCCGAGGTCTGCCACCTGGTGGCCCCACACCAGCGTGGGGAGGCCGTCCAGCGTCAGCGTGCCCGCTGGTGCCTTGTGCAGCACCACCTCGTATCGGTGCCGGGTCAGCTCGTTGTGCGCCCGTCCCGGCTTCAGCCGGACGTCGACCGCGACGCCGTCGTGCCGCGACGCCCAGCGCGTAAACCACTCCGGGTCGAGCACCAGTTCCTTCTCCATCAGGACGGCCTGTTCAACCGCGGCCCGGGTCAGCGCGGGCGGCGCGGCCGGGTGCTGCGCGCGGTGCACCGCGGCCCGCAGCACCCGCAGGGAACCCCCGTAGCGGACGTCGCCGACGACGATCCGGCCCCCGGGCGAGAGCAGCTCAATGGCTTGCGTGAGCACCCGGTCGAGGTATCCGGCGTCGGGGAAGTACTGGACGACGGAGTTCAGCACCACGGTGTCGAAATGCCCGCGGGGCAGGCCGGACACGTCGTCCGCGGGCTGACAGCGCAGCCGTACGCGATCGGCCCAGCCGGTCTGGTCGATCTGGGCGCGCAGGTCATCGAGGACCGGCGCCGAGAAGTCGGTGCCCCAGTATTCGTCCACTTCCGACACGATCTGGGACAGCAGCAGCCCCGAGCCGACGCCGAGTTCCAGCACGCGCCGGGGAGACCAGCAGGTGATCCGCTCGACGGCGGCGTCCCGCCAGGCGCGCATCTCGCGCAGCGGGATCGGCTCGCCGGTGTAGCTGGAGTTCCAGCCGGTGAAGTCCTGGCCCCATTCCGCGTTCTTCGAAGCCGTGTAGGCCTGGTCGTAGACCTGCTGCCACTCTTCGACCTGTTCGCCCGCCCCGGCCGGGGACCCGGCCACGTCGGGCACGACGTAGGCCACCAGCCGCCGGTCGCCCGGCTGGTCTTCGCGGGTCACCGCGACCGCCTGGGCGACCCCCGGGTGCGTCACCAGCGCGGCCTCGATCTCCCCCGGTTCGATCCGGAAACCGCGGACTTTGACCTGGAAGTCGACGCGGCCGAGGTAGACGATCGCCCCGTCCGGCCGCCAGGTGACCAGGTCACCGGTGCGATACAGGCGCTCCCCCGGCGCGAACGGGCTGGCCACGAACCGTTCCGCGGTCAGGCCGGGCCGGTTCAGGTAGCCGCGTGCCAGTTGGACCCCGGCGAGGTAGAGCTCCCCGCGCACACCGGGCGGAACGGGCCGCAACGCCGAGTCCAGGACGTAGACCTGGGTGTTCCACACCGGTGCCCCGATCGGGACGGCTACGGCGCCGGGTTCCGGCCGGTACCGCCAAGCGGTCACCTCGACCGCGGCCTCGGTGGGGCCGTAGACGTTGTGCAGCTCGCAACCGGGCAGCACTTCGGCGAACCGGCCGGCCAGGTCGGCCATGAGCGCCTCACCGGCGGCCTCGACCCGCCGGAGGCTCGTGCACCCGGCGGCAGCCGGCTCGGCGAGGAACGCCGTCAGCATCGACGGCACGAAATCGACGTCCGTGACCTGGTGCTCCTGGATCAGCCGGGCCAGGTATCCGGGGTCGCGGTGGCCGTCCGGCCGGGCGATCACCAGCGCGGCGCCGACCTGCAGCGGCCAGAACAGTTCCGGCACCGACACGTCGAACCCGATCGGTGTCTTGAGCAGCATCCGGCCGTCGGCACCCATGCCGTAGACGCCGTGGCCCCACGCGATCCGGTTGGTGATCGAACGGTGCGACACCACTACGCCCTTGGGCTGCCCGGTCGAGCCGGACGTGTAGATCACGTACGCGGCGTTCGCCGGGGACACGGGGACGTCTGGATTCGCGGCCGGCTGATCGGAAACGTCGGGGAGCTCGGCGAGCACCAGCACCGGCTCGGCGTCCGCGACCATCGCGGCCACCCGATCCGGCGGCAGATCGGCTTCGATCGGCAGGTACGCGGCGCCCGCCTTGAGCACGGCGTAGATCGCGACGAGCAGGTCGAACGACCGGGGCACGCGCAGGGCGACGATCCGCTCCGGCCCGGCGCCGTGCGCGATCAGCCAGTGCGCGAGCCGGTTGGCGCGTGCGTTGAATTCGGCGTAGTGGAGCGTCTCGCCTTCGAAGATCAGGGCAGGGCGGTCGGGCGTGCGCCGGACCTGGTGCTCGAACGCACCGTGCAGCGTCCGGGCGGGGACGTCGTGGTCGGTGGCGTTCCATCCGGCCACGACCTGGTCGCGCTCGGCCGGCGCCAAGATGTCCACATCGTCGACCCGCAGGCCGGGGTTCGCCGCGAACTGCTCCAGCACCCGCCGGAACCGGGCGGCGATGGCTTGGACCGTCTCGTGGTCGAACACGTGGTGCTGGTACTGCAACGCCAGGCGCAGGGTGGGGTCCGCGTCGGCGGTCACGGTGAGCGGGTAGTGGGTGCCGCTGAACGGGGTCAAGCCGGTGATCGTCACTCCGGCCGCGTCGTTGGCCTCGCTCAGGCCGACGTGATCGATGGGGAAGGACTCGAACACGACGACCGTGTCGAACAGCACGTTCAGCTCGGTGGCCTGGTGGATTTCGGTCAGGCTGTGGTGGTGGTGGTCCAGCAGCGCCGCCTGCCGGTCCTGCAGCTCGGTCAGCAGCCGCGCCAACGGTTCGCCGGGGCGGCAGCGCACGCGCACCGGCAGGGTGTTGATGAACAGCCCCACCATCGCGTCGATTCCGGCCACCGCGGGTGGGCGGCCGGACACCGTGGCCCCGAAGACGACGTCGTCCCGGCCGGTCAGCTGTCCCAGCAAGACGGCCCACGTTCCCTGTACCAGGGTGTTCAGTGTGACGCCCAGCTCGGCCGCTCGCCGCGACAAAGTGTGTGCGACGTAGGCCGGTAGAGGGACGTCGACCTGTCCGATGTCGCCCGAGTCCGAGCCGGCGTCCCGCCCGGAAGCGAGCAGGGTCGGCTCGTCGACACCGTCGAGTTCGGCCGCCCAGGCGCGCGCCGAAGCCTCCTGGTCCTGCCGGGCCAGCCAGGCCAGGAAGTCCCGGTAGCTCCGTACTCGTGGAAGCGCCGCGGCGTCTCCGGCGGACCCGTAGAGCCGCAGCAGATCCTGCATCAGCAGAGGCACGGACCAGCCATCGAACAGCACATGGTGCGCCGTGAAGACCAGTTCGGCCCGCTCGGGGCCGAGGGTGACCAGGGACAGCCTCAGCAATGGTGGCGAAGCGAGGTCGAAGTGCGCGTTGCGGTCCTCGAGCAGGAACCGCTCCAGCTCCCCCTCGTCGCGACCGGCGAGGTCGAGGTGCCGCCACGGCAGTTCGACGCGGCCGGGCACCACTTGCACGTGGTCTCCGGACGCGTCGGTCACGAAACCGGCCCGCAGGTTGGGGTAGCGATCGAGCAGGGCTGCCCCGGCCGCGCGCATCCGGTCGGGGTCGACCCGGCCGGCCAGGTGGTAGACCAGCTGCATGTGATAGGCGTCGAACGCGGCGTCGGCCAGCATCGCGTGGAACAGCAGGCCGGACTGCAGGGCGGTCAACGGCCACACGTCGGTCAGCCCTGGGTAGCGCTTCTCCCAGTCCTCGAGTTCACCTTGCCGCACCGAAACCAGTGGCACGTCCGACGGCGTCAGGCCACCGGCGTCCGGATCGGCGGCGTGCCGCGCAAGCGCTTCCAGGGATGACGTCCACCGTCCGGCGAGTTCCTCCACCTCGGCGCGGGAGAGCACCCCGGCGGGAAAGCTGAACCGCGCGTCGAGCCGCGGCCCGTCGGCGGTCTCGGTCACCAACGCGTTCAGGTCGAGCGACGACAGCGCGGGCATGTCCGGGTCCGGCTCGGCGACGAGCTCCGCCGTCCCGGGCACCTGGGTCCAGCCCAGGCCGCGCAGGTGCTCCGGCATGTCCGTCGCCGAGAACCGGCCGAGGTAGTTGAACGCGATCTGGCCGGTCGGATGGCGGCGCAGCACGGCGGCGGACTCGTCGTCCAGGTACCGCAGCAAGCCGTAGCCGACACCTTTGTCCGGGATCCGCAGGAGCTGCTCCTTGACCGCCTTGACCGCGCCGCCTGCCGCGGGGCCGCCCGCGAAGGCCTCGTCGAGGTCGGTACCGGCGATCTCGAGGCGTACCGGGAACATGCTGGTGAACCAGCCGACCGTGCGCGACAGGTCCGCTCCCGGCACCACGCTCTCTTCCCGGCCGTGCCCTTCCAGCCGGACCAGCAGTGACGGCTCGTCCACTCCGCGCGCTCGGCGCCAGCTCGCGACCGCGAGCGCGAGCCCGGCCAAAAGGCCGTCGTTGACGCCGCAGTGGAACGCCTTCGGCACCGCGGTCAGCAGTGCCTCGGTCACCGGCGCGGGCAGCCGCACCCAGACGTGGTCCACGGTGGACTGGACGTCCACGGCGGGATCCAGCGGCCGGGCACCCAGGACCGGATCCGGCCCGTCCACGATGGAGCGCCAGAGCGGCAGCTCCGCCGCTCGCGCGGCCGCCGCGCCGCGCAGCGCGTGCGCCCACCGCCGGGCCGAGGTGGTGACAGCCGGCAGAACCGGTTTCTTCCCGGCGCGCACCTGCTGCCAGGCGTCGGCGAGGTCCGGCAGCAAGATCCGCCACGAAACGCCGTCGACGGCGAAGTGGTGCAGCACGACCAGGATCCGCCCGGGATCGAACCACACGAACTGGGCCATCACCCCGGCCTCGGGGTCCAACCGGCCCGTGGCCGCGTCCAGCTCGGTAGCGGCCACGGCGTCGTCCCAGCCGTCGCAGGCGACCCGGTGGATCAGCGTCGAAACGTCCACCGAGCCCGCCGCGGCGACCTGCAAGCCACCGGAAACGAGCCGCGCACGCAGGACATCGTGACGGTCCACCACGGCGCGCAGCGTGGCGACGAGGCCCGCTTCGTCGACGTCACCCGGCAGGTCGAGCACCATCGACATCGAGAACCGGCGGATCCCGCCGCCGAGCTCGACCAGGTACCTTCCCACCGGGAGCAGCGGCATCCAGCCGACGCCGCCGCCGTCGAGTTCCTCGAGCACGACCTCGGCGCCGGCGCGGCCGGTCACCAGCGCCGCCAGCTCGGCCACCGTGCGGCATTCGAAAATCTCGCGCGGGCTGACCTCGACTCCCCGCGCCCGCGCACGGGCCACCACCTGGATCGACCGGATACTGTCGCCGCCGACGGCGAAGAAGTCGTCGTCGACCCCGACCCGGTCAAGTCCGAGGACCTCGGCGTACACCGCGGCCAGGATCTCTTCCTCCCGCGTCCCCGGCGCCCGGTACACGGCACCGGCGAACTCGGGCTCCGGCAGCGCGGCGGGATCCAGCTTCCCGTTCGGCGTGAGCGGAAGCCGGTCAACGAGCACGAAGGCCGACGGGATCATGAACTCTGGCAACCGGTCCGTGCAGAACCGGCGCAGTTCGGCCGCGGAGACACCGGCCGTGAGATCGACGTTGAGGCCGCCGAGGCTCTCCACGGTGCCGATCCCCGCCGCGCTCGACGGGACCACGTAACCGGCCAGGCCCAGGCCGGCCGGTCCCGGCCGGACCGTCACGACGGCTTGCGCCACCCCGGGATGCGCGGTCAGCACGGCCTCGACCTCGGCCGGTTCGATCCGGACGCCGTGCACCTTCACCTGGGCATCGGCCCGGCCCGTGTACTCCAGCTGCCCGTCGGGGCCGACGCGGGCGAGGTCGCCGGTGCGGTACATCCGCTGCCCCGCAGGCCCGAACGGGTCCGCGACGAAGCGTTCGGCGGTCAGCTCGGCCCGCCCGTGATAACCGCGGCCGATCGCGCCCGCGACGTAAAGCTCGCCTTCCACGCCGGGCGGAACCGGCACCAGGCCCGGGCCCAGCACGTACGCGCGCATGTTGCCCAGCGGGACGCCGATCGGCGCGCTGCGCACGGCTTCCGCCGTCCCCTCGTCGGGAACGGTGAAGGTGGTGGCGTAGAAGCTTTCGCTCTGCCCGTAGGCGTTGATCACCCGCACACCCGGGAACACACCTCGGACGTGCTCCACCAGTGAAGCCGGAAGCATCTCCCCGGCGAAGACCAAGGTGTCCACGGTGATCTTGTCCGCGACCCGGTCCGCCAGCTCGGCGAAGACCGAGGGGACGGAGTGGATGACGCTCCCCGTCCACGTCTCGCGCTCGGCCAGCTCCACGACGTCCCGGACCACCTCGACCGTGCCGCCGACGCTCAACGTGGTGACGATCTCGAACACCGAGACGTCGAAGCTGACCGACGTCCCGGCCAGCATCCGGGAGCCGCGCTCGACACCGACCACCTCGGCGAGGCGGAGCACGCCGTTGACCACCCCGTGGTGCGTGATCGCCACGCCTTTGGGCGTGCCGGTGGACCCCGAGGTGTACATCACGTAGGCCGCGTTCTCCGGCCGCAGCCGAACCGGAACCGGCGCGGCGCCTTCGGCTTCGTCGATGTAGAGCCGCGGGATGTCCGTGCGCGGCAGCACCTCCTCCGTGCCCCGGTCCGTGAGGAGCAGCTGGGGCCGGGCCTCGGCGAGGATGAGGTCGAGGCGCCGGCTCGGGTACCGCGGATCGATCGGCACGTAGGCGGCGCCGGACTTCCACGTCCCCAGCAGGGCGACGACGAGATCCGCCGAGCGCGGCAAGGCCAGGGCCACCAAGGCTTCCGGACCCGCGCCCCGTCGGCGCAACACCCCTGCCAGCGACTCGGCGCGAGCATCGAGCTCACGGTAGGTGATCTCCTCACCACCGAAGACCACGGCGACCGCGTCGGGGGTCTGCGCGACCTGCCGTTCGATCAGCTCCGGAACCGTGATCGCGGGCGTCGGCTTCGCCGTCGCGACGAACCTGGTAAGCAGTTCACGTTCCGCGGCCGACAGGACGTCCGCGGTTGCCGCCGGCTCCGCCGGGTAAGCGACGAAGTGGCGCAACACGCGGACGAATCGCGCGCCGATCTCGGTCACCGTGGCCCGGTCGAAGAGGTCGGTCGCGTATTCGAGAGTGCACCGCACACCGGATCCGGTCGGGCCGTCGGCGAAGTTGAATTCGAGGTCGAACTTCGACGTCCGCGTCGGAAGCGCCTCCAGACGGGCCTCCAGCCCCGGCAGCTCCAGCTCGACCCGGGCCGCGCCCTGCCAGGTGAACATCACCTGGAACAACGGGTGGTAGGCAGTGGAACGCTCCGGGTTCAGCGCCTCCACCAGCCGTTCGAACGGGGCGTCCTGGTTGTCGTAGGCACGCAACGCCTTGTCACGCACCCGCTTCAGGAACTCCTCGACCGACGGGTTGCCGGACAGGTCGGCACGCAGCACCCAGGTGTTGACGAAGAAGCCGACCAGATCCGCCAGGTCCTCTTCGGTTCGGCCGGCGATCGTGGAGCCGATCGGAACGTCCTCTCCCGCACCGTGCGCCGACAGCAGCACCGCCAACGCCGCCTGCATCACCATCGATGTCGTGACCTGGTTGGCGCGCGCGAGCTCCGTCACCGCAGCGAGGAGATCCGCATCGACGGTGAACTCGACCATGTCGCCGTGGTGGCTTGCCACCGGCGGTCGCGGGCGATCGGTGGGCAGCCGCAGCTGCCGGGGCGCGCCGGTCAGCTCGTCGCGCCAATAGGCCAGTTGCGTCGCGAGCACGCTCTCCGGATCAGCCTCGTCACCGAGCAGTTCCCGCTGCCACAGGGTGTAATCCGAGTACTGGACCGGCAGGTCGGGCCAGTCCGGCGCGGCCGAGCCCAAGCGTGCCCGGTACGCAGTCGCGAGGTCGCGCGCCAGCGGCGCCATCGATTCGCCGTCCGCGGCGATGTGGTGCACCACCAGGGCCAGCACGTGGTCGCGGGGGCCGCAGCGCAACACATAGGCGCGCACCGGGATCTCGGCGGAAAGATCGAACCGGTACTCCACCGATTCGGCGAGTGTCGCACCGACGTCACCGGGTCGCACTTCGACGACCGGGATCGACACCGCGAGATCGGCCGCCGGCAGGACTTTCTGCGTGGGTACACCGTCGCCGTCCTCGACGAAGATCGTGCGGAGGCTCTCGTGCCGGACGATCACGTCCCGCACCGCCGCGGTCAGAGCGGTCACGTCGAGCGCACCGGTCAGGCGGAGCACGAATGGCAGGTTGTAGGTCGCCGACGGCCCTTCGAACCGGTCGATGAACCACAACCGCCGCTGCGCGTAGGACAGGGGGATCATTTCGCGTCCACTCCTCGATCGGTCACCTTGCGCAGCCGGGGCCGGCTCGGGGTACTCCCGGTCTCGAGCGCGCGGGCCAGGTCGGCCGGCGTCGCGCTCTCGAAAACGGCGCTGACCGCAACTTGGCGGCCGAGCACCGAGCGAATCCGGCCGACGAGCCGGATCGCCACCAGCGAATGACCGCCCAGGAAGAAGAAGTCGTCGTCGATGCCGACCCGCTCCGAGCCGAGCAGCTCGGCGTACAGGCGGCAGAGCGTTTCTTCGACCGGTGTGCGTGGCGCGCGATAGGCCGCGCCGGTGAACCCGGGTTCGGGCAGCGCCGCACGGTCGAGCTTTCCGTTCGGCATCAAGGGGAACTTCGCCAGTGGCACGAACGCCGACGGCACCATGAACGCGGGCAGCTTCTCCGCCAGGAAGACCCGCAGATCGTCGGGCTGGTCCGGAACGACGTACGCGACGAGCTGTTTCGCCGTCTCCGCACCCCGTGCGATGACGACCGCCTGGTCGATGTCCGGGTGCGCGGTCAGCGCCGCTTCCACTTCGGCCGGTTCGACACGGACGCCGCGGATCTTCACCTGCGCGTCGACGCGCCCGACGTACTCCAGCAGTCCCGCGGAGTTCCGGCGGGCGAGGTCCCCGGTGCGGTACATCCGGGTGCCCGCCGGGCCGAACGGGTCGGCCACGAACCGTTCCGCGGTCGGACCCGGACGATCGTGGTAGCCGCGCCCCACCGTGGCGCCCGCGACGTACAGCTCACCGGTCACACCCGGCGGTACCGGAGCCAGCCCCGGGCCGAGGACGTGCACCCGGACGTTGTCGAGCGGTGCTCCGATCGGCGCGGCGGCCGTGGTCGCGTCCCACGCTTCCGTACTGGCGAGGGAGAACGTGGTGGCGTAGAAAGTTTCGCTCTGCCCGTAACCGTTGACGACGCGCACGCCCGGAATCGCTTCACGCATCCGCTGCACCAGTGATCCGGCCAACGCCTCACCGGCGACCACGACGGTACGGACGTCGATCTCGCCCGGCCGGTCAAGCAGCTCGGCGAACGCGGACGGGACCGAACTGACCACGTCGGCCGACCAGCCGTCTCGTCCGGCCAGCACCAGCACGTCCCGGATCACCTCGACGGTGCCCCCGGTGCAGAGCGTCGAAAAGATCTCGAACACTGACACGTCGAAGTTGACCGACGCCCCGGCCAGCACCCGCGCCTCTGGTCCCACGCCGAGGGCGGCCACCAGCCCCGGCACGCAGTTGGTCACGTTGCGATGGGTGATGGCCACCCCCTTCGGCGTGCCGGTGGACCCCGAGGTGTACATCAGGTACGCGACGCCGTCCGGCCGCGGCTCTTTCGGCGTCGCGGTGTCCGATTGCTCGCCCGGATACACCCGGGGAACGCCCGTGTCCGGCAGGATCCCTTCGGTCGCGAGGTCGGTGAGGATCAGGGACGGAGCCGCGTCCGCGAGGACGTACTCGAGGCGTCGGCTCGGATACGCCGGATCGATCGGCAGGTACCCGGCACCGGACTTCAGCACGCCGAGGAGCGCGACGACCAGGTCCGCCGAGCGCGGCAGCGCCACCGCCACCACGTCCTCCGGCCCGACCCCGTGACCGGCCAGCCCGCAGGCAAGCCGGTTCGCCCGCTCGTCGAGTTCGCGGTAGGTCAGCGAGTCCTCGCCGCAGACGACCGCGACGGCGTCCGGTGCCGCGGTCGCCTGGCGTTCGAACAGCTTCGGGATCGTCGTCTCGGGCAGCACCTTCGCGGTGTCGTTGAAGTCGTCGAGGGACCGCCGCTCGGCGGAGCTCAGCAGCTCTACCGAACCCACCCGGCGGCCGGGGTCCTCCGCGATCCGGCGCAGGACCCGGCCGAAGCGCTCCGCGATGGCGCTCGCCGCCTCGTGCTCGAAGACGTTCCGCTGGTACTGCACGACGAGCCGCAGGGATTCCCCTCCCGGAAAGGCCATCACGGTCAGTGGATAGTGCGTGGTGGCGAACGGACGCAGGCCGGTGAACGCGACTCCGGCCGCCTTGCCCGCCGCATCGAGGCCGCCGCGGTCCAGCGGGAATGACTCGAAGGCGACGTAGGTGTCGAACAACGCGGGCAGGCCGGTCGCTCGCTGGATCTCCGAAAGCGGATGGTGGTGGTGTTCCAGCAGCGCGGCCTGCCGCCGTTGCAGACCGGTCAGCAGGCCGGCGATGGTGTCGCCCGGAGCGCAGCGCACGCGCACGGGGACCGTGTTGAGGAACAGGCCGACCATCGTGTCCACGCCCGCGAGGGCGGGTGGACGGCCGGACACCGTCGCGCCGAACACGACGTCCGCACGACCGGTCAGCTGGCCCAGGACGATCGCCCAAGCGCCTTGTACGACGGTGTTGAGTGTGACACCCAGCTCGACGGCACACCGGGAGAGGTCGCGCGCCGCGGCAGGGGACAGCGGAACGTCGACCTGACCGATGCCGGCGGCTCCCGGTGCGGAACCGGGTGCGAGCAACGCCGGCTCGTCGAATCCGTCGAGCTCGTCCGACCACGCCCGTGCCGACGCGGTGACGTCCCGGCTTGACAGCCAGGCAAGGAATTCGCGGTAGGTCCGTGGCCGCGGTAACGCCGAGGCGTCGCCGCCGGACCCGTAGAGCCGCAAGAGGTCACGCATCATGACCGGAATCGACCAGCCGTCGAACAACACGTGGTGCGCCGTCAGGACCAGCTCGAAGCGGCCGGGGCCGCGCCGGGCCAGCGTCAGCCGCAGCAGGGGCGCCACGGCGGGGTCGAAGCGGGTCCGAAGGTCCTCGGCCAGCCAGCGTTCGAATTCCTCGTCGTTCGCCGGTTCGATCTCCTGCCAGGGCAGTGCGACGCCGTCGATCACCAGCTGGACGAGGTCTCCGGCGGCGTCCGGCGCGAACGCGGTCCGCAGGCTCGGGTGACGGTCGAGCAACGCCTGCCCGGCCGCGCGGAGCCGTCCGGGCTCGACCGGTCCCGTGAGGTGCAGGGTGTACTGCACCTGATAGGCGTCGAAAGCCGAGTCGTCCACCATCGACTGGAACAGCAGGCCCGACTGCAAGGGCGTCAACGGCCACACGTCGGCCAGCCCCGGATACCGCCGTTCCCAGGCTTCGATTTCGGCCTGATCCGGCGAGACCAGCGGGACGTCCGCCGGAGTGAGCCCACCGGCTCCGGGTTCGGCGACGTGCCGAACCAGCCCTTCGAGCGCCGCGCACCACAGCTCGGCCAGCTCACGCACTTCGGCCGGCGACAGCACTCCGGCCGGCGCGCCGAAGATCGCGCTGAGCTGCGGGCCGTCGACGGTGTCGGTCACCACGGCGTTGATGTCCACCTCGGACAGCGCGGGCATGGCCGCGTGGTGCCCGGCGTCGAGCTCGGCCAGTTCGGCGAATTCGGTCAGGTCCGGAGTCTGCGACCAGCCCAGCCCGTTCAGGTGCTCCGGCATGGCGGTAGCCGAGAACCGGCCCAGGTAGTTGAACCCGATCTGCCCGATCGGGCGCTCCCGCAGCGCAGACGCGGTCTCGTCGTTGAGATACCGGAGCAGCCCGTAGCCGAGACCCCGGCCGGGCACGGCAAGGAGTTGCTCCTTGACTTTCTTGACCGCGGTGCCGGCCGCCGGTCCGCCCGCGAACGCGTCGTCGAGGTCGATCCCGCCCAGGTCCAGGCACACCGGGAAGACACTGGTGAACCAGCCGACAGTGCGGGAGAGGTCGGCCCCGGGCACCGCGCCCTCTTCTCGGCCGTGGCCCTCGAGGCGAAGCAACGTCGAAGGTTCGTCGACGCCCCGGCCACGGCGCCACCGGGCGACCGCCAGCGCCAGGCCGGCGAGCAAGCCGTCGTTGACCCCACCGTGGAACGCCTCGGGAAGCGTGGTGAGCAGCCCCTCGGTCACCGGTACCGGGAGCGCCACCCGCACCTTCTCCACCGTGGACATGACATCCGCGTCCGGATCCAGCCGCCGTACCCCGAGTACCGGGTCCGGGCCGTCCAGGATGGCCAGCCATTGCGGCAACTCGGCGACACGTTCCGGCGAGACGGCGTCGTCGGCCAGCGCGTGTGCCCAACGCCGCACCGACGTCACGACTGCGGGAAGCACGGGCTCCTCGCCGACTCGCACTTGCCGCCACGCCTCGGCGAAGTCGGGCATCAGGATGCGCCAAGACACCCCGTCGACGGCCAGGTGGTGCACCGCCACCAACAGCCGTCCCGGCACGCGGCCGCCCGGGTCGAACCACACGAACTGCGCCACCACGCCGGCCGCCGGATCCAGCCGTTCGGCAGCCGCGTCCAGTTCGGCGACGAGTACTCGGCGCCACGGCTCACCGGTCCACGGACCGCCGTAAGAGCGCCGCCGGATCAGCGGACCCACGTCGACCGAGCCCGGCGGTGCAACTTCCAGCGTGTCCTCGAGCAAACGGGCGCGGAGCACGTCGTGCCGGTCCACCACCGCGGTCAGCGTCGCGGCCAGCCCGGCCGGGTCGACGTCCGCCGGCAGCTCGAGGACCATCGCCTGCAGGAGCCGCTCGAAACCCGGTCCGAGATCGCGGATCCACTTCGCCACCGGCATCAGCGGCAGGCGGCCGACCCCGCCGCCGTCGAGCTCCGCAAGGACCGGAACGCGGCCGACCTGCCGATCCGCCGCGAAATCGGCCAGCTCGGCCACGGTGCGGTGGTCGAAGATGTCACGTGGGCTCAGCTCCACCCCGTGCGCTCGCGCGCGCGTTGCGACCTGGATCGATTGGATGCTGTCGCCGCCGGCGGTGAAGAAATCGTCGTCGACCCCGATCCGGTCCAGGCCGAGGACCTCGGCGAAAAGCTTCGTCAGCAGTTCCTCGGCCGACGTCCGCGGCGCCCGGTACACCCGGCCGGCCCGCTGCGGCGCGGGCAGTGCGGCGCGGTCGAGCTTGCCGTTCGGCGTCAGCGGCAGGCGATCCAGCACGGTGAACGCCGTCGGCACCATGAACTCCGGAAGCCTCTCGGCCGTGAACGCGCGCAGCTCGGCTGGGGAAAGCTCTGCCCCGAGCACGAATTCACGCCCCGGTGCGGCGACGGGCACCACGTAACCGACCAGTTGCTTCACACCGCGGTCCTCGCGCGCGATGACCGCCGCGTGCGCCACCGACGGGTGGGCGAGCAGGACGGCTTCGATCTCGCCCGGCTCGATGCGGAATCCGCGGACCTTCACCTGGTCGTCCGCGCGGCCCTGGTACACCAGCTCGCCGTCCGGGGTCCGGACGACCACGTCGCCGGTCCGGTACATCCGGTCCCCCGCCGAAAATGGGCACGCGACGAACCGCTCCGCGGTCTGCGCCGGGCGGTTCAGGTAGCCGCGGGCCACGCCCGGGCCCGCGAGGTACAGCTCACCGGGGTCACCGGCCGCGACCGGGCGTAGCGTGCCGTCCAGGACGTAGGCACGCATCGTGTCGAGGGGCCGGCCGATCGGGATCTCCGGACCGATGCCCTTGGCCGGGTCCACCAGATGACTGGCCGCGAAGACGGTCGTCTCCGTCGGTCCGTAGCCGTTCGCGATCACGAGGTCCGGGCAGGCCTGCAGGGCCCGTTCGACGGAGGTCGGCGAGACGCGCTCTCCACCGACCCACAACTCCCGCAGCCCCGCGAGGCAGCCGACGTCGTCTTCCACCATGAGGTTGAACAAGGCGCTGGTGAGCCAGGCCGCGGTGACCCCGTGGCCGGCCACCAGCTCGGCGAGCCCGCCGGGCGTCAGGTCCGCGGCCGGGTCGACCACGACCCGGCCGCCGTTGAGCAACGGCACCCAGAGTTCGTAAACGGACGCGTCGAAGGCGAGCGGCGAGTGCAGCAGGACGCGTTCCTGGCTGCTGCCGCACCACCGGCGGTCGATGGCGAGGGCCACTACGTCTTCGTGCGTGATCCCGGTTCCTTTCGGCAGGCCGGTCGAGCCGGATGTGTAGATCACGTAGGCGAGCTGGTCGGGATGCCCGCCGCCGGTCACCGGTGTTCGCGGCCGCGGTTCGAGGTCGTCCAGCACGACGATCGGGCAGACGTCCGGCAAGCTCTTCGCGGCTTCGGCGGTGGTCAAGACCAGCACCGGCTGGACGTCGCGCAGCATGAGCTCGATCCGCTCCGCCGGATAGCCCGGATCCATCGGCAGGTAGGCCGCGCCGGCTTTCAGCACGCCGAGCAGCGCGGCCGCGACGTCGGCGGACCGGGGCAGCGCCACACCGACCACCGATTCCCGGCGCACGCCGTGGCGGGCGAGCGCCGCGGCCAGCCGGTTCGCCCGGTCGTCGAGTTCCGCATAAGTCTGCGAAACGTCCCCGCACACCACCGCGGTCGCATCGGGGGTGGTCTCGGCCTGCCGCTCGAACATCCCCGGAATCGTCAGGCCGGAGGCCGGTACGGTGCCGTCGTCGGCTTCGGCCGGCCACCGGTGCCGCTCCGCCGGATCCAGCACGTCATCACCCACCCGAACTGTCGATCGGAAATTCGGTCAACTCGCGGTACCGGTGCGTCCGGTGACTCCCGCCCGACAATGACGAGCTGTCCGTCGCCGAAATCGCCGTGGCCTATTCGCCGAGATCCGCCGCGAGGTCCTGCTCTCACCTTCATGCTTGCGAGCTATCGGGTCAAGCGCGGGCCGAGCCGTAGCACCGGATCACTCTCGCGTCCCGTCGACAGGACAGTGAACGGCTTAACGTGTGCGACGATCCGATCATCCACCACCTCGGTCACGGCGGCCGGTTTCCCGGCTCCCACCGAAAGGGGCATATTGTGTTCGTTCCTGACCACTACCGTGAACCGGACGGGTCGTGGCTGGTCGACCTCGTTCGCGGCAATCCGCTCGCCCAGCTCGTAAGCAACGGTCCCGCCACGGAAGGACCCCATGCGACACACGTGCCGGTCATCCTCGACCCGGCGGCCGCCGAGCCGGACAGGGCCGACCTGACCGGGATGACCTTGTGGGGACACATGAACCGGGCCAACCCGCACTGGGCCGCGCTCGATCTGAACACCCCCGTCGTGGTCACCTTCACCGGCCCGCACGCGTACGTTTCGCCGACCGTCTACGAGATGACACCTGCTGCGCCGACGTGGAACTTCACCGCGGTCCACGTCCGCGGCCGCCTGCACAAAGTCGAGTCCGGCGAATCTGGGCAGGAAACACTCGAAACGGTAAAGGCCACCGTGCGGGCCTTTGAGGCGGAATTCGGCGCGAGCTGGCCCATGTCGGATTCACTCGACTATTTCCGCCGCATACTTCCCGGTGTCGGCGCTTTCCGCGTTGCCGTGACTCATACCGACGGCATGTTCAAGCTCAGCCAGGAACAGAAACCTGACGTCCGCCGCCGGGTGAAGAACCACTTCGCCGCCCGGGAATCCAGTAACCACCGCGCGATAGCAGCTCTCATGGACCGCCTCACCGCCGTCGAGTGACCGGTCGTGAGTGGTGGTCGGGCAGAACGCCGGATCACCACTCACGCCCCGTCACTCCGCAGGATCGCCCCGGAGCTCCAGGGTGCAGCACTTCACGCTGCCGCCGGCCTTGAGCAGCTCCGACATCTCGACGCCGATCGGCTCGAAACCGCGTTCTGCCAGCTGGTCGGCGAGCCGCTTCGCCTGCCCGGGCAGGATGACGTGCCGGCCGTCGGAGACGGCATTCAGCCCGAAGGCTTCGGCGTCGGCGTCGTCCGCCAGGATCGCGTCCGGGAAGAGGTCGCCGAGCAATGCGCGACTCTCCTCGGAGAAGGCGCGCGGATAGTACATGATCTCGTTCCCGTCGAGGACGGCCAACGCCGTGTCCAGGTGGTAGAAGCGCGGGTCGACCAAGGTCAGGCTCCGCACCGGTCGGTCAAAGAAGACACGGACCTCGTCATGTGCCCGGGGTTCACTGCGAAAGCCGCAGCCGGCCAGAAACGTGTCACCCGCGAGGAGAAAGTCCCCCTCGCCTTCGTTCAGGTGCTCGGCCTGCCGGACCTCTCGCCAGCCGTGCCGGCCGAACCAGCCGAGGTAGGACGCCGACTCGGGAACTCGGTACCGGTGCCGGAACCGGGCGACCAGCACGCGCCCGTCGAGGGTGATCGCTCCGTTGGCGGCGAACACCATGTCCGGCAGGCCGGGCTCCGGTTCGATGAGCTCCACCTGGTGCCCGAGCTCGGCGAACAGGTCATGCAGCCACTTCCACTGGGCGAGCCCGACGTCGGTCGCGGTGGGTCGCGCCGGATCCATCCAGGGGTTGATCGAGTAGCGCACGTCGAAGTAGGCCGGTCGGCACATCAGGAAACGCCGTTGTTTCGCAATCCTCATGTCTGTTCCTCATCGGTTTGGTCGGATCCGTCCGTCACCGGGACGGCGCCACGGGATCCGAGTCAGGAGCCAACGCAGACTTCGCGTTGACCGCGCTGGTGACCCCGGGCGCGACAGCCGCGTTCGCCATGACCTCTTCGGTGGTCATGCCCATGAAGTGGATGATCGTCTCGTGGTTGGTCGACCGGACGGCGCTTTCCGCGCCGGTGCGGTAGTAGAGGTCCACCGTGGTCGGCGCCGGCTTCAGGTCCGGCCGCCCACCCGCCCGCAGCGTGGCGATGACCGCGGGCACGTCGTAGTCCAGAGCAACCCCCTCGATCAAGTGGTATTCGCCGCCGCGTACCGAAACCCGGCCGGGTTCAGCACCGTCCGCGCCACAGATCGGCTGGGTCAGCAGGTCATAACGGAAGATCTCGTCGAGCAGCGGCACGGCGTCCGCGGGCAGCAACGGCCGGATGCTTTCGTCCCACCAGCGGCGAAGCAGCCGCTTCGCTCCGGGATCGGTGTAGAGCCAGCCGATCCCCGTCTCGAGGTCTCCGGCACCGCCGATCGCGCTCTCCATCGCGGCCCGCAGGGGCTCCGCGGCCGGTTCGTCGACGCGTTCTATCCACTCCTCGAAGTTCCGGAGCGCCTGCGACTGCGTGACGTCCGTGAGCTCGCGCAACCCGACCCAGGTGTGCCGCAGCACGCACATCTCGGCGATCACCCGGGCCCAGTACAGGAACCGGGCCATCCGCTGGTTCTGCGCGAACGAGACCGTGCGGTTGGCCAGCATGTACTCGAAGTCGTCGGCGTCACCGCGCACCGAGATGATCCCGTGCTGCTCCTTCTTGTCCGCGTAGTCGGTGTTGGGCAGCATGAGCATCGGGTAGCACGCGATCCGGGAGACCTTTCTGGACAGCCGGTCGTATCCGGCCATGAAGGACTCGACCGTCTCGCCGGGAGCGCCCCAGATCAGCTCGGCGTAGCAGTCGAGCCCTTCCTTGGTCAGCCACTCGACGAGGTCCTCCCAGTCGTTCACCTTCATGTTCCGGCGGTTCATCAGGTCGAGCGTGCCCTCGTCGAGGGTCTGCAGCGCCAGGGTGAACGAACTGCGCATGCCGGCGTCCTTCATCATCCGCACGATCCGGTAGAACGTCTTGGACTTGTTTTTGGCCCACGACGTCTCCAGCGCCCGCGGGAAGCCGTGCTGATCGCGAAGCTCGATCAGGTCCTCGACGAACTGCACGTCGCCGGGCAGCAGCCCGAAGTTCGCATCACACAGAACGATCGTGTGCACCTGAAGCTTCGCGAAGAGCTCGAGTTCGGCGCGCAAGCGTTCGCGTGAGAAGGCCCGGACCTTCTGCCCCGTCGCGCCGCCCCAGTAGCAGAACGCGCACTTGTACGGGCAGCCGCGGTTGGTCTCCATCAACGCGACGTCGTAGCGGAATCGGCCGGACTCGTCGGTCAGCTCGACGGCGCCGGTCAGGAACGGTGAAGGGATGTCGTCGAGGTTCGTGATCCTCGGTCTTTCCCCGGTGCTGACCACGCGACCGCCCGGATCCAGGTACGTCAGCCCGGTGATCCCGCCCAGGTCACGCGGCGACACACCGTCGAGATACGCGCGGAGTACGTCCGGGAAGACGAGTTCTCCCTCACCGTCGACCACCACGTCCACCTCGGGGAACATCCGGAAAGCCCGCTCACCCTGGTGCGCGACGTGCGTACCGCCGAAGATCACCCAGCCGTCTGGGTTGAGCTGCTTGAACGTCTCGGCGAGCGCGCCGAAGCTCCGGTAGTTCCAGCCCAGGACGGAGAAGGCAAGGACATCGGGGACCCCTTGCCCGAACAGGTCGTTCGCCAGGCTCGAGAGCGTGCGGCCACCCCGGTAGTTGTGGATCGTGATGTCCGTTTCGCGCTGAATGCGCTCGTCGGCCAGCGCGGACGCCTTGAGATAGCCCATGGCCAGCGGCATCGACTCGAGGGGCGAGTCCCAGACGCCTTGCTGCACCAGGGAGATGGCTGCTTTCACGGTTCGTGGCATGCGAGGCTCCCAGAAAGGAGAGCGGTTCCGTTTCACGGCACCGAAGAAATCGACGCATTCTCTCGCCGGAACCAGCCGGGCAACAAGATCAATTCCCAAGGAAGACCTTGGCGATCACGGAGAGAATTCCACAGATAGCGGAATGCGTGCCGCCACCTTAGCAAGCCCGCACAGCCACGGACAAGCAATCGCAATTACTCCAGATATGAATAGCACAGAATGGAATTTCGTCCCGACAAAGGGCATCCGGCGCTCGTCAGCAGGCCACTGTCCCGTCGACAGGACACCGCCACCTCGGCAACCGGCCCACCTCTGCACACCTTGTCGGCGTCCGGCGCGCACTCGCCAACGCGACCAAGACGAAGCCGCTTATCCCCACCTACACTGAGATTCACCGCCGCGATGACCACGGAACAGCCGCGATTCACCGGAGGATCCATCGACTTCCCAACCGGTTGGCATGCGGCAAGTTCTCGATCATCCGGATTTCGCCACACTTCTGCTTGGGAGTCGAATCGTTGACCACGAACGACGAAGTTCTCGATCCGGTCACCAGCCGGATGCCGGACGTGCCGCCCCAGCCGGGCTCGCGTCACGACCCCGCACAGGTACTGCTCACCCGAGTGGGCCTGCAGATCCCCGCCGAACTGAGCTACGACGACTGGGCGCGGGCAGGCCACCGGCTCTCGGGAATAGTCGATTCGTCGTCGTGGTGCCTCGGCGACTGGCTCGTGTACGGGAAGAAGAATTACGCGGACCGCTACAAGAGGGCGATCGACGCCGCCGGACTACAGTACCAAACGCTACGCAACTACGCTTGGGTTTCCCGCCGCTTCGAACTGCACCGGCGCCGACCGAGACTGACCTTCCAGCACCACGCGGAGGTGGCGTCGCTGCCCCTACTCGACCAAGAACGCCTTCTCGACGAGGCGGAACAGCAAATGTGGACGACGAAGCAACTGCGGACCCGCATTCGCGACGAACGAATCGGCCACGCGAGCGAAACGGTAAATCCGGTGATCATTCCCCGTATCGAGGTGCCGGACGCCAGGCTCGCCTGGTGGCGCGAGGCCGCGGACCAATCCGGCATGCCGTTCGAGGACTGGGTACGCGCCACGCTCGACGGCGCGGCCGAAGAGGCCCTCGACGACGTCAGGACTGACCACGTGGCACTGCGCCGGCTGCCGGGAGCCGGCGCGGCGCCGGAGGCACAAGACGGTTGACGTCGGGCACGGCGTCCCGTTGACAGGACGAGGAAGGCGCCGAGAAGCGGCCGCCCCGCGCCAGACGGCGATCTCGCCCGCACGGCGGGCAAGCCGCTAGCCTGCTGATCGGACCGGGCTTTTCCCGGGATCGCCGACGAGCGGCCGAATGTGCCTCGTCACCCGAGCGGGCAACACGCCAATCGCCCATGGGAACAGAGGAGAAATCCGATGACCACCAGCATTCCCGATCGGTGGGGCACCCACCCGGACCACATCTGGTTACGGGGGATCCGACCGGAGCAGCGAGTGCAGTTCGACGACAAACGAGGGTTGTGGCACGTCTACGGCTACCCGGAGGCGGTCGAAATCCTCTCCGACCCGAAGGTCTATTCGTCCGACACCGCGCGGCTGTTCCCCATCGACATCGACGAATCGCTCCACGAAGGCGATGTCACGCACATGGATCCCCCGGAACACACCAAGATGCGCACGCTGATCAGCAGCGCGTTCACGCCGAAGGTGGTGGCCGACCTCGAGCCGCGGATCCGGGCCATCACCCACGAACTGCTCGACGAGGTCGAAGGACAGGACCGGTTCGAGTTCGTGAAGGCGCTAGCGTTCCCGCTGCCGGTGATCGTGATCGCCGAACTGCTCGGCCTGCCGGCGAGCGATCGCGAGCTGCTCAAGGACTGGACCTACAAGATCACGGAGAGCAAGAGCCCGTTCACCCTCAAGGACAGCACTGCGGCCGAAGAGAAGACCAACCTCCAGGTCTTCGACGAGATGAGCCGGAAGCTCAACGACTACCTGCTCGATCACCTCACCGAACGGCGGAAGCGGCCCCGGGAGGACCTGCTGACCCGGCTCGTCCAGGCCGAAGTGGACGGCAAACGGCTGACCGACAACGAGGTCGCGGGGTTCTCGAGCATCGTGCTGTTCGCCGGGCACATCACGACCACCCTGTTGCTCGGCAACACGCTGCTGTGCCTGGACGCCACGCCGGACGAGGCCGTACTCGTGCGGGACGACCGTTCGCGGGTGCCGGCGGTGATCGAGGAGACGTTGCGTTTCCTCTCCCCCTTCCCGGCGACCTCGCGGGCCACCACGGAGACGGTGGACCTGGGCGGGCAGAAGGTACCCGCCGACCAGATGCTGGTCGTGTGGCTCGGCGCGGCGAACCGGGACGAGCGCCAGTTCGAGCGGCCCGACGTGTTCGACCCGTCCCGGGATCCCAACCCGCACATCGGGTTCAGCCGCAGCAGCCACTACTGCGTCGGCGCACCACTGGCCCGTCTCGAAGGCCGGGTCGCGCTCAACGTCCTGTTGGACCGCTTGCCGTCCCTCGGCGTCGACCCGGACGAGTCGCCGGTGTTCTTCCCGGCCATGGACCTCGCCGGCGCCTGCGTGCTGCCCGTCCGCACCGTGTAGCGCCCCACCGACCACAGCAACGAGAGGAACGACTCCGATGGACCAGCCTTCGCTGCCTCAGGTGGCCAGCGGATACATCCCCGCGCAGATTCTCTACGTCACCGTGGAACTGGGCATCGCCGACCTGCTCGCCGACGGCCCGCTCAGCTACACCGAAGTCGCCGAGAAGACCGGCACCCATCCGCGCACGCTGCGCAGCTTGCTCCGGGCGCTGGTCGGGCAGGGCGTGGCGACCCAGGTCGACACTGACCAGTTCGCGCTGACCGAGCTCGGTGGCCAGCTTCGCACCGGCGCACCGGGCTCCGTGCGGGAGCAGATCATGCTCACGACCGCGCCGGAACTGTGGCGCGCTTGGGGCGACCTGGCGACCATCGTGCGCACCGGCGAACCGTCGCGCCAGCCCGGCACCGGGTGGACGCCGTTGGAATGGCTGCTGCAGGACCCCGAAGGATCGGTCAAGCTGCACGAGCTCTCGGGACAGAGCACCCGCGCACTCGCGCCGGGCATCGCCAGGGCGGCCGACTTCACGCGGTTCGACCGGGTCGCCGACATCGGCGGCGGCGACGGCACGCTGATCGCCGGGATCCTGGCCGCGGTGCCGGGCCTGCACGGCATCCTCTACGACCTGCCCACCGCGGTGGAAACCGCCGCGCCGACCTTGAGCGAGGCGGGCGTCGCCGACCGGTGCCAGGTCGTCGGTGGCGACTTCTTCGAGTCCGTGCCGGCCGGCGCCGATGCGTACGTGCTGAAGTACGTGGTTCACGACTGGAACGACGACCAGGTGACCACCATCCTGCGCAACTGCCGGGCGGTCATGCTCGGAGAGGGCCGGCTGTTCATCGTGGAGACCGTGGTTCCCCCGATCATGACCGCGGACAACCCGATCGCCGTGGCCGATCTCGGCGTCCTGGTCGGATGTGGCGGCGCCGAACGCACCGAGGACGAGTACGAGGCGCTGCTCGAAGCCGGCGGCTTCACGCTCGCCGGGGTCAAGGATGTCCTGCTCGGCACGGAGCCGTCGGGTCTCCAGGTCATCGAGGCGGCCCCCGCCGCGTAACCCGGAACGGGCCGGCACGACGAGAGTCCACTGAAGATCTGTGAGGTCGTTCGATGGAGTACCGCATCCTGGGACCCGTTGACGTGCGGGACGGCGGCACCGAAGTCCCGCTGGATGGGGCGAAGCAGCGCACGGTGCTGGCAGCCCTGCTCATCGCCGACGGTTCGCTGGTCTCCGCAGCCAGGCTCAGCGACCTGCTGTGGGGCGACCGGCCACCGGCGACGCTCAACGCCCAGATCTACAACAACATCTCGCGGCTGCGGAAAACCCTTGGTAGCCGGGCGAGCATCGTCCGTCGCTCGCCCGGCTACCTGCTGCACATCGGTGCCGCCTCGTTCGACCTCGTCGAGTTCGAGAACCTGGCCGCGCGCGGCCAGTCGGCGCTGCTGACCGGCCGGTTCGAGGAAGCGAGGCACCTCCTGCGCGCCGCACTGCAGCTCTGGCGCGGTCCCGCCCTCGCGAACGTGTCGGAGCACCTCGCCGGCGTCGAGGGGCCGCGGATCGAGGAGACCCGGATTTCCGTCCTGCAGAACCGGGTCGAAGCGGATCTCGCGACCGGACGCCACACGGAGGTGCTGCCGGAGCTGACCAGGCTCGTCGGGCAGTACCCGCTGCGAGAGCGGTTCCGCGCCCAGCTGATGACCACGCTTTACCGGTGCGACCGGCAGGCCGAGGCGCTGGCGTTGTACGACCAGGGCAGGCTGATGCTCGCCGACGAGCTCGGCGTCGAACCCGGGACGCTCCTGCGGGAAGTGCACCAAGCCATCCTCACCGCGGATCCCGCCATGCACCGCCCGCTCGACCGCCGGCTGGTCGGCTGAGCCGGACGGGTCCCCGTTCATGTCTCCGACCAGCCCCGGTAGCTGCGCATGCCGTAGATCAGGGGCCGGCAGTCGTCTTCCCAGGTGACACCGAACGGAACGCCGAAGACCACTACGTGGTCGCCGACCGGCATCGTCTTCACGATCCCGCAGTCCGCGACGGCATGGGCGTCCTCGGTCAGGTGCGGGCCCGCCGCGTGCCTGCCCAGGGTCCAGTCCACCAGGTCGAAGCGGTCGGGGTTGCCCGAAGAAAACAGCTCGGCGGTTTCGCGTGCGTCCTCGTTCAGGAGGTTCACTGCGAACCGGCCGCGAACCAGGACGGCCGCCAGCGTCGGGCTTTTCGCCCGCAACGAGACGAGGAGCGTGGGCGGGTCGAGCGTGACGCTGCACACCGACGAGCACGTCATGCCCCAGGGCGTTCCCGCGAGATCCAGGGCGGTGACCACGGCCACGCCGGTCGGGAACCCGCGCATCATCGCGCGGAATCCCTCCGGCGTCGCCGCTCCCGCGGATCGGGTGAGTGAATCGGTCACGAGATCCCATCCTGCGCGTCGACGGTGATCCGGGCGGCCGAGCGGCGATCGATCAGCAACAGCAGCGGTCCGGTCATCATGGTCGTCACCACGGCCATCACGACCAGCGCGACGAACATCGGCCCGGTGAGGATGTGTGCGCTGTAACCGACCTTGAGCACGATGAGCTCCGTGAGACCGCGGGTATTCATCAGGACCCCCACCTTGGCGGCGCTCCGGACGGGCCGACCGGCCAGCCGGGTCCCGAGGTAGCTTCCGCCACCCTTCCCGAGCACGGCCATCAGAATCGCGACGACGATCAGCGACCAGGGCAGCGTGCCCACACCGGTCGCGAACACGGTCAGCCCGGTCACCACGAAGAAGACGGGAATGAGTGCGCGCCCGAACCTGGTCACCGAGGCGACGACCTTCGTCCAGGCTCCGTCCGGTGGCACGGCGAGCCCGACCAGGACGGCACCGAAGATAGCGGTCAGCCCGAGCCGTTCCACGCTCAGAGCCACCACGAGCGCGATGGCGCCCAAGAGCATCGCCGTGACTGCTGGCCGCCGGCCACAAAGAGAACCTGCCGCGCGGCTGCGCATCGCGTACCGCACCGCCAGAGCGGCCAAGGCACCACCGCCGAGCACGAGGACGGCCTGCACGAAGCCGCTCAACCGCCCGGAGGCAAGCCCGACGGTGACCGAGAGCAACAGCCAGCCGACGGTGTCGATGACGACCGCCGCCGTCATCGACAATCGGCCTTCTGTGGTTTCGCTGATGCCGCGATCGGCCAGGATCCTCGCCAGCACTGGAACCGCGGTGATCGACAGCGCCACCGCGCACATCAGAACGAAAGCCGGAAGCGGTGCGCTCCCCCGCACGTCGGGACCTTCGACCAGGATGATCCAGCACGCGAACAACCCGCCGGAAGCCAGTGCGGGCACCAACCCGCCGGCGACGACCCACCCGGTGGTTCGGCGTGAAAAGCGCTTCTCGCCGGGGCGAAGCTTGTGGGCCAGCCCGACCAGGAAAAGGATCAGCCCTATCTCGGCGATCAGCTTGAGCACGTCGACGACCGCGCCAGGGAGCACCACGGCGAAGTTCGCGGGCCCGAGCACCGCGACGGCGGCGGGCCCGGCGAGCAAGCCCGCGGCGATCTCGCCGATCACCTCGGGCTGCCGCAGCGTGCGAGCGACGAGCCGGCCGAGCCAGCCGATGGCGAACACGACGGTCAGGGCGATGAGCACGTGCATGCCCCGGAGCAGGGCTTCCGCCGCGGTCATGAGCGCATCTGGGCGAAGTACTCGTATTGCGTGGGCAGCGTGTCGACCAGGAAGCGCGCTTTGTCCCGGATCGCCGCGAACTCCTTCTGCGCGGCGGTGTCGTCCGCGAGACCCAGTGCTGGCGACGGGCGTAACGGGATCGCACCCATACCGAGCAGGATGCACATGTACGAGTACGGCGGCAGCCCGTGGTAGTACGGGAAGACGTTCTCCGAGTCGGGCAACTGGACCTGCCAGCGCTCGATCCGCTCGGCCAGCGCGTCGGGCACCGCCCTGGTCTTGGTGTCCTTCCAGTACTGGGTGTCGTCGCGAGCCGCGCTCCGGTAGTGCACCACCAGGAACTCTCGCACTCCGTCCATCACGTGCGCGACGGCGGAGTTGTACCGCTCGCGCAAGATCGGGTGCCAGTCACCGGCCGGGAAGTACTTGACGAGCTGTTCGATGGCGTGGTGGATGAAGAAGATCCCGGTCGACTCCAGCGGCTCCACGAACCCGCTCGACAGCCCGATCGCGACGCAGTTGTGCTTCCACGACTGTGCACTGCGTCCGATTCGCATCCGGATGTGGTTGGCCTCGACCTCGGCCGCCTCGGGACCGACGAACTCGCGCAGTGTCCGTTCGGCCTCCTCGGGAGTGCAGTAGTCCTTGGCGAACACATAGCCGGTGCCGATCCGGCCGAACAGCGGGATCGTCCAGATCCAGCCCGCCTTCTGCGCGGTGGCGGTGGTGCAGGGCCGGATACCGACCTTCTTCATGTCGAGCGGAACCTGCAGGGCGACGGCGCTGTCGTTGGGAAGCGTGTCCTGGTAGGACTCGAACGGCACCTCGAGCGCCTTGTTCAGCAGGAGTCCCCGGAAACCCGTGCAGTCGACGAACAGGTCGCCATGGATGTCACCGTGCTCCTTCGTGACGACGTGGTCGATCCAGCCGCGCTCGTCCAGCCGGACGTCCTGGACCTCGTCCACGATGTGGCGCACGCCCCGATCTGTCGCGTATCCGGTGAGGTACTTCGCGAGCAAGGCGGCTTCGAAGTGGTAGGCGTAGGGGAACTGCGTCTTGCCCTGGTGCTCGGACATCGTCAGCCCGATCGGCTCCTCGGCGCCCTCGACGAACTCCTGCTCGAGCAGCGAACCGTTGAGGTATCGCGGGCTTCGTCCGGCGTCGCAGAGCGACGCCATCACGAAGCAGTCCTTGTCGAACCTTTCGGTGGCTCCGCTTTGGAGCCACCAGTCGGTCAGCGGGAACCCGGCGACCGAGCGCATCTGCTCGAACGGGTGGTAGAAGTGGTGCCCCGGCCGACGCCAGTCCTGGAACCGGACAGCCAGCTTGTAGGTGGCGTTGCACGCCGGCATCCAGTCTTCTTCCTTGAGGTCCAGGAACTCGAAGAAGTGCCGGATGTCGCTGAAGGTCGCCTCGCCGACCCCGATGGTGCCGATCTTTCCCGACTCCACGAGCGTCACCGACAGCCGGTCGCCGAAGGCCGCCTTCAGATACGAAGCAGTCATCCACCCCGCAGTACCACCGCCGACGATGACGACCTGGTCAGGGTTCTTCACACTCACATCAGCACCTCGGTTCGCGTGACGGGCTTCTCGCGCGGTCGTTCCTCGCGCGCCGTCCTTCGACCATGAACCGCGACACTATCCGACTTCTACACAGCACCTATTTTTGGCGACTCCCGGCACGATTACCTGAAGTTGGCCCGAAAACGGCAAATGCCGTGAAGGGCCGTCGCCGAATGCGCTACAAACACGTGGCAACGATCCTTCACGGCACAACGGGCCAGCAGGATTCCCCTACCCGGAGTATTGCCATGACGCCACCCTGGCGCCATACTGACATCACGAGCGATTACTTACCAGCAGGCCACACGAAGCCGGAAACCCAGCCAAAAAAACTCATGCGGACCGCTTGACCAACGCCCGCGACGAAACCGGCAGTCGCCAGCCCTCGGCGCGAATTTCCGCACTGAGCACCTGATCGGCCGCCCGGTCGAGCATGGCCAGGACCCAATCGTCGAACTCGACACCCGAATGTGTGGCAGCTCTACGCCAGCGCACCAGACGGCTGTCGGGGACTTCGATCCGCGGGATCACCGTGGGCTGCTTGCGTGCACCGTCTTCGATCGCACGCCCCCGGCGGATCTCGGTTCTCAGTTGCTTGGTCGACCAGTCCTCGCGCTCAGCGCGTTCGAGCCAGGAATCCTGCTCCTCGACCGGCATTGAAGCGACTTCCGCGTGGTGCTGAAAGCTCAGCTTGGCCCGCCTGCGGTCCAGTTCGAACCGGCGTGATACCCACGCGTAGTTGCGCAACGTCTGGTACTGCAGTCCCGCCGCGCGGATCGCCCGCCGATAGCGGTCGGCGTAGTGCTTCTTGCCGTAAACCAGCCAGTCGCCGAGCCACCACGAAGAGGAATCGACGATCCCGGCGAGCTGCCGGCCGGCACGCTCCCAGCCGTCGAAGGTCAGTCCGGCCGGGATGCAAAGCCCGGTCCCGGTCATCAGCACCTGGTCCGACTCGGCCGCACCTGGCACCACTCTTCTTTCCGGCCCCGGCGAAACCGGCCGGTCGACGGCCGCGTCCACCGCCGACGACGTCATGAAATCAGCAACAGTCATAAATCCCCCAAGCCCACAGGAATTCAACAGCAGCAGAAATGCCGACGAATTTGTCCACGACAATACCGTCCGAGCACTTTCGGACTACATTGCGCGCATCCGAGTATCAACCACTCCGGACGCCCCAGGATGTCGATTACCGCTCAGCGCGACTACCGACGGCCATCACCGAGCACGTTCAAGTCCCATACGACTCCCCCTGCTTCGCAGTTCCTCGCACTTTGTTAAAGTCACGGCGAGTCTCGCAGAGCGCGAAGTTTCCGAGAAACCCCCAAACGGGTGACCTTCTCACTTCGCCACGCGACAAGTTTCTGGTAATCCGCAGGTCAAAGGGTCGACAGCAGCCAGGTCGAGGACTGACCACGGCCCTCAAGGAAGCGTAAATATGTCACATTACTGTTGGCTTTCCAAAGATGATCTGCTACCGGTACACACCGCTAGGGCCACACCAGCCGCACGCAGCAGCAACCGGCTACCCATGGCGCGACATCGTCCACTCGTCGCCACGGCGATCGACGTGGGAGCGGCCCGGAAACCGCCAGGGGGTAACGGTTTCCGGGCCGCGGCAGGGCCACCGCTAGAGGCCCGGGGGCCTTCAGCGGAGACCGAAGTCCACGTGCGGTCGAGCTCTTCAGCCGGCGGAGGCCCGATACGTAGTCAGGCTCGGCGGATCAAGATGTCACCATGCGCGCTGCGGGCGCGAACGTCTCCGATTTCGGCGGCCCGGTCCGGCCCATCGGCTGACGCCAGGGTGTTGACCAAATTGCCGTAGCGGGTACGGACATCGAGCCGCGCGACGGTACCTTGCCGAACACCGACCTCTACCGAGCCGGTGCCGGTTTCGAGCTCGACCGAACCCCGCACGACTTCAGCCACCCGGATGTCGCCGTGGGCGACCTTGGCCTCGAGCGCGGCGTGCGAACGACCGACCGACACGCTGCCGTTGGCGGCCCGCAACCGCAGGTCACCAGCAGCCGTGCCTACCCAGCTGTTCCCGTTGGACGTCTTGATCACAGCCGTGCCGTCGATCTCCTGGATGCGCACCGCTCCGCTTCCCACGGTCACGAGGATGGTCCCTTCGGCGCGGCCCACGTCGACGTCTCCTCTGGACGTGGTGATGTGGAGCGAAGCGGTCCGGTCGAGCCGGATGTCGCCGGCGACGTTCTTGATCAGGCAGTCGCCGAGCCATCCCTCGCCGCGCACGTCCGCCATCGTCGCGCTCGCCCGGACATGCGAGCCTGCCGGCAGTTCGATCTTGACGTCGATCGAACCGCTCCGCCGGAAGACTGCGGGCCAGGGATGCCGCTCCTCCACCGCCTTGATCCGCAGTCGTCCGCCCGCATATTCGACGCGGGCGAGTTCCGCGACGTCGACGTCTCGTTTCGCGGCCCTCCCCGGACGTACCTCAACCTTGGTGTCGGCCCGGTCCGACGCCACGATCGATACGTCGCCGACCGCAAGGTCGATCGCTACGCAGATCGGTTCGGGAGTGTCGAAGGTCAGCATGCGGGTGTCATCCTGAGGCGTCCCGGATCGGGGTGACGCCACCGGGACGGTGAGGTTGTGCGCCATCGGGCGTCACCGCACCCAGCCGACGTACTGCTGCTCGCTTCGGATAGTTCGCCGTTCGGACCGGCGGCCGTCGAGCGTCGCCGCGACCACTCGGACGAGCCAGGCGTTGACCGACAGGCCTTCCTGGCCCGCGGCCTCCTCGATCCGGACCTTGAGCTGCTCCGGCGGCCGGAAGTTGATGCGCGCGGTCGTCCCCTCGTTGTTCGGCGCCGCCGACACCCTCGTCGTCGAGGAAGGCCAGTCGTTCGCGATGTCCGCCGGTCCGTTCTCGTACGGCTCTTCCTCGAACGACCGGCCGGCCAACAGTGACGTCACGACAAAGCCAGGATCGGTGCCACGCAGACGCACTTCCACCGACACCGGGGCGATATCGCGGGTCATCTCGTCCGCCGCGGCCGACAAGGCGTCCAGCAAGACCAAACGGGCGGCCGAATCGAGCGGCGAGAGGATGCGCTCTGCCAACTCGCGAAACTCCTCGCCGCCTGCCTCGGCGACAACCATCAGCTCCTTGCGGAGGTTGTCGACGTACGGCCTCAGGTCCATGACGCCACTATGGCGCAGAAATCCCGGTCGCAACAACGGGAACAGCCCGAAATGGCGCCACTTGCAGGCGTCCGTCCCGTCGACAGGACAGTTATCTGGTGCGGCAATCCAAACCCTGACGCAGATTCAGTCCGTCGTTCGCGGCGCGGGGGCCAGTCTGGCCAGGCGTAGGGGCGGTGTGCAGCCGTTCCTGTGGTGCGCCGCTTACGAGAACAAGTCCGTTGCAACGGCGAAATCTCGGAGATGGTGAGGTTGTTCTGCGCGGACTTGCTGTTCCAGCAGCACTCAGTCCGCGAGGTCGTCGAGCACGGCTCGACGGCCGTATCGGCGCAACCTGCTGGTAGGCCACGCCCGGCACGGCCGCGGCCATGTGCACGCTCAGCCTCCGGCTCGGCGACCGGGCTTGCGCTTCGCCGGCTTGGCGTGTGCACAGCACTGCGCTGCGACGGCCGCCGACGCGCCACTAGACGTCGATGTGAGAGCCCATGATCACCGTCCGGTCGCGTGGCAACCCGAAGTATTCGGCGGCGTCCGCGGTGATGTACGACGTGGCGATGAAGAGACGCTTGCGCCAACCCGCCATTGTCGGCTCGGGGCCGCGCTGCAGCTCGATCTTGGACAGGAAATACGACGCCTCGTCCAGGTTCAGGCGTCCCTCGGTTTCCGCTGGATCGAGCTGCGCCAGCGCACCCGGCACGTCCGGGGTTTCCATGTAGCCGTAGCGGGCGGTGACGAAGATGATCCCGTCGTCCGCATGGCCCAGATCTTCGACGGTCACCCGCTGCTCGGCCGGCACCCGCGGCACCGGCTCGGTCTCCAGGGACATGATGACGACCTGTTCGTGGCGGACGTGGTTGTGCTCGGCGTTGGCTCGCAGCGCCAACGGCGCGGTCAGCCCGCCCCGGTTGAGGAAGACGGCCGTGCCGGGGACCCGCTGCGTCGGCGTCTCGCGGTCGCTCAGTTCGTCGATGAACTCGCGCAGCGGGCCTTCGCGACGCTCACGTTCGGCCGTGACGACCTTCCGTCCGCGCTGCCAGGTGATCATCACCGTGAACGCCGTGAGGCCGATCAGCAGGGGCAGCCACGCGCCGTGCACCAGCTTGGTCAGGTTGGCGCCGACGAACAGCAGGTCGACGACCAGCAGCACGCTCGCGCCGACGCCGACAAGCCAGTGCGGTGTGCCCCACTTGGCGCGGGCGACGTAGAAGAACAGCAATGTGGTGATGGTGATCGTGCCGGTCACCGCCATCCCGAACGCGAACGCGAGCGCCGCCGAGCTGCGGAACGCAAAGATCAGGGTCAGCACCGAGACCAGCAGGAGCCAGTTGACCCACGGCACGTAGATCTGGCCCCGCTCGGTCTCCGACGTGTGCGCGATCCGCAGCCGCGGCAGGTACCCGAGCTGGGCGGCCTGCGACGCGACCGAATACGCCCCGGTGATCACCGCCTGGGAAGCGATCACCGTCGCGGCCGTGGCCAGCAGCACCATGAGCAGGCGGCCCCAGCCGGGGACGAGCAGGAAGAATGGGCTGCTGATGTTGGCCGGGTCCGCGAGGATCAACGCGCCTTGGCCGAAGTAGCTGAGTGCGCAGGCGGGCAGCACCAGGAAGAGCCAGCCCCGCGTAATCGCCTTGCGGCCGAAGTGGCCCATGTCCGCGTAGAGGGCTTCGGCGCCGGTGACCGCGAGCACGACCGCGGCCAGCGCGAAGAACGCGATGTCGAAGTGGCCGAACATGAAGCTCAGTGCGTACGTGGGCGAGAGCGCTTTGAGGATCGCCGGATGCCCGGCGATGCCGGTGATCCCGAGCATGCCGATCACCGCGAACCAGGCGATCATCACCGGCCCGAAGACGCGCCCGACCGCCGCCGTGCCGCGCTTCTGCACGAGGAACAGCACCAGCGCGATCACGGCCGTGATCGGCACGATCCAGCCCTCGAACGATGCGTCGACGACCTTGAGGCCCTCGACGGCGGACAGCACCGACATCGCCGGGGTGATCATGCTGTCGCCGAAGAACAGGGCGGCACCGAAGATGCCGAGCCCGGCCAGCACGACGGCGGCGCGTTTGCCGCGCGGACCGCTCCAGCGGCGCAGCAGGGTGATCAGGGCCATGATGCCGCCCTCGCCGCCGTTGTCGGCGCGCATCGCCAGCAGCACGTACGTGACGGTCACGATGATCATTACCGACCAGAAGATCAGCGACACCACGCCGAACACGTTCTCCGCGCTCACCGGCACCGGGTGCGGGTCGGCCGGGTTGAACACCGTCTGCAGCGTGTAGAGCGGGCTGGTGCCGATGTCGCCGAACACCACGCCGAGCGCGCCGACCACGAGACCCAGCCGTGCCACGTCGCGTGTGGACGACGGTGTGCTCGCCGTCGTCGTCTGCTGGCTCACGCGTTCCTCCTTCGGCCAGGCAATGCAGTACGCCTGGCACATCGAGGCGGGACACTACCGGTCCACTGTGGCCGGTCTACGTCGGACGCTGCGGGACGCGGGAAGCTTTACGCGTACTTACGGTTTCTTTGCGCCGACGAACCGCATCGGGTGAAGGATTCGCGCCAAGAGCGCGTGAACGCGACCGATGCCGCCGTCAAGGTCCCGTTGCGGAACTCGCCAAGCTGATTCGCCAGGTCCATCCTGGTCACCATGACCGATCTGTGGCGAGCGTTGCTGCTGATAGGCAGCTTCGCTCTGGTGGCCCTCCTCCTGCGGCTCACCGGCACGTGGCTCGAGACCCACGACGACGACGCCCGGTGAGCCCACTCAATCCTCGAGCCCCGCGTGCTCCAGGTCCAGCAGCCGCTGGATGCGCCGTCGGGTGCCATCGGTGATCTCACCCGCCTCGAACAGGCGAGTCAGCTCGGCCGCCTCCACGTCGATCAGCTCCCGCCGCAGCGCCCGGTAGTCGATTCCGCGCACCCAGTCCGTCCCGTCCTCGCCGGTGTCGCCGCGGATACGGTCGAGCCGGGCCTGCCAGCCCGCCCGCAGCTGGTCGACCACGAACGCCGGCGCGGACTCGGTCTCGGCCAAGTGGTCCAAATGGGACAGACCGGCTTCGGCGAGCTTCCGGCGCGCGGTGCCGTATTCGGTGCGCAGGTCGGCTGGATCGAGGGCGATCCCCGCGCGGCGGACCAGCGGAGCCAGCGTGAAGCCCTGGACCACGAGCGTCAGCACGATCACCGCGGTCGTGAGCAGCAGGACGAGGTCCCGGCCTGGCAGGGCGGAACCGTCCAACGTGGCCACCGGCAGGGACAGCGCCGCCGCCAGCGGCACCACCCCGCGCGCTCCCGCCCAGGAGACGACCGCGGGGACATGCCAGGAGACGCGGTCGTTCTCGCGTCGTTGCCTGACGGCCGAAAGCACGAACACGAGGAGTAGCCGTGCCAGGACCAGTGTGGCCGCGATGGCCAGGGCCTGCAGCAGCCACCACGCGCCGCCGCCGGTCAGTCGCCGCACCAAAGCGGGCAGTTGCAGCCCGATGAGGCCGAACACGACGCTTTCCAGCAGGAACACGACGGTCTGGTACACCGCGCCGACCTGCAGCCGGATCCGCGCCGTGGTCAGCCGCTCGGCCTGGGTTCCGAGGACCACGCTCGCCACGACGACCGCCGTCACGCCCGCCCCGCCGACCGACTCGGCCACGACATACCCCGCGTAGGGCGTGACCAGGGAGATCACCGTCTCCAGCACGGGGTCCTCGGTGCGCCGCCGGATGACGAACGCCCCGATCGCCGTCAGCACGCCGACCGCCACGCCACCGCCGGCCAACTGCCCGAACTCCCCCAGCGTCCGTCCCCAGGACGCCGCGCCGCCCGCGACGGCCAGGAACAGCGCCACCCGGAACAGCAAGAGGCTCGTGGCGTCGTTGAACAGGCTTTCGGCCTGGATCAGCGCCTGCACCCGCGGCGGCAGCGCCAGCCGCCGGGCCAGCGCCGTCACCGCGACCGGGTCCGTGCTCGCCAGCACGGCACCGAGCACGAACGCCATCCCGACCGGCAACGGCGTCACCGCGACCGCGATCCCGATCACCGCCGCGGCCGACAGCAGCACCAGCCCGACCGACAGCACCGCGACCGGCCGCCCGACCGCGCGCAGGTCCCGCCACGGCAGCTCCTCCCCCGCGGCGAACAACAGCGGCGGGAGCACGACCAGGCTGATCACCTCCGGAGTCACCTGCACCGCCGGGACACCGGGCAGCGGGCCCACGACCACGCCGACGACGACCAGCAGCGACGGCGCCGGGACACGCAGGCGTTTCGCGAAGGTGGCGACCACGGTCGCCACGACCACGAGGAACAGCACGGTTTCGACGCCACGCATCAGCCGGCCCTCCACATCCCGATCCGGATGCCGACCAGACTTCCCGGCGCGCCGCGTTCAGCCTACGCGTGCCACCCATCCGGCGACATCCGAAATGACGTCGTGATCGACGTGGCCCGGACGCGCGTAGTCCGCCGGCGTGGACGGGCCTTCGCCGGGGAAGAACAGGTGATCAACCGAGCCATACACTCTGACGGTGACGCCGGAACGGTTCTCGAGGCCGGCCTGCCAGCGGGCGAGGTCGTCGGCGACGGTCACCTGGTAGTCGCGGCCGCCCTGGCCGAGGAACACCGGCACCGCCAGCCGCGCCGTGGCCGCGACGGGGTCGTAGCCGCGCAGGTCGAGCCAGTAGGACGCGGGCCAGCCGAAGGGCAGCTCCGCCGACGACGTCGCCGGGGTCAGCCGGGAGCTGTCGATCAGCTCGGCCTGCCGTTCGAAGGCCTCCACAGTGGACTCGCCGAGGGCGAGGTGACGCGCGACGCGGACGGCGGCGTGGTGCATCGGCTGGGCGTCGCCGGCGAGGATCACCAGCCCGGCCACCGACGGGTCCGCTTCGGCGACGCGCGGCGCGACCTTGCCGCCCATGCTGTGGCCGACGACGAACAGCCGACCGACTCCGGGTTCCCGTCGCAGGACGGCGAGTGCCTCGACGGCGTGCGGCACGTACTCGTCGGTCATCGTCCTGGCGCCGGTGGGCTTGTCGAAGCGCACGACCGTCACGCCGCGGCTCGCCAGACCCCACGCGAGGTCCTTGAGCGGCTTGTTGGGACCGCTGCTCTCGTCGCGGTCGAACGGGCCGCCGCCGGCGAGCAGCACCACGCCCGCTCCCCCGGCGGCCATCGGGGATGTGACGGTGGCGCCGGTTCCCGATCCGAGCGTGATCTCCCGTTCGGTGAACGACCGTGTGTCCGCATAGGACGGTGGTGTCCAGGATGGATCGGACGCGGGCGCGAACCGCAGGCCGTGCAGCACGCCTTCGTCGTCGACGGACATCACGACGGTGAAGCCGCCGACCGGGACGCGCACGCGGACGAGCCCGGCCTGCCCCGGCTCGCTCACGGTGGGGCCGGTGACGCCCACCGGCGCCACGGCTGCCGCGGCCCACGCGCTCCGCAACGCGTCCGGCGGAACCGCCGCACGCAGGTCCGGCGAGAAGCGGCCGGCCACCTCGTCGAAGCGCTCCTCGATCAGCGACTTCGCGATCTTCGCCGCGGTCGCCACCGGATCCTGGTTCATCGCCCCCACCTTTCTCAATTGTTGCGAACGATAGCAGGCTATGAGAACGTTAGGCGTGGACACCTTGAAGCTCCTCGCGCACCCGGTCCGGGTGCGGATCGTGAACGCGCTGCGCGGTGACCGGATCCTGACCACGGCCGAACTGGCGGCCCGGCTGCCCGACGTGTCGAAAGCGACCGTCTACCGGCACGTCGACCTCCTCGCCGAGGCCGGCGTGCTCGAAGTCGCCGAGGAGCGGCGCGTCCGCGGCGCGGTCGAGCGGCACTACCGGCTACGGCAGGACCGCGCGGTGATCGACCTCGAAGCGGCCCGGGCGATGACGCCCGAGGACCACCGCCGCGCGTTCGCGAGCGCGGTCGCCGCGCTGGTCGCCGAGTTCCACGCCTACCTCGACCGCGACACCGCGGACCCGGTGGCCGACCTCGTCGGCTACCGGCAGCACGCGGTCTGGCTCGACCCCGCCGAGTTGGAAGCCATGATCGGGGACCTGCGCGCGGCGATCGCGCCGAGGCTGGCGAACGCGCCGCGTCCCGGCCGGACGCGGTACCTGCTCAGCCCCGTCCTGTTCCCGAGCGAACCACCCACCGCGCAGGGCCCCGGCTAGCGCGAGGCGATGACGATCGAGGGGGCCTGCTGCCACCGTGGCGCACCCGGCCGGGAACTCACCAGCCCCGCCCCGGCGGGCTGCTCGCCCTGCTCGCCGACGACCGTCCGGCTGCCGGCTCACCCTGGCCCGTCGGGCGCTTTTCCATCCGGTCGCTACTTCCCCGGATGCTCCTTGATCGACTCCTGGTAGAGGTCGGCGTACGTGCGCGAATCCTTGATCAGCTCGTCGCAGAACGCAGCGACGTCCTCGCCGATCACTTCCAGGACTCCCCTTCCGGTCGCCGCTCCCTCCTCGAAGAAATCGACGATCCCCGGAAGCAGGTTCCCCTCGATCAGGTCGACCGGCCCGACCTTGAACAGGTACTTCTGCATCTCCTTGTAGACGATCTGGTAATCAGGCGGCAGCGCCTTGACCCGGGCCAGGTGCGCCCGCCACTGCTTCTTGCCTTCGATGATGTCCTGGATGCCCACGTCAGCCTCCCAGCCGGCCCAGCTTTTTCGCCACATTCCGGTTCAACTGTTTCCGCCACCGGTCGCGGAAGGTCCGGGCCCCTTCCCCGCCGGCCAGCGCCGCACAGAAGCCCTCGATGTCCCCACCCAGCACGTCGTGGACGCTCTGTCCCTCCGCCGCGGTTTCCTCCAGCAGCCCCAGTGCGCCGTCGAGGATCGGCATCAGGTTGCGTCCGGTGAAGTCCCCGTAGGGGAAGAGGTGCGCCTTGATCTGCTCCCACGCCGCCCGGTAGTCCTCCGGCAAGGCCGCGGCTCTGGCTTCGAACGCCTGGTATTCCCGGGTGAGGTCGCTGCCGGTGATGGTCTCCCAGAAGTTCACTTCCCGCCCTCCTTCAGTTTGTCGATGCGCGACGAGACGTACTGCCACTTCGCCCAGAACCGGCCGAGTTCTTCGCGGCCGGCGTCGTTGAGCCGGTAGAACTTGCGCGGCGGTCCCTTCTCGGACGGCCGTTTCGTCACCTGCACGAGCTTGTTCTTCTCCAGCCGCAGCAAGATCGTGTAGACCGTCCCCTCGACGACGTCGCCGAAACCGAGGTCGTTCAGCCGGCGCGTGATGGCGTACCCGTAGGTCTCCTCATTGCCGACGATCTGCAGCACGCAGCCTTCAAGGGTGCCCTTCAGCATCTCCGTCAGGTCGTCCATCACTCCTCCGAACTCGCCCTGGCGTCACTACTCAGTACTACTGTATACCAGTACTCAGCAGCACTGAATAGTCGGACGAAGGAGAGCCCCCGATGACAGCGATTCACGTTCGCGGCCTCGAGAAGTCGTACCGGGACCTGCACGTCCTGCGCGGAGTGGACTTCGACGTCGCCCGCGGCAGCATCTTCGCCCTGCTCGGCTCGAACGGCGCCGGCAAGACCACCGCCGTGCGGATCCTGTCCACACTGCTCAAACCGGACGCGGGGACCGCCGCGATCAACGGCTTCGACGTCGTCACCCAAGCCGACGACGTGCGAGCGGTCATCAGCCTCACCGGCCAGTTCGCCGCCGTCGACGAAATCCTCAGCGGGCGGGAGAACCTCGTGCTCGTCGCCCGGCTGCGGCGCCTGAAGCACCCTGGAAGGATCGCCGACGACCTGCTGGACCGCTTCTCGCTGACCGAGGCCGGCGCACGGCGGGCGTCGACCTACTCCGGCGGCATGCGGCGCCGCCTCGACATCGCCATGAGCCTCATCGGGGACCCGTCGGTGATCTTCCTGGACGAGCCGACCACCGGCCTCGACCCCGAGGCCCGCGTCGAGGTGTGGGACGCGGTGAAGGCGCTCGCCGAGCGCGGCACGACGGTGCTGCTCACCACCCAGTACCTGGACGAGGCCGAGCAGCTCGCCGACCGGATCGCGATCCTGCACCAGGGCCGCATCATCGTCGACGGCACCCTCGCCGAACTCAAGCAGCTGCTCCCGCCCGCCCAGGTCGAATACGTCGAGAAGCAGCCGACCCTCGAGGACGTCTTCTTCGCCGTCGTCGGCGCACGCACGGAAAGCGAGAAACGATGACCACGCACGTACTCGGCGACACCACTGTCCTCTTGGGACGATCGCTGCGGCACGTCACCCGCAGCCTGGACACGATCATCACGACCGTCATCACGCCGGTCGCGATGATGCTGATGTTCGTCTACGTCTTCGGCGGCGCGATCGACACCGGATCAGGCGCTTACATCGACTACATGCTGCCCGGAATCCTGCTCATCACGATCGCCTCGGGCATCGCCTACACCGCACTGCGGCTCTTCACCGACCTCAAGAGCGGAATCTTCGAGCGCTTCCACTCGATGCCGATCACCCGGTCGGCCGTGCTGTGGGCGCACGTGCTGACCTCGCTGGTCGCGAACCTGATCTCCCTCGTCGTGGTCGTGGGCGTCGCCCTGCTCATGGGCTTCCGCTCGAGCGCCGGCGTCCTGGACTGGCTCGCGGTCACCGGCATCCTGCTCCTGTTCACCCTGGCGCTGACGTGGATCGCGGTGGTCGCCGGGCTCACGGCGAAAACGGCGGAAGGCGGCGGCGCGTTCTCCTACCCGCTGATCTTCCTGCCGTTCCTCAGCTCGGCCTTCGTCCCCACCGCGACGATGCCCGGCCCGGTGCGCTGGTTCGCCGAACACCAGCCGGTGACGTCCATCGTCAACACCATCCGCGGCCTGTTCGCCCAGGAGCCGGTCGGCGCCGACATCTGGACCGCCCTGGCCTGGTGCGCCGGCATCCTCGTCGTCGCTTACGTCTTTGCCACCGCGGCATACCGCCGCAAGGTCTCCTGAGCATCTAACCCCGCGGACGCGCGCTTGGCGCGCGGCGGAGTTCCCGGCCGCGAACATGGTCTCCGACGCGCACTCGCCGGACCCGGATGTACGCCGCCACCGTCAGCGACGTCGACAGCGTCCGCCTGCTCACCCCCGCGACCGTCACCACCATGACGGAAATCCGGACCGACAAGACGACGATGTACGGCGTACCGGCCGGCCTGGACATCCCCGCCGGCCGCTCCTTCACCATGTCCCTCGGCTTCTGGCGGGCCTGCCCGCCGATGCCGATGGCCGGACCGGGCTCGTTCGGCCACCCCGGCTCCGGCGGTTCGATCGCCTTCGGCGGCCCCGACACCGAGTTCGGCTTCGGCTACGTCGCGCCCGCCTCGGCTGACCGCCCGGCCTGCCCACCACGGCATTCGACGCCGTGGTGGGCAGGGGTCACCGACTTCGTCCGGCTGCCCGCGGCACCAGCAGCGAGCAGGACGACGAGACCGACTCCGAGCGCGGCGAACAGCCGCTCGCTGCCGGCAAGCTCCTGCAGGTACTCGGCGTGGGTGATCGGCGTGCTGCCCAGCCGGGTGTAGAGCTGGTAGCCGGTGGCCGTCAGCTCGGGCGTGCCGTTGCGCAGGCCCGCGGCAGCGACCGCGGCGACCATCACCGCGGCCAGGGCCAGGGTTGCCGCGCTACACCGCCCCCACAGCGGCAACGACTTCACGCCGTCAGCCAGGCCGCGCACAGGCGACTCACCGTCATGCCGGAACAGCAGCTTCGCCACGGCGACGAACGTGACAGGGGAAGAAGCCGACCAAAGGGATTACCCACACGGCATCAGGGAGATCGGGCGCGCCCATGGTGAACGAGTCGATCATTCCCGCCAGAGAGCCTGCCGCTGCCAGGCTGCACCAGATCATGATGGCGCGCACAGTGCACATTACCATTTGTCCCGAGCAAAAAGCCCGGCGTCTGCGGACCCTGATTTTTCCCTGATTCCCCACCAGTTTGCTGCAGGCCTGCTCCCCTACCCGGCAGAATCAGTGAATCTGGCAAAGGGGGTGCGCTGTGCTTCTACCGCCGACGAGACCACGCGCCATCGTCGTCGTTGCCGTGACCCAGTTGCTGACCGTGCTGCCGTTCCTGTTGTCGATCATCGTCGTCTGGACTTTCGGCGCCGACGCACAGGCCGCGGCCGAAGCCGAACTCGCCCGGCAGGGGCTGCCCGCTGCCCTGCTCACCGGCCATCTGCACGGCGTGACCCATGACGCCCTCGGGGACGTAGGACTGCCAGTTCGTGTTGGTCACGAAGCTGATCGCCGTGTTGAAGGCGACGCCGGGGTCAACCGTGCGGCCGAAGTTCAGCGGCTGCAGCGGCTGGACCCGCTGCAGCAGGTACAGGAACAGCACCGAGACGAACGAGAAGCCCAGCACGCCGGAGGCGTAGGTCTTCCAGTGCTGTTCGGTCTCCGGGTCGGCGCGCACGATCTTGTAGACGGCCTTCTCCAGCCGCCAGTGCTTCGTGCTCGTGAACACCCGGTGCATGTAGTCGCCCAGTGGCCGGTAAACCAGCGCCAGCGCGAGCAGCAGGAGGCCGACCTGCCCGAGGCCGGCCCACGTCGAGGACATCAGAACTTCTCCGGTTTGATCAACGCGATGAACAGGTAGACGATCAGAGCCAGCGCCAGCACGCCGCCCACGACGTTGGCGAACACGCCGGTGCCGCTCACAGCCGCTCCAATCCACGCAGGGTCAAGGCCAGCACGGCGAACAGGACGATCGCCAGCAGCACATAGGCCAGATCGGCCATACGACTGCTCCCTTCTCACGCACGACAAGCCGAGGTCGACCGAATGGTGACCCGCCAGGCGGAAGCGTGCCTGCCGGATGTCCTGACCGGATGTCACCTGACAGAGTCTTGACGCGCCTCAGCACCCCATTGACGCGTTCGTGACAGCGGCGGCTACGCAGCGACACATCCACCACCCGATCGAGGCGTCCACCCCGAACTCGACCGTCCTTTTCGGAGCAAATCACAACTCGGCCTCGGCAACGCGAACGGCTCGCATCGGAGGGAATTCCGCGCCACCCTTGAACGATCAATGGTTCCGGTACCCCGAACCGGATCTCACCCCGGGAGTTTCCCTTGGCCGCCGACCCCGACACCCGTCCTCGCGCCCGCACCAAGGTCCAGGTCAGCCACAGCAGTCACGACGGCGCGATCTCCGTGGTGGTGACACTCGACGGCCAGGTGCGCGACCTGCAGCTGGCCGACACCGTCACCACGCGTCCAGCCGCCCAGCTGGCGCGCGACATCCTCGACCTCATCCATTCGGCGCAGGCCCTGTTCGACCCGCCCGCGCGCTCCTGACCGCGCTAACCGTTCAGGTACCGGTCGTACACCGCCACCCATACGTCCAAAGCGGACAATTCGGAAACGATCTGTCGCCCGGGACCGGTAAGCGCGAAGACCGCACCACCGTTCAGGCGCCCGTCCCAGCTCCCGCCGGTGTCGCACCGGAGAGCGCCTTCCGCGGCCAGCACGCGCAATGCGCGCTGGATCACGCTCAGCGGGACCAGTCCGCGTAGTTCACGGAACCGTCGGGGGCCGACCACGAGCTCGTCGAGGATCTCGGCCGCGGCGGGACAGCTGATCACGCGCGCGAGACGGTCGTCGGCCACGGCACCTCCCGCAAAGGTCTTGGTGCCGCGAGACCTTAGGCATCCGGGTGCCACCGGGAAGGACCGTTGACGGGACCCTGACGAGCAGCCGCACCACGTATACGTTTTCTCTACGCGCAGGCCGGGATCTTGACGGTTTCCATACGTCGATCGTTCTGTCGGCGATGCACGCTGCTGTACGTGCCAGCACCCACCTCATGGCTCAAACGGCTGGTACTCGGACGGCCGTTCCGCAGCGACACCCTCGGCGAGACCCTGCTGCCCAAGTGGCTCGCTCTGCCGATCTTCGCCAGCGACCCGTTGTCCTCGGTCGCCTACGCGACGCAGGAAATCCTGCTGATCCTCAGCATCGGCGGGCTGGCCTACCTCACCCTGGCGCCGTGGATGGGGCTCGCCGTCGCGGTCCTGCTGACCGTGGTGGTGCTGTCCTACCGGCAGGTCGTGAAGGCCTACCCGAGCGGCGGGGGCTCCTACGAGGTCGCCTCCCGCAACCTGGGCAGCTCCGCCGGCCTGGTCGTGGCCGGGGCGTTGATGGTCGACTACATCATGACCGTCGCGGTGTCGGTGGCGTCCGGAGTGGACAACATCATCTCCGCCGTCCCGGAGCTCAACGACTACCGCATCGCGCTGAACCTGGGCTTCGTCCTGGTGCTGATGGCGATGAACCTGCGCGGCATCCGCGAGTCCGGCCGCACCTTCGCCATCCCGACCTACCTGTTCATCGGCGGGGTGGTGCTGATGATCGCGCTCGGTCTCGGGCAGGCGTTCGCCGGTCACCCTCCGGTCGCCGAGAGCGCCGGCTACGACGTCCGCCCCGAACAGGTCGGCCTGACCGGCCTCGCGCTGGTCTTCCTGCTGCTGCGGTCGTTCTCCTCCGGCTGCACCGCGCTCACCGGCGTCGAAGCGATCTCCAACGGCGTGCCCGCCTTCCGCAAACCCAAGAGCGCCAACGCCGCGAAGACCATGACCGCCATGGGCGCGATCGCCGTCGTCATGTTCGGCGGCATCACGGCACTGGCCATGATCAGCCACGTCCGGATCGCCGAAAACACCTGCGACCTCGCCGGATTCCGCGGCGACTGCACCACCGACCCGCAGCGCACCGTGATCAGCCAGATCGCCGCCGCAGTCTTCGGCGGTGATCACTCGGTCATGTTCTATTTCCTGCAGGCCGCCACCGCGCTGATCCTCATCCTCGCCGCCAACACCGCGTTCAACGGCTTCCCGCTGCTGGCCTCGATCCTCGCCCAGGACCGCTACCTGCCACGCCAGCTGCACACCCGCGGCGACCGGCTCGCCTTCTCCAACGGCATCGTCGCCCTCGCCGTCGTCGCCGGGACCCTGATCTTCGCCTTCGACGGCTCCACCACCCGGCTGATCCAGCTCTACATCCTCGGCGTGTTCACCTCCTTCACGCTGTGCCAGGCCGGCATGGTCCGGCACTGGAACCGCGAACTGGCGACCGCGACCGACACCCGGACCCGGCTGTCGATCCAGCGCTCCCGGCTGATCAACGCCGTCGGCGCAGTACTCACCGCCGTCGTCCTCGCCGTCGTGCTGATCACCAAGTTCACCCACGGCGCCTACCTGGTCGTCATCGCCATCCCGGTGCTGTACGTCCTCATGCGAGGGGTCCACCGGCACTACACCCACGTCCGGGAGGAACTCCAGCCGGACGAGGAGAGCGAACTGCTCCCCAGCCGCGTCCACGCCATCGTGCTGGTGTCCACATTGCACAAACCGAGCCAGCGCGCGATCGCGTTCGCCCGCGCCACCCGGCCCGACACCCTCACCGCGATCACCGTCAACGTCGACGACCACGACACCCGCGAACTCCAGCGGCAATGGGAGCAACGCGACCGGAAGATCCCGCTCAAGGTCCTCGAATCGCCCTACCGGGAAATCACCCGCCCGGTCGTCGCCTACGTCAAGAACCTCCGCCGCACCAGCCCCCGCGACGTCGTCTGCGTCTACATCCCCGAATACGTAGTCGGACACTGGTGGGAGAACATCCTCCACAACCAGAGCTCCCTGCGCTTGAAGGGCCGGCTGCTGTTCGAACCCGGCGTGATGGTGACCAGCGTGCCCTGGCAGCTGCGCTCCACCAAGCGCCGGGACCTCCAGCGCGTCCGCCCGCTACCCGGCGACATCCGGCGCGGCGTCACGACGCAGCGGCGCTCCTGACGCTGTTTCCCGGCCGCGCCTGGGAGCCAGGACCGCTGGCTAGCTAACGGGACTGCGGCGCTCCAAGAAGACGGTGTCGTGCCAAACGCCGTCGCGCTGGGCGATGCGTTCGCGGACGCCGAGAGTGCGGTAGCCGGCGGTGCGGTGCAGTGCGATCGACGCGCGGTTCTCGTTGAAAATCGAGGTTTGCAGGGTCCACAGGCCGGCAGCATCGGCTTCGGTGACCTGCTTGTGGATCAGCGCCTTGCCGACGCCGCGGCCACGATAGCCGTCGGCGACGTAGATCGAGGTCTCGGCCACTCCGGCGTAGCACTCGCGGCTGGACACCGGTGCGGCGGCGGCCCAGCCGACCACCTGGCCGTCGAGTTCGGCGACCCAGCGGTGCCCGGGCAGCCACTTCGCGTGCAGGTCCTCGCGGCCGGGCACCTCGGTCTCGAAGGTCGCGATGCCGGTAGCCATGCCTTCGCCGTAGATCCGGCGGACCGCACCCCAATCACCGCGCCGTAGCGCGCGGACGGTGACGTCCTCGGGCAGGTTGTCCGGGCAGCACGGACGAGGAGCCAGCATTCCCATGACGGCGTCAGCGGCGTGCGGGAGTCCGGTGCAGCAGGCCGGGTTGACCGAGATGACTGTGGCGGTGGCGCGCTTGCGTAGGTGCAGGAAGCCGACGTCGGCGAGCTTGCGGACGTGGTGGGACACCGTGGGTTGGCTGATTCCCATGATCTCGGTCAGCCCGCCGATGGTCAGCTCGCGGCCCGCGGTGGCGACGGCGTGCAGGATCTTCACCCGCATCGGCTCGGCCAGGCAGGAGAACCACTCCGCGTAGGTCGTGGCCTCGGCATCCGGGAGCACCGGTGCCGTGAGCGGGAGCGTCGTCGTCATGGACGACAGTATTGACCGCGGCCGATGGTTGCGTCAATCGACGACGGTCTATACATTGCTCGGCATTGATAGAGCGTCGTCGATGAAAGGGTGCTGGGGATGAGTGAGTTGCCTGTCGTGGTGGTCGGCGCGGGGCCGGTGGGGCTGGCCGCGGCCGCGCAGCTGCGGGAACGCGGGCTGGAGCCGCTGGTGCTGGAGCGCGGCGCGCAGGCCGGCGCCGCGGTGGCGGAGTGGAACCACGTCCGCCTGTTCTCGCCGTGGGCGGAGCTGGTCGACCCGGCCGCCGCGCGGCTGCTGGAACCCACCGGCTGGACGCGACCGGACCCCGAGGCCTACCCGACGGGCTCGAAGTGGGCGGAGCGCTACCTGCGGCCGCTGGCCGACGTACTCGGTGACCAGGTGCGCTTCGGCGCCGAGGTCGTCGGGGTGGCGCGGCGTGGCCGGGACCGGATCGTCGACAGCGGCCGCGACGGCGAGCCGTTCTCCGTGCACATCCGCACCGCCGACGGCGCCGAGGAGCGGGTCCTGGCCCAGGCGGTCATCGACGCCTCCGGCACCTGGTCGACCCCGAACCCGCTGGGCGGTGAGGGCCTCCCCGCGATCGGCGAACGCGCCGCCGCGGACCGGATCTCCTACCGCGTCCCGATCCTGGCCGGCGAGAAGCCGCGCTACGCGGGCAAGCACGTCGTCGTGGCGGGCAGTGGGCACTCGGCGTTGACCGCGCTGGTCGCGCTCGCCGGTCTCGGTGGTGAGACGCGGATCAGCTGGGTGCTGCGCCGCGGCGGGATCGGCAACACCTTCGGCGGCGGCGAATCCGACCAGCTGCCCGCCCGCGGCGCGCTCGGCCTGCGGGCGAAGGAGGCGGTAGACGCCGGATTGGTCACGCCCGTGACCGGGTTCCGCACCGAGGCCATCGAGCGCTCCGACGACGGGCGCCTCGCGCTGGTATCGGCGGACGGCGCCCGGATCGAGGCGGTCGACGAGGTGATCGCGCTGACCGGCTTCCGGCCGGAGCTGTCGTGGCTGTCGGAAATCCGGCTCGAGCTGGACCCGACGCTGCAGGCATCGGTTGCGCTGGCCCCGCTGGTGGACCCGAACGTGCACTCCTGCGGCACCGTCTACCCCCACGGCGCCAAGGAGCTCTCGCACCCGGAGCAGAACTTCTACTTGGCCGGAATGAAGAGCTACGGCCGCGCGCCGACGTTCCTCGCCCAGACCGGCTACGAGCAGGTCCGCAGCATCGCCGCCGCCCTGGCCGGCGACCACGAGGCCGCCGCCCGCGTCGAGCTGATCATGGCCGAGACCGGGGTCTGCGGCGGCGCCGGCCTGTTCGACGAGCCCGACAGCGGCGCGTCGGGCTGCTGCGGGCCGGCCAAACCGGAGGAACTGACACTGTCAGCGCCGTCGGCCGCGACGAACTGATCGGGTGTCGGCGGGCACGGGCACCGCGGCGCAGTCCCGGAGCAAGTCGGGGCCGCGCCGGGTGCTCGCGATCTTGTGCGTCACGCAGATCACCAGCTGGGGGATCCTCTACTACGCGTTTCCGGTGCTCGCGCCGGACATCAGCCGCGCCACGGGCTGGCCGACGACGGCGGTCGTCGCCGCACTGTCCGGGGCGCAGCTCGTCACCGCGGTGGCGGGGATTCCGGTCGGGCGGTGGCTGGACCGGCGTGGGCCCCGCGCGGTGATGACCACCGGCTCGGTGCTCGGCGTCCTGGCCGTGCTCGCGGTGGCGACCGCGCAGAACCTCGCCTGGTTCATCATCGCGTGGGCGGTGGCCGGCGCGGCGATGAGCGGAGTTCTGTATCCGCCGGCGTTCGCCGCGCTGACCCGCTGGTACGGCCCGCGCCGGATCTCGGCCCTGACCGTCCTCACCCTGGCCGGCGGACTCGCGAGCACGGTGTTCGCGCCGGTGACCGCACTGCTGGCCGTGCATCTGGACTGGCGTCACACCTACCTCGTGCTCGCGCTCGTCCTAGCGGCGATCACCATCCCGCTGCACGCGTGGGGGTTGAGGGGGCCGTGGCCGGAAGCCGAGCCGGCCGTGCACGTCGAGCACGCCGATCCGCGGCGGATCGCACGCAGCGGCGCGTTCCTGGTGCTGGTGATCGCGCTGAGCCTGACGACGTTCTCGGCGTTCGCGGTCGTGGTGAACCTGGTGCCGCTGCTGACCGAACGCGGCGTCAGCCCCGGGATCGCCGCGGTAGCGCTCGGGCTCGGTGGCGCCGGGCAGGTGCTGGCCGCCTCGGATACGCCACGTTGTCGCGGCGCACCAGCGTCCGCGGCCGCACCGCGATCATTCTGCTGGCCACCTCGGTCACCACTGCGCTGCTGTCGGTCCTGACCTCGGCGGTCGCGCTGATCGCCGCGGCCGTCGTGGCCGGGATGGCGCGCGGGGTGTTCACCCTGTTGCAGGCCACCGCGATCACCGACCGCTGGGGCGCGGTCCACTATGGACGGCTCAACGGCCTGCTGGCCGCGCCGATGACCATCACCATGGCGCTCGCCCCGTTCGCAGGCGCCGCGTTCGCCGGCGTGCTCGGCGGTTACGCCCACGCCTTCCTCGTCCTCGCCGCGGTCAACACCGCGGCCGCCGCTCTGGCCATGGCCAGCACCCCTCGAACATCAACTGGGAGAACACCATGAGCGAGCACGACGCGATCGTCATCGGCGGCGGCCAGGCCGGCCTCGCAGCCGCCCGCACCCTGCGCACCCACGGCCTGCAGCCCGTCGTCCTCGAAGCCGGCGCCGAGCCGGTCGGGTCGTGGCCGCACTACTACGACAGTAGTACTCTCTTCTCCCCTGCCCGCTACAGCAGCCTGCCCGACCTGCCCTTCCCCGGCGACCCCGAGGCCGCCCGCCTGCTCGCCGACACGCTCCGGGACGGCGTCGGCTTGGCGGTCACGTTCCTCGACGCCGAGGAAGCCGGAGCACGCGGCTCGGCCCATCACGCACCAACTGTCCCCGCCGGCACGGTTGTGCTCAACATCAAGGGCGCCGCTCTGCGATGCCGCCGCTGTAAAAGCAGGCGGACCGGCGCACGGACTGCTCGCCGCGCTCGACCAGGCCTGCCGGAAGACCGGAATGCCTCTTCAGGCCGACGCGATGGCGTCGGACAACCGCCGCTACGCCGCGGCCGGACTGGCCGCGGTCGGGATGTGCATGACGATGCCGGCCGGGCTACAGACCCGGCCGACGCCGCCGACCGCGCGGAGACCGTCACCCTGATCTCGGCGGTCCAGCTCGTCGTGCCACAGCAATGCGGTTGACTAACTACTCACGAGGATGATCTGCATTGACTCACAAGGAGGAATTACAACGCGGGGTGTGATGTCGACGCCTTATCAGGGACCGGAATAGCCGAGTGACCGCCGAGGTCGCTGTTCCTAGCGTGGATGGATGGCGCGGCATCGAAAACTTCCCGCAAGTCAGTACGAATGCCAGTACTGCAACCGGCGACACTTCAAGGATTCGGAAGCCGGACGGGAATGTGCACGCCGAGCCCAGCGGACACCCACCCGCCGCTCCACAGCCCGAACACCAGTCCACCGGCCGACATGGAGCCCGTCGCCGGCGGCACCGCGAAGCACGCGACCGCGAGCCTCGGCGGCACTTCCACCGGTGGCGCCACCGACTCGCGCCGTCGCGCCACAGCTCGACCGTAGGACCACTCGCCGCCAGCACGCCAGGGAATCATTGAGCCGGGATCCCTCGAACATCGCCGGCGACGTCGTGGCCTATGTCTTCGATGAGAACGGCTTCTACACCCGGCTTGCAAACCGTGCCATCGACAAGGTCCCGTGGACTTCCTCCCTCCGCTACCGCAAGCACGGACTCTGCGTCTGCTTCAACAACGTGGCGAAAGGGCTCGATCCCGGTACTTACGCCAAATACGCGCAGCAGCCGTTGGGGGCGGGCCTGATTCTGGTGGGCTGCCCGAAGTTCCTCGCCGAAGTCCTCAGCGCGGCATCCGCCTTCGGCATCAAGCAGATCCTCGGCACGTTGCCGCATGCGCAGCTGTACAAGACGCTGCGGGTCATGATTCCTCTCGTCTGCCCGGACTTAGACGTGTGCCCAGCTCGGCAAGATGTCGTGAAGACCTACGCCTCGCCGGTACTGGCTGAGGAACTCAAGCAATTCGTCGCCAGCCTCCGCTGAGCCAGTGCCGTCAACGGCCCAGCAGGTGCGCGGCGATGTCGGCGACTGCGGCACGGGCGGTCCGGCCGACGCCGATCAGGGTGGCCGAGGCCGGTCCGGTCCAGTCGCCGTAGCCGACCAGGTGCAGTCCGGGCACGTCGAGCGCGCGGGTGCCCTCGATCCGCGCGTGGCCGCCGGTGCTGCGCAGCTTCAGCGGCGCGAGGTGACCGAGCTCGGGTCGGAACCCAGTGCACCAAATGACGGCGTCCGCCTCGGTCGTGGTGCCGTCCGGCCACTGCGGTCCTTCGGGCGTGAGCCGGGTGAACATCGGGCGAGCGTTGAGCGCGCCCGCGTCGCGAGCGCGGCGCACCGGCGGCACCGCGACGATGTCACCGAGCCCGGCGACCCCGCCAGGGTCGGCGGCACCGCGGTCGAGTGCCTGACGGCGGCGCGTCGCGATGTCGAACAGCGCGTGCCCGTCGACCTCGTCGGGCAGGAAGCGGGGTGCTCGGCGGGTCGCCCAGGTGACCTCGGCGGCGCCGGTGAGGTCCGCGGCGATCTGCGCGCCGGAGTTTCCGCCGCCGACCACGACCACGCGCTGGCCGGCGAACTCGGCCGGGCCGCGGTAATCGACGGCGTGCAGCTGGCGGCCGGCGAAGCTGCCCGGCACCACGGGCAGGAACGGCCGCCACCACGTCCCGGTGGCGCTGATGACGGCCTTCGCGGTCCAGGTGCCGGTGTCGGCGGTGACCGTGAAGCCGTCGGCGCCGGTCTCGACCGCGGTGACGGTGACGCCGCGGTGCACGGGTAGCTCGTAGCGTTTCTCGTAGGCGGTGAGGTAGTCCACGACGTGGCTGGCCGGCGGGTACCACTCGTCGCGATACGGCGGCATCAGCCAGCCGGGCAGCGAGCTGAACCGGGCCGGGGAGAACAGCCGCAGCGACTCCCAGCCGTGCAGCCAGGCGCCGCCGGGCTGGATCTGGGCGTCGAGGATGACGAAGTCGAGCCCGGCGCGGCGCAAGTAGTAGCCCGCGGCGAGACCGGCCTGGCCACCGCCGATGACCACTACCTGCGTCGTGCTCACTTCGGCTGCACAGCCTTGTCGACCCACCGCTTGCGCAGCCACAAGCTGACGTAGACCAGCCCAACGAGGACCGGGACCTCGATCAGCGGGCCGACCACTCCGGCCAGCGCCTGCCCGGAGGTCACGCCGAACACGCCGATCGCGACCGCGATCGCCAGCTCGAAGTTGTTGCCCGCCGCGGTGAACGCCAGCGTCGTCGTCCGCGCATAGGACAACCCCGAGGCCTTGCCGAGCAGGTAGCCGCCGCCCCACATGATCGCGAAGTAGGCCAGCAGCGGCAGCGCGATCCGGGCGACGTCCAGCGGCCGGGAGGTGATCGTCTCGCCCTGCAGCGCGAACAGCACGACGATGGTGAACAGCAGCCCGTAGAGCGCGATCGGGCCGATCTTCGGCAGGAACTTCCCCTCGTACCACTCGCGGCCCTTCCGCGCCTCGCCGATCCGCCGCGACAGATAGCCCGCAGCCAGCGGAATACCAAGGAAGATCACGACGGACAGCGCGATCTCCCACGGGGAGAAGGAGACGCTGGTCGTGTCCAGGCCGAGCCAGCCAGGCAGCAGGTCCAGGTAGAACCAGCCCAGCACCCCGAACATGATCACCTGGAAGACCGAGTTGAGCGCGACCAGCACCGCAGCGGCCTCCCGATCGCCGCAGGCGAGGTCGTTCCAGATGATCACCATGGCGATGCAGCGGGCCAGCCCGACGATGATCAGCCCGGTCCGGTACTCCGGCAGGTCCGGCAGCAGCAGCCACGCCAGGGCGAACATCAGCGCCGGGCCGAGGATCCAGTTCAGCACCAGCGACAGCACCATGGTGCGCCGGTCGCGGGTGACGGCGTCGAGCTTGTCGTAACGGACCTTCGCCAGCACCGGATACATCATCAGCAGCAGGCCGAGCGCGATCGGCAGCGACACCTGCCCGATCTTCACGGCCTCCAGCACGCCCTGCAGGCCAGGGATCACGCTGCCGAGACCGAGCCCGACGGCCATCGCGGCGATGATCCACACCGGGAGGAAGCGGTCCAGGAAGGACAGTCTGTGCAGGACGTCGGCGTCGGCCGGGGTGGCGGTCTTGTCGGCGGTCTCGGTCACGGACCGTGCCTCCAGAGGTAGGTCGTCGGGGTGGTCAGGCGTCGAGGAGCCCGGCGAGCAGGCCGCGGACGCGGCGGTCGATCTCGTCACGGATCGGGCGGACGGCGTCGACGCCCTGGCCGGCCGGGTCGTCCAGCGGCCAGTCCAAGTAGCGCTTGCCCGGGAAGATCGGACAGGTGTCGCCGCAGCCCATGGTGATCACGACATCGGAGGCTTCGACGTCCTCGGTGGACAGCTTGGTCGGCACCTCGGCGGCGATGTCCAGGCCCCACTCGGCCAACGCTTCGGCGGCGGCGGGGTTGACCTTGTCGGCCGGCTCGGAACCGGCCGAGCGCACGGCGACCCGGCCGAGCGCGTAGTGCTGCAGCAGCGCGGCGGCCATCTGCGAGCGGCCGGCGTTGTGCACGCAGACGAACAGCACCTCGGGAGTGCGGGCCATCGGAATTCCTTTCGGCGTGGTCATGGCTGGTTGCTGAGCTCGTCGAGCAGCCCGCGCACGTGGCGGTCGATCTCGTCGCGGATCTGGCGCACCCGGTACAGCGGCTCGCCCGCGGGGTCGGGGATGTCCCAGTCCAGGTAGCGCTTACCCGGATAGATCGCGCACGCGTCGCCGCAGCCCATCGTGACCACGACGTCGGAGGCGCGCAGCACCTCGTCGGTCAGCGGCTTCGGGTAGGCGGCCTCCAGCGGGACGTGCAGCTCCCGCAGCGCGGCGGTGATGATCTCCGGGATCTCGCCCTTGGGCTGCGAGCCCGCCGAGCGCACGGCGACCCGGCCGAAGGCGTGGTGGTCCAGCAGCGCCGCGGCCATCTGCGAGCGGCCGACGTTGTGCACGCAGAGGAACAGCACCTGCGGCACGGTGACCTGCGTCAGCCCTTCGACCCGACCGAGGTCGACCAGCCGCTCGCGGACGAACCGAGCGGTCAGCACAGGCAGGTGGACGGTGATCGTCGCGTGCTCGGCGAGCAGGTCGTAGGTCTCGCGCACGAACAGCTCGACGGTTTCGCGGCCGAAGACGCCGCGGAAGCGATCGGCGAGCTCGTCGGCGATGTAGTCCAGCTGCAGCCCGACCTCGCGTGCGGGCAAACCGTCCGTGGCGTGCGTCATGAGCTCCTCGCGCGAACCGGCCTGGATCGAAGTCTGCCGATGCAATTGAAGACGCTTGGATCGACTCTTGTCAATCCAGCTGCGGTACGATCGACACCGCCGAGGGCACACCGAGCCGCCGAGGAGGAGCCATGGCCGCGCACAACGGTCACGTCCGGCAGAAGCCGGTCGCGGTGACGCTCCTGCTGGCCGAGCCCGCCGCCGTCGTCAGCGACACCGAGGCCGAGACGGCCGCGAAGCTGTTCAAGGCCCTGTCCGACCCGGTCCGGATCCGGCTCGTGTCCCTGATCCGGCATTCACCGGGCGGCGAAGCGTGCTTTTGCGACCTTGCCGAGGACTTCGACATGCCTCAGCCGTCGCTGAGCCACCACCTGCGCGTCCTCGTCACCGCCGGAATCCTCACGCGCGAGCGCCGCGGCACCTGGAGCTGGTACCGCCTGGTCCCTGAGCCTCTTGAGTCCCTCGGGTCTCTGCTTCGCGAAGGCGGCCCGCTCGCGGACCGGCCCGCGCCGTTACTGGATGAAGAGCGGAGCAAGCGCTGCTGAGGTGAGCAGACGAACCCTCTCCATGTCTGCCATCGGCGGTATCACCGTCGAAGCTGTAGACGAACGGCGAGAATCAGGCGTCAGGGCAAGCGCCGAAAGCCGTTTAGGGAGCGGAAAAGGGCGCGAAGTCTCAGGCAAACGGGGAGTAACATCCGCCGAATGCCCAGCGCAACAGCGGAAGAACCGAATTTCGATCTTTCCCCGGAGAGGATCACGGAACTCGCCGCGCTCGCGGACGCCGCGGCCGCCGACGCTAAGCGTGGTTGGTACGAGGTCTCGTCCACGCTCACGGACAAGCGCGCTGCCGCGGACGTCGACGCCATCGCGGTCGCCTTCGATTACCGCCTGCAGGACCGCGTCGGCGGGAACAGCAACCCCGTGTTCCACGCCGCGCATCTGACGCCCCTCACGGAGCTGCCGACGTCCGTCGCGGAGCTGTGGGCGAACGTCGTGGACGCCACCACATCGTCGGCAGTTCGCGCGCGCCTGCACGATTTACTCTTCGCCCTTGGCAGGCAACCCAAGCACAAGCATGCCGAGGAAGCCTGCCGGGCGTACCTGGAGCTGGGAACTGGAAGCTGGAGTTCGCTGTACCGCGTACGCGCCCTGGCCCGCGCGCTCGACATCGCTCGGCAGATGAACCGCAACGACCTTGCGGACGAAGTGGTGAAGCAGATCATCACCAATGCCCGCGAGTGCCTCGACAGCGCTGAATGGCAGCCCGGCGTGTCGCTGCGTCTGATCGGCCGCCTCGTCGAGGAGAAGAACCCGCCGCCGGGCGTCGACGATCTCCTGGCGGCTGCGCGAGCACGCTACACCGGAGACCCCTACATCGAGGTCGACACAGCGATGATGCAGCGCCGCCTCGCGAAGGGCGACAAGGACGCATTGGAGCGGATCGACCGCGAGATCGTCGGGATCTGGACCAAGGCCGCAGAGGCGTCGGCCGGGCTCCAAAAGCTGGGACATCTCACCAAGGCGGTCGACTACGCCAGAGACCACGGGCAAACCGACCTGTTCGCCGCGGCCACCACCGCCCTGCAGGCGATCGGCATCGAGGACCTGGAGATGCAAACTTTCCGTGTCCCCGTCGAGATCCCCGACGAGGAGATCCGCAAGTGGATCGGCAACTTCACCCAGGGAGATGACTGGCGCGTCTGCCTCGCGCGCTTCGCGGACGGCGAGCAGGGGACACCTCCGACCGGCCTAATCGACGAGAGCCGCGCTCAGGTGGAGACCCTCAAGAAGGACGCCCCGCTGTACTCGATGATTCCGCACTCGAAGATCGGCGGCGACGGGCTCCCGCGGTGGGAACCGAAGAACGATGACGACCAGGAAGAGCAGCGTCTGGCCGATGTAGAAGTCTTCAGGATGCAGCTGTACGCGCCGCTGTTCGCCAAGGCGTTGCACGAGATCGGGGTCGTCCACCACCCGATCCGCGAGGAAGTCGAGGAGTTCTTCGCGGAACAGACCTTCCTGCCGCCGGACATGCCCCGGGTCTTGGCTGACGCGTTGACCAGGTACTGGCGCCAAGATTACGAGGCCTGCGCCTATCTGCTCGCACCAAAGATCGAGAAGATGCTTCGCATCCTCGCCAGGGCGATTGACGAGCCGGTCTACCTGATCCAGCGGAAGAACACGCCGGGGAAGTACGTCGGCCTCGGGACTCTGCTCTCGACGCTCAGCAAGCACGGCCTGGACGAGTCCTGGGGTAGGTATCTCTCCACACTGCTCGCCGGTCCGACGGGGTGGAACCTGCGGAACGAGTTGGCGCACGGGTTCGTCGACGAGGTTTCCGCCCCCATGGCGTCGCTGCTGCTCCAGGCGGCGCTCTACGTCGCCAAGCTCGTCCCACGTGCGGACGAGCAGCCGGCGCCGGAGGCCGAATAGGCACGCCGTTCCGTGCATGCGGACGACCGCGGTCATCGCCCAGCCGAGGGCTTCGAGCACGCGGGCCGTCGGCAGCGCGGCGCCCGGCGTTTGGACGATTGGAAAAATCGCTACTAGATAGCCCTCGGCTTCAGCCCCGAAGATGGACCACGTTGTTGACTTGTGCCTCTGCCCCAGCCTGAACTCGAACCCCTCCGACTGGCTGCTGCGGAGCGCTTCGTCTCCGAGCCATCGGGTTGTTCGGTACCGAACTCTCGGTCACAGATTGAGACTTGACGGGGCGAAGCAGGCAACATATGTCCGGCCGCACGGTCACGTCTCTCCGATGCGCTCTCACCAATTTTACTGGGGCACAGCTGGGGCAAACCCCCTCCCCGAACCGCGCAGAACCGCGCCGAAGTGCACTCAACTGCCCCAAACTGCCCCAGCCGACCTGCGGATTCGCCAAAGCCGCAGGTCAGGACGCCATGCCCACCTCACTGGCAGTGAGGGGGTCACTGCATAGCTGATCACATTCGGCGACCTGCGGTACAGGTCGCGTCACCCCGGTGAGGCGGCTCAAGCCGCGAAGTAGTCTTCGGCCTCATTCACCCGCCACTACTTACCGGCGTTCGCTAGCTAACGCGCCGCTTGCGCACGCTCGCTTTCCTTGTTGTCGTTCGCCCATTCATCATCGGTCACCAGCCGCAGGACCGGACGTTGCCCAGCGTCGCCAATGAACCGCCGTACCGCCACGTTGGTCCACGCGAGTTCTCGCGCCAACTCGCTTACCGTTAGGCCGTGAGCGCTCGCCAAGGAGAAGCCTTTGGAGAGCAACGCCGGCTGTTCACCAGGGAAGTTCACAAGGGGTTCTGGTAGGCCAAAACCTGGGGTGTTGTCAAGCTTGCGCAGACGGATGTACGCACGACTGGCCGACGAATCTGACAGTAGACCGAGTTCCCGGCAGCGATAGAGCAGCGAGTGCACCGACACTCCCCACACCTCGCGCAGAGCAGATAACTTGTTCAAATCTGCGCGACTGGGAAGCTGAGGCGCAATCGAGTTCTTGGGCGTGAGAAACTCCGCGGCAAACGCGTCAGCTTCCCGCTCGTGTGCGATGTCCCCCGGCGCGGTGTCACTGTGCAAGACCAGGTGGGCCAACTCATGCGCGGCCGTGAAGCGATGCCGGTAAACGTCGTCCGTCCGGTTTGGGGTCAAGACGATCACCGGACGCGGGAGCTGCGACGTAGAGAAAGCATCCACAGTGCTGAGGTCTTCGTCTCGAGGAGGCGTAACGACGACGATGCCGTGGGCTTCCAGCCGTCGAATCAAGTGCGTTATCGGCCCGGTTCCCAAACCCCAAGCCTCGCGCAGCGCACGGGCAGCCGTAGCCGGATCCCGAGGTAGTGCCGTGCCGGGTTCGACCTCGCCCCCGGCGAAACCCGGTAGGTCGACCGGCGGCAGCTGAACCCGTTTTTCCAGGGCATAGACCAATTCCCAGACCTGCTCTGTGAACGAGACAGCCTTGGCACGCTGGTATGCGCGCGTGTTGCGTAGGCTGCGGAAGTGCGCCGCCGAGGCGTCCAATCGTCCATGTGGCCGGCCGACGAGGAAGAACTCCAACGGTACGTCGAGCACCTGCGCCAACCGCGGCAAGATATCGGGGCGCGGACGGTTGGTGCCCATCTCGTACTGGCTGACCGCGGCAGGAGTTACGCCCAGTTCTTCTGCCAGCCACTTCTTGGTACGGCCGGCGAGGCTACGAGCCTGGGTCAGGCGGGTCGCGTCGAACAGCTTGTGCACCTCGGACAGGGGCAATGCTGCACCCGTGGATGCTCGGCCATGACGCGGGGTGCGGCTCGCAGCGGGAAAGAGGTGTTGCTGGCGTGTGTCGTCGTCACTCATCGTCTTCGGCAGCTAGATCTGGGATGTCGGTCTCCACCTCGGAGGTGGGGCTCTCATCCTTGCGCAGTCGCGAGTCCATGGCGAGGTGGGGCTCCTCGCCATGGGCGAAGCCGGGCGTGCTCACAGAGCTTCCCGCGACATGGAGACCGGCACTGGCCGCCCCGGCAGAATCTTCGACAGCACGACTCAAGTCCAGGCGCTCCGGGAACCACACCATGCTGCCGTCGTCTTCCAAGGACACCGGCGTTCCCCACCACGCGGCGAGAATCTCGTCACTGTCCGGATTTGCGACGTAACCGATGTAGACGACAGTCAGCCCCAACGACCGAGCTTCGGCGGCGACCTCCCCCACGCTGGGAGATTCCCCCTCGCTCTCGGCGGCAGCTTGGAGATCGCCGAGTTCATCGAACAACGTGTTCTCTGGCAGCACGCCGCTCTCGCGTGAGAGACGCCGCGGAATCAGGCTACCGAGCTTCGCTTGATTGATCGGCTTCGCCAGAGAGTCGGAGTGGCGGAACGGGATCAGGACGCGGCCGTTGACCACCGCCAACCGATACGAAGCACCCTTCGGCTTGATGATCTCGAACCCCGGCAGATCGGCCAGCTCGAACAGGTCGACGACCATCTTGTATCGGGCGTTCCACATACTGCCGTACGCGTAGTTGTCGTCGGCCCCCTCGGCTCGGGCCGCGAGCTGCACTGCCCGAGCGCTCCGTTGGCCGCGAACCAAGCCCTTGACGACGTAGGTGGCCACGTCGAGCGCAGCATCACCGAACTGTTCCACCGCCCACTTGGACGGCTCGTCAGCACGGACCATGAGTCCTCCAAGCAACCTGACACTTACGCCTATCTTCTCAGAGTGTCCATTCCGCTTGATTTTTACGCAAGTGTTGCCCACCCATCGAAGCCGCCTCCACCGTCGCCCGTTCTAAGGCAGTTGCAGCGCGCCCTTGCGGGCGCACCCTGCGATTGCTGCGGATGCCGACGTTGCCGCCGAACTCCACGTACTTCGTTCGACCGCGCCGGTGGCACACGTAAATCAACCCCTGGAGATCGGGGACGCGACGACGTGTTCCACGATCTTGGCGTGGCGACTCAGGCCGGCCTGCAGGACACAGGGCCTCGCCCCTTGCAAGCGACGCCGTCACATTTCATGGCCCTGGCCATACCGAGTCGACCGTCACGCTCTGACGGATTGGTAGCCAGATCCGGGAAGTTCGTGCCACGGACACACCCAGGACCGGCGACGTCGCCGAGCACCAGCACGGTGCTATCGGACCGTTGACCCACGTTCGGTCGGCGCTGACGCACGGTGCGGCTGGCCACACAGATGGATCATTGGACGACCGTCAAGATAGACACTAAATCGCCCTACTCAGGGGTAGCAAAAAAGCCCAGGTCAGTGACCTGGGCTTTGCTCCCCCGCTTGGACTCGAACCAAGAACCCTCCGGTTAACAGCCGAATGCTCTGCCAGTTGAGCTACAGGGGAATGTCGCTCACTTCCGGTGCCGTCCGTCTCCGTCCGACGAGAAGAACTTTAGCCCATGCCGCCAACCCCGTTCGCACCACCCCCCACTTAGCGCAACCGCCCCCTCGCGGCCGTTTTCCTGGACAATGGACAGTCGGACGACCTACTGACGGAAGGCGTGGACGCGGATGAAGAAGTTCCTGCTGGGGGCAGGCCTGGGGTACGTGCTGGGCGCCAAGGCAGGCCGGGGGCGGTACGAGCAGCTCGTGCGCACCTACCGCCGGGTCGTCGACCATCCGATGGTCCAGGGTGCCGCCGGCGTCGCCCGCGCCAAGATCAGCGAGAAGGTGCGCCGCTAGATCTGGGCCACGAAGAACACCCTGCGGAACTCGAACCACGTCGTCCCGTCGGCGCGGGTCGGGTACGCCTCGGCCAGCAGCGGGGCCAGCTCCGCGCGGAACTGCTCCCATTCGGCGTCCGGCAGGGCCGCCCGGATGGGACGCAGCGCCGTTCCCGCGATCCACTCCAGCACCGGCGACGGCCCGCGCAACGGCTGCACGTACGTCGTCTCCCAGGCGTCGACGCCGCAGCCCGCGTCGGCCAGGAGGTTCGCGTACTCCAGCGGGCTCGAGACCGCGTCGTCCTCGCGCAGGACGACCTCGGCCAGGCGGGACGACCAGGCCGGGGACGCCGCCAGCCGGCGGGTCAGCGCGTGTGACGGCGCGTCGAAGTTGCCCGGCACCTGCACCGCCAGGTACGCCCCCGACGGCAGCGCGGAGACCCACCGGCGCAGTAACGCGGAGTGGCCGGGCACCCATTGCAGGACGGCGTTCGACACGACGACGTCGGTGTCCGGCGCCGGCTGCCAGTCGCGGACGTCGAGCAGGGACGCGTCCAATCCTCGAGCGCGGGCGGCCGTCACCATTTCGGGTGAACTATCGCCGCACTCCAGCACCGCCGAAGGCCACCGTTCCCGCAGCGAGACGGTCAGGTTGCCCGGCCCGCACCCCAGGTCGACGACGCGCCGCGGAGCCGTGGCGCCGATGCGGGAGATCAGGTCGTAGAACGGCCGGGCCCGCAGGTCGGCGTAGTCGAGGTACTTGTCCGGATCCCACACGGCCGCCTCCCAGTAAACAGTACGCCTGTACCGAGTACGAGCGTACTGCTATTCGGCGGGGTTGACCAGCTTCGCGGCGACCTGCTCGGCGATGACCGTCACCAGCTCGACGTCGGTGCCCGGGTCGGGCCGGACCTGCAGGACGCTGCCGTCGCGGCCGGGCACCTTGCGCTGCACGAACCACGCTCCCCCGGACCCGATCTCCTGCCGGTGCCGCGAGCGGATCGAGCCCTCGACGCGCTGGTAGGCCTCGCGCGGCACCTTGCCCGGCTCGGCCAGCCGGAAGCGCACCGGCGGGAGGTCGGCCAGCACGACCGCCGATCCCGCCGTGCCGACCTCGGACGACTCCGTCAGCGTGAAGACGCCGTCCGCCCAGGCCGCCTTGCCGACGAGGTGCCAGCCGACGCGCCGCGCCCCGTCTTCGGACGGGATCCACAGCCCCAGCGCCGTCACGACCAGGTACCCGCCGCCCTCGACGGGGGCGCTGTCGACGACGTCCTCACCCGGGTCCAGCGAACCCGCGAAGTCCGGCGGCGTGCGGTCGCCCAGCAACCGGCGCAGGAAGCTCATCTCAGCCCCACGCGCCGGCGGCCGCCTGCTCGCCCAGCGATTTCTTGTACTGCTCCAGCGCGACGAGGTCGCCGAACAACGCGCGGTAGTCGTCCGGCGCTTCGACCGGTGACAGCCGCTGCAGCTTCCCCTTGATCTCCGCGATCTGCCGGCCGACGAGCCCCTCCTGGAGCCGGGCGAGGATCGAGGAGATGTACCGCGAGTCGACTTCGTCCTTGGCCTGCAACGGTTCCACGGCCAGCTCGGACAGCACCCGCCGGACCGTCCCTTCCGGACAGTGCGGGGCGGCCGCGTCCAGCAGCGCCGGGCCGGTCAGGCCGGAACCCGCGCCGCCCGCCTTCAACACCGCCTCGTGGACCGCCACGTACACCGGGTGCGTGAACGCCTCCAGCGGCAGGGCGTCGTACTCCGGCCCGGCGATCGCGGGCTGCTGCAGCGCGGCCTTCAACGCCTCGCGCTGGACGGCGAACCGCGGGTCCTTCGGGGCCGGCCGGGCCACATCCTGCGTCGGCGCCGCCGGGGCGGCCTGCTGGCCGCGCGCGGGCTGGCGCAGCGGCGCCCCGCCGCGCTTGTCGGTCGCGCCCGCGCTGCCGCGGACCCGGTTGACCACCTGGGCGACGTCCTGCCAGCCCACCCACCAGGCGAGCTTCGACGCGTAGCCGTCGCGAGCCGCGCGGTCCTTGATCGACGCCACCATCGGCACGGTCTTCTGCAGCGCCGCGACCTGGCCGTCGACCGAGTCGAGGTCGTAGTTCTTGAGCGTGTTGCGGATGACGAACTCGAACAGCGGGGTCCGCCGCGCGACCAGGTCCTTCACCGCGCTGTCGCCCTTGGCCAAGCGCAGCTCGCACGGGTCCATGCCGTCCGGCGCGACCGCGATGTACGTCTGGCCGGCGAACGTCTGGTCGCCTTCGAAGGCCTTCAACGCGGCCTTTTGCCCCGCTTCGTCGCCGTCGAAGGTGAAGATCACTTCGCCGCGGAAGGCGTCGTCGTCCATCATCAGCCGGCGAAGCACCTTCATGTGGTCCTCGCCGAACGCCGTGCCCGACGACGCGACCGCCGTCGGCACGCCCGCCGCGTGCATCGCCATCACGTCGGTGTAGCCCTCGACCACGACGACCTGGTGCCGCTTCGCGATCTCGCGCTTGGCCAGGTCGAGGCCGAACATGACCTGGGACTTCTTGTAGATCGGCGACTCGGCGGTGTTCAGGTACTTCGCCGAGATCCGGTCGTCGTCGAACAGCCGCCGCGCGCCGAAGCCGACGACCTCGTTGCCCACGTCGCGGATCGGCCAGACCAGCCGCCGGTGGAAGCGGTCCATCGGGCCGCGCTGGCCTTCCTTGGACAGCCCCGCGGTGAGCAGCTCCTTGACCTCGAAGCCGCGGTTGAGCAGGAACTTCGTCAGCTTGTCCCAGCCGCCGGGGGCGTACCCGCAGCCGAACGTCTTCGCCGCGGCGGCGTCGAACCCCCGCTCGGACAGGAAGTCCCGCGCCGGGCGCGCCTCGTCGGTGAGCAGCTGCTCGGCGTAGAACTCCTGCGCGGCGCGGTGCGCCTCGATCAGCCGGCTGCGGCTGCCGCGGTCGCGCTGGATCGTCGCGCCGCCGCCTTCGTAGGTGAGCCGGATGCCGACCCGGTCGGCCAGCCGCTCGACGGCCTCCACGAACGTGATCAGGTCGATCTTCTGGATGAACTTGATCACGTCGCCGCCCTCGCCACAGCCGAAGCAGTGGAAGGTGCCGTGCGTCGGGCGGACGTTGAACGACGGGGTCTTCTCGTTGTGGAACGGGCAGAGGCCCTTCAGGCTGCCCCCACCGGCGCGGCGCAGTGCCACGTACTCCCCGACGACCTCGTCGATCCGGTTCCGCTCGCGCACCTCCGCGATGTCGCTCTCCCGAATCCGTCCTGCCACGTCACCCACTCTAGCTTTGCCGTTTGCGGCACACTCGGGGCATGGCCTCCACGCCCACCGCCCAGGACACGCTCGCCACGGAGTTCGCCGAGCACCGCGGTCACCTGATCGGCGTCGCCTACCGGCTCACCGGTACCCGCGCCGACGCCGAGGACGCCGTCCAGGAGTCCTGGCTGCGGCTGGCCGGGCTCGACGACGCGGGCCGCGCGGCGATCCGCGACCTGCGTGGCTGGCTCACCACCGTCGTCGGCCGGATCTGCCTCGACCGGCTGAAGTCGGCCGCCGCCCAGCGCGAGAAGTACGTCGGCAACTGGCTGCCCGAGCCGGTCGTCACGCCGTTCGGACGCCCGGTCAGCGAAGACCCCCTGGAAGTCGCCGTGCGTGACGACGGCCTGCGGATGGCCGCGCTCGTCGTGCTCGACAAGCTGACCCCGGAGCAGCGCGTCGCGTTCGTGCTGCACGACGCCTTCTCGGTCCCGTTCGCGGAGATCGCCGACGCGCTCGGCGTCTCGGTCGACGCCGCGCGCCAGTACGCGTCCCGCGGCCGCAAGGCCCTCGCCGACGCCGACCCGGCACCGCGCGTGCCGCTGGACGACCAGGCGAAGATCCTCGAGAAGTTCGTCGTCGCGCTGCAGGCCGGCGACATCCGGGCGATGACCGAGCTGCTCGCCCCGGACGTCGTGCTCATCGGCGATTCGAACGGCAAGGGCCGGACCACGCGCCAGCTCGTCGTCGGCGCGGACAAGATCGCCCGGTTCTTCGTGGGCCTCACGACCAAGTACCCGCCCGGGGTGCTCACCCGCGGCGAGCCGGTGCTCGTCAACGGCGATCTGGGCGTGTACCTCGCCCCGCAGCCGGGCCAGGACGGCTTCTTCGCCCTCGACGAGCATGTGCAGGCGATGACCGTCCGCGACGGGAAGATCGTGGCGATCTACGACGTCGTCAACCCGGACAAGCTGTCCCGGATCACGCGTCCCGGCGACGCGCCCGCGTGATCCCGCCCGCCAGCAGCAGCGCGGCGAAGGCCCCGAAGTAGGCCAGCGCCCAGGCCTGGGGCAGCGGCGAGTCGGACAGCACCGTGGCGTTGCCGCCGTCCCGGCCCGCGTTCGCCTCGCCGGTGCCGCTGAGGAACTTCGTGACGGCGTTCAGCGGCAGCCACCGGTGGATCGCGTGCCCGGCCCGCGGGATCAGCTGGACGACGTTCTCCGCCATCAGCGGGTAGGCGACGAGCAGCGCGACCGCCCCGGCGGTGTGGCGCACGAGCAGGCCGACGCCGACCCCGCAGACAGCGGCCAGCGCGAACACCGGGCCGGTGCCGGCGACGATCGTCCAGTCCGCGGCGCTGTCCAGCGCCAGGTCGGCGTCCGGGGCAAGCACGCGTGCGACCAGCCAGGCCGCGAACGCGGCCGCTTCGCCGATCCCGAACCCGTAGCCGGCGACGAGCGCGGCCTTGGCCAGCAGCACCGGCGTCCGGCCGGGCACGGCCTGGAAGGTGCCGTGGATCGTGCCGGAGTGGTACTCGCTAGTCACCGCGAGCGCGCCCAGCAGCAGCACCGCGACCAGCGCGAGCTGGTAGCCGAACTGGGTGCTCGCGACGGTGGGCGGCAACCGGGACTCGGTGGCGGTGAGCGCCGTCAGCGCGGCCGGGAAGGCCAGCGCGACGAGCGCGAAGAGGCCGCACACCCAGGGCGTGGCGATGCTGAAGAGCTTGATCCGTTCACTGGCGACGAGGTGCATGCGCGGAACGGTCCCGCGGCGGACCCCGGCGGCGCGTCCCCCCGGGGTCCGATTCCCGGGGTCCTACGGGAGCGGGACGCGGCAGGCGTCGCCCGAGGTGAAGCCCTGGTCGACGATGCCGAGCGCGCTGTTCATCCGGGCGCGCGAGTTCTCCAGCGCGATCTGGTAGGTCAGCTCCACGACGCCGGCGCGGCCGAACTCGCGCTCGAGCTCGGCGACCTGCTCGTCGGTGACCGTGACCTGCTCGCCGGACATCGCGTCGGCGTAGGCGATCGCGAGCCGTTCCTGCCGGTTGAACGCGGGCGAGGTCGCGTAGTCGTCGATCTTCTTCAGCCGCTCGATGTCCAGGCCGTCGTGCTTCTGCAGCATGGTGCCGAAGTCGACGCACCACGAGCAGCCGATCCGGGTGGCGACGCGGTAGACGGCGAGCTCGCGCACGTTCGCCGGCAGCTTCTTCGACGCGCGCTCGGCCAGCGTTTCGTGCACGGCGTAGGTGCGGAGCAGGGCCGGGTGGTGGGCGGCGACGGCCATCGGCTCGGGCACGGCGCCGTAGCGGCGGCCCGCGAACCGGTACATCAGCTTGAGCACGAGGCCGGCTTCGGACGTTTTCTTCGCGGGGATGCGAGGCATCGCGTTCTCCTTCGTTCGCGGTCACGAAGAGGACGAGACCGCCGCGGGAGACGTGACAGCGGGCGCGGTGACGCAGGCCACCAGCATGATCGCGGTCGCGGCGCCGAACACGACGGTGAGGCCGGCGGCGCCGAGCCCGCCGGTCGTGGCCAGCGCGAGCCAGCCGAACACCGCCGCCCCGGCCAGCCCGCCGGCCTGCCGGGCGAAGGTCAGCGAGCCGAGCGTGACACCCAAGAGGTCGCGCCGGGCCCGCGTCTGGCCCAGGACGGTGTAGGCGGACGTGCAGACCGCGAAGGCCGCGCCGATCGCGAACAGTCCCGGCGCGAGGAGCCACGGACTGCCGCCCAGCGCGGCCGCGACGGCGATCGCGGCGAGGCCGGCCGTGCCGGCGAGACAGCCGAACCGGCCCCACGCCGCCATTTCGGGGTGCCGGCGGGCCAGCGCGGCGAAGGAGGCGGACAACGCGAGCTGCCCGGCGGTCATCGCGACCAGCAGCAACCCGGTCACGGCGGCGTCGGCTCCCAACGCCGCGACGAGCGCGACGTAGGTGAAGGTGCCGTAGAGCGCCGCGCCCGCCAGGCCGTTGACCAGCACCGCACGCGCCAGGACGGCGTCCGCGAACACCTTCGGCGAGATCAGCGGGCTCTTCGCGCGACGCTGCCTGCGCACGAACAGGAAGCCCGTCGCCACGGCGGTTCCGGCCAGCATCGGCGTCCACAGTGGACTGTGAGCGAGGGCGTCGACGGTACCGAGCGCGACGACTGCCGACCCGGCGGCCACGAGCAGGAGACTGCTCCCGACGTCGAACTTTTCGCCTGCGCGAGGGGGTTTCGCGGGCAACCCGCACAAGCCGAGCACCAGCGCCGGCACGCACAGCGGCAGGTTGACCAGGAAGATCCAGCGCCAGCCCGGCCCCGCGGCGAGCAGCCCGCCCAGCGGCGGGCCGCCGAGGGTGGCGGCCGCGAACACCGCCGTCTGCCAGCCTTGGCGGCGCACCAGCTCGTCGCGCTCGAACAGCTCGCCGAGCGCGCTCATCGCCGTGACGATCAGGCCGCTCCCGCCCAGGCCCTGCAGCGCGCGGGCCGCGACCAGCGAGCCGAGGCCGGGCGCGGCGGCGCACCACGCCGAGGCCGCGGCGAACACGAGGACCGAGCCCGCGAAGGAGACCCGGCGGCCGTAGAGGTCACCGAACCGGCCGTGCAGCGGCGTCGCGACGGTGAGGGTGAGCAGGCCGGCGGCGGTCACGGCGACGAGCCCGGTGCGGGCGTGCAGGTCGGCGCCGATCGAGGGCAGGGCCGCGGTGACGATCAGGCCGTCGAGCTGGGCCATGGCCATGCCGAGCAGCAGGCCGGCGAACGCGAGGTTCCGAGATGCGTGCATAAAGCACACATTATAACGTGCCTTATGCACGCATCAAGCTCCGATGCCGGCCCGGCCCTGTTCCGCCTGGTCCGGCACTGGGCGCGCCAGTGGGGCCCGGACGTCGTCGAGCGCTTCGCCGCGGACGCCCCGCCGGCGTGGACGGTGCCGAACCTCTTCGTGATCCAGGCGATCGACGGCGCGGTAGGCGACGAGGTGACGGTCGCCGACGTGGCCCGCCAGCTGGGCATCGACCGTTCGGTGGCCAGCCGGATGGTCGCCGAAGCGGGCCGGGACGGTTTCGTGGTGCGCTCGACGTCGGCCCGTGACGCCCGCCGCGCGGTGCTGACGCTCACCGAAGCCGCGAAGGAGTTCCTCGCGGCTTCGCAGGCCCACCAGCGTCAAGCGTTCGAGGCGCTGGTGGGCCACTGGGACGCGGAAGATCGCGAACGTTTCGCGGACTACCTGACTCGGCTCGCGGACGAAGTCCTCGGCTAGCTTTCCGCGAGGATCGCGTTCAGCGCTTCCCAGGCGTGCCAGGCCCGCGTGACGCCGAACTGGGCGTTGAACCGCAGCGCCGCGCGCACGTCTTCCGGCGACGCGCCACCCCGGAGCGCGCGTCCGACGTGGATGCGGAACGTGTCTTCCAGGGTCTGGTAGTGCACGTCGACGCTGAGGCTGACCAGGCCGCGCTCCCGTTCGCTCAGCGTGCCCGGACCGTGCCCGGCGCGCATCCGGGACTGGAGGTCGAAGAACCCGGTGAAGTGCGGGTCCAGCTCGTTCAGCCGGGTCCGCACCTCCTCCGGCAGCGGGCTGGGGCCGTCGGGCACCGGTTCGGGCGCCGTCAGCTCCGGGTCGATGCCCAGCTCCGCTTCCAGCTCGGTGATCCGCTCGATGCCCGCGGTCGCGGCGTGGTAGCCGCAGTCGTACGAGACGAACCGGAGCAGCTCGCGGACGTCCGATGTGGACATTCCGGTGGCCAGCCCGGTGCGCACGTGGGCGCTGAACGCCATACCGAGGCTCGCCTGGCAGACGTCGGCCGTGACGCAGAGGAACGTCTTCTCCCGGTCGGTCAGCTCGGGAACCGCCCGGACGTACCGCGCGGTCGCGCCGACCAGCTGGGCGAACGCCGGGTCGAGCGCGGCGAGGCGGTCGAGGTTCGTTTCGGTGGTGGTCAAGATCGTGCTCCCTCAGAGTACTGAACGTACGTAGCGCTACAGCTGTAGTGCAAGTGACGCTACACCTGTAGCGCGATGGGTGTCCAGCTACACTGACCTCGATGGAAGAGACGACCCGCCGCCGGCCCAACGCCCGAGGCAAGGGCGAACTGCTGCGTGACGAGATCGTCACGGCCGCCGTCCGGATGCTCGAGGAGCTGGGCGACGACGAAGCGCTCTCGCTGCGGGCCGTCGCGCGCGAGGTGTCGATCGCGGCGACGTCGGTCTACCTGCACTTCCCGGACCGCGACGCGCTCGTCCTGGCCGCGATGCGGCGCTGCCACGAGGACCTCGTCGGCACCGGCGACACGGCCGCGGCGGAAGCACCGGACCCGGCGGCCGCGCTCCGGGCCCGGATCCTGGCACAGGCGGCGTGGGCGCGCGAGCACTCCGGGCTCTACAAGGTGCTGCATGAAAGCGCGGTCCACCGGCGCCACGGCATGCCGTTCAAGGAGGTCATGGTCGCCCGCACGACCGAGGCGGTCCAGGCGTGCATGGACGCGGGCCTCGCCCCGGCCGACGACGCCGCGACCGTCGCGATCGACCTGCGGACCGCCGTCAACGGCATGCTCGCCCAGCGGATCAACGAGCCGGACCTGCCGTGGCCGCCGGCCGTCGAGCAGATCGACCGGTTCCTGGTGAAGCTGGTCGGCCTGGACTTGTGATCAGCCGGGCAACCGGCTTGGGTGAGCCGGTATGACCCAGACGGTGATCCCCCGGATGGTGGTGCGCGACCTCGTCGCCGCCGTCGCGTTCCTGCGGTCGGTGTTCGGCGCCACCGGCGAGGTGGAAAGCGGGCGGCCCGCGGAGATCCGCATCGGCGACTCGCTCGTCATGGTGTCGGCCGAAGGGGAACGCGCGCTGTTCCCCGCGTTCCTCCACGTGTACGTCCCCGACGCGGACGCGACGTACCGCCGGGCCCTCGACTGCGGCGCGACGAGCCTCGAGCCACCGGCGAACACGCCGTACGGCGACCGCCGCGCGATGGTCCGCGACCCGTTCGGCAACGTCTTCCAGATCGCGCACCGCCGTGGGTGAGCGCGTGCCGCGGCTGCGCCAGGTCGTCCTCGACGCGACGGACGCCCAGGCGCTGGCCGAGTTCTACCGGCGGTTGCTGGGGTTCAGGATCCGCCCGGGCGACCCGGACGACTGGGCGGTCCTGCTCGACACGACCGGCGTCCCGCGCCTGGCGTTCCAGCGGGTTCCGTCGCTGCCGCCGCCGACTTGGCCGTCCGGCCCGCGGCCGCAGATGCTGCACCTCGACCTCACCGTGGCGACGCGCGCTGAGCTGGACGAGCAGCACGAGCGAGCGATCGCCCTGGGCGCGCGGTTGCTGGCCGACAACGCGGACGACCCGGAAGAACCGCTGCGCGTCTACGCGGATCCGGCGGGCCACCCGTTCTGCCTCTTCGTCGGCTGATTTCGCCAGGCCGTAACGCGCCACGGGGCGGCGCCCGGACAGCACCGGAACGCACGTCCTCGGGCTCGCCATGCGGGAGCCGCTGAGCTACTCCCCGGTGCTGCCGTCGATCGACTCGCGGATGAGGTCGGCGTGGCCGTTGTGGCGGCTGTACTCCTCGATCATGTGGACCAGGATCCAGCGCAGGCTCGGCGACGTCCCGTCCCCCCGCGTGTGCTTCGAGGGCTGCGAAAGATCGCCGTTCGCCAGCGCCTCCGCGTACCGCTCGCGGGACCGCGCGACCGCCGCCGCCCAGAGCTCGCGAAGCTGCTCCGGTGAGTCCTGCGCCGCGGAATCCCAGTCCCAGTCCGGGTTTTCGCGCCAGTCGACGCTGTTCCACGGCGGCGCCGGCTCGCGGTCGAACAGGACGCAGGAGAACCAGTAGTCCTCGACGTACGCGAGGTGCTTGAGCAGCCCGCCCAGCGTCAGCGTGGCCGGTGGGTGCGTCGCGCGCAGGGCCGCCTCGCCCAGCCCGGCGCACTTCCACGCCAGGGTGTCGCGGTGGAAGTCGAGGAAGCCGAGCAGGATCGCGGCTTCGTCGCCGTCGACGGGCGGCTCGGTCCGCCCCTGGTCGTCCACTGAGGTCACGGACGCCGACTCTACCGAAATTGTCGGACCCCTCCGCTAGGTTTCCGGCATGGCCGAATTCGTTTTGGTGGCAGGCGCTTGGCTCGGTTCGTGGGCGTGGGACGACGTGGTCCCGGGGTTGCGCGAAGCGGGTCACGGCGCGCATGCGGTGACGTTGTCCGGCGTCGCCGAGAAACGCGGAATGCCCGCGGGACAGCAAAGGCACGTTCGGGACATCGTCGACGTCGTCTCGCGAGGCGACTTGCGGGACGTCGTGGTGGTCGGGCACAGCTACTCCGGCATCCCCGCCGGGCAGGCGGCCGAGCGGATCGGCGACCGGCTGCGGCGCGTGGTGTTCGTCGACTCGAACGTGCCCACGGACGGGGAGTCGTTCACCTCCGTCTGGTCCGAGGCGCAGGTCGCGGCGCTCACCGAGCGCGGCTTCTGGCCACCGCTGACCGCGGAAGACTATGCGGGCCAAGGGCTTTCCGACGCCGAGATCGCCCGGATCGTCGAGGGCTCGACCCCGCACCCGGCCGCGTCGCTGACCGAGCCGGCCGAGCTCGCGCGTCCGCTGGGCGAGCTCCCGGCGACCTACGTCAAGTGCCTGCTCGACGGGGAAACGCCGAGCCCGGACGTCGTGAAGCTGCTGGAAAGCGACCGCTGGGAGCTGGTGGAGCTGGACACCGGGCACTGGCCGATGTTTTCGCGACCGGAGGAGCTGACCACGATCCTGCTCGCCGCCGCGAAGGCGTGATCACGGCGTCAGCGGACGCACGTCCCAGATCCACACCCCGCCGACGAACTCCGCCGGCTTCCGAAGGAGGAGCTCCACAGTGGACTTCAACGCTTCCTGGTTCTGCCGCGGCCCGACCACGAGCACGTCGGCCTTCCAGTAGCGCAGGTCGGCCAGGGCCTGGGTGCGGTCGGCTTCGGTGACGTCCGCGGCCTGTCCCGTCTTCTCCACCTCGGCGAACAGGTCCGACGTCGGCAACGGCACGGCGCCGTAGCGGCCGCGGCGGTCGGTCGGCGAGGTCGGGCCGACGAAGTACCCCTCCGGCATCGGGTAACCGAGGCCCGCGTCGACCTGCCAGTGCAACGGCTCGGCCTCGCCCGTGCTCGGCAGCGGGACCGGCACCAGCGAACCACCCGGGCCGACGTACTGGCGCCAGATACCGTCGGCGAAGAAGGGCGGCGACAGCGGGCGTTCGTGCGTCACCAGCTCCGTCGGCGCGATCGGCAGCAGCACCGCCACCACCGCGCCGATCCAGACCATCTTCAGGGGGAACCGTTGCCGGCCTTCGAGGGATTCCGGTTGTTCGGCCGCCGCCGTCCACACGCGGTGCGTCGCGATCGCCAGGAGCCCGCCGACCACCGGGATGCAGCCCATCGCGAGCCGGGACTCGAGCAGCGAGTCCAGCAGCGGCAGCTGCCCCAGCCACTTCCACGGCCCGGGGATGCCGGTGTCGTCGTGCGCGACCGTGATTTCGATGCCCAGCGAGAGGAGGGCCATCACGTACATCGTGATCGCCAGCGCGCGCGAAACGACGTCGCGCCACAGCCAGATCGTCAGCATGACCATCAGCACGATCAGCGGCCAGCCGAAGAACGCGTTCTCTTCGGTGCGGTTCATCGACACGTCCGCGGCCGCCTCCGGCGCGCCGGCGATCGACTGCGTCGCGAAGCGGGTGAACGCCGCCGTGTCGTTGCCCGCCGATCCGTGCAGCAGCGAGTGGAAGCTCTGCGGGCCGAAGAACTGCCAGTACAACGGGAATCCGGCGATCAGCAGCGCGACGACCGCGCCGATGCCGATCCCCTTGCCCAGCGGCGCCAGCATGCCGCGGATCTCCGCGCGGTGCGGGATCAGGTACGCGACGGCGAACACGATGAAGGTGAGCGCGAAGATGGCCAGGGGTTCTTCGCCGAGCAGGATCTGCCACGCGACGAGCAGCCCGAGCCAGACGCCGTTGCGGACCGGCCGTTCGCCGTGCGCGATCTGGATCGTCTTGAGCGCGATGAACGGCAGCACGAACAGCACGACGAAGTTCGGGTGCGCGTTGCCGTGCGAGATCATCGGCGGCGCGAAGCCGCAGAAGGCACCACCGATCGCGGCCGCCGTCCGGTTCGGCACGAGGTGGCGCGAGAAGACCCAGTACCAGCCGGTCGCGGTGCCGGCGAGGCCGGCGGTGAGCACGATCGCCCACGTCAGCGTGGCGCCGAAGGTCAGGGTGATCGGGGCGAGCGGGATGTTGAGGCCGAACATCGCCGCGTTGGCCGCCATGTTGACGCCGAGCGGGTAGTTCTGCAGGTCCGTGGTGAACGGGTTCTGGAAGTGCAGGACAGACTTCGCGACGACCGTCGAGTACCACTCCCACTGGCTCTGGTCGGCGGCACCGTTCCAGAGGTAGCCGCGCTTGAGGTCGAACCAGAGCCCGTTGTAGAGCAGGATCGTGAAAAGCAGGAAGCCCCCGGCGATGGCGGAGTCCTGCCACGCCCAGCGCTTCGGGCCTTCGGGTGGTTCAGGTGCGGGCGGAACGAGTTCGGGGACGGCTTCGGACTTCAAGCTCACGGTTCGACCACCCTGGCGAAGAAGTGGAGAGCCCCGGTGCCGGCGTGCCGGACCAGCAGCAGGAACGGCCGGTCCACCGTCACGGTGACCGGTTCGTCGATGATCATCGAGGTGAGGCGCATGGTGAGCGCGGTCGCCGCGGCGCCCTCGAAGCCTTGTTCGTCCACCCGCAGCACGGCCTGGTGCAGCACCTCGGACACGGTGAGCCGCGGGTCCGGGGAGAGCCCGCTCAGGTCGGCCTCGTCGCTGAACATCGTGCGGACGCCGAGGCCGCGCAGCACGCCGGTGAGCGAGCTGGGGACATCGAGCGAGATCTTGGGCAGCGCGAGCTCGACCGGCTTGACCTTGACCTGGCCGAGCAGGCTGGTCAGCGCGGCCTGGTCGAGGGCGGCCTCGGCGTCGGCGAGGTCGCCGTCCGGCAGCAGCACGACGGCCTGCAGTCCGCCCGCGGCGACCAGCTGCACGGCCTGCCAGCCGGCGGCGTGCGCGTAGCCGACGCGCTCGCTGAGCGACATGGTCGGAACGTCCCGCGTGCCGGACGGCGCGTGGAAGGGGAGGTCAGAGGTGTTGGCTTCGCGGAACGGCAGCTTCCACGCGGCTTTGAGGTAGAGCGCGTTGACGAGCACGGCGGCGACGTCCCGGTCGATCGAACCGGGCGGCAGCAGCTGCGGGATGAGGCCTCGCGTGGTGCGCTCGACATCGGCGTTGACCAGGGCGCGCGCGCCTTCGGGATCTTTTTCGAAGGGCGCGCTCGAGACGGCGGCGCCGGGCCACTCGGAGAGCGCGGCCTTGAAGGAGTCTTCGAGCGGGAGCCGGTCGTCGGCCCACAGGGTGTTGGAGACGGCGAGTTCGGCTTGTTCGCCGCGGCTCTCTTCGACCAGTTCGGCGGCTTCGCGCAGCAGGACGGTCTGCCGGCCGGGATCTCCGACCAGCGCGACGAGCTCATCCCGGGTCGGTCCCTTGGCGGCGCGCGCGGCCAAGGTCAGGGCACTGGCCACCGAGTAGGGGGAGAAACAGGAGTTCCCGCCCTCGGCGCCGAGGGCCCGGTGGACGGCGAGGGCGAACCGGAGGTGGCTGTCCGTGGCCATGCGGGCGAGAGTACCGGAACGGCCGACCCCACCGGGCGGCCACGCGGAACTCCGCCCAAGGGTGACAAATCCCCCACGGCCGACCGCACAGCCGGGTGCTAGGACCACCGCGCGACCAGGTCCGGACCAGGGCAAGCGCCGGTCCACGACCGGGCCGGCGCGCTTGCCGCGGCGCAGCTGCTCGCAGTCAGGCTCGGCTCGCCCCTGCTCGGCCGGCCTCGGCTCGGCTCGGCTCAGCCCGGCCCGGCCCAGCTCAGCTCAGCCCGGCCCGGCCCGGCCCAGCTCAGCCCGGCCCGGCCCGGCCCAGCTCAGCCCGGCCCGGCCCGGCCCGGCCCGGCCCGGCTCGGCCCGGCCCGGCCCAGCTCGGCCCAGCCCGGCTCAGCTCAGCTCAGCCCGGCCCGGCCCGGCCCGGCCCAGCTCAGCTCAGCCCGGCCCGGCCCGGCCCGGCCCAGCTCAGCCCGGCCCGGCTCAGCTCGGCCCGGCCGCACCGCGGCAGGCCGGCTGCGGCGGCGAGCGAACCTCCGTACCGCATCGCCCCGGGCCTCCCACCGCGGCAGCCACCCCCGGCCGCCCGCCCAGCCTCATCCCCAGGCCGCCCGCCCTCTCAGCGGTGGTGGCGGGTCACATGCCACGAATGCCACGCGTGGGCCTGCGCGTCCGTCAACGACGCAACCTGGTCGATCACCACCCGCAGCAACCCGGCGTCGTCCCGCGCGGACTCCCAGGCCGGCACGAACAACGGGTCCAGCGACTCCGGAGCCCGCCGCGCCAAGGCGTGGACCAGCTCCACCAGCAGCTCCCGCTGCCCCTCCTGCATCGCCAGCCGGCGGCGGTCGCTCATCACGTACCGCAACGCCAGCGCCTTCAGCAGCGCCACCTCGGCCGCCACCTGGTCCGGGACGCACAGCTTCGCCCGGTATCTCCCCAGCGGCCCCTCGCCGAACTCCGCGCGCGTGCTGCTGACCGCCGCCGTCGTGAAGCGGCCGACCAGTTCGCTCGTCAGTCTCTTCAACGCCACCTGCGCGCCCGGGGAGCCGTCCGGTTCCGCCGAGGCCAGTTCCGCCACCACCGGCAACGCCAGCAGCTCCGCCGCCGCATCCTCCAAAGTGGACACCGACAGCGACGAGAAGTGCTTCGCCGCCGCCTCGGCGACCGCCGCGCGCTCGTCCGGGTGGGCCAGCACGCGCAGCTTGATCCGGCCGGCCAGCACGCCGTCCTCGACGTCGTGCACCGAGTACGCGACGTCGTCCGCCCAGTCCATGATCTGGCTTTCCAGGCAGGTCTGCTCCGCCGGCGCCCCGGAACGGAACCACGTGAACACCGGGACGTCGTCGCCGTACACGCCGTACTTCGCCTGGCCCGGTTTGCGCGGCCACGGGTACTTCGTGGTCGCGTCCAGGCACGCGCGCGTCAGGTTGAGCCCCACCGGGTCACCTTCGGCGGAGAGCAGCTTCGGCTCCAGCCGCGTGAGGATCCGCAGCGTCTGCGCGTTGCCTTCGAAGCCGCCGCACGCGGCCGCGACCTCGTCGAGCGCGCGCTCGCCGTTGTGCCCGAACGGCGGGTGCCCGATGTCGTGCGCCAGCCCCGCCGTGTCGGCCAGGTCCGGGTCCGCGCCCAGCTCGTCGGCGATCCCCCGGCCGATCTGCGCGACCTCCAGGGAGTGCGTCAGCCGCGTCCGCGGGACGCCGGTGACCTCGGCGCCCTCCCCCGGCCCGACCACCTGGGTCTTGCCGGCGAGCCGCCGCAGCGCCGCCGAGTGCAGCACGCGGGCCCGGTCGCGGGAGAACGCGCTGCGCCCGTCCGCGCGCGTGCCGGGCAGCGCCGCGCCCTTCGCCGGCTCCGGCAGCAGGCGGGCGGTGTCGTGCTCGGTGTAGTCCACCCGACCAGCCTAAACGGGCCCACCGACAAAAACTCAGCCCAGGAACGTGGCGAACAGGTCGTCGGCCGGGGTCTTCGTCAGCCGGTAGTACAGCAGCGCGCCGGTCTCGCGGACGATGTAGCGGACCTGCGTGACGCGCTCCTGCACGATCGGCCCGCTGTGCGTCGGCGCGGTCCAGGCGTCCAGGCCCAGGTCGTCGGCCATCGTGCGAGCCCGGAACGAGTGCCACGGATCGCTGACCAGCACCGCCGAGTGCCAGCCTCGCCCCTGGACCTGCTCCGCGACCGCGCGGAGGCTGCGCAGCGTGTCGCTGCCCTCCCCCACGGCCAAGGTCGCGGCGGACGGCACGCCGTGCCGGGTCAGCCAGAGCTGGCCGGCCCGCGCCTCGGTGAAGTTGTCCTCGGCCTTCTTGCCGCCGGCGGTGACGATCGTCTTCGCGACGCCCGCGTCGTAGAGCTGCTTCGCCTTGACCAGCCGCGCCGCGTAGATGTCCGACGGCTTGCCGTTGTACTGCGCCGCGCCCAGCACCACGATGACGTCGGCGGGCGTGCGGTCGTTCTCGCGCGCGACCTGCCAGACGCGGAACGCCGTGCCGCCGACCAGCGCGAGCAGCACGAGGACCGTGCCGAAGGCGATCCGGCGGGCCCAGCTCGCGAGCGACGGTTTGGTGCGTTCAGCGGTACCCACCCGGCCCATTCTTTCAGAAGCGGCTCAGAGCCAGCCACGCTCCTCCGCGACACGCACGGCTTCGGCCCGCGTCCGGGCTCCGGTCTTGCCGATCGCGGCGGACAGGTGGTTGCGCACAGTCCCTTCGGACAGGTGCACCGCGCGCGCGACGTCGGCCACCGTGCTGCCGTCCTTGGCTTCCCGCAACACGTCCCGCTCGCGCGCGGTGAGCGGGCTGGCGCCGGTGGCCAGCGACTCGGCGGCCAGCGCCGGGTCCACCACCCGGAGTCCACTGTGGACTCGGCGGACCGCTTCGACGAGCTGCTCGGGCGGGGCGTCCTTGACGACGAACCCGGCCGCGCCCGCCGCCATCGCGCGGGCCAGGTAGCCGGGCCGCCCGAACGTCGTGCAGATGATCACCCGGCACGACGGAAGCGCGGCCCGCAGGTCGGCCGCCGCTTCGAGCCCGTCCTTGCCCGGCATCTGCACGTCGAGCAGGGCGACGTCGGGCTTGGCCTCGCGCGCGGCGGCCACCACCTCGTCGCCGGAGCCGACCTGCCCGACCACCTCGATGTCGTTCTCGAGGCCCAGCACGGTCGCCAGCGCACCGCGCACCATGGCCTGGTCGTCGGCCAGCAACACCCGGATCAAGCGAGTCCTCCCGCGGGTTCGGCGCGCACGGCCGGGGCGGCCGCGCGGGGTTCCGGCTGCGGGATCTCGGCCCGCACCAGCAATCCTCCCCCGGGCCGCGCCGAGGCCCGCAGGGTGCCCCCGACCGCGTCGAGCCGCTCGGTGAGCCCGCGCAGGCCGTTCCCCGGGACGACCTCGGTGGCCGTGCCGTCGTCCTCGACCTCCAGCCAGGTGCCGCCCAGCCGGACCTTCACCTGCTTGGCGCCGGAGTGCCGCAGCACGTTCGTGACGGCCTCGCGCAGCACGTACCCGAAGGTCGTCTGGAACTCCGGCCGGACGTTGTCGACGGCGTGCGGCAGGTCGGCGTCGATCTCCGCGGCCCGCAACGCGGCCCGGGCGCCGACGATCTCGGCCGACAACGACACCTCCCGGTACTCCGAGACGGTGGCGCGGACGTCGGACAGCGCGCTGCGGGTGAGGCCCTCGACCTCGCGGATCTCCTCGACCGCCCGCGGGATGTCCCCCGAGCTCTCCAGCACCCGCCGGGCCAGCCCCGCCTTGACGGTGATCGTGGTGAGGCTGTGCCCGAGCAGGTCGTGCAGGTCGCGGGCGACGCGCTCGCGTTCGTTCGCCACGGCGAGCGTCGCGATCTCCTCGTTGGCCTGCTGCAGCCGCCGGACCGCCCGGACCAGGCTGGACATGAAGAACATCGCCATCGTCACCGACCCGACGGTGACCAGGTCACCCCAGTTGTCGGCGAACCGGCCGTCCAGCAGCAGGATCCCCGCAGCGACCAGCAGCGCCGCGCCGTCGAGGAGCACCACCCACGCCAGCGGCAGCAGGAACACCAGCGCGGCGGTGCCGTAGAGCAGGACGAACGGGTTGGCGTGCGTCGTGGCGACCACGGCGAGCCCCAGGACGAGCATCCACCCGCTGTAGGCGAAGCGGAATGGGCGGCCGCGGTCGAACGCCACCGGGAAGAGCGCGTAGGAGATCGCGACGCCGTAGACGAGCACCCACAGCACCACGACCCCGGGCGTCACCCGGTCGACGGCCAGCAGCTTCTTCGTCACCGGGATGAGGTAGGGCAGGGTGAACACGATCGACAGGAACGGCCACCGGAACTTGTCCGGGCCGCTCCTGCCGCGGTTGGGCGGCGGGTCCTCCCACCACGTGGCGTGGTTGCCCAGCCCGAACCGCTGGTTCACGTCGTCCTCGGCCATCTGTCCCCTCCGGCCCCTCAGACCCGGGCGCTGTCCTTACGGTAACGCCTGATCACCAGTGCTCCGAGCACGACCGCCCACGCCCCGAGCACGCCGGCGGCCGTCGGCAGCGAGACCACCATGTCGCTGGTCACGGCCGGTCGCGCGACCTGCAGCACCCAGTACGTCGGCATGAGCTGGGCGACGTCGTGCATCCAGCCCGGCATCGACTCGATCGGGATCCACAGGCCGCCGAGGAAACCCATGCCGAGGGTGACGATCATGTTGACCGGCTGCATCGAATCGGGCGTGCCGAACTGGCCGAGCAGCAGCCCGAGCAGGACCAGCGGGATCGTGCCGAGCCAGACGCCGGCGAAGATCCGCACCCAGCCCGCGGCGTCGAGGTGCACGCCCTCGACCGCCACCGCCAGCAGTGGCACCAGGATCAGCGCGGGCAGCCCCACGAGCATCCCGGAGATGCCCTTGCCCGCCAGGTAGCCGGTGCCGGTCAGCGGGGTCAGGCGCAGCTGCCGCTGCCAGCCGAGCGCGCGTTCCAGGGCGAGCCGGGCCCCGCTGTTCGTCGCCGCGGCGAACGTCCCGAACGTCATCATGTTGATCATGATCACGGCGGCGATCGCGGCGTGGTCGGGCGCGTCCGCCTTCGTGAAGACGTTGGCCTGCAACAGGAACATCAGCACCGGGAACGCGACGACGAAGATCAGGAACCGCGGCGCCCGGAAGTTCCGGCGGATCTCGGTGAGCAGGTAGGTGGTGTTCATCGGACGGGCTCCGCGGTTTCGTCGGCGGTCAGGGAGAGGAAGGCGCCTTCGAGGCCGACGGCCCCGATCTCGACGTCGTGCACGGCCGGGACGGCGGCCTTGAGCGCCCAGAGCGTCGCGTCGGAGTCGCCGCTGGAGATCGCGACGCGGTCGCCGCGCAGCTCGAACTCCTTGACGCCGGGCAGCGCCGCGATGACGGCGTCGGTGGCGCCCGGGACGGCGGCCCGCAGCGTCCGGCCGCCGGCCAGCGCGCGGACCTCGGCGACGCTCCCGTCGGCCACGACCCGGCCGCGCCGCATCAGCACCACCCGGTCGGCGAACTCCTCGGCCTCTTCGAGGTAGTGCGTGGCGAACAGGACCGTGCGGCCGGACTCGGTGAACGCGTACATCGACTGCCAGAACTCCCGGCGGGTGCCGACGTCCATCGCGGCGGTCGGCTCGTCGAGGATCAGCAGGTCGGGATCGCTGACCAGGGCGACGGCGAAGCGCACGCGCTGCTTCTGGCCGCCGGAGAGCTTGTTCGCGCGGCGGCCGGCCAGCTCCTCGATCCCGGCGGCGCGCAGGGCCTCGGCGACCGGCAGCGGCTTGCGGTGCAGCGCCGCGACCATGCCGACGGTCTCCGCGACGGTCAGGTCGTCCATCAGGGCGCCACCCTGCAGCATCGCGCCGATCAGGCCGGCGCGGACGGCGTCGATCGGCTTGCGCCCGAACACGCGGACGTCGCCGGCGCCGGGCGTGGTCAGGCCGAGGATCATGTCGACGGTGGTGGACTTGCCGGCGCCGTTGGGGCCGAGCAGGGCGACCACTTCGCCCGGGGCGATCGTGAGGTCGACGCCGTCGACCGCGTGCACGTCGCCGTAGTGCTTGCGCAGGCCGGTGAGGTGGACCGCGGCCCCCGCCGCCACCGCCTGGGTGTCTGTTTCTCGCATGCCCCCAGGCTGCCGCGCACGAAGCCCGGGTCCCCAGACCGTGCGTCACGAACTGACCGTGACAGGTGTCAGGGGTACCCGGGCCCCGGGTGGATCAGCAGCCGATCAGGCGCCCGGCGAGGTACGCCTCCAGCTTGTCGATCGCGACGCGCTCCTGCGCCATGGTGTCGCGGTCGCGGACCGTGACGGCGTTGTCCTCGAGGCTGTCGAAGTCGACCGTCACGCAGTACGGCGTGCCGATCTCCTCGTGCCGGCGGTAGCGCTTGCCGATCGAGCCGGCGTCGTCGAAGTCGACGTTCCAGTGCTTGCGCAGCAGCTCGGCGACGGCCTTCGCCTTCGGCGTGAGGTCGGCGTTGCGCGACAGCGGCAGCACCGCGGCCTTGAACGGCGCCAGCCGCGGGTCGAGCTTCAGCACCACGCGCTTGTCGGTGCCGCCCTTGGCGTTCGGCACCTCTTCCTCGTAGTAGGCGTCGATCAGGAACGCCATCATCGACCGGCCGACACCGGCCGCCGGCTCGATGACGAACGGGCGGTACCGCTGCTTCGACGTCGGGTCGAAGTACGACAGGTCCTGACCCGAGTGGTTCGAGTGCGTGGTCAGGTCGAAGTCGGTGCGGTTGGCGATGCCTTCCAGCTCGCCCCACTCCTGGCCCGCGTTGAACGCGAAGCGGTACTCGATGTCGACGGTCCGCTTCGCGTAGTGCGAGAGCTTTTCCTTCGGGTGCTCGAAGTGGCGCAGGTTCTCGGCCTTGATGCCGAGGTCGGTGTACCACTTCGTGCGCTCGTCGATCCAGTACTGGTGCCAGCTCTCGTCCTCGCCCGGCTCGACGAAGAACTCCATCTCCATCTGCTCGAACTCGCGCGTCCGGAAGATGAAGTTGCCCGGCGTGATCTCGTTGCGGAACGACTTGCCGATCTGGCCGATGCCGAACGGCGGCTTCATCCGCGACGTCGTCTGGACGTTCGAGAAGTTGACGAAGATGCCCTGCGCGGTCTCCGGGCGGAGGTAGTGCAGGCCCTCTTCGGACTCCACCGGGCCGAGGTAGGTCTTCAGCATCATGTTGAAGTCCCGCGGCGCGGTGTACTCGCCGCGCGTGCCGCAGTTCGGGCACGGCACGTCGGACAGGTCGTCCTCGGACGTCTGCTTGCCGCTGCGCGCCTCGTACTCCTCGGCGAGCTGGTCGGCGCGGAACCGCTTGTGGCACGAAAGGCACTCGATCAGCGGGTCGGTGAACACGTTGACGTGCCCCGAAGCCACCCACACCTGGCGCGGCAGGATGACCGAGGAGTCGAGGCCGACGACGTCGTCGCGGCCCTGGACCACGGTCTTCCACCACTGGCGCTTGATGTTGTCCTTGAGTTCGACCCCGAGCGGTCCGTAGTCCCACGCCGAGCGGGTACCGCCGTAGATCTCCCCGCTGGGGAAGACGAAACCACGGCGCTTGCACAGGCTGACTACGGTATCGATGGTGTTCGTGGGCACTCCACGCTCCGGGAAGCTTGCGGGGACGGTTATCGACTGGAACGTCCAGGGTATCCGCCGGGGCCGAGCCCTTTTCGCGCAGGCTAGGGCCGGGTCACCAGCGACGCCGTCACGACCCGGTTGTCCTCGTAGCCCTCGCTCCCGCCGACGTACTCGCCACCGCAGGTGACGAGCAGCAGCTTGTGCGGGCCGTCGGGGTCGAACAGCTGCTCCGAGCGCCCGGCGAGCTCCGACTTGTGGATGGTCTCGGTGGCGTCGACCTTGTACACCCAGGCGCCGCCGGCGGCGTCGGTCAGCTTGACCTCCTGACCCTGCTTGACCTGCCAAAGTTCATTGAACGGGCCCTTCTTGCCCTTCCAGTTGACGTGCCCGGAGAGGAGGGCGACACCGTGGTCCGCACCGAGCTTCGCGCCCCACCAGGCGGCTTCGTCGAGGCCTTCGGGGATCTTGAGGGCACCGCTGGCGTCGAGGTCTTCCTGGACGAGCTTCGCGGTGCCGCCGCCGGGGAGGGCGAGGGTGGCGGGTGCCCGGCCGGTGTCGGTTTTGGCGGGCTGCTCCGCGACCGCGGTGGGGGCGGCGGAGGTGGTGGTGCCGTTCGCGCCGGCGGGTTCATCCTTTCCGGTGAAGATGAGCAGGGTGGCGACGAGCGCCGCGACCACGAAGGCGCCGGCGACCCCGACGATCCACCAGCGGCCGGAGCCGTTCTTCTCCGCCGGGTTCCGCTCCTGCATGCTGCTCCTTCGCTGGTCGTGCCGTTTGCGAAGGTTCACATGCGGTGGCGGGTGCGGGAGGTTGCACCGGACTGCGGACGTCATGAACGACTCGTTCAGGACGCCGGACGCGGTGAACGACTCTTTCATGACGTCCGGGCTGTGCGGGAGGGCCGTGGTCAGCCCGCCGGGCGCGTCACCAGCCGGGCCGTGACCAGGCGGTTCTCGTCGTAGCCCTCGGTGCCGCCCACGTAGTCGCCGCCGCAGGTGACCAGGACCAGCCGGTGCGGGCCGGTCTGGGCGAACCACTTCGCGGCCTGCTCCGGCAGCGACTCCTTCGGCAGCGTCACCACGTCGTCCACCCGGTACACCCAGCGGCCGCCGCGGGCGTCGACCACGCTCACCTCGTCGCCGTCGCGCATGCGCCACAGCTCGTCGAACGGGCCCCGCTGCCCCTCCCAGTTCACGTGCCCGGACAGCAGCGCCGCTCCCTGCGCCGCGCCCAGCTTCGCGCCCCACCAGGCCGCGTCGCCCAGGCCGCGCGGGATCGGCAGCACGCCGCGGTCGGTGAGTTCCGTGCGGACCAGGCGGGCGGTCGCGCCGTCGGGCAGCCGGACCGTGCCCGGGCGCTGCTGCGCGGCGGACTCGCTGTCCGCGGGCAGGACGGCCGGCGCCGCGTTCTCCCCCGGCAGCGAGCCGGGCGGCGGCGCGGCGGCCTGCGTGGCCGTGGGCGGGAGCCAGGTCAGCACGATGACCCCGGCCGCGAACGCGGCCACGGCCAGCGCCGCCGAGACGGCGGCCAGCCCGGTGCGCAGCACCTAGTCCGTCCCGGTCTTGCGCCGCCTGCCGAGCAGCAGCGCGACCGCCGCGAAGAACACCCCGCCGAACAGCAGGCCGATGCCGAGCGGGACGCGCGAGCCGTCCCCGCCGGTGTCCGGCGCGGCCGCGCCCAGGTAGCCGGCCGGGACCTGCGTCGGCACCGGGGCCTGCGTCGCGCCCGTGCCGCCGCCGGTGCTGCCCGCGGCCTTCGCGACGAAGCCCTTCGGCACCGAGCAGCTGACCCCGCCGAGCACGATGTTCGTCCGCACGTCCTGCAGCGCGGCGCCGGTCGCGTCCTTGACGTGCGTGGTGATCTCGACGCGCCAGCCCGCCACGGCGGTGTAGTCGCCACCGCGCCAGCCGTCCTGGCGGATCAGCTGGTCGAACGCGGCGACGCGGGTCAGCCGCAGGTCGGAGACGGTGGTGTCCTTGCTGGCGTTCGTGATGTCGCCGGGCGGGCCGAGCCGCAGGTTCTTCAGCTCGAGGCCCGCGGTGCCGCCGGGCATCGGGACGATGCCGAACCCGCCGCTCTGGCGCACCCACAGCCGGTTCACCGCCGACGTGCCGGTGAGCTTGCCCGGCGCGGTGCAGTCCACCGACGTCTTCGCGCCTTCGAGCACCAGCACGGTGTTGTCGGACGGCTTCGCGCCGCCCTGCCAGGTGTCGCGCAGCGCGTAGTTCGTCTCCGCGACGGCGGTGGGCACGGTGGTCGCCTGCAGCGCGGCGACGACGTTGTGGTCCCGGCTCGTGACGCCCGCCGGGTACGGGTTGCCGCCGCTGTAGCGGCCGAGGTCGATCTGGTAGTGCCCGCCGAAGGTGGCGCGCTCGCCGTCGTCCTTGGGCACCGTGACCCGGTCGGTGCCGAGCTTGGACTGCCCGGGCAGCAGCGGCGAGCGCTGGGTCTCGGTGATCAGGGCGCCGCCGCGCTGGCCCTCGCCGCCGATCCGGACCGACGCGATGTTGGCGAAGGAGACAGGGCCGGTCTTCTCGTCGACGGCCTGGCTCTGCGCCCCGGCGACCCCGGTGCCGGCCAGCGGGAAGAGGACCGCCGTCAGGACGGCTGCTTTCGTCACGAAACGGGTCATGTCTCCCCACTGCGTCTGCTCTCGGGCGGGTCGCCAGCGTACGAGAAGCGACGAAACGCTCCGCGACAACCTTGCACCGTCCGCCACGACATGCGAAGCCGAAGAGCCAATATCCCACGAACTCACCCGAACGGGGTAGTACGACCGGCCGTAGTCCGCAGGCGAGGTGACGGAACGGGAGCCCGTCCGGGGGAACACTAGGATGGGCCGTGCCGTTATCGGCAATGACTACGGAATTCATGTCGCGGCGACGAGGGTGGAGGCGGGAATGGCCACGGTGACCGGGAGTGACGCCGAGCCGGGGCTCGCGAAGTGCGCCCCGGCGGCCGCGGCACCGGCGCACCCGCCCGCGTCGGTCCTGACGGACGCGGGCGACCTGCTGCGCGCGCTGGCGGCGCCGGTCCGGATCGCGATCGTGCTGCAGCTGCGCGCGGCCGACCGGTGCGTGCACGAGCTGGTGGACGCCCTCGACGTCGCGCAGCCGCTGATCAGCCAGCACCTGCGGGTGCTGAAGACGGCCGGGGTGGTCCAGGGCGAGCGTCGCGGCCGCGAGGTCGTCTACCGGCTCGCCGACGACCACCTGGCCCACATCGTCGTCGACGCCGTCGCGCACGTGCAGGAAGGAAAGTGATGAACGCCGCCGCGCCGCGCAGCCAGGCCCCGGTGCCCGGCCGCCGATCGACCCGCCAGCGGGCGGCGGTCGTCGAGCTGCTGAGCAGGATCGACGACTTCCGTTCGGCCCAGGAACTGCACGACGAGCTGCGCAAACGCGGCGACGGCATCGGCTTGACGACGGTGTACCGCACGCTGCAGTCGCTGTCGGAGGCCGGCGAGATCGACGTGCTGCGCACGGATTCGGGCGAGGCCATTTATCGCCGGTGTTCGGCGCACCACCATCATCACCTGGTGTGCCGCCTGTGCGGCCGCACGGTGGAGGTCGAGGGGCCGGCGGTGGAGCGCTGGGCGGAGAAGATCGCGGCGGAGCACGGCTTTTCGCAGATCTCCCACACGGTGGAGATCACCGGGACCTGCGCCGAGCACTGAGTCCCGGTCGGCCGGCGGAACGGTCTTGAATGACTCATTCAGGACCTCCCACCTGGATCCACCGAAGTCGGGATCGCGCAGATCGCGGCCAGGTGGTCTGCCGTAGCTGTCGTGACTGGTAATTAGGGCTAGAACCCTAATTACCACTCACGACCCCTGTCCTGGCGACGGCGGTCAAGGGACCCGAAGGCCTGAATGACTCATTCAGGCCTTCGGCAGCGCGGTCACGCCGGCGAGCGGTGCCGTGCTCGCGGTCAGTACTCATACGGGTCCTTCGGCGCGGGGACGGTCGAGAGCGAGGCCAGCGTGAAGTCCGGCGTGTAGCTGTTGTTCTTCGTGGCCGTGCCCGGGACGACCTGGCCCGTCACCTGGATCCACGCGTCGCTGGGAAGGTGGTCGGCTTCGCCGCCGCGGAGGTGGACCGTCACCGGGAACGCGTCCGCCGCGCAGCAGCTGATCACCAGGCGGGCCAGCAGCGTGTTGCCGCCCGTGTGCACGACGAAGCCGGTCAGCGAGATCGTGCGGCCGTCGAGGGTGCCCGAGGCGTCCCAGCCCGCTCGGCTGACGAACTCGTTGACCGACAGCGGCACGACGTTCCCGGCCGGCAGGGGCGGGAACGCGGCGGCGTTGGCCGCGGCCGCGCTCGACGGGACCCGGGCCTCGGTGCGGATCACCGAGTCGGCGCCCAGGGCCGGTGGTGCGACGAGGAAGACCGCCAGCACCGGAACCAGCAGCAGCCACGCCGACCGCGCCGGGTGGGCGTGGCCCGCGTGGTCATGGCCGGCCGTGCCGGGCCCGCCGTGGTCAAGGCCCGAGTCGTGGCCGGAAGGCGCGCCCGGCTCGGGGACGGCGGCCGCTTTCGCCCGCGCCGCAAGCAGATCGCGCACGATCGCCACCGCGCCCAGCACCACCATCACCGCCCCGCCCGCGACGATCCACGGCTGCTGCGCCGGCTTCACGTACCGCAGGTAGTCGCCGTTGACCGCGATCTTCACCAGTGCGCCGCCCAGCAGCACCAGCAGGATGTTCTGCGTCTCGCGCTTCACGCCAGCCCCACCGCCAGTCCGGCCGCCACCGCGCACGCCGCCGCCACCACGAACGTCACCGGCGCGAACCGGACCGCGAACGACTTCCCGAACGTCCCCGCCTGCAACGCGAACAGCTTCACGTCCACCGCCGGCCCGACCACCAGGAACACCAGCTTCGGCAGCAGCGGCAGCGCCGTCAGCGAAGCCGCGACGAACGCGTCCGCCTCGCTGCACAGCGCCAGGACCACCGCCAGCACCGCCATCACCACGATGCCCAGCACCAGCTGGTCGCCCAGCACCCCGAACCAGCGCGCCGGCACCAGCACGTTCAGCGCCGACGAGATCAGCGCCCCCAGCACCAGGAAGCCGCCGGCCTCGACCAGGTCGGTGCGGGCCGTCTCCGCGAACACCCGCCACCGCTGCCCGCTCGCGACCTCCGGCAACCGCCGCAAGGCGCGTTCGGTGATCCACTCCAGCTTGCCCCAGCGGGCCCACAGCCAGCCCATCACCATCGCCGTCGCCAGCGAACCGGCGAAGCGCGCCAGCACCATCTCCGGCTTGCCCGGGAACGCCACCGCCGTCGCCACCAGGACCACCGGGTTCACCGCCGGCGCCGCCAGCAGGAACGTCAACGCCGCCGCCGGGGCCACGCCCTGGCCCATCAGCCGGCGCGCCACCGGCACCGAAGCGCATTCACACCCCGGCAGCGCGACGCCGGCCAGCCCCGCCACGCCGACCGCCGCCCCGGCCCGCCTGGGCAGCACCTTCTCCAGCACCCGGGCCGGCACGAACGCGGCGATGGCCCCGCTGATCAACACGCCCAGCACGAGGAACGGCAGCGCCTGCACGCAGACGGCGACGAACACCGTCGAGCCCGTGCGCAGCGCGGGCACGTCGAAGGCCTGCTGCAGCCAGCCCTGGCCGAGGATCGCGACCAGCAGGACCGCGCACAGCACCTCGACCGAGCTGATCCGGAACCGGCGGGTGCGCCGGGGCGTGTCGGAAACGATGTTCACGACGGCGATGATGCCAGCCGGGTCCGACACCGAGAGCACCGCACATCCGCGAACGGTCGGAAAAGGCCGTTTTCCGACCGGAATTTACCTTTCGCGGCGCCGAAAAGCCCCGTGTGGGTTATTCGCCGGGCGCGATCCCCGGCAGATCGGTCCGCAGCTGCGACGCCGTCGACACGACCAGCATCAGCAACGTCCCGAGCGCCGCCGCGTCCAGGCCCGCCGCCGGGAACGCGTACCGCAGAGTCACGTCGAGCCCGCCGTCCGAATGCCCGACGCCGAGCGTGCCGAAGAGCCCTTGGCCCGCCCGCTCGGCGACCGCGACCGACAGGTCCGGGCGGTCCGGCAGGTCCCAGCCGACCACGCAGGTCAGCGACAGGACGGTGAGGCCCTCGCCGAGCCGGGTCGCCTGGATCACGCAGGGGACGTCGCCGTGGGAGAACGTCAGCGCGCCGTCGTCGTCGACGCGCACCTCGAGGTACCGCTCGAGCGCGTCCTTCGCCTGCGTCAGCAGTTCCGCGGTCTCCGCCGCCTCGGTCGCGCTCACGACGAAGCCGCCTGGTCGACCGCGCCGCCGAAGCGGCGGTCCCGCTTCGCGAACTCCAGGCAGGCGCGCCACAGGTGCGTCCGGTCGAAGTCAGGGAACAGCGTGTCCTGGTAGACCATCTCGGCATAGGCCGACTGCCACAGCAGGAAGTTCGACGTCCGCTGCTCGCCCGAGGGCCGCAGGAACAGGTCCACGTCGGGCATGTCCGGCTGGTACAGGTACTTGCCGATGGTCTTCTCGGTGACCTTGTCCGGGTTCAGCTTGCCGTCGGCGACGTCCCGGGCGATCCGCTGCATCGCGTCACCCAGCTCCGCGCGGCCGCCGTAGTTGACGCACATCGTCATGTTCAGCGCCGTGTTGTGCTTGGTCTTCTCCTCGGCCGCCTGCAGCTCCTTGATCACCGACGCCCACAGCTTCGGCCGCCGCCCGGCCCACCGGATGCGCACGCCGATCGAGCCGAGGTAGTCGACCTGGCGGCGGATGGTGTCGCGGTTGAAGCCCATCAGGAACCGCACCTCTTCGGGGCTGCGCTTCCAGTTTTCGGTCGAAAACGCGTACACCGAGAGCCACTTGACGCCGAGCTCGACGGCCCCGCTGGCGACGTCGATCATCACCGCTTCACCGCGCTTGTGGCCTTCGATCCGCGGCAGGCCGCGCTGGTTGGCCCAGCGGCCGTTGCCGTCCATGACCAGCGCGACGTGCTTCGGGACCAGCTCGCGCGGGATTTCCGGCGGCTTCGCGCCGGACGGGTGCGGATCCGGGGCCCGCAGCTCGTACCGCGACGCCTTGCTCTCGCGTCCCCTGCGCAGCACTGCGAGCCTCCCTGGATGGGTGAAACCGGTCAGCCCGACCCTACTGCCCTTACAGTGCCTGTCCCTCGGGGGTCCGCCCGCCGCGGGGCGAAGCCGCGGATGTCACCGCCGACTCCCGGGCGCGTCGCTCGACCAGGGGAAGGGACCGGAGCTGACGCTCCAGATGCCACTGCAGGTGGGCCGCGACCAGGCCGCTCGCGTCGCGGCGGGTGCCGGGCAGGGTCGACTCGGCCATCGTCCACTCGCCGTGCAGCAGGGCCGTGAGCAGGTCCAGGACCTCGGGCGCGGGGTGCACGGACCCCGGGACGCGGCAGTCCGGGCACATCGAGCCGCCGGCGGGGACGCTGAACGCGACGTGCGGGCCGGGCAGGCCGCAGCGGGCGCACTCGGTGAGCGCGGGCGCCCAGCCTTCGTAGGACATCGCGCGGAGGAAGAAGGCGTCGAGCACGAGCGACGGGTCGCGTTCACCGGCCGCGAGCGACCGCAGCGCGCCGCAGACGAGGAGGTAGAGCTTGAGCACCGGCTCGCCCTCTTCGGCCGAGAGCCGGTCCGCGGTCTCGGCGATCGCGCTGGCCGCGGTGTAGCGCTGGTAGTCGGCGACCAGCGGCAGCTGGAACGCGTCGACGGTCTCGACCTGGGTGATGACGTCGAGCGTGCGGCCGGTGTAGAACTGCACGTCGACGTGGCCGAACGGCTCCAGCCGGGCCCCGAACCGCGACGAGGTGCGCCGCACGCCCTTCGCGACGGCGCGGACCTTGCCGTGCCGCCGGGTCAGCAGGGTGACGATCCGGTCGGCCTCACCCAGCTTGTGCGTGCGCAACACCACCCCGGTGTCGCGGTAGAGGTTCACCACCCCGACATCGTCCCACTTCGGGGTGATGCCGGGGTGGAGCGCCCCGCGGAAAAAGCCGGTGTCAGCAGTAGTAGCCGTAGCAGGTGCTGACGGCCACCGCCGAGACGATGATCGCGATGATCGCCACGACGCAGCCGATGCTGCCCAGGATGGTGGAGATCAGGCAGAGCGTCTTGGTGGTGCGCGACGCCTGCTCCGCCATCATGTAGTTGCCCTGCATCTTGTACGTGCCGACCTCGTTCGACTTCATGATCGCGAAGATGCCGAGGATCAGGCCGCCCAGGAAGAGCGAGGCGATCGCCCAGCCCTTGTAGTCCTTGATGGCGTTGATGTCGCCGCCGCCGGGCATGCCGTAGCCGGGCGCGCCGAAGCCGCCGGACGGCGGCTGGCCGTACGGCGCGGGCTGGCCGTAGGGCGCGGGCATCCCGCCCGACGGCGTGCCGTAACCGGGCTGCTGCTGCGGGAACCCGCCGGACTGAGGCTGCTGGCCGTAGGGCGGCTGCTGCTGGCCGTAGGGATTGGTCATGAACTGGTACCCCAACTATTCGTGAACGTCCGCCGGGTCACCCCGGCGGTGGTGTGAAAAAGGCGTGCCTCAGTGGTGCGGCGGCTGGTCGGTCGGCGGCTGGCCGAACTGGCCCGGTTGGATCTTCTGGGTCTCCCCGGCGTCGCCCTGGCCTTCCGGACGCAGCATCTGCGTCCGCTCGGCCTGCTCGTCGAACGCGGATCCGCCGCCCCCGGCGGAGTCCGGGCGGAGCATCTGGGTGCGCTCGACCTCGTCGAAGGCGGACCCGCCCGGCGGCGGGGCGAGCGGCCGGCCCGGCGGCTGATCGAAGCCGCCCGGCTGGGGCGTCTGCGGGAAACCACCGGAAGCCGGTTGCTGCTGCGGGAAACCACCCGGCGTGGGCTGGCCGAAGCCACCCGGCTGCGGCGGCTGCGGCGCGAACCCGCCGGACGGCGGCTGGCCGAACTGACCGGGCTGACCGGGCTGCTGCCCCGCGGGCGGGTAACCGCCGGCGAAGGGCTGGGCGCCGGGCTGGCCGTAGCCGCCGGCCGGGTCGGCGTTGACGACGACGGTACCGATGATCTTGTCGGCGAGGGTCTGGGACTTGTCGTCCCACAACGGCCAGAGCCAGCCGACGTAGCAGATGACGCCGTCGACGAAGTGGGCGAGGTCGCGCACGAACGCCATGCCGGCGCCGATCGGCTGCCCGGTCGCCTCGCTGACGAGCTTGATCTTCGCGACGCGCTTGCCGAGGGACTGGCCGGTGTTGCCCTGCTGGATCCAGCGGTTGAAGATCGCCCAGCCGATCCACGCGAGCGTGCCGAGGATGACGACGATCTGCAGGATCCCGACCTTCCCGGTCAGCGCAACGGCGCCGAAGACCAGGTACAGCAGGGCGAGCGGGCCCATGTCGATGAGCCAGCCCAGGGCGCGCTGGCCCCAGTTCGCGTAGTTTTGCGGTGCGCCGAAGGGGGTACCCGGCTGGCCGAACGGCGCCGGTTGGCCGAAGGGCGCGGGCTGCCCGTACGGCGGCGGCGCCTGACCGGGCTGCGGTTGTCCGAACGGTTGCTGGCCGCCGGGCTGCTGCTGCCCGAAGGACGGCTGACCGTAGGGATCGGTCATTGGGTCTCCCCCTCGCTGGTCACTCCACCACGCACTCCGCGCGGGACCGCGCCGGCAATACGGCACTGGTCCGCGGGAGCGTACTCGGTTCACCTGCGGCCGCGCTGCCCAGGCATCCACTGTCCGGGTGAACGGTACGAGTCTCCGACGCGCAGCGTGGCGAAGCGGTTCCCGTCCGTCCGATTCAGACGTGCAGGCTGGTGAACGGGGCGAACGGCAGGTTGCGGAGCACGAACCAGACGGCGAACACGACACCGGCGGTCAGCGGGGTCCAGCGCCAGTGCAGCCAGCTGTTCACCCAGCGGCCGCGCAGCCGCCCGACGGTCCAGGCGATCGTGCTCCAGACGAAGAGGAGGACGAAGACGAGCGACACGGCGTTGTAGTGCAGGGCCGCGGGAAGGTCGCCGTGCATCAGGCTGTAGGCCATCCGCATGCCGCCGCAGCCGGGGCAGTCGATGCCGAACAGCGCCTTGGTCGGGCAGATCGGGAGCCAGCCGCCGGGCGTGGTGGGGTCGCCGATCCAGACGGCCACGCAGCACGCGCCGAGCCCGCCGACGACGGCCATCGGGGCGCCGAGGGCGCGCAGCTTCGCTTTGGCGCCGCGGGCCGGGTATCCCGTGTAGACGGTCGTCATGGCACCAGCGTCCAGGCGGAGACGCCGACGAAGGCGATCAGGGCGAAAACGACCGCCAGGTAGAGCCCGATCAGCACGGAGAAGGAGATCGCCGACCACATCGCCCACTTGCGGGCTTCGTCGGCGGCCCGGTGCGCTTCGACGTGGAAGCCCTGGAACCACAGGGAGTTGACCTGGCTCGCCTTCACGATGGAGACGATACCCAACGGCATGCAGCACATCACCGTCGACAGGATCGCCCAGACCATGTTGTTGTCCGGCGGCGGTCCGTAGTGGGGTCCCCAGCCGTAGGGCGGGTACTGCTGGTACACCGGGATCGCCTCCTGCCGCCGAGCCTGCGTCAGTTCGACGCGGTGTCGTCGGTCAGCGTTCCGAAGAGCAGCACGACGGTCACGATCGCCGCGACCCACAGGACGGCGCCGGCGACGGCGGCGACGATCGCCCACCGCCGCGCGTCGCGGGCCGCTTCGTGCGCGGCCTCCGGATCGCCCTGCGCCCACAGCTTTTCGACCTTGGCGGCCTGGTAGATCGAGAGCGCGCCGAACGGGAGGCAGCACAGGATCGCGCTGACGATCCCCCAGACCAGGTTGCTCGCGGGCGGGGGCCCGGGGTTGTAGTCGGCCGGCGGCCGCGGCTGCCCGGCCACGTCAGAACCCGAGCCGGCGCAGCTGGCGGGGGTCGCGCTGCCATTCCTTGGCGACCTTGATGTGCAGGTCGAGGTAGACCTTCGAGCCGAGCAGCGCCTCGATGTTCTTGCGGGCGGCGGCGCCGACCTCGCGCAGCCGCTCGCCCTTGTGCCCGAGGATGATGCCCTTCTGGCTGGGCCGCTCCACGTAGAGGAACGCGTGCACGTCGATGAGGTCGTCGCGGCCTTCGCGGGGCAGCATCTCCTCGACGGTGACGGCGATCGAGTGCGGCAGCTCGTCGCGGACGCCTTCCAGCGCCGCCTCGCGGATCAGCTCGGCGACCAGCGTCTGCTCCGGTTCGTCGGTGAGCTCGCCGCCCGGGTAGAGCTGCGGGCCCTCGGGGAGCTTGCCGACGAGCAGGTCCGCGAGCGCGCCGACCTGGAACCCGTCCACGGCCGACACCGGGATCAGCTCGGCGAACTCCATCACCTCCTGCAGCGCGAGCAGCTGCTCGGCGACCTGCTGGGGCTGGACGAGGTCGGTCTTGGTGACGATCCCGATGACGGGCGTGCGCTTGGCGATCTTCTGCAGCTCGGCGGCGATGAACTTGTCGCCGGGCCCGATCTTCTCGTTCGCCGGCACGCAGAAGCCGACGACGTCCACTTCGGACCAGGTGGTGTGCACGATGTCGTTGAGCCGCTCGCCGAGCAGGGTGCGCGGGCGGTGCAGGCCGGGCGTGTCGATGAGGACGAGCTGGGCGTCCTCGCGGTGCACGATGCCGCGGATCGCGTGGCGCGTGGTCTGCGGCTTGCTGGAGGTGATCGCGACCTTGGTGCCGACGAGGGCGTTGGTGAGCGTCGACTTGCCGGCGTTGGGGCGGCCGACGAAGCACGCGAAGCCGGAGCGGTGTTCCGTCATCGCTCGAGCACCTCGAGAACCGTGCCGTCCGGGGCGGCGAGGATGATCGGGGCGTACCTCGCGATGTCGCGGACCGCTTGCACGGAAGCGCCCTTGAGCAGGCCTTCTTCGCTGACGACGGCAGCGGCTTCGATGCCTTCGGCGCCGCTGGAGAGCGCGGCGGCGACCGCGGCCTGGAGCGCGGTGAGCTTGAACGACGGCTGGTCGACCGTGCCCGCGGCGTAGGTGCGGCCGTCGGTGTCGCGGACCGCGGCGCCTTCGGGGGCCTGGATGCGGGCGCGCGAGGACCGGGCGAGGACGACCAGCTTCTGGTCCTCCGCCTCGAGGTCAGGCATGTTCGACGCTCCTGTCGCGTTCGTCGGGGTGGGGCAGGCGCGTGCGGCGCCGGGTCGTGCGGTCGGCCGGGTCGGTCATCGCCTCGGCGTCGGCCGGGTGGACGACCACGGTGGTGATCCGCATGCGGCCGCGCCGGTCCTTGCCTCCTTCGGCGAACAGCCGAAGGCCGGCGACCTCGGCTTCGGCCCCCGGCAGCGGGACCCTACCCAGTCGTTCCGCGAGCAGCCCGCCCACGGTCTCCACGTCGTGGTCTTCGAGGTCGATGCCGAAGAGCTCGCCCAGGTCGTCGACGCTCATCCGGGACGACACGCGGACGGCGCCGTCGGCCAGTTCCTCGACCTCGGGGCGCTCGTCGGCGTCGGACTCGTCGGTGATCTCGCCGACGATCTCCTCGATGACGTCTTCGATGGTGAGCAGGCCGGCGGTGCCGCCGTACTCGTCGACGGCGATCGCCATGTGGTTGTGCGAGCGCTGCATCTCCTTGAGCAGCTCGTCGAGCCGTTTCGAGTCGGGGACGAAGGAGGCCTCGTTCATCAGCGTGCTGACGATGGTGCTCGCGCCGTCCGGGTCCATGTACCCGGCCATGAGGTCCTTGATGTTGACGACGCCGACGATGTCGTCGACGGACTCGTCGATCACCGGGAGCCGGGTGAAGCCGGTGCGCAGCGCCAGCGCGAGGGCCTGGCGGACCGTCTTCGTGCGCTCGATCCAGACGATCTCGGTGCGCGGCACCATGACCTCGCGGGCGACGGTGTCGCCGAGCTCGAACACCGAGTGGATCATCTCGCGCTCGGAGTCCTCGACGACGCCGCGTTCCTGGGCGATGTCGACCAGCTCGCGCAGCTCGACTTCGGAGGTGAACGGGCCTTCGCGGAAGCCCTGGCCGGGGGTGATGGCGTTACCGATGAGGATGAGCAGCCGGGACAGCGGACCGAGGACCGAGCCGAGGACGCGGACCGGCCCGGCGACGTAGCGGCCGATGCGGTACGGGTGCTGGCGGCCGAGGGTGCGGGGGCCGACGCCGATGAGGACGTAGCTGACGACGACCATCACGACGGCGGCGACGAGCACTGCCACGCCGAGCGGCGCCAGGCGGGTGCCCACGAACACCGTGACGAGGACGGTGGCCGTGAGTTCGCAGCCAAGGCGCAGCAGGAGCAGCAGGTTGATGTGCCGGCGGCGTTCGGCGACGACGGCGGAGAGCTGGCGGGCGCCGGGCAGCCCGAGCCGGGCGAGGCCGTCGGCCCGGGCTTGCGAGACGGTGCTGATGGCGGCGTCGGCCGCGGCGAACACGCCCGCGAGGAGCACGAGCGCGATCGCGAAGAGGAGCTGGACCATGGCTGACGCCTAGGGCGTTTCCCCGGCGGCTGGTTCGGCCGTGGCGTCGAGCCCGGCGATGCCGAGGACGCGGTCGTCGGTGTTGCGCTGGGCGTTCTGCTTCTCCAGCGCGGCGACGGCGTCCTGGTACTCGCCGAGGATCCGCTTCTGGAGGGCGAACATCTCGCGTTCCTCGGCGGGTTCGGCGTGGTCGTAGCCGAGGAGGTGGAGGCAGCCGTGCACGGTGAGCAGGTGCAGCTCGTCGATCAGGGCGTGGCCCGCGGTCTTGGCCTGGTCCTTGGCGAACGCCGGGCAGAGCACGATGTCGCCGAGCAGCGCCGGGGACGCGTCGGGCGCGTCGGGGCGGCGGCTCGAGTCGAGCTCGTCCATCGGGAAGGCCATGACGTCGGTGGGGCCGGGGAGGTCCATCCAGCGTTCGTGGAGGTCTTCCATGACGTCGAGGGTGACCAGCAGGATGGACAGCTCGGCGAGCGGGCTGACCTCCATCTTGTCGAGGGCGTAGCGGGCGGCCGAGACGATGGAGGTCTCCTCGACGTCGACGCCGGACTCGTTGGCGATCTCGATGCTCACCGCCGGGTGCCCTTCCAGCCGTTGCCCTGCTGTTCCTGCGCGTCCTGCACGGCCTGCCACTTCTCGTAGGCGTCGACGATGTTCGCGACGAGCCGGTGCCGGACGACGTCCTGGCTGGTCAGTTCGGCGAAGTGGAGGTCTTCGACGCCGTGGAGGATGTCGCGGACGACGCGGAGGCCGCTGCGCTGGCCGCTGGGCAGGTCGACCTGGGTGACGTCGCCGGTGACGACGATCTTGGAGCCGAAGCCGAGCCGGGTGAGGAACATCTTCATCTGCTCGGGCGTGGTGTTCTGGGCCTCGTCGAGGATGATGAAGGCGTCGTTGAGCGTCCGGCCGCGCATGTAGGCCAGCGGCGCGATCTCGATCGTGCCGGCCTGCATGAGCCGCGGAATCGACTCGGGCTCGACCATGTCGTGCAGCGCGTCGTAGAGCGGCCGCAGGTACGGGTCGATCTTTTCGTTCAGGGTGCCGGGCAGGTAGCCGAGGCGCTCGCCGGCTTCGACGGCGGGGCGGGTCAGCACGATGCGGGTGACCTGCTTGGCCTGGAGGGCCTGGACGGCCTTCGCCATGGCGAGGTAGGTCTTGCCGGTGCCGGCGGGGCCGATGCCGAAGACGACGGTGTGCTTGTCGATGGCGTCGACGTAGCGCTTCTGGTTGAGCGTCTTGGGCCGGATGGTCTTGCCGCGACGGGAGACGATGTTGAGGCTGAGGACCTCGGCGGGCGACGCGTCCCCGGTGGAGAGCATGCCGATGGTGCGGCGCACGGTGTCGGGGCCGACCTGCTGGCCCCCGCCGGCGAGCTGCACGAGCTCGGCGAAGACGCGTTCGGCGAAGGCGACGTCGGCGGGGGTGCCGGTCAGGGTGACCTCGTTGCCGCGGACGTGCACGTCCGCGGCCAGGAGTTCCTCGGCGACCCGGAGGTTTTCGTCGCGCGAGCCGAGCAGGCTGAGGGCGGCGGCATCTGGGATGGGGAACCGGGACTGCGCAGCCTGAACGGAGGCATCCTCGGTCTTGGCGACGTCCCCGGGGACATCGGGTCGGGCGGCACCACCCGGTACGGTTCCGGCCACGTGGCCTCAGGCCTGCTTTCTCGGTGAGGGAGAACGGACCCCACCGATGCTACTGGCACCCACCGACAAGACGCAGGCCGGTTTCCCTAGTCCTCCTGAGGAGCCCCGAAGAGGCCGAGGGGCTCACCCCCGAGAACGTGGGCATGAACGTGGAAGACGGTCTGCCCGGCATCGGAGTCGGTGTTGAAGACCACGCGATACCCGGACTCGAGAATACCCTCGAGCTCGGCAACCTTCCGGCAGGTGGCCACCACCCGGCTCAGCAGCTCAGGATCCCCGGCGGCCAGCTCGCCCAGGTTCCGATACCGGGTCTTGGGCACGACAAGGACGTGAACCTTCGCCTGAGGCCGAATATCCCGGAAGGCAAAGGTGGAGTCATCCTGGTAGACGACATCAGCAGGAATCTCCCCGGCAATGATCCGCTCGAAGAGGGTCTCGTCCTCACTCATGGAGAGAGACCCTACCGACGACGCAAGCCGCGGCACCCAACAGACACCGCACGAAAGCCGCGGGGGGTCCGGGGGCTCGCCCCCGGCTGGGGGTCTGGGGGGTTTGCCCCCCAGAGAACACAACGAACGCGAAGCGGCCCACGACCGAAGCGAAGCGAGGGAGGGGGCCGCGGAGCGGTAGACCCTGGGGGTCGATCTACCGCGTCCGCGGCGGCCGCCGGACCGAGGGGGGAGGTGCCCGGCGGAGTCTGTGCTTCCCAGTGGCGCGCCAGTCCAAACCGGTCCGTGACAGTGCTAGACGATCCGGAACGGTGTGTGGTGCGTTAGTAAACGAGAGTAACGGGTCGGAGTGTGATCGCGCCATAACTCGGCGCAAAATCAGGCTTCTTTTTTCCGGTGATCTTTTCACCGCCACCGGGTGGTCAGGGCGCCCAGCGCGCCGAGGGCCACCGCGGCCGCGGTGGACGTGCGCAGCACCGTCGTGCCCAGCCGGACGGGCCGGGCGCCCGCTTCGCGCAGGGTGTGGAGCTCGTCGTCGGTGATGCCGCCCTCGGGGCCGACGACGAGGAGGACGTCGCCGGTGTCGGGGAGGTCGAGGTCGGTGAGGCGGTCGGGGACGTCGGATTCGAGCACGATGGCCAGGGACATCGTGGCCACGAGCCCGGCGAGCTCGCGCGTGCTGACGGCCTCGGTGACGTCGGGGACGTGGGCGCGGCGGGCCTGTTTGGCGGCGGACCGAGCCGTGGCGCGCCAGCGGCCGAGGGCCTTGTCGCCGCGGGCACCGTCCTCCCACTTGGCGACGCTGCGGGCCGCGCGCCAGGGGACGATCGCGTCGACGCCGGCCTCGGTGGCCAGCTCGACCGCCAGCTCGCCGCGGTCACCCTTCGCGAGGGCCTGGGCGACGACGACACGCAAGGCGGGCGGGTCCTCGGTCCAGCTTTCCTCGACCGCCAGCGTGAGCGCGGCGTCCCGGCCGGGCTGGACGGCTTCGACGACGCAGCGGGCCATCGCGCCCGCGCCGTCGGAGAGCACGAGCCGCTCCCCCGCGCGCAGGCGGCGGACGGTGGCCGCGTGCCGGGCTTCCTCGCCGTCGAGCACCGTGCGCCCGGAAGCGGGCACGGACGACGCGAGGAAGACCGGCAGGGTGGTGTCGGGCACGGTCAGCGGTGGTTCTTGGCGCGCAGCTTGGAGAACAGGCCGCCGTGCTTGCCGTTCGACGACAGCGTCGGGGCTTCTTCGCCGCGCTGCTGGGCCAGTTCGACGAGCAGCTCGCGCTGGGCGTCGTCGAGCTTGGTCGGCACCTGGACGTCGATGTGGACGTGCAGGTCGCCGCGGCCGTCGACGCGCCCGGAGGACCGCAGCCGCGGCATGCCCTTGCCGGTGAGGACGAGCTCGGCGTTGGGCTGGGTGCCGGGTTCGATGTCGAGCTCGTAGTCGCCGTCGACCAGCGTCGCGATGGGCACCGTGGCGCCGAGGGCGGCGGTGGTCATCGGGATGCGGAAGTTGCAGTGCAGGTCGTGGCCCTGCCGGACGAAGACCTCGTGCGGGGTCTCGTCGATCTCGACGTAGAGGTCGCCCGCCGGGCCGCCGCCGGGGCCGACCTCGCCCTGGCCGGACAGCCGGATGCGCATGCCGTCGCCGACGCCCGGCGGGATCTTCGCGGTGACGTTGCGGCGGGCGCGGATGCGGCCGTCGCCGCCGCACTGGCGGCAGGGGTCGGGGATGACCTCGCCGAAGCCGCGGCAGACCGGGCACGGGCGGGCGGTGACGACCTGGCCGAGGAACGACCGCTGGACGGACTGGACCTCGCCGGCGCCGCCGCACGTGTCGCACGTCTTGACCGAGGTGCCCTCGCTGGTGCCGGCGCCGCGGCAGAGGTCGCAGACGATCGCCGTGTCGACGGCGATCTCCTTGTCCACCCCGGTGGCGCACTCCTCGAGCGACAGGCCGAGCCGGATCAGCGCGTCGGAGCCGGGCTGGACGCGGCTGCGGGGTCCACGCCCGCGCCCACCGCCTCCGCCGGCCGCGCCGAAGAAGGCGTCCATGATGTCGCCGAGACCGCCGAAGCCGGCGAAGGGGTCGCCGCCGCCCCCGCCGCGCGCGCCGTTGTCCATCGGGTCGCCGCCGAGGTCGACGATCTTGCGCTTCTGCGGGTCCGACAGCACCTCGTAGGCCGTGGTGACCTCGCCGAACTTGTGCTGGGCGTCTTCCGACGGGTTGACGTCGGGGTGCAGCTCCCTGGCCAGCTTCCGGTACGCGCGCTTGATCTCCTGATCGCTCGCGTTCTTCGCCACCCCGAGGATGCCGTAGTAGTCCCTCGCCACCGTCTTCGCTTCTCCTTCTGCTCTGCCCGGCTCAGCGGCCGTGCAGGATCTGCCCCACGTAGTTGGCGACCGCGCGCACCGCGGCGATCGTGCCGGGGTAGTCCATCCGGGTCGGGCCGACCACCCCCATGCCGCCGAGCACCACGTCGTCGCGGCCGTAGCCGATCGAGACGACCGAGGTGCTGCGCATCTGCTCGTCTTCATTTTCCTCACCGATGCGCACCGTGATCGCACCGGGGTTGCGCGCGGCGGCCAGCAGCTTGAGCACGACCACCTGCTCCTCGAGGGCTTCGAGGACCTGGCGCAGCGAGCCCGGGAAGTCGGCGACGTTGCGCGTGAGGTTCGCGGTCCCGCCGAGGACCAGGCGTTCTTCGGGGTGCTCGGCCAGCGACTCGACCAGCACGGTCGTGACGCGGATCAGCGCGTCCCGCAGCTCGCCCGGCGCCTGGTCGGGCAGCTCGGCCACGCGCGCGGCGGCGTCGTTGAGCCGCCGTCCGGACATGGCCGTGTTGAGCACGGTCCGCAGCCGGGCGACGTCCTCTTCGGTCACGACATCGCCGAGGTCGACCGTGCGCTGGTCGACGCGGCCGTTGTCGGTGATCAGCACCAGCATCAGCCGCGCCGGGGTGAGCGGCACCACTTCGAGGTGGCGCACCTTGGCGTTGGTCAGCATCGGGTACTGGACGACGGCGACCTGCCGGGTCAGCTGCGCGAGCAGCCGGACCGAGCGCTTGAGGACGTCGTCGAGGTCGGTGCCGCTGTCGAGGAAGGTGGTGATGGCCTTGCGTTCGGCGGTGCTCAGGGGCTTGATCTCCGAGAGCCGGTCGACGAAGAGGCGGTAGCCCTTGTCGGTCGGCACGCGGCCGGCGCTGGTGTGCGGCTGGGTGATGTAGCCCTCTTCCTCGAGGGTGGCCATGTCGTTGCGCACGGTGGCGCTGGACACGCCGAGGTTGTGCCGTTCGACGATCGCCTTGGACCCGACGGGCTCCTGGTTGGACACGTAGTCGGCGACGATGGCGCGCAGCACTTCGAAGCGGCGCTCATCCGCGTTGGCCACCGGTTCCTCACCTACCTCGCTCGCTGCTCACCCCGAGTTTACGGAAGCCTGAGCCGGTCGTGCTCAACCCGGGGCGGTCCGGCGCGATGCCACTCGAGCCGGCCGGCACCCGGCGGCGCCGCTCCGAACGACGTGAATGACTCATTCATGTCGCCTGGCGACATGAATGAGTCATTCACGTCAGCCGCGAGCCCCGGGCCGGTCGCGACGCCGGGTAAAGGACGGGCAAACAAATTCCCATGCGCTGTTCTCGAAATGAATTCCCGGCTTGAGCCGGGAACCGAAAAGCGGTTTGCTGCCTCTGATCCGCATGCCCTTCCCCGACTTCCGAGGTCGCCGTGAACCGAATTGAACCCGCTTCGGCCGGAATGCCCGAAATCGTCCGCCGCGCGGCCGAGGCGAAGGCGCGGCTCGAGCGCGTCTCGGCGTCCGCCACGAGTGCCGACGGGGCCGTCACGGTCACCGTCAACACCAGCGGTGCGCTGCAGGAACTCACCTTCGGCCCGCGCGCGGACGAGCTGCCGCGCGCCCGGCTCGCCCAGGCCGTCCTGGCGACCGCCAAACGCGCCCAGCTCGACGCCGCCCGGCAGCTGACCGCCGTCATGGCGCCGGTCATCGGCGCCGACAGCGACGCGATGGAATTCCTCCGGGAACAGATTCCCGAACCCGAACTCGCGGCCGAAGAACAGCGCCGGGAACCACGCCGGAATCCGCCCGCCGACGACGACTTCGGCGGCCCGATCCTGCGCCGGGGGCTCTGATGGCGATGAAGGTCGACTTCGACGTCCTCGGCGGCCACGAGGACGAGATCCGGGAGATAGCCGGCAAGGTGCAGCAGGCCGCCGACGCCGCCGGCAGCGCGCAGGCGCTCGACTTCGACGCGTTCGGGCTGGTCGGGCAGGTGTTCGCCCTGCCGATCCAGGCCTGGGTGGACACCGCCGACAGCTTCCTGAGCGCGGCCGTCGAGGCCGGCCACGACGTCGCGGACCGCGTCAAGACCGCGCACACGGCGTTCCGAGAGCACGAACAGACGACGAAGTGCCTGATCGAGGGCATCGGCAAGGAGCTGCCCGCATGACCGAGAACTCGCTGGTCGCGACGGCCGAGTCGCCGGGCGGCTTCTGGAGCGGCATGGGCGACGGCTCGAAAGGTGAGCTGGACAACCTCAACGCCCAGACCGGCGGCGCCGGCATCTTCAGCGACGCCGCGTCGACGCTCACCGACGCCCGCACCGGCGACTGGGGCAACCTCGCCATGGACGTCGGCACGGACGCCCTCGACCTGCTCGGCGCGGCGATGGACCCGCTCGGCACCCTCGCCAGTGCCGGGGTCGGCTGGCTGATCGAGCACATCAGCTTCCTCAAGGATGGCCTCGACAAGCTCGCCGGCAAGCCCGAGGCGGTCACCGCCAAGGCCGTGACCTGGACGAACATCTCCAAGCAGCTGACCGAGACGGCCGAGAGCTACGAGCGGCAGGCGAAGAAGGTCCAGCAGTCCTTCAGCGACTGCGGCTCGGCCGAGGCCTACCAACGGACGGCGGAGAGCTACGTGAGCGTCCTGCGCGGCGCGGCGTCGCACGCCGGGGACGCGTCGACCGCGATGAACGTCGGCGCCGCGCTGGTCGGCACCGAGCGCGGGCTGATCCGCGACATGATCTCGTCGTTCGTGGGCGAGCTGATCGTCAAGGCCGTGGCCGCGCTGGCGGCGTCCTGGTGCACCTTCGGCGGCACGGTCGCGGCGTTCATCGCGGACACGGTCGTCGAGGGCGGGGTGCTCGCGGAGAAGATCAGCACGCGCATCGCGAAGGTCGTCGAGAAGCTGGAGAGCCTGGCGAAGGGCGCGGGCAAGTCGAAGGCGGCGCTCGAGGGCGCGGCGAACGCGCTGAAGAAGGTGGGTAAGGGCGTCGACAAGATCGTGGACAAGAGCGTCGACACGGCCGCGGGCATCGAGCGGAAGGCCAACGAGCTGAAGCAGGCGGGCCGGGAGGCGAAGTCGGCGGAGGAGACGGCGAAGGGCTGGAGCGACGCCGCCAAGGAACACGTCCCGGGCCGCGAGAGGCTGGAAGGACCGGGCAAGTACTCGGAGGAGGGCCGCAGCGTGCTGAACCAGCACAAGGTCCTCGACCCGAACGAGAAGGTGCACTGGAACACCGCCGACTCCGTCGGCGTGGCGACCGAAGGCCGCCGCCAGGAAAACGAGCAGTACGACCGGTACCACGAGGCGACGGAGGCCTACGAGGAGGAACACCCCGAAGGCGAAAGCGAGTGAGCGACCGGCCCGAGGTGGAGCCGGCCAACCGCACCGGCCGGCTCCACCCGTCGCAGCGCGGCAAGCTGCTCGACCTGAACTTCTGGTTCGCCGCGGTGGCGGGACTCGCCGCGCTCGTGGCCACCGTGGGCATCGCGACCGTGGCGGAAACCGCAGGCGAAGTGCTGGGCACGGTCGTCCCGCTCCTGGCGATCACCGGCTGGTTCGCGTACGTCTGCTGGCGCCGGCTCGCCGACGCGTTCGACGGCCGGCTGACCGCGGTCACGGGCTGGACGCACGACTTCGACAGCGCACGCCTCACCGACGAGTACCCGATCGGCCTGCACCGCAGCCCGGAGGGGTTCAAGAGCCTCGAGTCGTTCAGTCTCCGGGCCGCCGGCCGGACCTACCCCCTGGAGCGCGAGCTTCGAGAGCGGATCCGGCCGGACCGGGTCAACACCGTCCTGATCGCGCCGCGGTCCAAGCTGCTGATCAACGTCCTCCCGGCTTAGAGCGCTTTGCTCAGAGCGTCGAACTCGGCGTCGGTCAGCTCGATGTCCGCGGCGGCGACGTTGTCCTCCAGGTGCGCGACCGACGAGGTCCCCGGGATCGGCAGCACGACGGGCGAACGCTTGAGCAGCCACGCGAGCGCGAGCTGCGACGGTGAGGCGTCGTGCTCCTTCGCGAGCGCGGTCAGGGGGCTGTCCGGCCCGGCCAGCGCGCCCGTGGCCAGCGGGAACCACGGGATGAACGCGATGCCGTGCTCGGTGGCGTGCTCCAGCAGCGGCTCGGCGTCGCGCTTGGCCAGGTTGAACAGGTTCTGCACCGACACGATCTCCGCGGTCTTCTGCGCTTCGACGAGGTCGTCCACGTCGACCTCGGACAGGCCGATGTGCCGGATCTTGCCCTCGTCCTGCAGCTTCTTCAGCTCACCGACCTGCTCGGCCACGGGCACCTTCGGGTCGATGCGGTGCAGCTGGAGGAGGTCGATCCGGTCGAGGCCGAGGTGACGCAGGCTCAGCTCCACCTGCTGGCGCAGGTACTCGGGCCGGCCGACCGCGATCCACTGGTTCGGCCCCTGCCGGGTGAAGCCGGCCTTGGTCGCGATGACCAGGTCGTCGGCGTACGGGTGCAGCGCCTTCTTGATGAGCAGGTCGGCGACGAACGGGCCGTAGGCGTCGGCCGTGTCGATCAGGTTGACACCCAGCTCCACCGCGCGCCGCAGCACGCGCACGGCCTCCTCGGGGTCCTTGGGATCACCCCACACCCCCGGCCCGGTGAGCTGCATGGCACCGTACCCGAGCCGGGTGACCGGGAGGTCGCCGCCGATGGTGAAAGTGCCGGAGTTCTTCGCGCTCATTGGTCTTCCTAACGTCGTCCGAGGGTCCCCAGGTGCCAACCCGGCGGACCCGCGGACGATTCCCCGGCTCAGGAGTTGCGCGGGAAGCCGAGGTTCACGCCCGCGTGCGACCGGTCCGGCCACCGCGACGTCACGACCTTCGTCCGCGTGAAGAAGTGGAACCCCTCCGGCCCGTAAGCGTGGCTGTCCCCGAACAGCGAGTCCTTCCAGCCCCCGAACGAGTAGTACCCGACCGGCACGGGGATCGGGACGTTCACCCCGACCATCCCGACCTCGACCTCGTTCTGGAACCGCCGCGCCGAGGAGCCGTCGCCGGTGAAGATCGCGACCCCGTTGCCGTACGGGTTCGCGTTGATCAGCTCCAGCGCGTCGTCGTACGACGCCGTCCGCGCGACCGACAGCACCGGGCCGAAGATCTCGTCGGTGTAGATCGACATGTCCGTGCGGACGTGGTCGAACAGCGTCGGGCCGAGCCAGAACCCCTCCGAGGAACCGGAAACCTCGATCCCGCGGCCGTCCACCACCAGCGAAGCACCCTCGGAAACCCCTGCGTCCACATAGGATGCCACCCGCGCGTGGTGCGCCTTCGTGACCAGCGGCCCCATTTCCGAAGCAGGATCGCGGCCGTCGCCGACGCGCAACCGGGACATCCGCTCGGTGATCTTTGCGACGAGGTCGTCGCCGATCGGGTCGACCGCGACGACCACCGACACCGCCATGCAGCGCTCCCCCGCCGAGCCGAACCCGGCCGACACCGCGGCGTCGGCGGCCAGGTCGAGGTCCGCGTCCGGCAATACGACCATGTGGTTCTTCGCGCCGCCGAGCGCCTGGACGCGCTTGCCGTGCCGGGTGCCGGTTTCATAGACGTAGCGCGCGATCGGCGTCGACCCGACGAACGAGATCGCCTTGACGTCGGAGTGCGAGAGCAGGCCGTCCACCGCCACCTTGTCGCCGTGCAGGACGTTGAGCGCGCCCGCGGGCAGCCCGGCCTCGGCGAGCAGCTCGGCGATGAACACCGCGGCCGACGGGTCCTTCTCGCTCGGCTTGAGCACGACGGTGTTCCCGCAGGCCAGCGCGTTCGGGACGAACCACAGTGGCACCATGGCCGGGAAGTTGAACGGCGAGATCACGCCGACCACGCCGAGCGGCTGCGCGATCGAGTAGACGTCGACGCCGGTGGACGCGTTCTCGCTGAACCCGCCCTTGAGCAGTTGCGCCGCGCCGCAGGCGTACTCGACGTTCTCGATCGCCCGCGCGACCTCGCCCGCCGCGTCGGACTCGACCTTGCCGTGCTCGCTGGTGACGATCTTCGCCAGCTCGTGCTTGCGCGCCGCCAGCAGCTCACGGAAGGCGAACAGCACCCGCGTCCGGCCGGCCAGTGACGTCCCGCGCCAGCCCGGCAGCGCCGCCTTGGCCGCGGCGACGGCGGCTTCGACCTCGGCGTCGCCCGCGAAGTCGACGTGCGCCCGGACCTGCCCGGTCGCGGGGTCGAACACCTCGCCCGAGCGCTCGGCGGTCCCGGTGAACGGCTTGCCGTCGATCCAGTGGCTGATGCGGTCGGTCACGGCGCGCGCTCCTTCGCTCGGGGACATCTCCTGCGAGTCTCCGGGCGGGCGCCACGCCAACGCCATCGACAACGTGTACGGACTCACCGTCCCGGCCGTACAGTCTGTCCCTGCCGATCAGACCGCGAGGAGCCATGTACCCGACCGTCGCCGAGGTGCTCGCGCTGCCGGTGCTGCGCCAGGGCCGTCCGCACGTCGTCGCCGGCACGGCCGGGCTCGACGCCCCGGTCCGCTGGGCGCACGTCGCCGAGGTCGCCGACATCGCGCACCTGCTGCGCGGCGGCGAGCTGGTCCTGACGACCGGGGTCGCGCTGCCCGACGACGGCCCGGCCCTCGCCCGCTACGTCGCCGACCTGGCCGGGGTCGGCGCCGCCGGCCTGGTGATCGAGCTGGTCCGGCACTGGAGCGACAAGCTGCCCGCCGCGCTCGTCGACGCGGCCGAGAAGCACGGCCTGCCGCTGGTGACGCTCTCGCGCGAGACGCGGTACGTCAGCGTCACCGAAGCGGTCAACGGCCAGATCGTCGACGCCCAGGTCGCCGAGCTGCGCGCCGCCGAGCGCGTCCACGAGACCTTCACCGCGCTGACGGTCGCGGGCGCCGAACCCGGCGTCGTCCTGGGCGAGGTCGCGCGGCTGACCGAGCAGCCGGTCGTGCTGGAGACGCTGTCGCACGAGGTCCTCGCCTACGACGCGGCCGGCACCGACCCGGCCGAGCTGCTCACCGGCTGGCCGTCGCGGTCGCGGGTGGTGCAGCTCGGCGAGCGGACCGGGTACCACGCGGGTTCGGGCTGGCTGGTGACCGTCGTCGGCGCGCGCGGGCACGACTGGGGGCGGCTCGTCGTCGTCTGCGCCGACCAGCCGCCGCACCGCCACCGGGTGGTCGCCGAGCGGGCCGCGTCCGCGCTGGCCGTGCACCGGCTGGTCGCCAAGGATTCCGACGGCTTGGAGCGCCAGGCCCACCGCGCGGTGCTCAACGAGCTGCTCGCGTCGCCGGCGCCGTCGGCGGAGCTGCTGGCCCGGGCGTCGGCGCTGGCCGTGCCCCTGGCCGGGCGGCAGCTGGTCGGGCTGGCGGTCCGGCCCCGGCTGACCGGTAACCGGCCCGCGCTGTCCACGCCGCCGGTGCTGCGCGAACTGGCCGAAGCGACGGTGCTGGCGGCGCGCCGCGCGAAGGTGTCGGCGCTGGTGGCGACCGACGAGCTGGGCGTACGGGCGTTGATCGCGCTGTCGCCGGAAGCGAATGCCGACACCGTGCTGCACCGGCTCGCGACCGACGTCCACGAGGCCCGCGGCAGCGCGCCGGGGGTGCTCGCGGTCGGCACGACGGTGCTTTCGCCGGCCGAGGCGGGCCGGACGTTGCTGGAAGCCGGCCAGGTCGCGGCGGCCGCGTTGGGCGCCGGGACGGACCGGGTGCTGCACCGGCTGTCGGACGTGCGGTTGCGCGGCTTGTTGCACCTCCTGGCGGGCGACGAGCGCGTGACGGCGTTCGCCCACCGAGAACTGGGCCCGCTGCTGCAGCGCGACGCGGCGACGGGCAGCCGGCTGGTGCAGGCGTTGCGGCACTACTGCGAGCAGGGCGGCAACAAGTCGGCGGCGGCCGCGGCGGCGCACACCTCCCGGACGGCGTACTACCAGCAGCTGGCCCGCATCGAGCAGGTCCTCGGCGTCCGGCTGGAGGACCCGGAGTCGATGCTCTCGCTCTACGTCGCGCTGTTGGCCGGGGACATCACCCGGTCGAGCGAGGAAGACTCACCCGGACGTGGAGCACAGTGATCGGCCCCGGGCTGCCGATGGAACCGATATGGCCCTACTCCCCTTCGCAGCCTGCTTGATGAGCTTGAGCTGCCTCGCGCCCGCGCAGCCGCCGGCGTCGACGCTGCAGCTCACCACCCACGACACGGCCAACCGGATCGCTTCGGTGGTCCTGACGTGCGACCCCGCGGGCGGCACGCACCCCAAGCACGACAAGGCATGCGCGGTACTGACCGGCGCGGGCGGCGACTTCTCGCGGATCCAGGCGCGCCACCAGATGTGCACGCTGATCTACGCCCCGGTGGACGTGACGGCGGTCGGCACGTGGCACGGCAAGCCGGTGTCGTTCCGGACGACGTACGCGAACCGGTGCGAGGCGGACCGCGATTCGGACGATGTCTTCGCGTTCTGACGCTGTTCCGCTACAGGAAACGGTTGGTCGCCCGACCGGGCACGGCCTGCGCGTGGGCAGGCTGTGCCCATGTCACCGCCATTCGCCACGCCCCGGGCCCGGGCTTTGGGCTTCGGCATGAAAAAGGCTCGGCTGGCGCGAAAGCTCGGGGTCCGAGAACTCGCCCGGCTCACTTCGCTCTCCCCGCAGGAGATCTCGAACTGGGAACGCGGGAAACGCGTACCCAAGATCGAAGAGGTCGCGACGATCCTCGCCGTGCTCCGCGTCGAACCGGCCGAGCGTGCGCGGTTGTTCGACCTGGCCCGCAACGCCGACGAACTCAACTGGCTCGCCCCGGCGACCTTCACCGAGTACGAGCGGACCGCAGCCGCCATGTTCGAGTGGGCGCCGGGCCTGATTCCCGGACTGCTGCAGACCCCGGCGTACATGAGAGCCATCTTCGCGGCCACCGCGCGCCCGAAGACCGAGGTCGAGCAAAACGTCATCAGCAGGCTCGCCCGTCGCGAACTGCTGACCGGCCGGAACGCCTTGCCGTACCGGGTCTTGATCGGCGAGACCGCGCTGCGGCAGAACATCGGCGGCCGCGAGGTGATGAGCGAGCAGCTCGGGCACTTGCTCACGCCGCCCCACCACCGCAATGTGTCCGCTCGCATCGTTCCGGCCGGGTGCGGCTACCACCCCCGGGCTCTACAGCCCCTTCGTCATCTTCGACTTCGAAGATCTGCCGCCCATCGTCTTTCTGGAGCTGTACCGCGGCAGTGGCTACCTCTACCATCGCGATCACCTGGCCGGCTACCGCGCCGCAGCCGAGACCCTGTCCGCCCTGGCCTTGAGCGAGCCGGCTTCACAACAGCTCATCCAGGGGGTGATCACCGAACTGGAGGCTTGAGTGACCTGGCGAAAGTCCTCTTACAGCGGCGAAGATCCCGAAGGAAACTGTGTCGAGGTGCGGTTCGCCGGCCTGTCGCAGATCCGCGACAGCAAGGACCCGGCCGGCGGCACACTCTCCGTCACCACCCGATCGTGGGAGGCCTTCGTGACCCGGCTTGGCGCGCGGAAGCCGCCGGGCCGCCCCCACGACGGCCCGGTGGCTTCCGCGCATTGCTTTTAACCACGCACCGCGCGCGCCGGTGGTTCAGCAGGTGCCGAGCGTCACCTCGCGGGCGCTCGACCGGCTGAGGTTCCACGCCGGCCAGCCGTCCGGGGAATCCCCGGCGAGGACCTCGCGCAGCACGCACGTCCGCAGCGGCTCCGGCAGCCGGGCCGACACCACTGGGACCACGTCGGTCGAGAACCCCGCCAGGTACCGGTGGTCCAGGGGTTTGCCGGCGGCGGCGCGGTCGAGGTTGGCGTCGGCGATCAGCCGTTCGGGGTCGAGGACGGCGAGCACCAGCAGCGCGCCGGCCGCGGTGCCGATCGCCGCGCGGGGCAGCCACGCCGAACGCAGCTTGACCAGCGACGCGCACACCAGCACGAACACCGCGCCGAACCACAGTTCGCAGACCTCGACGAGCAGCCGCAGGACGGTGAACCCGTACGCCTCCTGGTACGTCCACATGCGACTCAACGCCGACCCCACGAGCACCAGGCTGAGCGCGCTCAGCGCCCCGAGCAGGACGCGCTGCCGGAGCCGGTCGGCCTTGGTGACGTTCGGCGCCCACCGCAGCGCCGCCGCGACGATGCCCAGGGTCAGCACGGTGACGGCGCACAGCTGCCAGAAGCCGCCGCGCGCGTACTCGGCGGACGTCAGGTTGCTCGTCCGCAGGACGTACTCGGTGCCCCCGAACAGGACGACCAGCCGGACGCCGACGAAAACGCTGAACAACACGACGAGAACGACGAGCGGAACTGTCCACTCCAGACCATATTTAGTCCGATGTGGACGTTCTCCGGGCGCGCGAGGCGCTGGTGCGGCGAGGAAGTAGCAGGCCCCGGCGACGAGCAGCGCGGCGACGGCGAAGACCCAACACCACCGCACGAGCACCTCGACGCTGAGATCCGGAACGACGGCGCTGACCACGGCGGCGAAGGCGGCATCGGCACTGGCGAGCAGCGGCACGAAGACGGCGACGAGCGCGGCCGCGGCGAGCACGGCGAGGGCGATACGGCGGGCGACGCCGTCGCGCCGGGCGGCGAAGCGTCCTACCCCGCGCCCGACCCACGGAACGGCTTTCAAGGCTTCGAGCGGGACGGCGAGCATGTCGTAGAAGACGGAATTGACGGTCCGCTTCCCGACGACGGCCAGCGACCCGGCAACGGCGGCGCCGAGCACGCAGAGGACGAACAGCCACCCGGACGCCCGCACGGCTCCCATCCCGAGCAGCGCGAGGGCAAGGAAGGCCCACCCGGCACTGCCCCGGGTGAAGGAGCCGGGCCCACCCCGCGACCGCCGATCGGCGACGAAGACGGCGGCGGTCACGGCCAGCCCGGCGAGCAGCCACCCGACCCCGGGCCGGTCGACGGGCAGCACGAGAGCCGCACCGATCCCGGCGAGGCCGGCAGCCGGAAGAACGGCGGGCGGCAACGGGACGACGGCGGATTTCGGCGGCGGAAGGGGCCGCAGGAGAACGGGCGGAGCAGCCACGGCAACCCCACCGGCGCGAGTCCCACCGGCAGCGACGCCCGAGACCGCCGGCGAGCCCCCGCCGCCACCCGCCGACTGCGCCCCACCCGCCACTGTCTGCCCGACTCGCGCCGCCCCTCCCGCCGGCGAGCCCTCACCGTCACCCGCCGACGGCGCCACGCCCACCGCCGCCTGCCCAGCTCGCGCCGCCTCTCCCGCACCCCTCCCCGCCGGCGAGCCCCCACCATCAGCCGACGGCGCGCCGCCCACCGCTCCCTGCCCGGCTCGCGCCACCGCTGGAGTCCTGCCGCCCCACGACTCCCGCCCGGCCGCCACCCCCGCAGCCCCGCCGACCCCTCGATCACCTCCCGCCGGCCGCTTACCCCGCGGTACGCCCTTTTCCGCGCCCGGCTGACCGATCCTGCTCTTCGGCATCGTCCTCAACTCTCGTTCGCATTAGCAAATGGTCGCGGCCGATTCGGACGGTCGCGAGTGGTTCATCAAGGCCGTGCCGGCACCGGCCGCCTCATCCCCGCCGCGCCCACCGTCTTGAATGACTCATTCAAGTCACCGCAGGTCCTGAATGACTCATTCAAGACACCCGGCACCCAGTCGGAAGCTCATGAACGACCCGTTCATGTCATCTGGCGACAGGAACGGGTCGTTCATGTCGTCGCGCCGAGCCCGACCCGGCTTACCCCGTCGGCAACGTCACCCGGATCCGGCTCCCGGCCCCCACGGCCTCGATCGTCCCCCCGTGCAGCTCCACAGCCCACCGGGCGATCGCCAACCCCAACCCGGTCCCGCCACCCGAAGAACGCTCCCCCCGCGTGAACCGCTCGAACACCCGCACCCGGTCGGCCGGCGCGATGCCCGGTCCCTCGTCGCACACGTCGATGCGCACCTCGCCCGGCCGGACCTCGGCGAGCACCTCGACCGACCCGCCCGCCGGACCGTGGCGGGCCGCGTTCTCCAGCAGGTTCGCCACCACCTGGAACAGCCGCCCGCGGTCCGCCACCACCACGGCGTCCGGCGGCGAAACCGACACCGAGAAAGTCACCCCGCGCACCAAAGCCGCCTCGGAGACCGCCGAGGAAAGCAGCGACGAAAGCGGAAACGACGTCTTGTGCAGCGGAATCGCCCCCGCGTCGAGCCGCGACAGGTCTAACAGCTCGTCCACCAGGGTCGCCAGGCGCTCGGTTTGCTGCAGCGCCGTCTTCAACGTGGCGGGATCGGGATCTTCGACCCCGTCGACCAGGTTCTCCAGCACCCCGCTCAACGCCGTGATCGGCGTCCGCAGCTCGTGGGACACGTTCGCGATCAGCTCGCGCCGCTGCCGGTCCGCGTCCCCGAGGTCGCCCGCCATCTGGTTGAACGCGGACGCCAGCGACCCCACCTCGTCCCGCGTGGTCGCGCGGATCCGGCGCGTGTAGTCGCCCTTCGCCATCGCGCGCGCCGCCGCCGTCATCTCGCGCAGCGGCCGCGTCATCCCGTGGGCCAGCACCTGCGACAGCACCAGCGCCAGCACCATCGCCGTGATCGTCGTCTTCGGTGGCAGCCAGCCGATCTGCCAGTTGAAGAACGCGAACGCGACGCCGCCGGACGCCACCATCAGGATCGCCAGCTTCAGCTTGATCGACCGGATCCGGTCCAGCGGCCGCGGCACGAGGTTCACGATCCCGCCTCCAACGCGTAGCCGACGCCGTGCACGGTCCGGATCAGGTCGGCGCCGAGCTTCCGCCGCAGCGCCTTGATGTGGCTGTCCACCGCCCGCGTGCCCGCGGACGTGCTGTGGACGTCCCAGTCCCACACCTCCGACAGCAGCCGTTCCCGCGGCTGCACCACCCGCGGCCGCCGCGCGAAGTGCACCAGCAGGTCGAATTCGATCGGCGTCAGCTGCGCCGCGACGCCCGCCCGGGCGACCCGCCGCTGGTCGACGTCGATCTCGAGGTCACCCAGCACGATCCGCGTGCCCACCACCGACGAGGAGCGCTCGACCCGCCGCAGCAGCGCGTGCACCCGCGCGGTCAGCACCCGCATCGAGAACGGCTTCGTGAGGTAGTCGTCCGCGCCGACCCCCAGCCCGACCAGCATGTCCGTCTCGTCGGCGCGCGCGGTCAGCATGAGCACCGGCACCGGACGGCGGCCCTGGATCCGGCGGCAGACCTCCAAGCCGTCGAACCCCGGCAGCATGACGTCCAGCACCACCAGGTCCGGCTCCCCGGACGCCTCGGCCGAGACCGCCGCCGGCCCGTCGTGGGCGACGTCCACGGTGAAGCCCTCGGCCCGCAGCCGGGCCGCGATCGACGCGGCGATCGTGACGTCGTCCTCGACGACCAGCACCCGCCGCACTCCCGGTTCCATGGCCACGACCTTAAGCACCCCCGGTGGAGACGGTTCGCGTGAACTGTGAAGATCCTGTGGAGACGTTTCACCCGCTTTGCCGGTTCGTTGCGGCGAGATGTGTGACGCAGGTCATGCATCCCCGAGCCCGTTCGCGCAATCGACAGACTGCACTCCTGATCAGCGAAGAGTGAACAGACTGCCGTTGCCCCGGCGCTGACCAGGCGCGCAGGATTCCGCAATGGCGCCGACACCCGCAGACCAGCGCGTGCACGACGACGGCCGGGTCGAGCTCGACCCCGCCGACGTCCCGTCTCTCGAAGGCAGCCGGTTCTTCAACGAGGAACTGGCCCCCGTCCCCGTCGAAAAACGGACCTGGACCACCTACAACTACTTCGCGCTCTGGATGGGGATGGCGCACAACATCCCCAGCTACGCCCTGGCCGCGTCGCTGATCGCGCTCGGCATGAACTGGGTGCAGGCGCTGATCACGATCACGATCGGCAACCTCGTCGTGCTCGCGCCGATGCTGCTCAACAGCCACGCCGGCACGAAGTACGGCATCCCGTTCCCGGTGTTCGCCCGCGCGTTCTACGGCCTGCGCGGCGCCAACCTCGCAGCGCTGCTGCGCGCGTTCATCGCGTGCGGGTGGTTCGGCATCCAGACGTGGGTCGGCGGCGAGGCCATCTACGTCATCCTCGGCCGCCTGCTCGGCTCGTGGTGGCGCGACTCCGCCGTCGTCGCCGGGCAGCACTGGACGCTCTGGCTGTCCTTCGTGGTCTTCTGGATCGGCCAGATGCTCATCATCTGGCGCGGCATGGAGGCGGTCCGCCGGTTCGAGAACTGGACGGCGCCGCTGGTGTCCGTCGGCTTCCTGATCATGCTCGGGTACGTGCTGGTCAAGGCGGGCGGCCTCGGCCCGATCCTGTCCGACGGCGGCAAGCTCGGCTGGGGCCCGGACTTCTGGAAGGTGTTCGCGCCGGCCCTGATGGCGATGATCGCGTTCTGGTCGACGCTGTCGCTGAACATGCCGGACTTCACCCGCTTCGGCGGCAGCCAGCGCAAGCAGGTCCGCGGCCAGATCCTCGGCCTGCCGACGACGATGACGTTCATCGCCATCGTCGCCATCCTGACCACCTCCGGAGGCCAGGTGCTCTATGGCAAGGACATCTGGGACCCGGCGCAGCTGGCCGACCGGTTCGACAGTCCCGTCGTGGTCGTCGTCGCGCTGGTCGCGCTGGTGCTGGCCACGATCTCGGCCAACCTGGCGGCCAACGTCGTCAGCCCGTCCTACGACTTCTCGAACGCGTTCCCGAAGCGGATCACGTTCGCGATCGGCGGCGGGATCACCGGCGTCATCGGCATCCTGATCCAGCCGTGGCGGCTCTACTCCGACCCGAACATCTACATCTTCGCCTGGCTCGGCTTCTACGGCGGCCTGCTCGGCGCGGTCGCCGGCGTGCTCGTCGCCGGCTACTGGGTCATCAACCGCACGAAGCTGCGGCTGAAGGACCTCTACACACCCGATGGGGTGTATTGGTTCAGCGGCGGCTGGAACTGGCGCGCGCTGGTCGCGACGCTGGTGGGAGCCGTGTTGGCCGTCGGTGGCGCCTACGGCGGGCCGTTCCCCGACGCCGGGCTGATCCCGTTCCTCAAGCCGCTTTACGACTACAACTGGGTGGTCGGCCTGGTCGGCGCGTTCGTCGTCTTCGCCGTCCTGTCCCGTCCCGCAACGAAGGAGGAAATCAGTGAGCGTGGTTCGAGCCGGCCTGATCCAGCAGCGGTGGACGGGTGACAAGGAGTCCATGATCAAGGCGGCGGTCGACCACATCGCCACCGCCGCTTCGCAGGGCGCCCAGGTCGTCTGCCTCCAGGAACTGTTCTACGGGCCGTACTTCTGCCAGGTGCAGGACGCCGACTACTACTCCTACACCGAGGCCATCCCCGACGGGCCGACGACCCGGCTCATGCAGGAGGTGGCCCAGCGCCACGGCGTCGTGCTGATCGTGCCGATGTACGAGGTCGAGCAGCCCGGCGTCTACTACAACACCGCCGCGGTGATCGACGCCGACGGCACGTACCTCGGCAAGTACCGCAAGAACCACATCCCGCAGGTCAAGGGGTTCTGGGAGAAGTTCTACTTCCGCCCCGGCAACCTCGGCTACCCGGTGTTCGACACGGCCGTGGGCCGCATCGGCGTCTACATCTGCTACGAGCGGCACTTCCCGGAGGGCTGGCGCGCGCTCGGCCTGGCCGGGGCGAAGATCGTGTTCAACCCGTCGGCGACGAGCCGCAGCCTGTCGCAGTACCTGTGGAAGCTGGAGCAGCCGGCGGCCGCGGTGGCGAACGAGTACTTCGTCGGCGCGATCAACCGGGTCGGCGTGGAACCGCTGGGCGACAACGACTTCTACGGCCAGACGTACTTCGTCGACCCGCGCGGGCAGCTGGTCGGCGACGCCGCGTCCGACACCGACGACGAGGTCGTCGTGCGCGACCTCGACCTCTCGTTGCTCGAAGAGGTCCGGAACACGTGGGCGTTCTACCGCGACCGCCGCCCGGACACCTACGGCCCGCTCGCGGAGGCCTGATGAGCACGCTGATCAAGGGTGGCCAGGTCGTTTCGCCGTCGGGCGCGCTGCTCGCGGACGTCCTCGTCGACGGCGAGACCATCGCCGCCGTCGGGGCGCCCGGGACGCTGACCGGCGACGAGACGATCGACGCCACCCGCAAGTACGTGCTGCCCGGCGGCATCGACGCCCACACGCACATGGAAATGCCGTTCGGCGGCACCCACTCGGTCGACACGTTCTCGACCGGGACCACGGCGGCGGCGTGGGGCGGCACGACCACGATCATCGACTTCGCCGTGCAGGCCAAAGGCACGTCACTGCTGTCCACTTTGGACAAGTGGCACGCCAAGGCCGACGGCAACTGCGCGATCGACTACGGCTTCCACATGATCGTCTCCGACGTCAACGACCAGTCGCTGAAGGAGATGGAAGCCTGCGTCGACGGCGGCGTCGGCAGCTTCAAGATGTTCATGGCGTACCCGGGGGTGTTCTACTCCACGGACGGGGAAATCCTGCTCGCGATGCAGAAAGCCCGCGAAATCGGCGCTACGATCATGATGCACGCGGAAAACGGCATCGCGATCGACCAGCTGGCGGCGCAGGCGTTCGCCGCGGGCAACATCGACCCCGTACAACACGGCCTCACGCGGCCACCGGAACTGGAAGGAGAAGCGACGTCGCGGGCGATCCAGCTCGCGAAGGTCACCGGATCGCCGTTGTACATCGTGCACCTGTCGGCGTCGCAAGCGCTTGCGGCCGTCGCGGAGGCGCGCGACGACGGTCAGAACGTCTTCGCGGAGACGTGCCCGCAGTACCTCTACCTGTCCATTGAGGACTTGGCGAAGCCGGACTTCGAAGGCGCGAAGTACGTCGCCTCGCCGCCGCTGCGGGAGAAGTCGCACCAGGCGGACCTGTGGCGCGGGCTGCGGACGAACGACCTGTCCGTGGTGTCCACCGATCACTGCCCCTTCTGCTTCAAGGACCAGAAGGAACTGGGGCGCGGGGACTTCCGGGCCATCCCGAACGGGATGCCGGGTGTCGAGCACCGGATGGACCTGCTGCACCAGGGCGTCGTCGCCGGTGAGCTGACACTCGGCCGCTGGGTCGAGACGTGCTCGGCGACGCCGGCGCGGATGTTCGGGCTGTACCCGCGCAAGGGCGTCATCGCGGCGGGCTCGGACGCGGACATCGTGATCTACGACCCTGCGGCCAAGCAGACACTCTCGGCCGAGACGCACCACATGAACGTCGACTACTCGGCGTACGAGGGATTCGAGATCACCGGTCGGGTGCACACGGTACTGTCACGTGGGCGCGTTGTGGTGTCGCCGGACGGGTTCACCGGGTCGACGTCACACGGCAAGTTCCTGTCCCGCTCGCTCAACCAGTACCTCAACTAGGAGCGCGCGATGGACTTCGGGATCGTGCTGCAGACCGACCCACCGGCGCGGGACGTCGTGCGGCTGATGAAGGACGCCGAGGACGCCGGGTTCCGGTACGGCTGGACGTTCGACTCCTGCGTGCTGTGGCAGGAACCGTTCGTCATCTACTCGGCCGTGCTGGCGGCGACGTCGTCCCTCATCGTCGGGCCGATGGTGACCAGCCCGGGCACGCGCGACTGGTCGGTGCTGGCGTCGACCTTCGCCACGCTCAACGACATGTACGGCAACCGGACCGTCTGCGGCATCGGCCGCGGCGACTCCGCGCACCGGGTCGTCGGCAAGCCACCGTCCACTTTGGCCACCGTGCGCGACTGCATGCGCGTGGTCAAGGATCTCGCCGAGGGCCGCGCGGTGGAGATGAACGAGAAGACCGTGCAGATCCCGTGGATCCGCAACGGGCGGCTCGAGATGTGGATGGCCGGGTACGGGCCGAAGGCGCTGCAGACGGTCGGCGAGCACGCCGACGGCTTCATCCTCCAGTGCGCCGACCCGGCGATCGCGCGCTGGACGATCGGCGCGGTCCACGACGCCGCGCGAGCGGCCGGCCGCGACCCGGGCGGCATCACGATCTGCGTCGCGGCGCCGGCGTACGTCGGCGACGACCTGCCGCACCAGCGCGAACAGCTGCGCTGGTTCGGCGGGATGGTCGGCAACCACGTCGCCGACCTGGTCGCGCGGTACGGCTCGTCGGGTGCGGTGCCGCGCGAGCTGACCGACTACATCCGCGAACGGGAGGGGTACGACTACAGCCACCACGGCAAGGCGGGCAACCCGTCGACGGAGTTCGTCCCGGACGAGATCGTCGACCGGTTCTGCCTGCTCGGCCCGGCATCCGCGCACGTGGAGCGGCTGCAGGAACTGGCGGAGCTGGGCGTGGACCAGTTCTCGCTGTACCTGATGCACGACGACCGCGAGGCGACGCTGGCGTCCTACGGGGCGCAGGTCATCCCGAAGCTCACCACCTGAGCGAATTGCGGTTTACCCCACCCCGGATTCGGTGGTCTACCCCAATGCGCCCACCGGGTCCGGGGCGGGACGATCTTGACATGACCTCTCGGAAACTCCGCACGGCGACGGCGCTGGGGGCCGCCGCGCTCGCGGTGGGCGCCCTCGCCCCCGTGGCCGCGGCGAGCCCCGCCCGGATCGTCTGGGAAGCCTCCTGTCCGACCGGCTACGAATGCGGCCACCTGGACGTGCCACTGTCCTACCAGGACCCATCGGCGGGTACCGTCCGCATCGCAGTGGCCCGGTTGCCCGCCACCGACCGGGCCCACAAGCTGGGCACGATCTTCTACAACCCGGGCGGCCCGGGCTCGTCCGGCCGCTACGCGCCCGCGTTGACGCCTTTCCTGCACGAGCGGTTCGACCTCGTCGGGTTCGATCCCCGCGGCGTCGGCGCCAGCTCGAAGATCCACTGCTTCACCGATCCATCGCAGCTCGAGGTGCTGCAACGCGCGCTCGGCACGTTCCCGCTGACGCGCGAGGCCGAACAGCGGCAGATCGCGGACACTCACACGGTCACCGATCTTTGCGAACAGAACGCCGGCCCGTTGGCGAACCACCTGTCGACCGGGACGATCGCGCGTGACCTCGACCGGCTGCGAGCGGCGTTCGGCGAGCCAAAACTGCGGTACTACGGGAAGTCGTACGGCACCTACCTCGGCGAGACGTACGCCAACCTGTTCCCCGGCCGAGTAGGCTCGCTGGCGCTCGACGCCGTCGACGACCCGGTACGCTGGTCGACCGGCTCCGGCCCGATGAGCTACCGCCTGCGCGGCTACGAAGACGGCCCACGCTCGATCCAGTCCTTTTTGGACGCTTGCGCGTCGCGCTGCACCTTCGACTACGACGCGATCCTGGACCGGCTGGATGCCGGCCCGATCACGGTAACCGACACGACCGGCAAGCAGCTCGTCGTGACCTACCAGAGCGCGATCGCCCAAATCCACGACTACCTGACCGACGCGCGGGCCGCGCCGCAGCTGGCGGCGTTCCTGCAGGCACTGGCGGACCCGGCGGCCCGCGCGCCGGCGTCGGCGGGCGGGCCGCCGGACGTCGACTCCCTGCTGGGCGGCGGCGCGACCCTGTGCTCGGACGCGGCGAACCCGCGCGATCCGGCGGTCTGGTGGGACTACGCGCAGCGCGCCGACCAGGTCGGCCGGGGCTTCGGCCCCTACGACGTCTACAAGACGCTTCCCTGCGCCACGTGGGACGTCTCGGACCCCGGCCGGTACGCGGGCCCGTGGAACCGCCCGACGGCGCCGATCCTGCTGCTCGCCAACCGCCGGGGCGACCTGGAAACGCCGTACGCCGGAGCCCAGCGGACCGAGAAGCTGCTGGCCAACGCGCGCCTGCTGAGCCTCGACACGTACGGCCACGGTTCGCGCGGCAAGAGCGCGTGCGTGGACGCGTGGCTCGACCGGTACTTCGGCACAGGTTCGGTACCCGCCCGCGGCACGCTCTGCGCCCCGGACGCCGGACCCTTCGGCTGACGCCGGACCGCGGTGGCCGGGGACGGCCCGGCCACCGTCCGGTCAGTCGCCCGTGCCCTCTTCGGGCTTCTCGGGGGTTGCCAGATGGTCGACTTCGATGGTCCATTCCTTGGCCAGCGCGGCGATCGCCCCGACCGCGGTGACCACCGGGGCGGCGATCGCGGCCACGACACCGGCCGTGACCGGGATCTCCAGCACCGTGTGGCCTTCGTCGTTCTTGACCCGGATCCGCCGGACATTGCCTTGGTGGATGAGTTCCTTGACCCGCGCGACCAGGGCCTGGCCGCGGAACCGTTCGGCCCGCTTCGTCGTCGGTTTGTCGGCCGTCATGTTCGTTCCTCCTCCGGATGGGGCTGCTTCCCGAGTCTGCGCGGAGCCGTCGCCTGCAGGTAGGCCATCGCCGCTTCGGGATCGCCCAGCCAGCCTTCGTAGTCGGCCGGGTTCTCGAAGAGGTGCGCGAAGCGGTGCGCCACCTCGGGCACCCGCTGGGCGGCGGCCAAAGTCGCGAGGACGTGGTCCGGCGGTGGGGCCAAGAGGTCGTTGTTGAAGCGCGTCGCGTGCCGGGCGTGGTGCCAGTAGCGGGCGAAGGCGTCGTGCATGAACTCCTCGTCGAACGGCCGGTCGCCGCGATCGACGATGGCCTCCTGGTACGCCCGGGCGGCGCGGGCGGCCATGTTCGCGCCCTGGCCGCCGACCGGGTCGTTGGTCACCGCGGTGTCGCCCATCGCGAGGACCTTCGCCCCCGACGGCAGCGTGCCCACCGGGTGCCGCACGATCGGCGTGATCCGGCCGTGCAGCATCTCGGTGGGCGCCACGGGACGAGCGTTGTCCAGCAGCGTCGCCTGCCAGGGGTACTGCGTGCGCAGCAGCTTGCGGGCGGTCTCGTAGTGCTGGTCGACGTCGGCGACGTCGTCCCAGACGTCCATCGGGCCGCCGGGCAGGCCGAAGAAGCCGATGCCGTGCACCGGGCCGTGCACCGAAAGCACCGGCAGCAGGAAGAACTCGCCGACCGGGGCCATGCCGAAGGTGAGGCCGGGGACGGCGTCGAGCGCGCCGGCGACGTAGAGGATGCCGATCGCCCGCTGCGGTTCGCGATAGGGCGAGCGGGCGTCGTCGCGCGGGAAGAGCGCGTCGAACTGCGGCCCCCGCCCGGCGGCGACGACGAGCAGCTCGAACTCGCGGGCGCAGTCGTCGAGGTCGGCCGGGGTGACGCGGCGGATGCGCAGGTCACCGCCGAGGCGCCCGAACTCGGTCATCCAGTCGGCGACCTTGACGCGCTGGTCGACCGACTGGGCCGGCCGGTCGAGCCCGACGCGCCAGGAAATGGCGGGTTCGGCGCCCTCGCCGGCGGCGGCGAAGGCGACTTCGCGGATCGGCGGTGCTTCCCAGAAGTTGATGCCGAGCGCGCGTTCGCGCTGGAGAGCGGGGTCGAACAGGCACTGGTTGGAGACGAGCCGCCCTTCGCGCACGGCTTCCGCCGGGCGCTCGGCGAAGACCGTGACGTCGTAGCCGCGTTGCCGCAGCCCGATGCCGAGGACGAGCCCTGCCTGCCCCGCTCCGACGATCCCGATCCGCCGCATGGCCGCCCCCTCGGAAACCCTTTGCTGCCAACGTACTCGATTTCCGCGAACCGGCCCTGCCCGATCGGGCGGCCGCTAGGGTGGGCCGGTGACGGAACCGCCGAAGGGATTCGACCGCACGCTCCTCCTCCGCGACGGCCGCCGGGTGCGCGTCCGCCCGCTGACCCCGCAGGACGCCCCGGAGCTGGGCGAAGCGATCCGGAACGCGGACCCGGAGACGCTCCGCCGCCGGTTCTGCGGCTCGGCCCCGAGAGTGACACCCCGCCTGTTGGAGCGGCTGACGGTGCTGGACTACGAGCGCCGGTTCGCCCTGGTGGCCCGTTCGCTGGAGGGTCCGGGAGTGGCGGTCGCCCGCTACGAGGCAACGGGCCGGCGGATGGCGGAGGTGGCGATAGCGGTGGCCCCGGCGTGGCGCCGGGTGGGGCTGGCATCGGCGTTGCTCCACATGCTGGGGTTGGCGGCGTTGGAGCGCGGGTTCGAGAGGTTCACGGCGGTGTATTCGGCGGACAACCGCCCGGTGGCGGAGCTGCTGGACTACGCCCGCGGGCGCAGGGTGATCGCGGAGGGGGTGGCCGAGGCGGAGGTCCAGCTCCGGGACCACCCGGAGGCGCCGCACGGGGCCGCCAGACCGGAGCGGAGTTTTTCGTTCTTCAAGCCGAGTCCGTAGCAGACCGGCCCTCGCCCCGAAGATCCGCAAGCACAAGGACGCGATCGAGCCACCGTGCGGCCGCCGGAACCCGCTCAGTCCACCAGCGCCTGGTAGACCAGCTGCCGCAACTGCGACCGCAGCCGATAAGTACTCGACGGCAACAGCTGCGTATAGAACCCCACGGTCAAATCCTCGTCCGGATCCACCCAGAAAGCCGTCGAAGCCGCCCCGCCCCAAGCGAACTCCCCCGCCGATGACAACGTCCGGGCCTTCACCGGGTCCTCCAGCACCGAGAACCCCAACCCGAACCCGTGCCCGTCGAACGGCATCTCCGCGAACAACGGCCGCCCGAACTGCTCCAGATCCACGTGCCCGGGCAAGTGGTTCGAAGCCATCAGCGACACCGTCCGCGGCGACAGCAGCCGGACGTCGTCCAACGCCCCTCCGCGCAGCAACATCTCCGTGAAACGCCAATAGTCCGCAGCCGACGACACCAGGCCGCCGCCTCCGGACAGGCAGTCCGGGCGGGACTGCCCCAGCCGGCCGAACGCGTCGTTCCGGACCAGCCCGTCCGCCGACGGCACATAAAGAGCAGCCAACCGCGAAGGCGAAGAAGCCACGAACCCCGTGTCCGTCATCCCCAGCGGCGTGAAGATCCGCGACGCGAAGAACTCGTCCAGCGGAAGGCCGGAAACCACCTCGACCAGCCGCCCGAGGACGTCCGTCGCCACCGAGTAGTTCCACTCCGCTCCCGGCTGGAACACCAGCGGCAACGAGGCCCACCGCTCGGAACACGCGGCCAGGTCCAGGCCCGGCGGCGTTCCCCACTCGAAGCCCGCCGAACGGTAGATCGCGTCCACCGGGTGGCCGTGGTGGAAGCCGTACGTCAGGCCCGCCGTGTGCGTCAGCAGGTGCCACACGCGGATCGGCGCGACCGCCGGCTCGGTCAGGGGCGCCAGCGCCGACCCCTTGACGTACACCCGCGGTGACGCGAACTCCGGCAGCCAGCGCGAGATCGGGTCGTCCAGCTCCAGCAGACCTTCTTCGGCCAGCATCATCGCCGCGACCGACGTGATCGGCTTCGTCATCGAGAAGATCCGCCACAGCGTGTCGGTCTCCACCGGGGTGCCGGCTTCGACGTCGCTGTACCCGCCGCTGCCGAGGTGCACGATCCGGCCGTGCCTGCTCACCACCGCGAGCCAGCCCGGCAACCGTCCGTTCTCGACGTACCGGTCGAAGTGCGCGTCGATCCGGGACAGCCGGTCCGCGTCGAATCCGGCTTCGGCCGGGTCGACGTCCACCTTGAGGTTCGCCATGCGGCGAGGTTACTTCTCGCGGGCCCGTTCGGCCGCCTTCTCCTCACGCCAGGCTTCGTCGTTCTTGCCGAGGCGCCAGTACCCGGAGATCGACAGCAGCTCGCGCCGCACGCCGCGCTCGTCGAGCAGGTAGCGCCGCAGGTCGCGGACGAAGCCCGCCTCGCCGTGCACGAACGCCTGGACGACGCCGTCGCGCCACGGCAGCGAGCGCACCGCCTCGGCGACGTCACCGCCGGCCGACCGGTGCAGCCACGTGATCTGCGCGTCGGCCTTCGTGACCAGCGCCTGCTCCTCGTCGGCGTTCTCGACCAGGATCACGGCGTGCGCCGGGACGCCCGCCGGCAGCGCCTCGAGGGACGCCGCGATGGCGGGCAACGCGCTTTCGTCCCCGGCCAGCAGGTGCCAGTCGGCCTCGTCGCCCGGCGCGTACGCGCCACCGGTGCCGGACAGCAGCAGCTCGTCCCCCACCCGGGCGGCCGCCGCCCACGGGCCGGCGATGCCCTCGTCGCCGTGGTGGACGAAGTCGAAGGTCAGCTCGCCGGCCTGCGGGTCGAACGCCCGGACCGTGTACGACCGCATCCGCGGCCAGTGCTCCCGCGGCAGGGTCGCCCGGCACTCCTGGACGTCGAACGGCTCGGGGTACTCGACGCCCGGCACCTTGAACAGCACCTTGACGTAGGCGTCGGTGAACGCGTTGGGCCGGAAATCGGCGATGCCCTCGCCGCCCGCGACGATCCGGATCATGTGCGGGGTCAGCCGCTCGGTGCGCAGCACGCGCAGTTTCACCGCGGGCCGTCCGGACCGCCGGGGTGCTTCGGCCATCGGCCAACTCCTCGCTCAGCTACTAAGGCTTACCTAAGCAACCGTACGCGCCGGAGCTGCCCGCTGCCTACTCGGATGTCGCCAGTTCCTCGAGCATCCGGGCAAAAGCGACAGACGTCCGCGCGCGGAACCCGACGAAGAACCGGTTGGCGAGCGGGACACCCCAGCGCCCCCGAGTGGCCGCGTTGACCACGCGATGCTCGACGCGCGCACCGGCCGGATCCGGCGTGACGCGGTATTCGCCGCGGTACCACCAGCCACCCTGGACCGCGAGGAACCCGCGCTCGCGATCGACCTCCGTCCGCATCGGGTGGCCGCCCCCGGTCACCCGCCGCCGCAGCGCCTCGAACACCTCGCCGGGCGGCCGCGCGACGACCCCCGACACCTCCGCAAGCGCTTTCACCCGCGCGGATCCGAGACGCGTGTGTTCTGGAACGCCGTGATCAGCCACTCGCCGTCCTCCTCGACGAGCACGAAGCTGACAGTCGATTCGCGCCCCTCGTCGGTGGTGTCCGCGCCGGTCAGCGACGAGCCACCGCCGACGACGACCACGGCGACGTCGGGCCGGACGAACCGCACCTTCGCCGCCGCGCCGAGCTGCCCGGTCAGCTTGGAGCCTTTCAGCGGCCCTTCGAAGAGAGCGCGGTGCGAGCTTTCGATCGCCTCGCGGCCGGGGAAGTTGAGGCCGAAGAACGTCACGTAGTCCGCGTCTTCGGTGAAGAGCCGGCCGTACGCGGTGGCGTCGCCGGCGTTCCAGGCTTCGGTGAGACGTCCGAGCACGGCCCGGACTTCGGTTTCCGCGGTGGTCATGAGATCCCCTTCACGAACGCTGTTCGTTTGACGAACACCGTTCTACATACGAACACTGTTCGCGTCAAGTACAGTGTTCGCGTGACCGTTCCCCCGCCCCCGTGGCGCAGCGCCCCGCGCCGGCGCGCCGCGAAACCCGCGCTCTCCCAGGAGCTCGTCGTGAAGACGGCGCTGGCAGTCCTGGCGAAGGAGGGCCTCGACGCCGTCACCATGCGGCGGGTCGCGCAGGAGCTGGAGACGGGGCCGGCGTCGCTCTACGCGCACGTGGCCAACAAGGACGAGCTGGCGGAGCTGATGCTCGACGCCGTGCTCGCCGAGGCGCCGATCCCCGACCCGGACCCGGCGCGCTGGGACGACCAGGTCAAGGACCTCGTCCGCGGCCAGATCCGGGTGATGGTCGCGCACCCCGGCATCGCCCGGGTGGCGTGGGACGTCGCCGTGCCGGTCACGCCGAGCTCGTTGCGGCAGGGCGAGGCGATGCTCGCACTGCTGCGCGCGGGCGGCTTGACGCTCAAGCAGGCGACCTTCGCGGGCGACGCCCTGGCGCTCTACGCCAAGGCGTACGCGTACGAAGCGAGCGGCTGGACCTGGGGCGACATCGACGAAGCGGAGACCGCGAAGCGCGGCGAGCAGATGGTGGCGTACATGCGCTCACTGCCCGCGGACGCGTTCCCGAACATGCTGCGGATCGGCGAGTTCTTCTCCGCCGAGACGGCCACCGAACGCCTCGAGTTCGCCCTCGACACCTACCTCGCCGGCTTGAAGGTGCTGGCGGCGAAGAACCGGTGATCCGGGTGCGACCGGGACTCGTGGTCCTCGTCGGCCCACCGGCCTCGCCGACCTGGGTTGTGGTCCGAGGGCGCGACCGCCGTGCACGACGTCCCCGGGCGCGCCCAGGCCGCAACGCCCGCCGAAGCCGCAGCGCGGTTCTCCTTCAGCTGACGCCTACGGCCGCAGGACGATCTTGCCGCGCGTGTGCCGCTGCTCCAGCTCGCGGTAAGCCTCACGAACCTCGGCCAACGGATAAACCCGCGCGATCGGGACCTCCAGCAATCCCTTGCCCACCAGCAAACTCAGCTCGCGCAGCACCTCGGCCGACGCGCCCGCCATGTTCCCCTCGGTCTTCACGTTGTACTTCGCGGCCGCCTCGAAATCGATGATCGTGTCGATCCGGCCGGGGTGGATCCCCAGGTGCAGGGCCAGTTCCACATAGCCCGAACCGAAGGTGTCGACGAACGCGTGCACGCCGTCCGGTGCGGCTTCCTTGATCCGCTCCAGCACACCGTCGCCGTAGGCCACCGGGATGACACCGAGCTCGTGCAGCCACGCGTGGTTCGCGGGACCTGCCAGGCCGATCACCTTGGCGCCGGCGAGCAGCGCCAGCTGGGCGGCCAGCGATCCGACGCCGCCGGCCGCACCCGAGACGACCACCGTGTCGCCCTCGCGCGGGCACACCGCGGCCGTCGCCGCGTAGGCCGTCGTACCCGCGACGAACAACGCGCCCGCGACTTCCCACGACACGTCGTCCGGCTTCGGCGTGAGGTCCGAAGCCTCCGCCACGACGTAGTCGGCGTGGCTGGAGCGCGTGTGCACGAAGCCGATCACCTCGTCGCCGACGGCGATCTCCTCGACGCCGTCGCCGAGTTCCGCGACGACGCCCGCGAAGTCACTGCCCTGCCCGGACGGGAACGTCGCCGGGAAGCGCTCGTGCAGGAGCCCCCGCCGGATCGCTGCCTCGCCCGGGTTGATCCCGGCGGCGCGGACCTCGACGAGCACCTGCCCCCGTCCCGGTGCCTGCCGCGGCACGTCCTCGACCCGGAGGACCTCCACGTCGCCGTACTCGTCGAACCTGATCGCGCGCGCCATGGGGCCTCCTAAAGTCGTTGCTCGATACAAGCAACGACCGGGCGGCCGGTTTTAATTCCCGTCAGCCCGCAAGGCGCCGGACGACGCCGTCGGCCAGCAGCCGGCCGCGGTCGGTCAGGACGGCGCGGCCGCGGGTGTCCAAAGCGGACGGATCGAGCAGGCCCTCGGCCGCGGCGGCGCGGGCTTCGGCGAGCCCGGGCTCGTCGAGCACGTCCAGCGGAAGTCCTTCCGCGACGCGCAGTTCGAGCATGATCCGCTCGAGGTGCTGGTCGTCGTCGGTGAGCACCTCGCGCCCGCCCGCGGGCGAGTCGCCGGCGGCCAGCAGCGCCGCGTAGCGGGACGGGTGCTTGACGTTCCACCAGCGCACCCCGCCGACGTGGCTGTGCGCGCCCGGACCGGCGCCCCACCAGTCGTCGCCGCGCCAGTAGCCGAGGTTGTGGCGGCAGCGGGCAGCGTCGGACGCCGCCCAGTTCGACACCTCGTACCAGCGCAGCCCGGCCGCCGACAGCGTCGCGTCGATCATCTCGTAGTCCGCGGCCAGCACGTCGTCGTCCGGCGCGGGCAGCTCGCCGCGGCGGACGCGGCGGGCCAGCGCGGTGCCCTCCTCGACGATCAGCGCGTACGCCGAGACGTGGTCGACCCCGGCGGCCAGCACGGCGTCGAGCGTCGCGAGCAAGTCGTCGGGACGCTCGCCCGGCGTGCCGTAGATCACGTCGAGGTTCACGTGCTCGAACCCGGCCGCGCGGGCCTCGGCGGCGGCCTGGCCCGGCCGGCCCGGGGTGTGCACGCGGTCGAGGATCTTCAGCACGTGCGGCGCCGCGGACTGCATGCCGAGCGAGACGCGCGTGTAGCCGGCTTCGCGGATGCCGGCGAAGAACTCCGGCGACGTCGATTCCGGGTTCGACTCCGTCGTCACCTCGGCGCCCGGGGCGAGCCCGAAGACGTCGCGGACGGCGTCGAGCACCGAGGCCAGACCGTCGGCGCCGAGCAGCGACGGCGTGCCGCCGCCGACGAACACGGTTTCGGCGGCGGGCGGCACGACCAGCACGCGCGCGGCCAGCTCCAGCTCGCGCCGCAGCCCGTCGAGCCAGGACTGCGGCGACGAGCCGGAGTCGAGCTCGCCCGCGGTGTAGGTGTTGAAGTCGCAGTAGCCGCAGCGCGTCGCGCAGAACGGGACGTGCACGTAGACCCCGAACGGCCGGCTGCCGACGCCCTTGAGCGCGCTTTCGGGCAGCGTGAGGTCGGTCGAGGAATCGGGCATACCCCGATTGTCCCCTACGAAGCCGGGGTGTTCGCCGCCGCCCACTCCGGGTCGACGGGGATCATCTCGATGACGTCCAGCAGCACGCCGTTCGGATCGGCGACGTAGAAGTGCCGCTGCCCGTAGGCCTCGTCGACGACCGGCGTGACCAGTTCCACACCCGCTTCTTCCAGCCGCTTCGCCTCCGCGGCCGCGTCTTCGACGACGAGCCCGAACATCAGCCCGGCGGTGTCCGCGGCCCGGTAGCCCGCGGGCACCGACTCGTGGCCGCGCTGGACGAAGCTGATCTCGTAGCCGGGCGCGCCGGCGTTGACGCTGGCGAACCAGTCCAGTTCCACGGTGACCACCAGGCCGATCACGTCCGCGTAGAAGCGGGTGGTCGCGGCGACGTCGTCGACCAGGTATCCCGCCCCGAACCCCTTGACCTGCATCCCCAGTTCCTCTCCATCGAACCACTCTGTCTGTAGTACTCTATCTGTAGTGATTTAATCGGGCAAGGAGGATTCGGTGCGGCAGAACACCGAACGGCGGACGGCCCTGACCGACGCGGCGATCGAGGTGCTGGCCCGGGACGGCGCACGGGGGCTCACCTACCGGGCGGTGGACGCGGAGGCCGGTGTGCCGCCGGGGACGACGTCCAACTACTTCCGCAGCCGCGACCAGCTGCTGGCCGAGGCCGGCGACCGCGTGCACGTCCGGCTGTCGGCTCCCGACGAAGTCATGGCCGCCCCGCGGGCGGAAGAGCCGTCGACCGCCCGGGTCGCCGCGCTGCTCGGCGACCTGATGACGCGGCTGACCACCCGCCGCAGCTCCTACCTCGCCCTGCTCGAACTGCGGCTGGAGGCGAACCGGCGGCCGGAGCTGGCGGCGGCGTTGACGGCGACCGTGAAGGAGAGCTTCGAGATCAGCCTGGGCTTCCACGAAGCCGCCGGGCTGCCGGGCGGACGCGACGAGGTTCTGCTGCTCTACTTGGCCCTGACCGGCCTGACCGTCGAGCGGTTGACATTGCCCGAAGCGTTCTCCGGGTACTCGGACGCGCAGGTCGTGAGCCTGCTGGTCGACCGCATTCTCCCAGGCGAGTGACCCTTCTCCCACCATTCGGGCAGGCCTGGACCACATTGTGGACGCGTGGCACGCTGACGCCGTGACTCATGCCGGTGTTCTCCTCGTGGCGCGCCGCCACGTCGACCTCCTGCGGGTCGCCAGCGCCCTCTGCGTACCCGTTCGCTGACTCCCGATCGCCACCACCTGCCACGAATTCTGGACAGCCGGCGCCGGAGGACACCCGCGAGCCGGTGGTCCTCCGCTGCCACGAAAGCCTCTCGGAGGACGCCGCCATGGCCACGCCCACGCGTCAGACCCCCGCCCGCCCCGCGCGCGCCAAGCAGAAGCGCGGCGAGGGGCAGTGGGCGCTCGGTTACCGGGAGCCGCTGAACCCGAACGAGCGGTCGAAGAAGGACGACCACCCGCTCAACGTGCGGGCGCGGATCGAGAACATCTACGCCCACCGCGGGTTCGACGCGATCGACCCGGGCGACCTGCGCGGCCGGTTCCGCTGGTTCGGCCTCTACACCCAGCGCAAGCCGGGGATCGACGGCGGCCGCACCGCGACGCTGGAGCCCGAAGAGCTCGACGACCGCTACTTCATGCTGCGGGTCCGGCTCGACGGCGGCGCGCTGACCACCGAGCAGCTCACCGTGCTCGGCGAGATCTCGCAGGCGTACGCGCGCGACACCGCCGACATCACCGACCGGCAGAACATCCAGTACCACTGGATCCGGATCGAAGACGTCCCGACGATCTGGCAGAAGCTCGAGAACGCCGGCATGACCACGATGGAGGCGTGCGGCGACAGCCCGCGCGTCATGCTCGGCTCGCCGGTCGCCGGCATCTCGGCCGACGAGGTCATCGACGGCACGCCGGCGCTGGACGAAATCAAGCGCCGCTACATCGGCAAGCCGGAGTTCGCGAACCTGCCGCGCAAGTTCAAGACCGCGATCTCCGGTCTCCCCGACGTGGCGCACGAGATCCACGACGTCGCGTTCGTCGGGGTGAACCACCCCGAGCACGGCCCCGGCTTCGACGTCTGGGTCGGCGGTGGCCTGTCGACCAACCCGATGCTCGGGCAGCGCCTCGGGGCCTGGGTGCCGCGCGACGAGGTGCCCGACGTCTGGGAAGGCGTCATCTCGATCTTCCGCGACTACGGCTACCGGCGGCTGCGCTCCCGGGCCCGGATCAAGTTCCTGGTCAAGGACTGGGGCGCGGAGAAGTTCCGGCAGGTGCTGCAGGACGAGTACCTCAAGCGCGAGCTGATCGACGGCCCGCCGCCGGAGAACCCCGCCCTGCCGGTCGACCACGTCGGGGTGCACCCGCAGGTCGACGGCAACTTCTACGTCGGCGCGGCGCCGATCGCCGGCCGCGCCAGCGGCGGCACGCTCGTCGCTGTCGCGAAGGCCGCCGAGCGGGCCGGGTCGACCCGGGTGCGGCTCACCCCGCTGCAGAAGATCGTCGTGCTCGACGTCGCCGAGGCCCAGGTCCCGGCGCTCGAGGCCGAGCTGGCCGAGATCGGGCTGGAGACGAAGCCGTCGCCGTGGCGGCGCGGCGTGATGGCCTGCACCGGGCTGGAGTTCTGCAAGCTCGCCATCGTCGAGACGAAGGCCCGCGCGCAGCAGCTCGTCGCGGACCTGGAGAAGTCCCTCGCGGACATCCAGGACGGGCTCGACACGCCGGTCACCGTGCACCTCAACGGCTGCCCCAACTCCTGCGCGCGGATCCAGACCGCCGACATCGGCCTCAAGGGCCAGATCGTCACCGACGCCGACGGCAACCAGGTCGAAGGCTTCCAGGTGCACCTCGGCGGCGGGCTCGGCCTCGACGCCGGGTTCGGCCGGAAGCTGCGCGGCCACAAGGTGACTTCGGGTGAGCTGACCGGGTACGTCGAGCGGGTCGTGCGCAACTACGTGGCCGGGCGCGAACCCGGCGAACGGTTCCCGCAGTGGGCCGCGCGCGCCGAGGAAAGCGCGCTGCAATGACCGCGCCGACGTACTCCCTCCCGCGGAGGCGCCAATGACAGAGCGCGCGACGCCGTACTACTGCCCCTATTGCGGCGACGAGGACCTGCGGCCGGAAGAGAACGGCGGCTGGCTGTGTTCCGCCTGTCGCCGGGTTTTCTCGGTCAAGTTCCTCGGACTGTCCCTTCCGGAGGTGTCCCGATGACCGCCACTGCCGACTACAAGACCCTTGCCGAGCGCGCGTCGAAAGAACTCGCCGACGCGACCGCCGACGAGGCGATCCGCTGGACCGTCGAGACGTTCGGCGACGACTTCATCGTCGCGTCCAACATGCAGGACGCCGTCCTGATCGACCTCGCCACCAAAGTGAAGTCCGATGTGGACGTCCTCTTCCTGGAGACCGGCTACCACTTCCCGGAGACCCTCGGCACGCGCGACGCCGTGCAGACGGTCTACCCGGACGTGAAGATCGTGAACGCCCAGGCCGAGCGGAGCGTCGCCGAGCAGGACGCGGAGTACGGCGCGAAGCTGCACGACCGCGACGCCACGCTGTGCTGCAACCTGCGCAAGGTCGTGCCCCTGCGCAAGACCCTGGCGAACTACTCGGCGTGGATCACCGGCGTCCGCCGGGTCGACGCGCCGACCCGCGCGAACACCCCGATCGTCACCTGGGACGACCGCAACGGCCTGGTGAAGGTCAACCCGATCGCGGCGTGGACCGACGACGAGTTCAACGGCTACATCCGCGAGCACGGGATCCTCGAGAACCCGCTGGTGTCGATCGGCTACCTGTCGATCGGCTGCGCGCCCTGCACGGCCCGCGTGGAGCCGGGCCAGGACCCGCGCAGCGGCCGGTGGGCGGGCCAGAGCAAGACCGAGTGCGGACTGCACGGCTGAGGAAGGGACGCATGACGACCTTGGAGCCCGCTACGGATGCGGCGCAGGACAATCTCGCGGCCTTGGAGTCCGAGGCCATCCACATCTTCCGGGAGGTGGCAGGCGAGTTCGACCGCCCGGTGATCCTGTTCTCCGGCGGCAAGGATTCGACGCTGCTGCTGCACCTGGCGATCAAGGCGTTCTGGCCGGCGCCGGTGCCGTTCCCGCTGCTGCACGTCGACACCGGGCACAACTTCGACGAGGTCATCGAGTTCCGCGACCGCGTCGTCGAGCGCCACGGCCTGCGCCTGGTCGTCGCGAAGGTCCAGGACTGGATCGACGACGGGCGCCTGGAAGAGCGCGCCGACGGCATGCGGAACCCGTTGCAGACCACGCCGTTGCTCGACACGATCGCGGAGAACAAGTTCGACGCCGTGTTCGGCGGCGGCCGCCGTGACGAGGAGCGCGCCCGGGCGAAGGAGCGGATCTTCAGCCTCCGCAACGCTTTCGGCCAGTGGGAGCCGCGCCGGCAGCGGCCCGAGCTGTGGAACCTCTACAACGGACGGCACCGCCCGGGCGAGCAGGTCCGCGTCTTCCCGCTGTCCAACTGGACAGAGGCCGACGTCTGGAACTACATCGCCCGCGAGAAGGTCGAGCTGCCGTCGATCTACTACGCGCACCGGCGCGAGGTCTACCTGCGCGACGGGATGCTGCTGGCGGAAGGCCCGTGGGGCGGCCCGCGGCCCGGTGAAGAAGTCCGCGAACTGACGGTCCGGTACCGGACGGTCGGCGACGGGTCGTGCACCGGCGCGATCGAATCCACCGCCACCACCGTCGAGGACGTGATCGCCGAGGTGTCGGCGTCACGGCTGACCGAGCGCGGTGCGACCCGCGCCGACGACCGGATGTCCGAGGCGGCCATGGAAGACCGCAAGCGTGAGGGGTACTTCTGATGAGCTCGCTGCTTCGCTTGGCCACGGCCGGGAGCGTGGACGACGGAAAGTCGACTTTGGTCGGCCGGCTGCTCTACGACACGAAGTCGGTGCTCGCCGACCAGCTCGACGCCGTCACGCGCGCGTCCGTCGACAAGGGACTGTCCACTCCGGACCTGTCGCTGCTCGTCGACGGCCTGCGCTCGGAGCGTGAGCAGGGCATCACCATCGACGTCGCGTACCGGTACTTCGCCACGCCGAAGCGGTCGTTCGTGCTGGCCGACACGCCGGGGCACGTGCAGTACACGCGCAACACGGTGACCGGCGCGTCCACCGCGCAGCTGGCCGTGCTGCTGGTCGACGCGCGCAAGGGCGTGATCGAGCAGACCCGGCGGCACGCGGCCGTGCTGGCGCTGCTGGGCGTGCCGCAGCTGGTGCTGGCGGTGAACAAGATCGACCTGGTCGACTACGACGAGGCCACGTTCACCGTGATCGCCGAGGAGTTCGCCGCGCACGCGCTCTCGCTGGGTTATGCGCGCGGGTCCGTGCTGGCAATCCCCGTGTCCGCGCTGGAGGGCGACAACGTCGCGACGCGCTCGGAGCGGACGCCGTGGTACTCCGGCCCGAGCCTGCTGGAGCACCTGGAGGACGTGCCGGTCGCGCCCGACCCGCACGACTCGGCGCTGCGGTTCCCGGTGCAGTACGTGATCCGCCCGCGGACGGCGGAATACCCGGACTACCGCGGCTACGCGGGCCAGATCGCCGCGGGGACGGTCCGCCCTGGCGACGAGATCGTGGTGCTGCCGCAAGGGATCCGCAGCCGCGTCGAGCGCATCGACACCGCCGACGGTCCCCTGGACGAGGCCGGCGCCGGGACGTCGGTGACGCTGCTGCTGGCCGACGACATCGACATCTCCCGCGGCGACCTGATCGCCGCGGCGGACGCGCCGCCGCGGGTCACCGACGAGATCACCGGCACGCTGTGCTGGCTGTCGTCGAAGCCGTTGAAGGAAGGGGCGCGGGTGCTGGTCAAGCACGGCACCCGCACGGTCCAGGCACTGGTCGGCGAGCTGCACGCGCGGTTCGACGAGCAGACGCTGTCCAGTGTGGACGACCCGGCTTCGCTGGAGCTCAACGACATCGGCCGCGTGACACTGCGGCTGGCCGAAGAGCTGGGCGTCGACGACTACGGCGTCAGCCCGCGCACGGGCGCGTTCCTGGTGATCGACCCGAAGGACGGCGACACGCTGGCCGCGGGCCTGGTGGGTGAGCGCTTCTCGTGACGCCGCCCCTGGTCGCCGTCGCGCACGGCAGTCGCGATCCCCGCTCGGCTTCGACCGTGCGGGCCCTCGTCGACGTCGTGCGCGCGCAGGCTCCGGGGCTGTCAGTGCACGAGTCCTTTTTGGATCTTTCGACGCCGCTCGTCACGGACGTGCTGCGGGGGCTGTACGCCGCCGGGCACCGGACCGCGGTCGTGGTGCCGTTGCTGCTGGGCAGCGCGTTCCACGCACGGGTCGACCTGCCGGCGCTGATCGACCAGGTCGTTTCCGAGTGCCCGGGCTTCCGCGTCGAGGTGTCGGACGTGCTGGGTGCGGACCCGGCGCTGGAGGCGGTGGCCCTGGACCGGCTGGCTGCCGCGCCACGCCGGCGTGGGATGGGTGTGCTGCTGAGCGCGGTCGGCTCGTCCAACGCGTCGGCGAACGCGGTGGTCGCTTCATTGGCGGGACGCTGGGAAGAGCGGCTGGGCGTCCCGGTGAGCGAGGCGTTCGCTTCGGCTACCCAGCCGGATATTCCGGCGGCTGCCGACCGGTTGCGTGCACGCGGAGTGCGGCACCTGGTCGTGGCGTCGTGGTTCCTCGCGCCGGGGCTGCTGCCGGACCGGATCGCGCGGCTCGCCCGTGAGGCGGATCCGGGGGCGTTCATCGCCTCGCCCCTCGCCGACGACCCGCGCGTCGCCGACGTCGTCATCAGCCGGTACGCCACCGCGGTGAGCGGACTGCTCCGCCAGTACGCCTGACCTCCGGCAACACCGCCAAAAGGCGAGTCTTATTCACATTTAGCGTCACCCTGCGCGTATGGGAACGGTAAATCCTTGACGCGCTAGTTAACTTGCCGGTAACTATCTAAGCGCTGCGCAGCTTTCTCCCTCCCCTCTTGAAACCGCAGGTAGGTGGATACAGATGAAAGCTCTTCACCTTTCCAAGCTGGGCGTTCTGGCCGCGGCCGCCGCCCTCCCGATCGCCCTCGCCGCTCCGGCGCAGGCGGCCACCACCGTCACCTTCGACTGCCAGGCCGACGCCCCGATCGTCGGGCCGCAGCAGGTGTCGCTGAACCAGGACACCGACGTCACGGCGCCCGCCACGGTCGCGCCCGGCGGCGCGTTCGACGTCGTCATCGATCCCGCGCCGAACACGGTCCCGAGCGACGTCAGCGGGAACAAGGTCAAGAACATCAACACCTTCGCGCTGAAGTTCCCGATCCCGGCCAACTCGACCTACGTCGGCGCGGATCTGACCGGCGGCTCCGGCCTCGGCAGCACCGCACCCACCATCGCGGTCGCGAACGGCGTCGCGACCCTGAGCTTCCCCGGCCCGATCGCCGGCGGCGCGACCTTCGAGCTGCCGACCATCACAGCGCACCTGACCGCGGGCCAGTCGGGCACGATCGAGACGAAGCTGTCCGGGACGAGCTACAGCGACCCGGGCCTGACGTTCAAGGCGGTGGCGAGCACGATCATCGGCGACATCACGGCGCCGACGGCGTGCTTCCCCAACCCCAGCCCGGTCTTCACCACGACGACCATCGGCTGACCGCCCGGGCCACCCCGCGGGTTCCCGCCCGTGGGGTGGCCCGCGCAACACCGGCCGCGCGCCACGGATGTGCAATTGTGTCGGCATGGCTGACGAACTGGTGCACTACGACGTGGTGGGCGGCACCGCCACGATCACCCTGGACTCCCCGCACAACCGCAACGCGCTTTCGGCCCAGCTACGCCGCGAGCTGTCGTCCGCGCTGGCCGGCGCCGCTTCGGACGACGCCGTGCGCGTGATCGTGCTGACCCACACGGGCCCGGTCTTCTGCGCGGGGATGGACCTCAAGGAGGCCCGCGGCGCCGGCGCGGGCGACCAGGGCGTGAACGAGTTCCCGAAGATCCTCGAGCAGCTGTGGACGAGCCCGAAGCCGGTCGTCGCGCGCCTGGCCGGTCCGGCGCGCGCGGGCGGCATCGGCATGGTGGCGGCGTGCGACATCGCGGTGGCGGTGCCGGAAGCGACGTTTGCCTTCTCCGAGGTCCGCATCGGCGTGGTCCCGGCGGTGATCTCCTTGACGGTCCTGCCGCGCCTGAACCCGCGAGCGGCGCACGAGCTGTTCCTGACGGGCGACACGTTCGACGCCCGCCGCGCGGTGGAGATCGGCCTGCTGAACTCGGCGACGTCCGATTTGGACGCCGAAGTCACGCGGTTCGTGAAGGCGCTGGCGGCGGGCGGCCCGAAGGCCCTGGCCGAGACGAAGGCGCTGCTGAGCCGCCCCCGCCCGGCCACCCCGTCGGACGGCTTCGAGGAGATGCTGGGGCTGTCGGCCAAGTTCTTCGCCAGTGAGGAAGGCCAGGAGGGCATCCTCGCCTTCGCCCAGAAGCGCAAGCCGAACTGGGTCCCGCAGGACTAGGCGCCCCAAGGCGGCCTTGGTTGCGTCTGACGCACCCAAGGCGGCCTTCGGTGCGTTGAATCAGCACTGCGGCGCGAAGCGCCTCCGTTGAGGGCGGCGGCGGGGGCATCGGTGGAGCACCGAAGGCCACATTGGGGCGCTTGGGTCACGCCGGGACTCGGGACTGCTTGCGCGGGATCAGCGCGAGCAGGCCCGTCACCCCGCCGCACGCCGCGGCGACCACGTACACCGGCGTCAAACCCCCGGCCTGGTAAGCGATCCCGAGCACCGCCACCCCCAGCGTCTGGCCGAACTGCCGGGTGGTCGTGAGGATCCCCGCGGCCATGCCGGCCCGTCCCGGCGGGGCCGCGACCGCGACCGCCGCGCCCATCGACGGGCCCGCGATCCCCACGCCCACACCGGTCACCGCCAGGCCGATCGGAATCCCGGCGACCAGCAGCACCACGCAGCCGAGCGCACCCAGCACCACCCCGGTGCCCAGCAGGACCCGCGCCGGGATCCGGTGCAGCACCTTCCCGAGGAACGTCGACGTCAAGAACGACGCCACGGCCAGCGGCGCCATCGCGAGCCCGGCCTCGACCGGCGACAGCGAAAGCGCCAGCCACAGCGACACGTACACCAGCGCCGCGAAGGTCAACGTCGACGCCGCCGCGCACGCGACCAGCGCCGTGAACCCGCCGTCCCGGAACAACCCCAGCTCCAGCAATGGTTCCGCCCGCCGCCGTTCCACCACGACGAACCCCGCGAAGGCGATCACCGAAATCCCCAGCATCGGCACTGAGCCGCCCGAGGTCAGCCCGTGCACCAGGCTCGCGGCGAACACCGCGAACCACACCGCGCCCGCGACGTCGAACCGGCCACGCCGAACCGGGGTGTCACTCCCGACCACGAACGCGGCGAACACCCCGGTGAGCAAAGCCAACGGCACGGTGACGAAGAAGATCGCCGCCCACCCGAAGTACTCGGTCAGCAGGCCGCCGACCACCGGACCCGCCGCCGCACCGAGGCCGTTCACCGCGAAGAACACGCTGATCGCGGTGCCTCGCGCCCGCCCCTCGTAACAGGCAGCCAGCAACGCGAACCCCGTCACCGCCAACGCCGCGCCGCCGATCGCCTGCGCTCCGCGCGCCGCGATCAGCGTCCCGATGTCTCCGGCGAACCCGCAGGCCAAGGACGCCAACCCGAACACCGCCAACCCCGCGAGGAACACCCGCCGCGGCCCCCAGCGGTCCGCGAGCGAACCCACGGCGAGCATCAGCACCGCCAGGACGAGCGTGTAGACGTCGGGCACCCACTGCAGCTGCTCCACCGACGCCGACAGGTCGGCACCGATCCGGGGCAGCGCCACCGTCACGACGGTGGTGTCCAGCAGGAACAGGAACGACCCCGCACAGACCGCGGCCAACGGCCACCACTTGCGCATCGAAACTCCCTTCGTGTGCCCCGAAGGGTGCGGTCACGACGCCGATCGCCACCAGAAACAAGACAGATTCCGCCGGATACCGTCATCGAATACGCTGCGCGCATGGAAACCGTCATGCTGGACGACGTCGACCGCGGCCTGCTCCACGCGCTGCAGCTCGACGGCCGCGCGCCGATGCGGACGCTCGGCGAGGTCCTCGGCGTCTCCGAGAACACCGTCGCCCGGCGCTACCAGCGGCTGCGGACCGCCGGCGTCCTCCGCATCACCGGCGCGGTCAGCGGCGGCGAAGCCGGCTACACGACCTGGACGCTTCGCCTGCGCACGACCCCCGACGCCGGAGCCGCCGTCGCGGACGCGCTCGCCGACCGGCCCGACGTCTCCTGGGTCCACCTGCTCTCCGGCGGCACCGAGATCTCGTGCACCGTCCACGCGCCGGACACGGCCGGGCGCGACGACCTCCTGCCGCACAAGCTGCCGCGCGCCAACCGCGTCACCGCCGTCTCCGCGCACGAACTGCTGCACACGTTCGCGCTCCCGGACGGCTGGAGCGGGCTGCACTGCCTGTCCCCCGGGCAGATCGACCGGCTGCGGCCGCCGAAGCCCGACTGCGCCGGCCTCCCCCCGGAACCGGAAGACCAGCCACTCCTCGACGCGCTGGCCCTCGACGGCCGGGCGAGCTACACCGCGCTGGCGAAGGCGACCGGCTGGTCCGACTCCACCGTGCGGCGCCGGATGGACGTGCTGCGGCGGCACGGCACGCTGACCTACCACCTCGACGTCTCGCCGGCCCGGCTCGGGTTCCGGTCCGAAACGCGGCTGTGGCTCACCGTCTCGCCGGCGAACCTGGCCGAGGCGGGCGCGGCGCTGGCGAGCCACCCGGAGACGTCGTTCGCCGTCGCCACCACCGGCACCACCAACCTGACAGCGATGGTGAACTGCCGCGACGGCGGCGACCTCTACCGCTACCTCACCGACCGCGTCGCCGGAATCCATGGCGTGCAGACCCTCGAAAGCGCGCCGGTGAACCGCACGGTCAAACGCGCGGGGACGCCGCTCAGGCGTCCGGCAGCACGACCGTGAGCCGCCACGAACCGGCGCTGCGGCCGCTCGGCCCGAGCGCGCGCTGCGCGTCCGAAAGCACGCTGCGGATCGCCAGGTACGTCTTGGGTTCGGCCTTGCGCAACGCTTCCGAGCCCGGCCAGATCAGCACGTGCTCCCCCGGCGGCAGCCAGGACAGGTCGGTCAGGCAGTCGTACAGCGCGTCGAGGTTGTGGCCGAAGTAGTCCGGAAAGGACAGTGCCTCGGCGAACGCCGTCAGCGTGCTCGCCTTGTCGACGGTCGGCTGCGAGTTCACCAGGTGCGGGTACGCGCCCCTCGCGAAGGCTGCTTCCGCGGCGGCCTTCGCCTGCTCCGAGGCGCTCATCGGGCCGGGTCCACGACGACGAACGACGCGTAGTGGTCGCCCGTGTAGTACAACTCGTGCGCCTGCCCCGTGATCAGCCGCCGCGCGCCGCGGTCGGCGCTGCCGGGCGTCTTCACGGTGTACTCGTGGTAGTAGCCGGACTTCTTGCCGGGCAACCGCTTCTCGCGGTTTTCGAACACGACGTCGTCGTTGCGCGGGTACGGGTACGGCCCGCCCTTTTCGATCAGCTGCCACGTGTCGGAAGCCTGCGGCGGCAGCGTCGAGAGGCCCTTGACCGGCAGCCCGGAGTCCGCGCCCGGCACGGCCGCGCCGCCCTTGGCCGGCGCGCTCGCCGACGGACTGGACGAGGTGCCCGGGGACGCCGGGGAGCCGTCGCTGACGACGTCCTTGACCAGCCAGCCCCCCAGCACCAGCACGAGGAGCCCGATCAGGGCGGCGGTGATCCGCCTTCGGTTGAACATGGTGCGCCAGCCTAGGACGGGGTGTCGGAGCGGTCGTCGTCACGCCCGGGAGCGAGCCGGCGGGCGAACAGCCCGACCAGCTTGTCGAGCACCCACGCGGCGGCCAGGCACAGCGGCACGACGACCACCATGACCAGCACGAACTGGACCGGGAACCAGGCCTGGGCGAGCCACAGCTCGACCCCGTCCCACCAGTCGGCAAGCCCGTTGAACACGGTGTGAGCCTACGCGCGCTCTACTGCCGCCGCGCTTCAGGGGCGGTACGTTGCGAGGCATGTTCGCCGTGTACGCGCAGGAACCCAACGCCGAAAGCCCGCTGGACTCGCTCGTCGTGGGCGAGCGACCCGAACCCGACGTGCCGGACGGCTGGGTCCGCGTGCACGTCAAGGCGGCCAGCCTCAACATGCACGACCTCTGGACGCTGCGGGGGGTCGGCATCAAGCCCGAGCAGTTCCCGATGATCCTCGGCTGCGACGGCGCGGGGACCCTCGACGACGGCTCCGAGGTCGTCATCCACTCCGTGATCAACGCGCCGGGCTGGCAGGGCGACGACACCCTCGACCCGAAGCGGACCCTGCTCACCGAGAAGCACCAGGGCACCTTCGCCGACCAGGTGATCGTCCCGGCCCGCAACGTCGTCCCGAAGCCCGAGGCGCTCAGCTTCGCCGAAGCCGCGACCATGGGCACGGCCTGGCTGACCGCCTACCGGATGCTCTTCGTGAAGTCCGGGCTGCGGCCCGGCCAGACGATGCTCGTGCAGGGGGCCTCCGGCGGCGTCTCGACGGCGCTGGTGCAGCTCGGCCGCGCGGCCGGGTTCCGGGTCTGGGTGACCGGCCGTACCGAGGAGAAGCGCGCGCTCGCTTCGAGCCTCGGCGCGCACCAGACGTTCGAGTCGGGCGCGCGGCTGCCCGAGCGCGTCGACGCCGTGTTCGAGACCGTGGGCAAGGCAACCTGGTCGCATTCGGTCAAATCCCTCAAGCCGGGCGGCATCATCGTCGTCTCCGGCTCGACCAGCGGCCCGGACGCGGGCGCGGAGCTGCAGCGCGTCTTCTTCCTCCAGCTGCGCGTCTCCGGCTCGACGATGGGCACCCGCGACGAGCTCGCGGACCTGCTCGCCTACCTCGACCTGACCGGGGTGCGGCCGCAGATCGGGGCCGAACTGCCCTTCGCCGAGGCCCCTAAGGGGTTCCAGGCCATGCTCGACGGCGACACCGCCGGCAAGATCGTCTTCACCCGCTAGACCCCCGCTGAGCTGGGCGGATCGGCTTGTTCCGCCCGGCTCGGCATCTGGTGAATCTTTAACGTACTCAGTTCGAGATCTGGTCGTTAGCACCTGAATTCGACCAAAACCCAATGGTCGCAAGGTAATCTTGAGGTATGACCGCAACGAAGCGGCCCGCCTCGGCTGGACCGGGCGGCCGGTCCAGCAGCGACCCGGACCCGATCCGGGTCTCCTTCCGGCGCTACGCCGGCGTCCGCACCCGCGTCCTGGAAGTCGGCGAAACCACTCCGGACCCGGAACTCCCCCGTCGTTCCCTGCGCCGCCGGGCGGCCACGCCGCACGTCAAGCCGTCGGCACCGCGGTTGGTGCTGCTGCACGGCTACTGCGACAGCGCCGACACGTGGCGCCCCGCCCTGGAGCAGCTCGCGGCCGCCGGGATTCCGGCGGTCGCGGTCGATCTGCCCGGGTTCGGCGACGCGCAGCCGCTGCGGCCCGGCCCGATGCTGCCCCAGCTCGACGCGTTCACCACCGCCGTCGTGCGCGAACAGGCCGTGCTCGGCTCGGTCGTGCTGGCCGGGAACTCCCTCGGCGGCACGATGAGCCTGCGCGCGGCCCAAAACAGCCGGCTGCCGATCTCGGGTGTCGTCTCGATCGCGGCGCCCGGGTTCGTCGACTCGTGGCTGATCCGGACGGTCGCGCGCTACCCATTGCCGCTGCGGCTGTATTCCGCGCTGCCGGTCCCGGTACCCGGTTTCCTGGTGCGCAAGGTCGCCGAGCAGGTCGTCCCGCGGCTGCTGTACGCCGACTCGAGCGTCGCCGACGCTGTGCAGGTGCAGCGCTTCACCGCGCTGTTCCCCGACTACCGCTCGACCAAGAGCCGCCTCGAGCAGGCCCGGCAGCTGGTCGCCGAGCTCGCCGACGCCTACCGCCTCGAGTCGGTGAAGGTGCCGCTGCTGGTCGTCGCGTGCGGCAAGGACAAGCTCGTCACGGCGGCGTCCGGGCGGCAGTTGCACACGCTGGTGCCGCACAGCAGGCTGCTCGTCCGCGAGGACTGGGGGCACTGCCCGCAGCTGGACGACCCGGTGGAGATCGCCGAGCTGCTCACCTACTTCGCGGCGAGCGCGGTACGGACCACCCAGGCCAAGCGCGCCGCGGCGACGGCAACCGCGGCCGTGAGCGAGGACACCGCGGCGGGCTGAGCGGCTCACACTGTCTTCACGCGGAGTTGGCGGTAGGTTCCCCCGTTGGGTCCGTGATCCGGGCCGTCCACCGACGTTCGGGAGACGAAGATGTCCTCTCCAAGCCTGGGCTCCAGCTCCGGCATCTTCCGGCGCAAGCCGATCGACCAGATCCAGGACACCTCGGAAAGCGGTGGCCTGAAACGCACCCTGGGCCTGTGGCAGCTGACCGCCATCGGCATCGGCGGCATCATCGGCGCCGGGATCTTCGCCCTCGCGGGCAGCGTCGCGCACGGCGACGACTCGGCGGGCATCCCCGGTGTCGGCCCCGCCGTGCTGATCTCGTTCCTCATCGCCGGCGTCGCGAGCGCCGCGGCCGCGTTTTCCTACGCCGAGTTCGCGGGCCTGATCCCGAAGGCCGGTTCGGCCTACACCTACGGCTACGCGGTGCTCGGCGAGATCGTCGGCTGGTTCATCGGCTGGGACCTGCTGCTCGAGTACACCGCGATCGTGTCGGTGGTGGCGATCGGCATCTCCGGTTACTTCAGCTTCCTGCTCGGCCAGCTCGGCCTCGACCTGCCCGCGTGGATGCTCGGCGCGCCCGGCACCGGGCCGGGCCACAAGGTCGACCTGTTCGCCGCGCTGCTGTGCCTGCTGATCGCGTACCTGCTCAACCGCGGCATCCGCAGCGCCGCCCGGTTCGAGACGGCGATGGTCGGGATCAAGGTCCTGATCGTGCTGGTGGTCATCCTGGTCGGGTTCTTCTACGTCAAGACCGGCAACTACACGCCGTTCGCCCCGGCCGGCTTCGGCGGCGCGGTGACCGGCGCGGCGACGGTCTTCTTCGCGGTCTTCGGTTACGACGCCATGAGCACCGCCGCGGAGGAGTCGAAGGACGCGCAACGGCACATGCCGAAGGCGATCATCTACTCGCTCGCCATTTCGATGGTGCTGTACGTGCTGGCCTGCCTGGTGCTGACCGGCATGCAGAAGTACACCGAGATCGACCCGAAGAGCGGCTTCTCGACGGCGTTCAAGTCGGTCGGCCTGTCCGGGCTGGCCACGGTGATCGCGATCGGCGCGATCATCGGCATCCTCACCGTGCTGTTCACGTTCCTGATGGGCGCCACCCGCGTCGGCTACTCGATGAGCCGGGACGGCCTGCTGCCGCCGTGGTTCGGCAAGACGAACGAGAAGCGCCAGGTGCCGAGCCGGATGACGTGGATCCTCGGCGGCGCGTCCGCGGTCATCGCCGGCGTCCTGCCGATCGGCGAGGCGGCCGAGCTGACGAACATCGGCATCCTGCTGGCGTTCGTCGTCGTGTGCGTCGCGGTGATCGTGCTGCGCTACAAGCAGCCGAACCTGAACCGGACGTTCAAGACGCCGGGGATGCCGGTGGTGCCCGCGATCGGCGTCGTGTTCTCGATCTGGCTGATCACGTTCCTGCAGCCGGCGACCTGGCTGCGGTTCGCCGTCTGGTTCGTCATCGGCCTGGCCGTCTACTTCCTCTACAGCAAGCGGCACTCGCTCCTGAACCGCTAGCGGATCCGGTCGAGGCGCGCGGCGGCTTCGCGCGCCTCGACCTTCAGCCGCTCGAGGATGACGGCGGCCGAGGCGTCGTAGGCGAGCGGGTAGGTCTGGCCCGCCCACAGCGAGATCGCTTCCGGGTCACCGGCTTTCGCCGACGCCTTGCGCACCGGGCCCGCGAGGTGGTTGAGCTGCGGGTACGCCGCGGGCGCGCCCTCGGACAGCGCGTCCATGAACTTGTTGACCAGCCCCCGCGCCGGGCGTCCGCTGAAGGCACGGGTGAACGCCGTCTCGCGCTCGGCGAGGGCCAGGGCCTTGCGGTGGGCCTCCGACGTGCCGGCTTCGTCGGCGCGCAGGAAGACGGTGCCCAGCTGGGCCGCGACCGCCCCGGCGGCGAGCACGGCGGCGACGTCCGCGCCGTGCACCAGGCCGCCGGCGGCGATCAACGGCAGGTCGGTGCGGGCGGCGACCAGGCGCAGCAGCGCGAGGACGCCGTATTCGGCGCCGCCGCCGGGCAGGCGCGGGTCGTCGGTGAACAGGCTCCGGTGCCCGCCCGCTTCGAAGCCCTGCAGGACGAGCGCGTCGGCGCCGAGGTCCGCGGCCCGCTGCGCGGCCTCCGGCGTGGTCACCGTGACGACGACCGTGCTGCCGGCCTCCTTCAGGCGCACCACGTCCGACGGCGAGGGCGGGCCGAAGGTGAACGACACCATCGGGACCCGCTTCTCGAGGACGACGTCCAGCTTCGCGGGGTACGCGTCGTCGTCCCACTTCGGTTCGCCGAGCTCGACGTCGTACTCGCGGGCGAAGGCTTCGAGCCGTTCGCGGTGCGCGGAGACGTCGGCACCGGTGTCCGGCTGCGGGACGAAGAGGTTGACGCCGAAGTCCCGGCCGGTCAGCTCGCGGGTGCGGTCGATCTGCGCGGCGAGCGCCGCCGGGGTGAGCATCCCGGCGCCGAGGAAGCCGAAGCCGCCGGCCTCGGTCACCGCGGCGACCAGCTCCGGAGTGGTGGGACCGCCCGCCATCGGCGCGGCGACGACCGGGAACGTCAGCTCGTCGAACATGCCACCGAGCGTAGTACTCAGGCGGGCAGCAACATCGTGTAGAGCTTCGTGATGAGCCCGTCCTTGACGAGCGCGACGTCGATCCCCCGCACCACCGGCGGCGCGCCTTTCGGGCCCAGCGCCCAGGCGAGGTGCCCCAGGTCGTGGTTGACCAGCACCGGGCCGTCCGGCGCGAACACGAACCCCGGCGACTGCTCCAGGAGCCCCTTGGCCTTGGCGTTCAGGGCTTGCTGCCCGGTCACGGTCCCTTCGGGATCGGCGAACTCGACGTCGGCCGCGTAGGTCGCCGCGATCGCTTTCGCGCGCCGCTCGTCGTCGCGCTCGTTGAAGACGTCGAGCAGGTTCGCCCGCATCAGTTCGGCCACCGTCGCCATGCCGCACCCTCCTAGGTCCGGCGCCATATTACGTGACATGTCACGCAAGTGTCAGGGGTGATCGTCCGGCCGGGGCAGGGTGCCGTGCTCGACGAGCGCGTCGTAGACCCGCTCCAGCAGGGAAGCCAGCTGGGCTTTTTCGCCGGGTTCGAGCGCGTCGAGGAACGCCTTGCGCACGAAGCCGACGTGGTCCGGCGCGGCCCGGCGCAACGCCTCCCAGCCCTCGGCGGACAGCGCCACGTCGGTGGCGCGCCGATCCTCGGGACTGACGCCGGTCGTGACCAGGCCACGTTCACGCATCCGCTTCAGGTGGTGCGACAGCCGGCTGCGCTCCCAGCCGATGCGGATCGCCAGGTCGGTGATCCGCATCCGGCCGCCGGACGCGCTCGTCAGCGCGACCAGCACGTGGTAGTCCGCGAGCGAGATCCCGCTGTCGGCGCGCAGTTGCCGGTTCAGCTCGTACTCCAGGCGGAGGTGGACCTTCATGTAGGCGTACCAGGTGGCCGTCTCGGCGCTCGAAAGCAGCGCGAACGGCGACCCCGGCGCGAACTCCTGCGTCACCGCGCGAGCTTAACCACCCAGCTTGGTCTAGACCATCTCCTCCGGAAATGCGACGATCCGGGCAGGTGCGACGGCGATGTCGCGCCCTTCCCGCCAGGAGGTCCCCCGGTGAAGACACCCTTGGCGCGCCGGCTCGCCCGCGCGCTCGCCTTGGTGGCGCTGGTCGGCGCCAGTGCCACGGCCGCCCAGCTCACCCCGGCCGCGGCGGCCACGCCCGCGCTGCAGTCGATCGTGCCGGTGCCGGTCTCGGTGACCCCGGCGGCCGGCGTCGCCTTCCCGCTGGTGCCGACGACGAAGATCGTCACCGAAGCCGGGTCGGCACCGGCCAGGCAGGTCGGCGACTACCTCGCCGGCGTGCTGCGGCCGTCGACCGGGTTCGCGCTGCCGGTGTCCGACGCCCCGGCGTCCGTGCCGGCCGACAGCGTGGCGCTGCTGCTCAGCGGCGCGCCCGCGTCCGTCGGCGCGCAGGGCTATCAGCTGGTGTCGACGGCGTCTTCGGTGACCGTGCGGGCCACGACAGCCGACGGGCTGTTCGCCGGCGTCCAGACGCTGCGGCAGATGTTGCCGGGCCGCGTGGAGAGCTCGTCGGCCCAGCCAGGACCGTGGAGCGTCCCGGGCGCGACGATCGTGGACTACCCGCGCTTCGGCTACCGCGGCGCGATGCTCGACGTCGCCCGGCACTTCCACCCGGTGTCGACGGTGAAGCGGTACATCGACGAGCTCGCCCAGTACAAGATCAACAGCCTGCACCTGCACCTGGCCGACGACCAGGGCTGGCGCATCCAGATCGACAGCTGGCCCCGCCTGACGACGTACGGCGGCAGCACCCAGGTCGGCGGCGGCGCGGGCGGCTACTACACGAAGGCGCAGTACACGGACATCGTGAACTACGCGGCTTCGCGGCACATCACGGTGATCCCGGAGATCGACATGCCGGGTCACGTGAACGCGGCGCTGGCGTCGTACGCGGAGCTGAACTGCAACGGGGTGGCCCCGGCGCTGCGCACGGACACGGCGGTCGGCTACAGCTCGCTGTGCATCTCGAAGGACATCACGTACACGTTCATCGCGGACGTGCTGCGCGAACTGGCGGCGCTGACCCCGGGCCCGTACCTGCACATCGGCGGCGACGAGGCATCGGCGACTCCCCAGTCCGACTACTTGACGTTCGTGAACAAGGTGCTGCCCCTGGTGGCGGCGACGGGCAAGTCGGTGGTGGGCTGGCACGACATCGCGAAGGCGACGTTGCCGGCTTCGGCGACCCCGCAGTTCTGGGGGACGTCGACGTCGGATCCGGGGGTGGCGAACGCGGTTTCCCGCGGCAGCAAGGTGATCCTGTCACCGGCGAACAAGGCGTACGTGGACCAGAAGTACAACAGCTCGACCCCGATCGGCCTGTCGTGGGCGGGCTACATCGAGGTCCAGGACGCGTACGGCTGGAACCCGGGAGCGTACTTGTCGGGCGTCGGCGAGTCGGCGGTCCGCGGCGTGGAGTCCCCGCTGTGGACGGAAACGGTGGTCACGCCGGCGGACATCGAGTACCTGGCGTTCCCCCGCTTGGCAGCACACGCGGAGCTGGGCTGGTCCCCGTGGTCGACCCACGACTGGACGGCATTCCGCACCCGCCTGGGCGCGCAGGCCCCGCGGTGGGTGGCCCAGGGGATCAACTTCTACCGGTCTTCGCAGGTCGCGTGGGACACGGGCGGGACGACGAACCCGGGAACGTGCGCGGACCCGGCTTGGAGTGCTTCGCAGGTGTACACGGGCGGGAACGTGGTGTCGCACAACGGCCACAAGTGGACGGCGAAGTGGTGGACGCAGGGCGAGGAGCCGGGAACAACGGGCCAGTGGGGAGTGTGGACCGACAACGGCGCCTGCTGAGGTGAGGGCCGGGCCTGGCTACGGACGGGCCCGGCCTCGACGCTCCTCATCCGTACTCGACGAGGTCGTCCATACCCACCTCGTCGAGCAACGCCGAAAGGCGGCTGTCGTTTTCCTTCGCCTCCCGTGCCGCCGCCTCCCGGATCCCGGGCAGCTGCGCCGCGAGCCATTCGGCTGGGACTCGGTCGGCGATCAGGGCCAGCAGGTGCAGCACGTGAACGCGATAGGTGTGTCGCTGGTCGGTGTCGCTAGGGGCGAAGCCGCGCCTCGCGAACTCCCAGGCCACCGTGAAAGCCCGGGTCAAGGCGGCGGTGTCGCCGGGACTCGTCGCCGCCATCCAGAAGTCGATCAGCGCACGAGCTCCCGACAACGGCCTGGCCCAGCCGGCGATGTGGTGGAAGGTGAAGACGGCCGCTCGCAGGTGCGGGTGGAACGGGTCCAGCGCGTGCACGACGACGTCGTCGTCGGCCTCGCAGTGGAACCGTCCCTGGTTGCGGAGGTAGCCGTAGGTGCCCTCGAACCAGCCCAGCCTGTCGGCCTGCTCGACCGGGCGCATCGGGTGTCCCGGCGGGTACCGGCCGTACGTCCAGTAGGTGTCCGGGTGCCAGGTGGCATCCGCCGACCGCATCGGGACGATGTCCGCCGTGCGCCGGCCGTCCCGCCACGCACGCTCCACCGTGAACAGGTGGATGAGCTCCTTCCAGCCCTCCCCCGGTAACTGCGACCGCCACAGCAGCGTCAGCCGGCGCCACGCGTCGACCGGCTCGGTGGCGTCCGGGAACAAGTCGTCGACGGGAAGCCGGCCACTCGCGAGGACGAGCAGGACGGTCAGGTTCACCGAATACGCCGCGTGCCGCTCCGGCTGGGTCGCCGGCCTCGGCCGGTAGTCGGCGAAGGCGTCGGAGTGTCGCGACTGGAGCGCTTGCCGCACCAAGGAGAGCAGCAATTCGCGCAGAACCGCGCGATCCACCTCGGGCACAGCGGCCAGCCGCTCACCGATGAACGAGATCGTGGTCTCCCGCATGACCAGGGGAGCGAACGAAAGCAGCGCGTGGAGGAAGGAATCGTCCAGCACCCCGGGGCGGCCGCGGTGCCCCACTGTCCGGGCAGCGGCAGTCAGGTCACGCAGCTCTTCCGTGACGAGGCGAGCGACCAGGTACTCGCCGAAGGTCGCGTGGAGGAATTCGTAGGTGCGCAACCGCTGGTCGTCCTGGACGGCCTGGGTTTCGTGGATGAAGTAGAACCGGCCGAACATCAACTGGGCCGCGGTGAGCTCGGCCCGCAATCCCGTCGCGCGCTGCTGCGGCGCCGTGAGCAGAGCCGCCAAGTCGGCGTCCAGCTCCACTTCGGTGACCCACTGCCGAGTCCGGTTGAACATCGCGAACGCGGCGACCGACAACCGCAGCAGCTCCCGGTCGGTGGCCCGCTCGAACTCGGCGGGGGTCAGCCCGCCACCGGACTTGAGCACCTCCCGCGCGGCGAATCGGGCCAGCAGCTGCTCGTACAGCTCGGCCTGTCCGAGCGCGACGTCGTGGTGTTGCAGCGAATTCTGGTCGGCGTCGTAGAGCGCCAGCATGAACAACATCAGCGGCTGCCCGGCGAGGTCGGCGTGGGGCGCGACGACGTCCGCGGTGAGAGGGCACAACCCGTTCGCGGAGAAGTAGTCCTCATTGCCGCGGTTCCACACTCCGAGCCACTGCTCGACCTGCTCGGTGTCGAACGGTTCGAGCCGTACGGCGATCATTCCGTCGGCGGGGCGTGCCCGGTCCGCGACGGCGGTCCGGCTGGTCACGATCACCACCACCGGTCGACCGACCGCGGCCTCGCGACGTTGGAAGTCGGCGACCCGCTCCAGGTAGTCGGACTGGCTCGCGCCCGTCGCCTGGAGCAGTTCGTCGAAGCCGTCGAGCAGGACGACCGGGAGCGCGCCACCCGCCTCGCGGGTCAAGGCAGGCCAGCCGGCGTCCTCACCGGTCGCGGCCCGCACTGCGTCTTCGATGTGGGTCTGCAGGTCAGCCTCCACACGCACCTCGCGGAGGACGACTCGCACCACGAGGTATTCAGTCGTCGCAAGCCGCGCCGCGAGCACCTGGGTGAGCACCGACTTCCCGGCGCCCGGCTGGCCCAGCACGAGCAGAGGCGCCCGGACCGCCTGAGGCGCGGTGAGGTGGCCGACGAGGAATGCCGGCAGGTCGGCACGCACGTCGCGGTCCAGCCACCAGCGCTCGGAGGCCACCGGATCGGACACCCCGACCTCGGCCACGCGGAAGCGCGGCGTCACGTACGCGTCCCCCAGCTCCGGGATCCGCAACCCGGCCGGGACATCCCTGACCGAGATCATCGGCCGGTCGAGGGCGTCGCGGTGTGCCAGCCGCAACGGGTGCGCCACCGGCGGTCCGTGCACGAGCTCGGTGAGGGCTCGCTCCAGCCCCACCAGCCCCGCGCCGAGGTCCCGGACCGCCGCCCGGGTCGCCTGGTGGTCGAGCAGACCGGCCCAGAACGCGAACTCGGGGAACTCCGCGGCCAGCCGGCGGTAGTGCGCCTCGTACCGGGCCACCGCCCCTGCACCCAGCTCGCCGAGCTTCCGGTCGAATCGCGCGCGCTCGGTCTCGTCCATGCGATCCCAGCCGGCAAGACCGGCCAGGAAGGTCTGCGTCCGGCTTCCCAGCTGGCGGTAGTAGTGCGCCAGGCCTTCGAGCACCGACTCGTACGGCCGGTGCGGCGCGGGCACCGGGATGTCGTCCTTGACGACCGCGGCGAGCAGGAACCGCAGTCGTTGCGACGTGGTCGGCTCGTCGAGTGCCACACGCAACTGGTCGGCTCGGTCGAGCCGGAGGTCACGCAGTTCCGGAGGCAGCTTGATCTCGGACAAGACCTCGAAGAACGACGCCAGCACGACGACGGAGTGCGCGGCCACCAGCCGATGGCTCCGGTCGGCCCGGCCGAGTCCGCTCATGCGATCGCGCAGGTTCGAGACTAGAGCACCGCTCAGGCGAGCGAGCTCGGCTTTGGGGTCGAACAGGCTGAGGGCGAAGTCCACGCCACCGGCTGTCGCGGTGAGAAGCGCGCCTCCGGCGAGCCTGTCGAGCGCAGCGACCGTTCTGCTGTCCGCGCCGCCCAGCAAGCGAACGGCGTCGCGAAAGCACAAACCCCGGGCCATGGTCCCCCTCCTCGGTATCGGACCAGGAGATCGCCAACCGGCTGGGCGACGCAACGCGCCGGCCCGACGCTCACCCGAAGGCACTACCGGACCTGGCTCAGCGATGCGATCTTGCGACAACCTTTAGCGTGAGCTCGCCGGCTCGCACGGAGGGTGATCAGCCGGTTTCGTGTGGTGAATCCGGAACACCCGGTTCGTCCGGCGGGTTAGATTGCGGCATGAGCGTTGATCTGGAGCAGGTGCGCGCGCTGTCGCTGCGGGAGAACGGCCTGGCCACCGTCGCCACGACGCGGGGTGATGGCACCGTTCATTCCTCCGTGGTCAACGCCGGTGTGCTCGAAGACCCGGTGACCGGGGCTCCGGGGGTCGCGTACGTCGCCGTCGGGCGGGCACACAAGCTCGCGCTGCTGCGGCGGGCCGGGCATGCCACCCTGACCTTCCGGCGCGGGTGGAACTGGGTCTCCGTCACCGGCGCCACCCACCTCATCGGGCCCGACGATCCCGACCCCGCCTTCGACCCGGCGGGCCTGCCGAAGCTCCTGCGCGACGTCTTCATCGCCGCGACCGGCACCCACGACGACTGGGACGAGTACGACCGCGTGATGGCCGAAGAGCGGCGGGTCGCGGTCTTCGTGACGGCGGACCGGATAATCGGCAATCCCTGACCCGCCCGGCCCGAGGAGTCGACCCGTTGCCCGAGTCCCCGCCCCGTGTGAGCACGCCGGTCAAGATCCTGATCGGCCTGCTCGTCGTCGCCGACGCCGGCTTCGGGGCGGCGCTCGCCTTCGGCGTCCTGCGCGGTCTGTCGCCGTGGCTGATCGGCGGCGCTTACGCGGCGTCCGTGCTCCTCGCGATCGTCGGGTTCCGCGTGTCCCGGGCTCGCGAGCTGAAGCGCGGCTTCGCGAGCCTCCGCGACCTGACCATCGGCGACGAAGGCCTCCGCCTGCCGGCGGGCACACTGAGCACCCGGGTGGTGCCGTGGTCACAGATCGCCGACGTGACGGTCCGCCGCTCGGCCCGTTTCGGCGACGGTCACTTGCGCGACGCGCTCTGGCTCGACCTGGTCACCGGTGGGGGCATCGAGAGTTCGGTGCAGCGCTACGCACCCCGCGGCCGGCTGCAGCCGGCTCCGCCGCAAAGGCGCCAGTTCGAGCAGACGGCGATCCTCGACCCAGCCCTGTTCGACGCGGTGGTCGAGCGGCTCCGGAAGGAGCTGCGGCACCGGCAACTGCACGCCCAGCTGCGAGGGACGCCTCGGATCCGCTGACCGAGGGGTAGCCGAGCAGCCGGACCTCGATCCCGCGACCCACGCTGAACAGCGCTGCCGAGGCCGGCCGGGCCACTCGCCTCCGTCACGCGAGGCTGAACCAGGCTGACCTCAGCCGAGCCGGCCCAGCAGTTCCCTCGGCACGATCCGCACCGGGAACGGCCGCTCGAGTTCGCAGACCTCGTTCCCCGCGGCCTTGGCCACCTGCTGGTAGCAGCCGTCTGCATCAAGCTCGAACACCGTGAGCGCGGGTTCCTGCGGGTCGATCACCCAGTAGCTTCCCGTCCCGAGCCGCTCGTAGACCGCCTTCTTCGTGTTGAGGTCATGGATCGCCGTGCTCGGCGACAGCACTTCGACCGCCAGCACCGGGGCCGCCGGGAGATCCTTCGCGGTGAAGTCCTCGGTGCACCCGACCAGGACGTCGGGCTGCAGTTCGGTCCGGTCGCCGTGGTGCACCGCGAACGGCGCCCCGACGACATCGAGTCCGGGTGGGCAAGCCGCTTCCAGCACGCCGTAGAGGCGGTAGGCGATCTTCTGGTGGCCGAACCCGGGCGCCGGCGTCACGAGCAGCGCCCCGTCGATGAGTTCGTGTCTTCGGCCGTCATCCGGCATCCCCTCCAGGTCGCGCACCGTCATGGGGCCCGACCCGGCCGGATACTGGAAGTCCATCATGAGAGTCATGGTGCCCTCCTTTCGCTCTTCACACCAGAGCGAACCAGACAGCACCGACAAGAACGGCCTCGAACACCGGTTCGGCGCCCATATTCACACCTCCGCGTGAATATGGGCGCCGGTGTCACATCAATGGAACAGTTACTTCTTGTTCTTGCCCGAGTCCTCAGTGGACAGAGCGGCGACGAAGGCCTCCTGCGGAACCTCGACCCGGCCGACGGTCTTCATCCGCTTCTTGCCCTCCTTCTGCTTCTCCAGCAGCTTGCGCTTCCGCGAGATGTCACCGCCGTAGCACTTGGCCAAAACGTCCTTGCGGATCGCGCGGATCGTTTCGCGGGCGATGATCCGGGAACCGACCGCCGCCTGGATCGGGACCTCGAACTGCTGGCGCGGGATCAGCTCGCGCAGCCGGGTCGCCATCCGGTTCCCGTAGCCGTACGCCGCGTCCTTGTGGACGATCGCCGAGAACGCGTCCACCGTTTCGCCCTGCAGCAGGATGTCCACCTTGACCAGGTCCGCGATCTGCTCGCCGGCCTCTTCGTAATCGAGGGACGCGTAGCCGCGCGTACGCGACTTCAGCGTGTCGAAGAAGTCAAAGATGATTTCCGCGAGCGGGATGTTGTAGCGCAGCTCGACGCGGTCCTCGGACAGGTAGTCCATGCCGAGCAAGGTGCCGCGCTTCGTCTGGCACAGCTCCATGATCGTGCCGACGAACTCCGACGGCGCGAGGATGCTCACCTTCGACACCGGCTCGTGCACCTCGGCGATCTTCAGCCCGGTCGGCCAGTCCGACGGGTTCGTCACGACGACCTCGCTGCGGTCTTCGAGCACCACCCGGTAGATGACGTTCGGCGCCGTCGAGATCAGGTCGAGGCCGAACTCGCGCTCGAGCCGGTCGCGCGTGATCTCCAGGTGCAGCAGGCCGAGGAAGCCGCAGCGGAAGCCGAAGCCCAGCGCCACCGACGTCTCCGGCTCGTAGTCGAGCGCGGCGTCGTTGAGCTGGAGCTTGTCCAGCGCCTCGCGCAGCTCGGGGTAGTCGGAGCCGTCCACCGGGTACAGCCCGGAGTAGACCATCGGCTTCGGCTCGCGGTAGCCCGCCAGCGCTTCCTTCGCGCCGTGGCGCTCGGACGTCACGGTGTCGCCGACCTTCGACTGCCGGACGTCCTTCACGCCGGTGATCAGGTAGCCGACCTCGCCGACGCCGAGTCCCTTGCTGGGCTTGGGTTCCGGCGAGATGATGCCGACCTCGAGCAGTTCGTGCGTGGCGCCGGTCGACATCATCTTGATCTTCTCGCGCGGCGTGATCTTGCCGTCGACGACACGGATGTAGGTGACGACGCCGCGGTAGGTGTCGTACACCGAGTCGAAGATCATCGCCCGGGCCGGCGCGTCGGCGTCGCCCTGCGGTGCCGGGACCGTCTTCACGACCTCGTCGAGCAGCTCGCCGACGCCCATGCCGGTCTTGGCCGAGACCCGCAGCACGTCGTCGGGCTCGCAGCCGATGATGTGGGCCAGCTCACCCGCGTACTTGTCGGGGTCGGCCGACGGCAGGTCGATCTTGTTGAGGACCGGGATGATCTGGAGGTTGTTCTCCAGGGCGAGGTAGAGGTTGGCCAGCGTCTGGGCCTCGATCCCCTGCGCGGCGTCGACCAGCAGGATCGCGCCTTCGCACGCCTCCAGCGCCCGGGACACTTCGTAGGTGAAGTCGACGTGGCCGGGGGTGTCGATCATGTGCAGGACGTGGTCCTGCCCGTCGACCTGCCAGGGCAGCCGGACGTTCTGCGCCTTGATCGTGATGCCGCGCTCGCGTTCGATGTCCATCCGGTCGAGGTACTGAGCGCGCATGGCCCGCTCTTCCACGACGCCGGTGAGCTGCAGCATGCGGTCGGCCAGGGTGGACTTGCCGTGGTCGATGTGCGCGATGATGCAGAAGTTCCGGATGAGCTCCGGAGGCGTGAAGGTGGTGTCGGCGAACGTCGTCACTCGAATGAGTCCTCGGAAAGTCGGGGATGGCCACCTCTATGTTCCCATGGCCCTCCGGGTGCGGGTGGGGGTCATCCCCGATGCGGGCTTCCGCGATCCGTGGTGCCCTCGAAGTATGAGCACTTCGCACCAGCCGGCACCCCCTCCCCAGCCGGAGACCAGCGGCTTCGCCCACGTCCTCGACCGGACGTTCGGTCACCCCTCCGGCGCGCTCGGCCGCCTCGGCGGCTGGGTGATGGCGCGGGGCAACGCCGCCACCGAACACCGTGTCGTCGACCTGGCGAAGATCGAGCCGGACGAGACCGCCCTGGTCGTCGGGCCCGGACCCGGCGTCGGCCTGGCCGCCGCCGCGCGGCTGGCCGGGCGCACCATCGGCGTCGACCCCTCCCCCGAGATGCTCGCGCTGTGCCACGAGCGTTGCGGCGACCGCGCCGAGCTGCGCGAAGGCTCGGCGGCGCGCACCGGCGAGCCCGATGGCTCCGTCGACGTCGTGCTGAGCGTGAACAACGTCATGCTCTGGGACGACCGCGCGGCCGGGTTCGCCGAGCTGTTCCGGGTGCTGCGCCCCGGCGGGCGGCTGCTGCTGTCCGCGCACGAGAAGTGGCTGCCTGTCAGCAGGCACGTCCTGGCTGACGAAGCCGCCGCAGCGGGCTTCGCCGACCTGCAGACCTGGACCTGGGACCCGCCCGGCTTCGCGGCGCTGGCCGCGCAGTTGCGCGCCGTCAAGCCCGCCTAGCGGGTGTCCGTGCGGATCGGGTGGCCCTCGGGCACCTCGACCAGCACGATGCGCGTGCCGTCCGGGTCGGCGATCCAGGCCTCGTCGAGGCCCCAGGGCTCGCGCTGGGCGTCCCGCACCGGCTCCAGGCCCCGCGCCTTCAGATCGGCCAGCGTCCCGGCGAGGTCCCGGACCTGCAGCCAGAGCACCAGGTCGGGCGACGTACCCGTCTCGCCCCGGCCGGAAACCTCCAGCGAGCCGTGGCCGAGGAAGAACACGGTGCCGCCGGGGAACTCGCGCTCCACGGCCAGGCCGAGGGTGTCGCGGTAGAACGCCGTCGTCGCGTCGACGTCGCGCGGACGGACGATCAGCCTGCTCTTCAGGACTTCCATCCGACCATCCCTACCGGACGCGCTCAGGCGGCCGCAATCGCGGCGATGCCGGACAGCACGATCACCGACCCGGCGAGCCGCCGGACGGCGTCGCTCTCGCCCAGCACCAGCCACGCGGCGAGGCCGCCGAGCACGATGCTCAGCTCCCGCGCCGGCGCGACCAGGCTGACCGGCGCCATCGTGAGGGCGAACAGCACGAGGATGTAGGCGACCGGCGACAGCAGCCCGACGAGCAGCACTTCCCGGCGGTGCACGCGCCAGACCCGGCCGACTTCGACACGCCCGGCCAGCGCGCTGGGCACGAGCATCAGGCTCTGCAGGATCGAGCCGAGGCCGAAGTAGACGACCGGCGGCACGCCGAGGCCGGTCACCGAGTGCGCGTCCCAGAGGGTGTAGCCGGCGATGACGGCGCCGGTCAGCAGGCCGTAGAAGATCCCCGCCTTCACCGCCTGGGGGTCTTCCGCCTTGCGGCCGGTGCTGATCACCAGCACGCCGGCGACGACCAGGAACGCGCCGAGCAGGCCGAGCCAGCCGGGCCGTTCGCCGAGCACCAGCACGGCGGCCAGCACCGACAGCAGCGGCCCGGTGCCCCGCGCGACCGGGTAGACGACGGACAGGTCGCCGACGCGGTACCCGCGCTGCAGGACGATGCCGTAGGCGATGTGCAGCACCGAGGTGACGACCGCGGCGAGCAGCCAGCTCCACTGTGGACGGTCGGGTTCGACGACGAGCTGGACGACCGTGACCGGCAGCAGCACGACGGCGCCGACGGTGTAGTAGAGCCAGACGAACTGGGTGCCGCCGGAGGAGATCCGCTTGGCGGCCAGGTTCCAGACGGCGTGCACGACGGCCGCGACGAGGACGAGGGACAGGGCGGTGGCGTTCATGGGACCCCTTCGGGTTTTCGCGCGCGCGAAAACCGGGTCCTCCAGGCTTTTGCCCCGTCAGATGAACGACCGGCCGTCCGGGCCCGCCGATGGTGCCGCTCGGACCAGGCCCACCGGTCCTGGTTGTGTCGAGCTGCGCTTTCGCGGGCGGAGTGCGGACCGGTGACGGAACCCTAGGCACTGCCGCCGCCCACGGTACTCCCGGCTCCGGCCGCCCGCGGCCCGGCTGTTAAAGTGGTCGCTCGCTGCCCGTGCGGCATTCCGTCATGGAGGAAACCCGCTTTCCGCGGGGCCACTTCAGCGCGGCGGCGATCTCACCGAGTGAAACAGGAGTTGCCCTATGGCCAACATCAAGTCGCAGATCAAGCGCATCACGACGAACGAGAAGGCGCGTCAGCGCAACCAGGCGATCCGGTCCTCGGTGAAGACCGCGATCCGCAAGGTCCGCGAAGCCGCCGAGGCCGGCGACAAGGCCAAGGCCGTCGAGCTGCAGCGCGACGCCGCCCAGAAGCTGGACAAGGCCGTCTCGAAGGGCGTCATCCACGCCAACCAGGCCGCCAACAAGAAGTCGGCGCTCGCGAAGCGCGTCAACGCGCTCTGAGCTGGTTGATTTCTGGGAAGGCCCCGGCTTCGGCCGGGGCCTTCCTCATGTCCGGGGTCAGCCCTTGGCGGCCGCCACCTCCAGGACCGCGCGCTCGAGCGCGTAGCCCGGATCGGCCGCCACGCCCTTGACCTCCGCGTTCAGGCGCGCCACCACGCGCATCGCCGTGGCCAGCCCGTCCTGGTTCCAGCCTCGCGACTGGCCCTGGGCCTTGCGAATCTTCCACGGCGGCATGCCCAGCTCGCCGGCCAGCTGGTTCGGGTTGCCGCGGCCCGCGCCCGAGACCCGGGCGATCGTGCGGACGGCGTCGGCCAGTGCGTCCGCCACCAGGACGTGCGGGACGCCCAGCTGCATCGCCCAGCGCAGCGACTCCAGCGCCGCCGACCGGTCGCCGCTCACCGCCTTCTCCGCGACCGCGAAACCCGTCACGTCGGCGCGCCCGCGGTGGTAGCGGCGGACGGCGTCGGCGTCGACCGTCCCGCCCGTGTCGGCGACCAGCTGGCTCGCCGCCGAGGAGAGTTCACGCAGGTCGGAGCCCACCGCGTCGATCAGGGCCGCGACCCCCGCCGGGTCGATCTTGCCGCCCGCGCGGCGGATCTCGTGCCGCACGAACTGCTCGCGCTCGGCCGGCTTGGTCAGCTTCGGGCACTCCGTGACCTCGGCGCCGGCCTTCTTCAGCGCCCCGGGGAGCGACTTGCCCGCCTTGCTGCGGCCACCGCCGGTGTGCACGACGACCAGCACGACGCCGTCCGCGGGGTCCTTCAGGTACGACGCCACGGCGTCGGAAAGCTCCTGCGAGATGTCCTGCGCCGACTCCAGGACGATCACGCGGCCTTCGCTGAACAGCGACGGGCTGACGAGTTCGGCCAGCTCGGGGGCTGTGAGATCCGACACCCGGACCCGGGTCAGCTCGGCCGTGGCGTCGATCGCGCGGGCGGCGGCGAGCGTCTCGCGGACGGCCCGTTCGATCAGCAGTTCTTCCTCGCCCAGCACCAGGTGCAGCGGGGCGGGGGCGGTGGCTTGCGCGGTCACCCGAGGATCCTCTCACTTGCGGTGTCGTGCGCCCGCTCCGGTGATGTCGGGCGGCCGGCATGGCACGGCGTGAGCGCCATGTCGTACGGTGTTCTCGAGGCGGCGCGCTCGCTCGCGCGCACCGACAACCGAATACCGCTCATCCAGAGGGGCAGAGGGAACGGCCCGACGAAGCCCCGGCAACCGGCGTACAGCCCGTCATCCCGCGATCGCGGGGTAGCTGACGACCACGGTGCCAATTCCGGCCCGCTTCGGCGGGGCAGATGAGGAAAGGAACCTCGCGATGACCGCAACCCTCGGCACGACCTCCACCACGAAGACCCCGGATCTCGGTCCCGCCGTCGAACTGGTGTCGAAGGAAGAGGGTCACCGGCAGCCGCTCGCCCCCGAGTTCGTCTCCGCCGAGGACTTCTCGCCGCTCGAGGTCGCCTACGACTTCGGCCGCGTCCGCCGCGAAGACATCGAGGCCGGCCCCAAGAACATCTGGCGCTACAAGAAGCTCCTCCCGGTTCCGTCCAACGTCGAAGAGATCCCGAACACCGAGCCCGGCGCGACCCGGCTGATCCGCGCCGACCGCCTCGCCAAGGAACTCGGCCTCAAGCGCGTGTGGGTCAAGGACGACACCGGCAACCCGACGCACTCGTTCAAGGACCGCGTCGTCGCCGTCGCGCTGGCCGCGGCCCGCGAGTTCGGGTTCGAGGTGCTCGCGTGTCCGTCGACCGGCAACCTGGCCAACGCGACGGCCGCCGCCGCGGCCCGCGCCGGCTGGCGGTCGGTCGTGCTGATCCCCAAGACCCTCGAGCGCGCCAAGATCCTGACCACCGCGGTGTACGACGGTGACCTGATCGCCGTCGACGGCAACTACGACGACGTCAACCGCCTCGCCACCGAGCTCGCCGGCGAGCACCCGAAGTGGGCGTTCGTGAACGTGAACGTCCGGCCGTACTACTCGGAGGGCTCGAAGACGCTGGCCTACGAGGTCGCCGAGCAGCTCGGCTGGCGCATCCCGCCGCAGATCGTCGTGCCGATCGCCTCCGGTTCGCAGTTGACGAAGGTGGACAAGGGTTTCCGCGAGCTGGGCCAGCTCGGTCTCGTGGACGCCAGCCCGTACAAGGTGTTCGGCGCGCAGGCGACCGGCTGCTCGCCGGTGTCGGCCGCGTTCCGCGCCGGCCAGGACGTGGTCCAGCCGGTGAAGCCGGACACGATCGCCCGCTCGCTGGCGATCGGCAACCCGGCCGACGGCCCGTACGTCCTCGACATCGTCAACCGCACCGGCGGCGCGATCGAGGACGTCACCGACGAAGAGGTCGTCGAAGGCATCCGGCTGCTGGCCCGCACCGAGGGCATCTTCACCGAGACGGCCGGCGGGGTCACCGTGGCCACGGCGAAGAAGCTCGTCGAGACGGGCAAGCTCGACCCGGACGCCGAGACGGTCCTCCTGATCACCGGCGACGGCCTCAAGACCCTAGACGCGGTCGAGAACCACATCGGCCCGAAGGCGACCGTGCCGCCGTCGGCCGCCGCGGTGAACGAGGCACTCGGCTACTGACGTCCCGCCGGGGCGGGCCACGTGCCCGCCCCGGCTTCCGGTCGCAAGCAGCCGGCTCGCCCCGACCGGCGCGCCAGTTGGGCGATCACGCAGGACGGCCGGCGGCCACGGGACTACCCGCCACCGACCGCACTCGGCCCGGTGGCCGGGGCGAGCCAAGTGCTCGCCCCGCGTCCGGCGGCGGGCAGCGGGCAGCGGGCAGCGGGCAGCGGGCGCACTCTCGCCCGACGGCCAGGATCCCGGCAGCTTCGGCGCCTCCCGCCACACCACCACAACCCCAAGCCTGCCCGGCCTTGGCGCCGGGACGAAACTCGCGATTTGCCTCGGCACTCGCAACTGCACCGACAACCCGCGCCGATCCGGACTCACCGGCGGGGCGGGCCTCGCGGCTCGCCTCGGCGGACGATCGCCGTTCCGGCGACCACCGCCGTGTCGCCGTCCACGTCGGTTCGGGTGACCAGCGCGCCCAGCGCGCCCAATGTGTCCATTGTGGACTTGCTCGGGTGGCCGTACGTGTTGCCCGCGCCCACGCTGACCAACGCCACCCGCGGCGCCACCGCCGCGAGGAACGCCGGCGACGAGTAGCGCGAACCGTGGTGTGGCACCTTCAGCACCTCCGCTTTCAGATCACCGACGTCGGCCAGCAGGTCCGACTGGGCCGCCAGCTCGACGTCGCCGGTCAGGAGCACCCGGCCCGCCGGGGTCTGCGCTCGCAGGACCACCGAGCTGTTGTTGATCGTCGTGCCGTCCTGCGGACCCGCCGTGCGGGCGGGCACATATCGCGGGCCGAGTACGTCGAGCGTCAGGCCGGGCCAGTCCATCCGCTCCCCCGGGTTCAGCTCCACCAGCGGCACCTCCTGCTTCCTCGCCTCCGCCGCGACCTGGCGCCACGCCCACTCCGGGGCCCGCCCCGGACCGACGGCGACCGCGCCGACCGACCGGCCGTCGAAGACCGACGCGAGCCCGCCGATGTGATCCGCGTGCAGATGGCTCAGCACCAGCAACGGGATCCGCTCGACGGCGAGCCGGTGCAGGCACTCGTCCACCGGCCCCGGCTCGGGGCCGGTGTCCACGACCACGGCCCGCCCCGGCTCCGCCGTCGCCAGCACGACCGCGTCACCCTGGCCGACGTCGCACTCGACCATCGCCCAGTCGTGCGGTGGCCACGCCGGCGCGATCACCCGGACCGGCACGAACACCAGCAGCGCGCCGACCACCAGCACCGCCATCACCAGCCGCACACGCCGGTGCCGGGCGGCCAGCACGAGCACCCCGAGCACCGCGGCGGCCAGCAGCCCGCCCGCCCAGCCGCCGGGCCAGGCGACGACCGCGCCGGGTGCCCGCGCGCCGTGCCGCGCCACCGTGATCAGCCACCGGGCCTCCGGGTCGGCCAGGTGCACCAGGACCTTCCCGGCACCCGGCCACCAGGGGCCGACCACCGTCGCCAGCACGCCGAGCACCGTCGCCGGGGCCACCACGGGCGCGGCGAGGACGTTGGTGAGCACCGAAACCAGGCTCACCGTGCCCGCCATGCCCGCGAGGACCGGCGCCGTCACCAGGAAGGCCGCCAACGGGATCGCCAGCCCTTCGGCGAACCCCGGCGGGACGCCGCGGCGCACCAGCGCGGCGGCCCAGCGGGGCGCGATCAGGACCAGCCCGGCGGTGGCGAACACCGACAGCGCGAACCCGAAGTCCGTGGCCATCGCCGGATCCGTCACCACCAGCACGCACACCGCGAACGCCAACGCCGGCAGCGCCGACCCGCGCCGGCCCAGCGCCAAGGCCAGCAACGCGACCGCCGCCATCACGCCCGCCCGCAGCACGCTCGGCTCCGGGCCGACCAGGACGAGGAATCCGGCCAGGCACCCGCCCGCGGCCACCGCCGAAGTCCGCGGCCCGCACCGAAGCAGGCGCAGCAGGAGCAGGACGGCGCCGGACGCCACGGCGAGATTGCCGCCGCTGACCGCCGTCAGGTGGGCGAGACCGGCGGTGACGAACTCCTGCTCGACCCGCGGCGACAACCCGCTCGTGTCACCCAGGACCAGGCCCGGCAGCAGGCCGGCGGGTTCGTCCGGCAGGACCTGGCACAGGTCGTGGAGCCCGGCGCGCAGCTCGGCCGCGGTCCGCTGCCACCACGGCGCCGGGCCCGGTTCGCCCGGCGGTCCGCGCACGGACAGCACCGCGACGGTCAGGTCCGCGCCGCGCGGCGGCATCAGCAGGCCCGTCGCCGTCACGTCCTGACCCGGCAACAGCGCCGCCCACTGCGCGACCGGCGCCAGCAGCAGGACGCGCCCCGACGACGTGACCGGCCGGCCGTCGACCGACGCCGTGCGGACGTCGGCCGTCAGCACCACCGACCGGGCACCGGCCTGCTGGTCGGCATACCCCGCGCCGCGGACGGGCTTCGGGCGTTCGGAGACGACGACCCGGAGCACCGCGGGCAGCCCGTCGGCCGCGGCGGCGCGGAGGTCGTCGCGCTGCGCCTCCCGGATCCGCCAGGCGACCGGACCCGCGGCGACGAGTCCCAGCACCAGCAGGGCCGCGGCCGCACCGAGTGCCCGGGGACGGTCGCGCGCCCGCCAGAGCACCAGCCCGGCGAGCACCGCCGAAGCGAGGCCGACGGCGACGGCCGTCCACCAGCCCAGCAGGAGACCGCCGAGTGCGGCGAGCCAGCACGCCAGCGCCGCCGGCACCAGCCGCATGTCCTGCCGGGTGTCGGTCGTGGGCAGGGCGCTCATCCGACCATCACCTGCTCCCGCAGACGCTCGAACTTGCTTTCCCCGATGCCGCTGACCTCGCGCAACTGCTCCACCTTCGTGAAGCCGCCGTGCTCGGTGCGCCACTGGACGATCCGCTGGGCCGTCACCGCGCCGACGCCCGGCAGCGTGTCCAGCTGGTCCGCGCTCGCGGCGTTGAGGTCGACCTTGGCGCCCGCCGGGGCACCGGCCGTCGCCGCGGCGGGAGCCGGGATGCCGACCGCGAGCTGCTCCCCGTCCGTCACGCGGCGGGCGAGGTTCAGCGAACTCAGGTCCGCGCCGGGTTCGGCGCCGCCCGCCGCCCGCAGCACGTCCGCGACCCGGGCGCCCTGGACCACGGTGACCAGGCCGGGCGACCGGACGCGGCCGATCACGCTGACGACGAGACCGGCCTGGGGTGCGGCCCGGGCCGAGGCCTCGCTCGCCGGTTTCGCGCTCGGCAACGCGGGCGGTGACTCGGGCGCCGGACGGCCGCCGAGGAGCGCGACCGAGCCGAGGACGATCACCACGACCGCCGCGAGGACGCCGGCGAGCGCCCACCGGCGGCGGCCGGGACCGGCCGATCCGCCCGGTAGCCAGCGCCGGACCAGCCGGCCGCCGGGCCCGACCGTGCTCGCATCGGGCGAGAGCTGGTCGGCCAGCCAGGCGAGCCGGTCGTTGACGGGAGGGCCCGGATCCCGGGCGGGCTGCTCGAACACACGATCGACGTTAGGGCCCGCGGGGAGGCGTCCGACAGGGGTGCCGCCGCGTCCTGTGGACAACCGGGGTGATGTGGACGGATCCACCCGGCCCGGCCCGGGAACGGCCGTTTCCGTCGTACCCGGGTGGCATGCTGGAGGGTTCGGCGGCTAGCGCCGGGGCGGGACCGTCCGCTGGACGACCACCCCGAGCACACCGGGCCCGGTGTGCGCCCCGATCACCGCGCCCAGCTCGGAGACCACGCACCCCGCCGAGCGCGGCACCGCCTCTTCCAGCCGGTTCGCCAGCTCGACCGCCCGCTCCGGCGACGCGAGGTGGTGGACGGCGAGCTCGACGTCGTCGTCCTCGGCGGCCTTCGCGGCCAGCTCGACCAGCCGCGCGAGCGCCCGGTTCATGGTGCGGACCTTCTCCAGCGGCAGGATCCGGCCGTCCGACATGTGCAGCACCGGCTTCACCGCCAGGGCCGTGCCGAGCAGCGCCGCGGCCGGGCCGATCCGGCCGCCGCGGCGCAGGTGGTCCAGGGTTTCCACGACGAACAGCGTCGACGAGCAGCCGGCGGCGGTCACCGCCGCGGCCTCGACCTCGGCCGCGCCGGCGCCTGCGGAGGCAGCCGAAGCGGCGTGCAGCGCGGCGAACCCCAGGCCCATCGCGGTCGTGCGCGAGTCGACCACGCGGACCCGGTCCGGCCCGACTTCCTGCGCCGCCAGCACCGCCGCTTCCCAGGTGCCCGACAGCTCGCGTGAGAGGTGCACGGAAACGATCGCGTCGGCGCCTTCGGCCAGCGCCGCGCGGTACTCCTTCACGAACTCGGTGGGCGTCGGCCGCGACGTCGTGACGATCTTGCGCTGGCTCATCGCCTCGGCGACCGCCGCCGGGCCCGTCTCGATGCCATCGAGGGAGACCACACCGTCGACCAGGACGTGCAACGGCACCACCCGGACCGCGTGCCGTTCGGCGAAGCCCTCCGGCAGGTGGGCGGTGGAATCCGTGACTACGGCGACCGACACGCCGTCAGCCTACGTGGCCGGGGGCCGGCTCCGGCGCCAGCAACACGGACATCGCGTCGCCCACCGCGGCGTGCCCCTTCCAGCCCCAGTGCATGCCGTCCGGGTTGCCCTCGCCGCTCAGGACGTGGTCCCCGACGACGGCTTCCAGGTCCAGCAACGGAACTCCCGCCCGGGCGCCCCAGGCCTTCATGGCGGCCTCCGCGGCCAGCCGCGCGGTGTGCACGCCGCCGTAGGCCGCGGCCCGGTGCACCGACGGCAGCCACCCGTAGATCGGCAGCCCGGGCCGCAGGACCCGCAGCGCGCCGACGGCCGTGTCGAGGTACTGCACGGTGAGCTTGGCCGGCAGCACCACGGGACGGCCGCGGAAGGCGACGGAAAGCCGTGGCTGCGCGGCGAGGTAGGCCTTGCGCACCACGCGCCGCACGGGGTCGGGCCGCAGGTACTTCAACCCGGTGCGCAGGTAGGTCGGCAACGGCGAGGGCAGCGTGTCCATGCTGCCGACCGCCAGCACGACCGCGTCGACGTGGTGCAGGTCGGCCCACACGCGCGGGTCGCCGGTCAGCGACCACCAGACGTCACGCGCGGTCCAGCCGATCCCGGCGACCAGGTCGGCGGTGCCGCCCAACGCGGCGGCGGCGACGTTGGGCCACAGCCGTGGTTCGTCGGCGGCACAGGGTCCTTCGGGACCGTGAAAGCTCAGCGAATCGCCGAACACGAGCAGGCGCGGCCCCATCGGCTAGCCGTGCATCCCCGCGTTGTAGGCCAGCATCCGCCACTTCCCGTCGCGTGCTCCCAGCTCGACCCAGTGGCAATTCGAGATCCCGCCCAGCGACGGCCAGGTCTCCACCGGCAGGTTCAGCAGGTGCGCGGTGAGCGCCGTGATCAGCCCGCCGTGCGCGGCCAGCAACACGGTCTCGCCCGCGTCGGAGTTGGCTTGCTGCAGGTCGGTGACGACTTCGCTCGCGCGGTCGGCGACGTCGAGGCGGTTCTCGCCGCCCGGCGGCGCCCAGGTCGCGTCGCGGCGCCAGCGGGCGCGCTCACCGGGGTAGGCCTCGTCGACCTCGGCGCCGGTCATGCCCTGCCACTCGCCGAGGTGCGTCTCGCGCAGCCGCTTGTCGATCCGCAGCGGGACGCCGATCGCGTCGGTGAGCACGGTGGCCGTGTCGGTGGCGCGGCGCAGGTCGGACGCGATCACGAGGTCCGGGGAGAACCGGGCCAGCGCGGGGACGGCGAACCGGGCCTGGTTCCAGCCCCGCGGGGTCAGCGCCGAGTCCAGGTGGCCTTGCATCCGCCCGGCGGCGTTGTAGTCCGTCTCGCCGTGGCGCCAGAGCACGAGCCGCCGCGGGCTCACGGGACGTCCGGGTCCTCGTCGGCGGGTGGCTCCTCGAGTCCGGCCACCTCGATGCGCGGGCAGTCCTTCCACAGCCGCTCGAGGCCGTAGAACGAGCGCTCTTCGACGTGCTGGACGTGCACGACGACGTCGACGTAGTCGAGCAGGACCCAGCGCCCTTCGCGGGCGCCTTCGCGGCGGACCGGCTTGTGCCCGCTCTCCCGCAGCTTCTCCTCGACGTTGTCGACGATGGCGCCGACCAGGCGCTCGTTGGACGCGGAGGCGATGACGAAGGCGTCGGTGATGACGAGCTGCTCGGACACGTCCAGCACGACGACGTCGCTGGCCTTCTTGTCCGCCGCCGCGTGTGCGGCCGCTACGGCCAGCTCTCGTGCCTCGGACGTGGCTGCCACGGTGCTCCTTCTCAGATCGGGTTCGCCCGAGAAGAGTACCCGCCGCGACCAGGGGCCCTTCAGTCGCTCTTCCGGTAGAGATCCTTCTTCGCGATGTAGCGGACGACGCCGTCGGGCACGAGGTACCAGACCGGCTCCCCGCGTTCGACGCGGTCGCGGCAGCCGGTCGAGGAGATCGCCATCGCGGTGACCTCGACGAGGCTCACCTTGCCGCTGGGCAGGTGGTGCGAGTTCAGCCGGTAGCCGGGCCGCGTGACGCCGATGAAGTGCGCGAAGTCGAACAGCTCGTCGGCCTTGTGCCAGGTGAGGATCTGCTCGAGCGCGTCGGCGCCGGTGATGAAGAAGAGCTGGTCGTCGGGGTACTCGGCGTGCAGGTCGCGCAGCGTGTCGACGGTGTAGGTCTGGCCGCCGCGGTCGATGTCGACGCGGCTGACCGAGAACACCGGGTTGGACGCGGTCGCGATGACCGTCATCAGGTAGCGGTCCTCGGCCTTGGTCACCTGCCGGCTGGTCTTCTGCCAGGGCTGTCCGGTGGGGACGAAGATCACTTCGTCGAGCCCGAACCGGGACTGGACCTCGCTGGCCGCGACGAGGTGGCCGTGGTGCACGGGGTCGAACGTGCCGCCCATGACCCCGATCCGCCGTGGTGACATGACCGGAGAGCCTATACAGCCGAGGGCCGCTCGACCGGCTGCTGTGGGGCACCTCGCCCGACCGGGCAAGAGTTGTGATTCAGGTCACATAACGGCCCGTATTCGTCGCGAACGGTCCGTTCGCGACGCCGCCGATTCCCGGTTCGTCGGTGCCATGGGGTAGACGTGGGGACGTGGACACGACCAGCACCACCCCAGCCCTCCGCGACCGCGCCGAGACCCTCCTCCGGGCACTGGCCGGCGACTCGGCGAAGCTGCGCGAAGACCAGTGGACGGCCATCGAGGCCCTCGTCGCGCAACGACGCCGCGCGCTGGTCGTGCAGCGCACCGGCTGGGGCAAGTCGGCGGTGTACTTCCTGGCCACGGCGTTGCTGCGCGAACAGGGCAGCGGGCCGACGGTCATCGTCTCGCCCCTGCTCGCCCTGATGCGCAACCAGATCTCGGCGGCGGCGCGGGCCGGGATCCACGCGGCGACGATGAACTCGGCGAACCCGCAGGAGTGGGACCAGGTCCAGGCGGCGGTCGCGGCCGGCGAGGTGGACGTCCTGCTGGTCAGCCCCGAACGGCTGAACAACCCGGACTTCCGCGACAACGTGCTGCCGAAGCTGACCGCGAGCACCGGGCTGCTGGTGGTCGACGAAGCGCACTGCATCTCCGACTGGGGGCACGACTTCCGGCCGGACTACCGGCGCCTGCGCACGCTGCTGGGCGACCTGCCCGAGGGTGTGCCGGTGCTGGCGACCACGGCGACCGCGAACGACCGCGTGGTCACCGACGTCGCCGAGCAGCTGGGCCTCGGCACGGGCACCGACACGCTCGTGCTGCGCGGCACCCTCGACCGGGAGAGCCTGCGGTTGTCGGTGTGCCGGCTGCCGACGTCGCAGGCGCGGCTGGCGTGGCTCGCCGACCACCTGGCCGAGCTGCCGGGCTCGGGGATCATCTACTGCCTGACCGTGGCGGCGGCGCACGACGTCGCGTCGCTGCTGAAGGACCGCGGCTACCCGGTGGCGGCCTACACCGGCAAGACCGACCCGGCCGACCGGCAGGCGGCCGAGGACGACCTGCTCGGCAACCGCGTCAAGGCCCTGGTCGCGACGTCGGCGCTGGGCATGGGGTTCGACAAGCCCGACCTCGGGTTCGTCGTGCACCTCGGGGCGCCGTCCTCGCCGATCGCCTACTACCAGCAGGTCGGCCGCGCCGGGCGTGGTGTGGAACGCGCCGAGGTCGTGCTGCTGCCCGGCGAGGAGGACCGGGCGATCTGGGCGTACTTCGGCTCGCTCGCCTTCCCCGACGAGCTGCGGGTGACGCAGGTGCTGAACACGCTCGCCTACGCCGACCGTCCACTGTCGACCGCCGCGCTCGAGCCGTCGGTCGAGCTTTCCCGGTCCCGGCTGGAAATGGTGCTCAAGGTGCTCGACGTCGACGGCGCGGTGCGGCGCGTCAAGGGCGGCTGGACGAGCACGGGCGAAGACTGGGAGTACGACCGCGAGCGGTACCGGCGGGTCGCGGAAGCCCGCGAACGCGAGCAGGAGGCGATGCTCGGCTACCTGGCCACCGACGGCTGCCGGATGGAATACCTGCGGCGCCAGCTGGACGACCCCGAGGCGGCGCCGTGCGGGCGGTGCGACAACTGCACCGGCCGGCACTGGGACACGTCGGTGTCCGACGACGTCGCCGAGGCGACCCGCGAACGGCTGCAGCGTCCGGGCGTCGAAGTCGCGCCCCGGAAGCAGTGGCCCACCGGAATGTCCTCTTTGGACGTTCCGGTCTCCGGCCGGATCGGGGCCGACGACCAGGCCGAGCCGGGCCAGGTGCTCGGGCGGCTCACCGACGTCGGGTGGGGCAACCGGCTGCGGGAGCTGGTCGGTCCCCAGGCCAAGGACGCCGAGGTGCCGGACTCGGTGTTCAAGGCCTGCGTGCAGGTGCTCGCCGGGTGGCAGTGGGCGGAGCGGCCGGTCGCGGTGGTGGCGGTGCCGTCGTCGACGCGGCCGCAGCTGGTCTACAGCCTGGCGACGCGGCTGGCCGAGGTCGGCAGGCTCGACTTCCTCGGCGCGCTCGACGCGGACGGCCCGCCGCCGCGTCAGGCGAACAGCGCGCAACGGCTGGCGGACCTGTGGCGGCGGCTGAGCATGCCGGCCGACCTCGCGGGGATCCTGCCGGCCGGACCGGTGCTGCTGGTGGACGACGTCATCGACACGGGCTGGACGATGACGCTGGCCGCGCGCCTGCTGCGGCGGGCCGGGGCGCCCGCGGTCCTGCCGTTCGCGCTGGCCAGCACGGCTTAGGAGAAGGGAGGACGGTCAGAACCTTTCGAACCGCGAACGGATGTGGCAAAGTCCCGTTCCACCTTCGGGTGACGTGGAGGCCGCCATGACCGAGTCCACCGTTCAGGCAACCCAGCGGCACCGGTTGCCGGTGCGCAAGCTGTTCGCGGCGAGCGCGGGCAACGCGCTGGAGTGGTTCGACTGGACGATCTACGCGACGTTCAGCATCTACTTCGCCGGCGCGTTCTTCCCCGCCGGGAACGACACCCTGGCCCTGATCAACACGTTCGCCACCTACGCGCTCGCGTTCTTCTTCCGCCCGCTGGGCGGGGTCCTGCTCGGGCGCTTCGCGGACACGCGCGGCCGGAAGCCGGCCATGATCCTCACCATCCTGCTCATGGCGGGCGGGTCGGTGGCGATCGGGCTGCTGCCGACGTTCTCGCAAGTCGGCTGGCTCGCGCCGATCCTGCTGCTGCTCGCCCGCATCGCGCAGGGGCTGTCGCTCGGCGGCGAGGTGTCGAACGCGTCGGCCTACCTGGGTGAGATCGCGCCGCCGGAGCGTCGCGGCCGGTACTCGGCGTTCTTCTACATCTCGACCGGGTCGGCCGTGCTGGTCGCGACCGTGCTCGGGTTCGTCCTGGCCCGGGCGCTGGACAAAGCGCAGCTCGCGTCCTGGGGCTGGCGGCTGCCGTTCCTGCTGGGCGGCGTCTTCGGCCTGGTCGGGCTGTGGCTGCGCCGGAGTCTCGCCGAGACCGAGCTGTTCGAACAGACGAAGACCAAGGCGCGCAAGCTCGAACGGCCACTGCTGACGACGCTGACGCACCACCCCAAGGCCGTCGGCAGGCTCGTCGGCTTCACGATGCTCTCGACGCTTTGCTACTACACGTTCTTCAGCGCGCTGACGTCGTTCGCGGTGAAGAACCGGCACGCGGACGCCGACGCGGTCTTCCTCGCGCTGTCGGTCGGCACGGCGTTGTTCATCGCGTTGCAGTACCCGATGGGTGCGCTCGCCGACCGGGCCGGGCGGAAGCCGCAGCTGCTGGTGTGGTCCGGGGTGACCGCGGTGGTCGTCGTGCCGCTGTCCACTTTGATCGGCCCGAACGTCGGCGGGCTGCTCGTGGTGTTCTGCGTCGGGCTCGGGCTGTACACGGCGATGACGTCGATCGCGCCGGCCATCATGAGCGAGCTGTTCCCCACCGAACTGCGGGGGCTGGGGATCGGCGCTTGGTACAACCTGACCGTCGCGGTCTTCGGCGGTACCGCGCCGCTGCTCATCACGCTCTTCGGCACGGTCTCGCAAACGCTCTACTTCTGGTACGTCGCGGTGGGCGCGGCGATCGCGTTCGCCGTCATCCTCACGCTGCCCGAAACGAAGGGCAGCGAACTGCGGTAAACCCTTCGTCACCGGCCGGTCACGCTCGCTACGCTGCGGATTCCGCGACCGAGCCGAAGGAGGGACACCGTGCAGCAGACCGCCGACGTTACCGAGGAGCTGGCGCGCCGCGTGGTGGCCGCCGCCGGCCGGGCACTGGACGTCGAACTGACGCCGGAGCAGGCGCTGGTCCAGGCGTCGCCGCGCGAGGGCGTCGACTACCAGGCCAACCTCGCGATGAGCCTGGGCAAACGGCTCGGCCGTCCGCCGCGTGAAGTCGCCGGGCTGATCGCCGGGGCGCTGGAGCTCGACGGCGTCGCCGATCCGCCCGAGGTCGCCGGGCCCGGGTTCCTCAACTTCGTGCTGCGCAAGGAATGGCTCGAAAGCCGGACCGCCGCGCTGCTCGGCGACCCGCGTCTCGGGGTGCCGGAAACCCCGGCGCCGCGGCGGATCGCGCTGGACTACAGCAGCCCGAACGTCGCCAAGGAGATGCACGTCGGGCACGTGCGCACGACGGTCATCGGCGACGCGCTCGCCCGCCTGCTGCGGTTCGCCGGGCACGAAGTGCTGCCGCACAACCACCTCGGCGACTGGGGCACGCCGTTCGGCATGCTCATCGAGCACCTGCTCGACGTCTCGGCCGGCCGGAGCGCCATCGCCGACCTCGACGCCTTCTACCGCGAAGCGCGCCGGAAGTTCGACACCGACGACGCGTTCGCCACTCGTGCGCGCGAACGGGTGGTCCTGCTGCAAAGCGGCGACGAAGAGACGCTCGGCGTCTGGCGGGAGCTGATCGCCGAGTCGACGCGGCACTTCAACGAGGTCTACGCGCTGCTCGGGATTTCGCTGACGGACAAGGACATCTACGGCGAGAGCTTCTACAACCCGTACCTCGCCGCGGTGGTCGACGACCTCGAGAAAGCCGGGCTGACCGAGATCAGCGACGGCGCGGTCTGCGTGTTCCCCGACGGGTTCCGCAACCGCGAGGGTGACCGGCTGCCGCTGATCGTCCGGAAACGCGACGGCGGTTACGGTTACGCGGCGACCGACCTGGCCACCGCCCGCTACTGGACGGCCGAGCGCGGCGCGACCGATCTGCTCTACGTCGTCGGGGCTCCGCAGGCGCAGCACTTCGCGATGGTGTTCGCCGTCTGCCGCGCCGCCGGCTGGCTCACCGGGCACGCCGAGCACATCGGCTTCGGGACGGTGCTGGGCGCCGACGGCAAGACCATGCGAACCCGCTCCGGCGAGACGGTCAAGCTGGCCGACCTGCTCAGCGAAGCCGTCTCGCAGGCCGCGGCCGTCGTCGCCGAACGCAGTGAGCTCGACGCGGCCGGGCAGGCCGAAGTCGCGCGGGCGGTCGGCATCGGCGCGGTCAAGTACGCCGACCTGTCCGGCGATCGCGAACGCGACTACGTCTTCGCGTGGGACCGGATGCTGGCCAAGGAGGGCAACACCTCGGTGTACCTGCAGTACGCGCACGCGCGGACGCGGTCCATCCTCCGCAAGGCGGGCGGCTGGCCCGACGGTGCGGAGATCCTGCTGGAAGCGCCGGCGGAACGGGCATTGGCGCTGAAGCTGCTCAGGTTCGGCGAAGCACTGAAGGCTGCGACAAGCGCGTACGCACCACACAAGCTGTGTACGTATCTGTACGAGACGGCGGTCGCGTTTTCCCGGTTCTTCGAGGAATGTCCGGTCCTGAAGGCGCCTTCGGCGTCGCTGCGCGCGTCGCGGCTGAGGTTGACTACGCTGACGTCGCACACGCTCGCGCTCGGGCTTTCCCTGCTCGGCATCGAAGCGCCCGACCAGCTCTAGCGGGAGACCACTGTGGAACTGCCCGGCGACCTGCTCGCTCTCCTCCGCGAGCCCAGCCTCTGCTTCCTGTCGACGCTGATGCCGGACGGCTCGCCGCAGCTCACCCAGACCTGGGTCGACACCGATGGCACGCACATCCTCGTCAACACCGTGCTGGGGCACCAGAAGCAGCGCAACATCGCGCGTGACCCGCGGGTGGCGCTCAACGTCGCCGACCGCGACCGGCCGTCGCGCTACTACGCGATCCGCGGGCGCGTGCTCGACATGACCGAGGACGGCGCCGTCGAGCACATCGAACAGCTGGCGCAGCGCTACCTCGGCGGCCCGTACCCGTGGTGGGGCGGGCGCGACCAGACGCGGCTGCTGCTCACGATCAAAGCGGACCGGATCGCGTCGTGATCATCGTCGCCGGCTGGCTCGCTGTCGCTCCCGAAGAGCGTGACGCCTACCTCGCCGGGTGCGCCGAAGCCGTCCGGCTCGCGCGGGAAGCGCCCGGCTGCCTGGAGTACGCGCTGGGTGCCGACCTGCTCGACCCCGGCCGGATCACGGTGTACGAGCGCTGGGAGTCCGATGAGGACCTCGAGCGCTTCCGCGGGGCCGGGCCGTCGAACGAGCAGGCGGCGCGGATTCTCGACGCGTCGGTGGCACGCTACCGGATTTCGGCGGTCGAGGCGCCGTGATCCGCTAGCAGCGTCACCAGTTCACCGGCCAGGCCGCGGCCGATCGGCTCCCGCGTCGCGAGGAGCCGGTACCAGAGCGTGCCGAACACGACGTCGATGACCGTGCCGGGCGCGACGCCCGCGGGCAGTTCGCCGCGCTCGCGGGCGCGGTCGACGATCGTGCCCAGCGCTTCGCGCCGGCGGTACAGGAAGTCGTCGCGGAAGCGCTTGCCGAACTCCGGGTCGATCTGCGCCTGCGCCATCAGCGCCCGGAGCGTGTCCGCGACCTGGTTCTTCTCCCCCAGTTCGAACGTGCTGTCCAGGAAGTTCTCGAGGTCCGTGCGGAACGATCCCTCGTCGGAGATCGGGATCTGCAGGTCGGCCTTCGTCGCGAGCGCGTCGAGGAGGACGTCGGCCTTCGACGGCCACCAGCGGTAGATCGTCTGCTTGCCGACGCCGGAGCGCGCGGCGATGCCTTCGACGGTCAGCGTGCCGTAGCCCGCCTCCGCGACCAGGTCGAGCGTGGCGGCGAGGATCGCCAGCCGGCTCTGCTCACTGCGCTTGCGGCCGGGGCGGGACTGGTCGGTCATGGGATCCGATGGTAGCGTCGATTTCGAAACGAGACGTACCGGTTCGAAATGGGGAACAAGCATGAGCATCGCACTCGTCGCCGGCGGCACTTCGGGTATCGGCCTGGCGACCGCGCGGCGGCTGCACGAGCGGGGGTACACCGTCCACATCACCGGACGGGGCAAGGAGCGCTTGGACGACGTGGCCGCGACCGACCCATCGCTGACCGGGCACCAGGCGGACGGCGGCGACCCGACGGCGATGGGCGCACTGGCCTCGTCGTTGGGGACGGTCGACGTGCTGGTGGTGAGCCTGTCCGGCGCGGAAGGCATGGGGCCGATCGATTCGCTGGACCTGGCGATGTTGCGGCGGGCTTTCGACGCGAAGTTCTGGGCGCACCTGACCACGGTCCAGGCGGTCCTGCCGCACCTGGCCGCGGACGGGTCGATCACGCTGCTGAGCGCGATCACGGCCCGGGCGGCGATGGCGGGCACGGCGGGGATCGGCGCGCTGAACGCCGCGATCGAGGCGCTGGTCAAGCCGTTGGCGGTGGAGCTGGCGCCGCGGCGGGTGAACGCGGTTTCGCCGGGGGTGGTGGACACGGCGTGGTGGAGCGGCTTTCCGGCGGAGGTGCGGGAGGGGTTCTTCGCCCAGACGGCGGCTTCGATCCCGGCGCGCCGCGTGGCGACGGCGGACGATGTCGCGGAGGTGGTGACGCTGGCGGCAACGAACCGGAACCTGACCGGAACGGTGCTGGAAGCCGACGGCGGCGCCCGGCTCGTCTCACTGGGCTGAGGTCGGGCGGAGCTTTCACGTGAAAGCTCCGGACAGGCTTGGCACTGGGCGGAGCTTTCCCTACGAAAGCTCCGCGCCGGGCCGACGACGGGCGGCACTTTCACGTGAAAGTGCCGTTCGGGGCCAAGGCGGCGGGCCGCCTGAGGTGGCCGGCCGGTCTGGCCGGGGTGACGGCGGGCGGAGCTTTCACGTGAAAGCTCCGGCTGGGGAGCGAGTCAGCGGCGCAGCGGGACCAGGTCGTCGGCGTGGACGACCTCTCGCCGCTGCTCCTCCGGGAGCTCGTGTGACGACCTGCCGATCAGCTCCGGAAGCTCCGTCGCGTCGAACGCCACCACTCCGCGGGCCACCGGGCGGTCCTTCGCGTCCACCAAGTCGACCACGTCGCCCGCCTGGAACTCGCCTGAAACGCCCGTTATCCCCGCCGCCAGCAGGGACCTGCGGCGGCGGACCACCGCTGTCACCGCGCCGTCGTCCAGGCGGAGCGTTCCCGTTGTGTCCGCCGCGTAGCCCAGCCAGAACCTGCGGGCCGACAAGCGCGTGTCCGCCGGGGCGAACGCTGTTCCCGGGGACGCCGAGGTCAGCGCCGCCGACGCTTCCGAGGCCGCCGCCAGCAGCACCGGGATGCCCGCTCCCGCCGCCGTTCGGGCCGCCGCCAGCTTGGACACCATGCCGCCCGTGCCCAGACCCGAGCTGGACATGCCGACCGAAATTCCGTCCACATCGGACTCCGACAGGACTTCCGTCAGCTTGCGGGTGGCGCCGTCGCGGGGGTCTCCGTCGTACAGACCGTCCACATCGGACAGCAACACCAGCGCGTCCGCGCCGATCAAATGCGCCACCAGGGCCGCCAGGCGGTCGTTGTCGCCGAAGCGGATTTCCTCCGTTGCCACCGTGTCGTTCTCGTTGACCACCGGGACCGCGCCCAGCGCCAGCAGCCGCGAGAACGTGCGCTGCGCGTTGCGGTAGTGCGACCGGCGGACGACGTCGTCCGAAGTCAGCAGCACCTGGCCGACCGTCAGCGAATACCGGCCGAACGACTCCGCGTACGCGTGCGCCAGCGCCAGCTGCCCCACGCTCGCCGCCGCCTGCTGGGTCGCCAAGTCGCGGGGCCGCTTGCCCAGGGAAAGCGGGGCGAGGCCGGCGCCGATCGCGCCCGAGGACACCAGCACGATCTGCGCGTCGCGGGACACGCGTTCGGCGATCGCGTCGACCAGCGCGTCCAAGCGGGCCGCGTCGAGGCCGCTGCCCGCCGTGGTCAGCGCCGACGAGCCGACCTTGACCACCAACCGGCGAGCAAGAGCGATCGCTTCGCGCGTGCCGCTCACGCGTCGAGGTCCAGGTCGTCGTCCTCACCGGTGCCGTCGCGCCGGATCCGGCGGGCTTCCTTGCGCTCAGCCGCGCCGACGCGGTCGGTGCGCTCCAGCCGGACGTCGGTCCCGCGGCCGGACAGGTGGACCGCCACCGAAGGCGTCGACGGCTCCCACTCGAACTGGACGTCGCCGATCGTGACCGGGCTGCCCGGCTTCGCGCCGAGCTTCGCCAGCTCGTCCTCGACGCCGAGGCGGTTGAGGCGGTCGGCGAGGTAGCCGACGGCCTCGTCGTTGCCGAAGTTCGTCTGGCGGATCCACCGCTCCGGGCGGGAGCCGCGCACGATGAACGCGCCCACCTCCTCGGGGTCGACCTCGACGGTGAACCCGGAGTCGTCGACGGCCAGCGGCCGCAGGACGATCTTCTCCGGCTCCAGCACCGGCTGCGCCTCGCGGTACTCCTCGACGACCGCGGCCAACGCGAACGTCAGCTCGCGCAGGCCCTTCCGGGAAGCGGTCGAGACTTCGAAGACGCGGAGACCGCGGGCCTCGAACTCCGGCCGGACGAACTCCGCGAGCTCGGCGGCCTCCGGGATGTCGATCTTGTTGAGGACGACCACGCGCGGCCGTTCCTCGAGCTTGCCACCGAGCCCCGGGGTGTACTTGGCCAGCTCCGCCTCGAGAGCGTCCACATCGGACAGCGGGTCGCGGCCCGGCTCCAGCGTCGCGCAGTCGACGACGTGCACCAGCACCGCGCAGCGCTCGATGTGGCGGAGGAAGTCGAGGCCCAGGCCCTTGCCCTCGGACGCGCCGGGGATCAGGCCGGGCACGTCGGCCATCGTGAACACGGTGTCGCCGCCGGTGATGACGCCGAGGTTCGGCACCAGCGTGGTGAACGGGTAGTCGGCGATCTTCGGCTTGGCCGCGGACAGCACCGAGATCAGCGACGACTTGCCGGCGGACGGGAACCCGAGCAGGCCGACGTCGGCGACCGAGCGCAGCTCCAGCACGAGGTTGCGGGCTTCGCCCGGCTCGCCCAGCAGTGCGAACCCGGGGGCCTTGCGGGCCTTCGACGCGAGCGCGGCGTTGCCCAGGCCGCCGCGGCCGCCCTGCGCCGCGACGAACGTGGTGCCGGGGCCGATCAGGTCGGCGACCATCTCGCCGTCCTCGGTGAACACGACGGTGCCGGACGGCACCTTCATCACCAGCGTCTCCCCCGCGGCACCCGCGCGGTTGCCACCCTGGCCCATCTTGCCGCTGCCCGCCTTGGCGTGCGGGCGGAAGTGGAAGTCGAGCAGGGTGTGCACGTTCGGGTCGACGACCAGCAGGACGTCACCGCCGTTGCCGCCGTTGCCGCCGTCCGGGCCGCCGAGGGGCTTGAACTTCTCGCGGTGCACCGAGGCGCAGCCGTTGCCCCCGTCACCGGCGGTCAGGTGGATGACCGCGCGGTCCACGAACCGGGACGCCATGACTTCGCCTCACTTCACTCAACGACAGTGTCTTCTGAAAACGCTACGAACAAAACAAACGAGGGGTGGCACCGGATATTCCGGCCCCACCCCTCGTCAGAGGTCTAGAAAGAAGCCGAATCAGGCTTCCGACGGCACGATGTTGACCGTCTTGCGGCCACGCTTCTCGCCGAACTGGACCGCACCGGTGGCCAGCGCGAACAGCGTGTCGTCGCCGCCACGGCCGACGTTGACGCCGGGGTGGAACTTGGTGCCGCGCTGGCGGATCAGGATCTCGCCGGCGTTGACCTGCTGGCCGCCGAAGCGCTTGACGCCGAGGCGCTGCGCGTTCGAGTCACGACCGTTGCGGGAGCTGGACGCACCCTTCTTGTGAGCCATAGCTCAGTCCTCTTTCTGAAGAACGAAGATCCGGAGAAGCCCTTACAGGGAGATGGCGGTGACCTCGACGCGGGTCAGCTTCTGCCGGTGACCCTGGCGCTTGTGGTAGCCCGTCTTGTTCTTGAACTTGTGGATCCGGATCTTCGGACCCTTGGTCTGCTCGACGACCTTGCCGGTGACCGAGACCTTCGCCAGCGCGTCGGCGTCCGTGGTGACCTCGCCACCGTCGACGTACAAAACGGCGGGGAGGATGTGCTCGGTGCCCGGCTCGCCCTCGAGCTTCTCGACCTCGACGACGTCGCCGACGGCCACCTTGTACTGCTTGCCGCCGGTCTTGACGATCGCGTACGCCGACACGGAAGTCTCCTGCATTACTCGACAATGGGTGGGGGCCCGCGCGACCGGCCCGCCTGGTGGAGACGGCGGTCCTGGACTCGCGCAGCGACCTGCTCTGGTGGCAGGCCGTACTACAGGTTACGTGGGGTGCCCCGGTGCGTTACCACCGGGGTCCCCCTAGTCGTTCACTTGCTCTGGTCGGAGGCGTGCACCGGCGGGCCCGCCGGGCGCGACGCGGCCCGGCGCGGACGGCGCCGGGTGGAGCGCGCGGCCGGTTCGGGCACGCTGATCTCGGGGTCGGCGACCGGCTCCACGGCCTCCGAAGACGCCGTGACCGGCTCTTCCGCGGGTTCCGGAGCCGGGGTCCGCTCGACCTCGGGCTCCTCGTCCTGCGGCACCGGTGCCTCGTCCGCTTCGGTGGTCACCGGGGTGCCGGCGACCTCCTGGGCGGGCTCGGCGGGCGGCTCGGCCGCCACCGGCGTCTCGTCCGCCTCCGTGGTCGCCGGGACGTCCGCCAGCTCCCGGGCGGGCCCGGTGCCGTTCACGGCGCCCTGGTCGTGGTCCTTGGCGGCCTTGGCGGCGTTGGCCACCGCCGCCACCGCGGACGCGATCGACTCGCGCCGCTCCGGCGGCGGAACCGCGTGCACCTCGGCCTTGGCGGCTTCGGCCTGCTCCTTGGCGGCCTCCTCGCCCTTGCCGCGGCCCCGCGACCGGCGGGAGCTCTTCTCCCCGCCGGCGTTGCCACCGCCGTTGCCGTTGCCGTTCCCGCCGTGGGAGTGCGAGCCGCCGCCCGTGCGCTGCACCTCGGTCGAGACGAGCACGCCCCGGCCCTTGCAGTGCTCGCACGGCGTCGAGAACGCCTCCAGCAGGCCGGTGCCGATCTTCTTGCGGGTCATCTGCACCAGGCCGAGCGAGGTGACCTCGGCGACCTGGTGGCGCGTGCGGTCGCGGCCGAGGCACTCGGTCAGGCGGCGCAGCACCAGCTCGCGGTTGGACTCGAGCACCATGTCGATGAAGTCGATCACGATGATGCCGCCGATGTCCCGCAGCCGGAGCTGGCGGACGATCTCCTCCGCCGACTCCAGGTTGTTGCGGGTCACCGTCTCCTCGAGGTTGCCACCCGATCCGGTGAACTTGCCGGTGTTGACGTCGATCACCGTCATCGCCTCGGTGCGGTCGATGACCAGGTAACCGCCCGACGGCAGCCAGACCTTGCGGTCGAGGGCCTTGGTGATCTGCTCGTCGATCCGGTGGTCGGCGAACGCGTCACCGGTGCCGGTGTAGCGCTTGAGGCGCTCGGTGAGCTCCGGCGCGACGTGGCTGACGTAGCCGTTGATGGTCTCCCAGGAGCGGTTGCCCTGGATCTCCAGCTTGGTGAAGTCCTCGGTGAAGAGGTCACGCACGACCTTGACCAGCAGGTCCGGCTCTTCGTAGAGCATGGTCGGCGCGCCGCCCTTCTTGCCGGAACCGGCGGCGGCCTTCTCCTTGATGACGTCCCACTGCGCCTTCAGGCGGTCGACGTCGCGGCCCAGCTCCTCCTCGCCGATGCCCTCGGAGGCGGTGCGGATGATGACGCCCGCGTCCTCCGGGACGATCCGCTTGAGGATGTCCTTCAGGCGACGGCGCTCGTTCTCCGGCAGCTTGCGGGAGATGCCGGTGGCGCCGCCCGCGGGCACGTAGACGAGGAAGCGGCCGGGCAGCGAGATCTGCGTGGTCAGCCGGGCGCCCTTGTGCCCGACCGGGTCCTTCGTGACCTGCACCAGCACCGAGTCGCCGGTCGAGAGCGCCTGCTCGATCTTGCGGGCCTTGCCCTCCAGGCCGGCGGCGTCCCAGTCGACCTCGCCGGCGTACAGCACGGCGTTGCGGCCGCGGCCGATGTCGATGAACGCGGCCTCCATGCTCGGCAGCACGTTCTGGACGCGGCCGAGGTAGACGTTGCCGACGATCGAGCCGGAGCCCGACTGCGTCACGAAGTGCTCGACGAGGACGCCGTCCTCCAGCACCGCGATCTGGGTGGAGTCGCCGTGCTCGGCGACGACCATCGTGCGCTCGACCGCCTCCCGGCGGGCCAGGAACTCGGCCTCGGACAGGATCGGGGCGCGGCGGCGGCCCGCCTCGCGGCCGTCGCGGCGGCGCTGGCGCTTGGCCTCCAGGCGGGTCGACCCGCGGACGCTGCGCACCTCGTCGCGCGCCGGGCGCTCGGGCTGCTCGGCCTTCGCCTGGCGGACGTGCGTGACGGTGTTGGGCGGGTCGTCGGTGGTCTCGGCGTCGTCGCCGTCCGAGCCCTTGCGACGACGACGGCGCCGACGGCGCTTGCTGCCGCCCTCACCCTCGTCGCTGTCGCTGTCGGACTCCGAAGAGTCCGTGGCTTCCTCGGTCTCTTCGGCGTCCGCTTCGGGCTTTTCGTCCCCGTTGCGGGACTTCCGGCGCGGCTGCTCTTCGGCCTGGTCGTCGTTCTCGGCGATCTCGTCGCCACCGTCGGCGCCCTTGCCGCGGCCACGGCCGCGACGCCCCCGGCGACGACGGCGGCGGCTGCCGGCGTCCTCGTCTTCGTCGGTCTCGGTGGCCGAGGTGGTTTCTTCGGCCTCTTCCTCGGCGACCTCGGGCTCGGGGCGAGTGCGCGACTCCGGGCGGGGCTCCGGCTCGGCGAACGGGTCGGCGGGCTTGCGGGCCGGCTTGGCCGCGGGCTCGGCGGGCTCGGGCGGCAGGAAGACCGGCGACGGCGCGGCGAACACCGGCAGGTGCGCGCGGGTCTTCTGCCGCGGCCGCGGCTTCTCGGCCTCGGCGGCGGGGGCCTGCTCCTCGCCGACGGCGGCCTGCTGGGCGGGTGCCTGACCGGCGGGCTGCTGGGCGAACGGCTGCCCGGCGCCACCCCGGCCAGCCGGCTGGTCCTGGCTCGCGTCGCCCTGGCGGACCGGCTGGTCCTGACCGGCGGGCTGCTCGGCGAACGGCTGGCCGGCGCTGCCCCGGCCGGCGGCCTGGTCCTGGGTGCCACCACTCTGACCGGCCGGCTGGTCCTGACCGGCGGCCTGCTCCTGCCCCTCCGTGGGCTGCTCACCCTCGGCGGGCGCGAAGGCCTCGGCGACCTTCAGCGCCACGTCCCTGGTCACGCTCGACTGCGCGCTGCGCACGCTTTCCCCCAGCTCGGCGAGCTGGGCGAGAACGTCCCGGCTGTGCTTCTGGAGCAGCTTCGCCAGCGCGTGCACCCGGATCCGGGGCGGCAGTTCGGCCAGCGGGCCGCTCGTGGGTGTGGCGGGATTCCCGCCGGTGTGCTCGGCGGGTGTTTCCGCGTTCGACATGTGTCTCCTCCGCCCCCGGGCGCGTCTGCCGGTTCGCACCGGCAGGGACGCGGCCGCGCAGGGGCCCCTTTCTGTTCGTTCCGCCGTGGTGGTCACCAGCGACGGGAATCCTGGCCCGACGACCGGGCGCCGCACACCACCGCATCCCGGTGACGCGCGACCCGGTCAAAGGTCTGCTCGGCGTTGTGCCTCACCTGTCGCGGCCCCCGGGCCGCCCGCCACGTCGTCCAGCCGCCCGGCTCGCGGGCAGCGACGCGCGTCGCGGGAGTTCGTGCACATCACCGGGCCACAACGCCGCAGGCAGCACCTCTCACGTGCGCCCCGCGGCCCAGCGGCCACCCCGAGTATCCCACACCGGGTGACTGCTCCGGTGTACTCGGTACCTCCGCCCACGCCGCCGGGCGCGCCGCACGCCCACCGGCCGGGGGAACTTGGCCGGATCGCTTGTCCGGCGGGCACGGGGTGGCTACCGTGCGGCTCGGGGTGACCGGGATCTCGCGCGCCGGCACCCGCGGTTCCTGCATCCGGTGGGAGGTCCGGTGTCCCTGCTGGCGCGGCCGCTGCGAGCGGCCGTGTGCACCGTACTGGTGCTTTCGGGATGCGTCACCGCCGGTCCGGCGGCGGCCGACGCGCCCGCCTGCGGTCACGGCCGGGCCCTGCGCTACGTCGTCGCCTTCGACCGCGGTACGGCCGAGCCCACCGCCCGCGCGCAGGTCACGGCGGCCTGCGGCGCCACCACCGTCTACTACCCGCAGATCGCCGTGGCCGTCGCCACCTCGGGCGACCCGTCGTTCGGCGCCCGGATCGGGCTCGACCGGGCGTTCAGCGCCCAGGCCGAGCGGCTGGCCGCGCAGCGCGCCACCGAGGTCCGGCCGCAGCCCGCGCGGGCCACGCTGCCCGTCACCGACCCGGCCCGCGTGCCCACCGCGGACCTGAGCGGGCGGCAGTGGGACATGCGGATGATCAACGCGGGCCGCGCGCCGGGCGCGTCGGACGGCAGCCGCGACGTCGTCGTCGGCGTCCTCGACTCGGGTATCGACCCGAACCACCCGGACCTGATCGGCGCCCTCGACCGCGACGACTCCGCCGGCTGCCTCACCGGGGAGCCCGACCGGTCGCCGTCCGCCTGGGCGCCGACGACGTCGGTGCACGGCACGCACGTGGCCGGGATCATCGCGGCGGCCGACGACGGGCGCGGCGTGACGGGTGTGGCGCCCGGGGTCCGCGTGGCGTCGGTGAAGGTGATCGACGACCGCGGCTACGCCGACCCGGAGGCCGCGGTGTGCGGCCTGATGTGGGCGGCCTCGCGGCACCTGCGGCTGACGAACAGCAGCTTCTTCGTGAACCCGTGGACGCTGTCGTGCATCCGCGGCGACGACCGCGGCGTGGTGCACGAGGTGCTGGCGCGGGCGGTGGAGTACAGCACGTCGGCGGGCACGTTGAACGTCGCGGCGGCGACGAACGAGGCCGTCGACCTGACGCCGTCCGCGCGCTCGGGCTCCGCCGGGGCCGGGTCCGGTTGCGAAGCGCTGCCGGCCGGGCTGCGGGACGTCGTCGCGGTGTCCGCCGTCGGCTCGGACCGGGTGAAGGCGGGCTACAGCTCGTACGGGCTGGGCGTGATCGACGTCACCGCCCCCGGCGGGGAGACCGGCGAGTGCGTGCTTTCGACGGTGCCCGGCGGGTACGCGCCGCTGTGCGGGACGTCGATGGCCGCGCCGCACGTCACCGGGGTACTGGCGCTGCTGGCATCCGCCTTGCCGAACGCGGGGCCGCGGCAGTTGCGCCGGACGTTGGACGCCCAGGCGATGCCGATGCCGTGCCCGGCCGACTACGACCTCACCGGCGACGGCACCCAGGACGCCTACTGCGCGGGGTACGAGGGGTTCAACGGCTTCTACGGCCACGGGATGGTGGACGCGCTGGCCGCCGCCGTGCCGCGGGGCAAGCCCGACCCGGCCCGCTGAGCCAGACGGCGGCTCCCGCGGTTTCGGGGGGCTCGGTTGCGGCGAGGGCGCCGCTTCCCGCCGCGGCGGGCGGTCTCGGCGGACCACTCGTCGGCCGAGCGCGCGGTCGGGGCGGGGCACCGGAGCGCCGCGCCCGCCACCACACAAGCACCCCGCCCTGGCGCGATCACGTCAGCAGGAGCTTGGCGATCCTCCTCGTCGACGCCCACAGGCCCACCGCGCCCAGGACCAGCAGGTAGGCCAGGTTGACCAGCATGCTGCCCGACAGCAGACCCGTCGCCAGGCCGCGCATCAGCTCGATCGCGTGGTACAGCGGGAGGCAGCGGACCAGCCACTGCAGCGGCTCCGGGTACACCGACAGCGGGAAGAACGTCGTCGCGAACAGGAACATCGGCATCAGGCCCAGCGCTATGTAGTCGAACTGGGCCGTCGACTTCAAGTACGTCACCAGTGCCATGCCGATCGCCGAGAAGGCCAGGCCCACCAGCAGCGCCGCCGGGACCATCAGCAGCGCCCACCACGACGCCAGCAGCCCCATCCCCGCCGCGATCGCGAGGAACGCCACCGCGTAGACGCCGCCGCGGGTCATCGCCCAGCCGATCTCGCCCAGCGCGATGTCCAGCGGGCCGATCGGGGTCGCCAGCATCGCGTCGTACAGCTTCGCGTACCGCAGCTTGAAGAACAGGTTGTACGTCGACTCGAAGACGGCGCCGTTCATCGCCGACGTCGCCAGCAGCGCCGGCGCCACGAACGCGACGTACCCCATCGGACGGCCGTCCGGGCCGGCCACCTCGGTGACGAGCTTGCCGAACCCCAGCTGGAACGCCAGCAGGTAGAGGAACGGCTCGGCCGCGCCGGAGAGGAACATCAGCCAGCTGTTCCAGCTCACCCGCACCGACCGCTCGACGAGCATGCGGGCCCGGCCCGCGTACAGCCCGGGCGGCAGGATCCGCAGCAGCAGCCCGGCCCGCGCCGGCGGGGCTTGGACGCTCACCATCAGACCACCAGCCTCCGGTAGAAGGCCCGGTGCGCGAACGCCCACCCGGCCGCGAACAACGCCGCGAGCACCGCGAAGTGGCCGAGCATCGCCCAGCCGCCGACGCCGCCGAGGCTCACGCCGCGCGCCAGCTGGGTGCCGTGCCACAGCGGGGACAACCACGCCAGCCAGCGGATCGCGCCGGGCAGCTGGGCGATCGGGAAGAACGTGCCGGAGAACAACGTCATCGGCATCACGACGAACCGGAAGATGATCCCGAACCGCTGGCCCTCGTCGTACGTCCGGGCCGCCAGCGCCGTGATCGGCGTGGCGCAGGCGAGGCCGGTGACCGTGCCCACGAGGATCACCGCCAGCACGCCCGGCCCGGTCCAGGCGCCGAAGAACAGCGCGACGAACGCGTAGATCGCGCCGGCCAGCGTCAGCCGCATGGCCGTCCAGATCAGGTGGCCGCCGAGGACCTGACCGGGTGACACGGGGGTGGCCGTGACGGCCAGGTAGTCCTTCTGCCACTTGAACCCGGACAGCACGGGGTAGCTGGAGTCGCCCACGGCCAGCTGCGCGCCGCCGGCGGCCAGCAGCGCGGGCGCGATGTACTGGAGGTAGGACAGGCCGCCGGTGACCGCGCCGGGGCGGACCTGCGAGCCGAAGCCGAGGCCCATCGCGGCGAGGAAGAGGACCGGCTGGAGGCCGGTGGAGTACAAAGTGGACACCCAGTGCCTGCGGTACCAGGTCCAGTACCCCTCGACGCGCAGCCAGGCTCCGTGCCACGTGCCGACCACGCGGCCGGTGGATTCGACGGTGGTCATCGCCGCCTCCCGGAGCAGGGCCTGCCGAGCCGCGGCAGGCCGGAGGCCCGGGGGCTTGCCCCTGGGCGGGGTGTGGGGGCTGCGCCCCCGCGGAACACCCTGGCGAGGGTCATCGGCGAGCGCTCTCCGCGAGCATGGTTCTTCCCCATCCCGAATCAGTCCACCAACGTCCGGCCGGTCAGCCGCAGGAACACGTCCTCCAGCGAACTGCGCCGCACCAAGCTCGACAGCGGCCGCACGCCGCGGGAGTGCGCGTGCTCCAAGGTGTCTTCGCCATTGTCGCTGTACAGCAGCACCCGGTCCGGCAGCACCTCCACCCGCGCCGCCAGCCCCTCGACCTGCTGGGCCGCCGCGACCTGCTCCCCCGGCGCGAACCGCAGCTCGACGACCTCGCGCGTCGAGTACCTGCTGATCAGGTCCGCCGGTGAGCCCTCCGCGGCGATGCGGCCGTGGTCCATCACGACCAGCCGGTCGCACAGCTGCTCCGCCTCGTCCATGTAGTGCGTCGTCACGATCAGCGTGGTGCCCTGGGCCTTCAACCGGAACAGGCGGTCCCACAGGAGGTGCCTGGCCTGTGGGTCAAGCCCCGTCGTCGGCTCGTCGAGCAGCAGCAGCTCCGGGTCGTTGACCAGCGAGCGGGCGATCGTCAGCCGCCGTTTCATGCCGCCCGACAGCGGGTCGACCTTGTCGGCCGCGCGGTCGCCCAGCTGCGCGAACTCCAGCAGCTCGTCCGCCTTGCGCCGGGCCGCCGCCCGCGACAGGCCGAAGTAGCGGCCGTAGATCAGCAGGTTCTCCCGGACCGTCAGCTCGACGTCCAGGTTGTCCTGCTGCGGCACGACACCCAGGCGCGCGCGGATCCGCGGCCCGGCGACCTCCGGATCCAGCCCGAGCACGCGAAGGTCGCCGTCGGTGCGGGGTGACACGCACGCGATCATCCGCATCGTCGACGACTTGCCGGCGCCGTTCGGGCCGAGGAAGCCGAACGCCTCCCCGCGCCGCACCTCGACGTCGATCCCCCGCACGGCCTCGAACTCGCCGAAGCGCTTCACGAGTGCTTTGGCCTGCACCAGCGCCGGTTCCCGGTCCTCCGATTCGTCCACCCCCCGACCATACGAGCGGGCACCGACAAAAACCGAACGCTTTAGCCGCGCACGGTCACGACCAGCGTCCGCGTCACCCCGTTGACCGTGACCGAAAGCCGCGCGACCCCCGGCCGCAACGCCGTCAGGACACCGGAAGCGGGGTCGAACGACACGACACCCCAGCCGGCCGTCCAGTCCGCGCTCACCGGGTACGCCACCGGCACGTCCCGGGTGCCCTGCCGGACCGTGGCGTGCACGACCGCGCGTTCGCCGCGGGCCAGCGACGACGGCCCCGCGATCGAGAGCGCGTCGACGTTCGGCCGCGTCTCGAACCGCACGGGCTCGGCCCGGTCGGCCGGGTCGACGCGCAGCAGCGTCCAGCCGACGAACCCGCCGTCGCCGGGCGCGGCCGCGGGCGCCTTGCCCGAGTTGCCGTTGACCAGGTATGGCACGCCGTCCACGCGTGACAGCGAGAACACGCCCGCGTGCGAAGCCACCGAAGCGGCCGGTTTGCCGGACGCCTGCTCGAACCCGGTCAGCCACTGGGTCAGCAGCGTGGCTTCCTTCCGGTCGCCGAGCTGCGAGTTCCCGGTGGGGCTCGGGTCCTTCACCGGGTGGTGCATCGCGACGACGACCCCGCGGATCGACCGGTCCTCGGCCGCCGTGTCGAGGGCGTCCCGCAGCATCCGGACCTGGTCGAACCCGCCCGCCCGCAACGAGCCGCGCGAGGAATCGAGAAGCACCAGCCGGATGCCGTGCACGTCGACGACCTGGTGGGTGACGCCGAACGCGGCCTGGAAGTCGGCGAGGCCGTTGCCGCCCTCGGCCTCGTGGTTGCCCGGCACGTAGTACCAGGGCACCTTGCCGTCGAGCTCCTCGGTGATGACCTGCCGCGCGAGCACGAAGTCGGGTGCCGTGCCGCGGTCGACGAAGTCGCCGTTGATCAGCACCAGGTCCGGCTTCGCCGCGACGGATTCCCGCAGCGCCCGCCGGGCCTGGGCGACCAGCGGCCCGCCGGGGTCGTCCGCGGTGAACTGCGCGTCGCTGACGACCGCGACACGCAGGCCGCCTGCCAACACACCGTCGGTGACCAGCGCCGGGTCGCGCGGGGCCGGGTCGGCGGGCACGGTCGTCGTCGGCGCCACCTCGAAGGTCAGGTCGTCGAACACGAGGTGACCCTCGTACTGCTGGTCCGGCACGTTCTCGACGGCGTAGAAGCGCGCCAGGCGCTGGCCGTCGGGCAGCCCGGCCGGGATCACGGCGGTGACGTACCGCCAGCCCGTCCAGTCGACGCTCAGCGAAAGGTCCACAATGGACGCCACGTTGGTGGCGTCCCGCAGTTCGGCCCGCAACCACGCGCCCTTGCCGTCACCGTTGACCCACAGCCCGATCTTCTGCGTTCCCGATGGAACCGGAAGCGGCGACGAAGGCGTCACGTACGCGGCGCGCGTCGCGGTCGTGCCGGTGAGCCGGTAGTCCAGCGCGAGCCCGGCGCCGCCGTCCCGCCCCGGTGCTGCGGACAGCGCCGCCCCGACGACCGCCGGGAACACCGTCGCCGTCCAGCCGGCCGGCCCGTCCAGCGGGGCCGCGAGCTGCGGCACCGTGCCGACGGAAGCGGCCAGGTGCGTGGTCAGGCCCGCGGCCGAAGCGGTGATCGCCGACGCGCCGGACGCGGTCAGCGCGGTCACCTCGTAGCCGTCGCCCGAAGGCTCGACCTTCACGACGGAATGGTCGTAGTCGAGCTTGACGTCGTCGGGCTCCAGCCACGTGCCATAGCCGTCCGCGTCGTACCCGCAGACCTTGAACGTGCTCTTCGCGCCCGCCGCCGACAGCGCGACCTGCTCGGTGCTCGTGCCGAGCCGGACCGCCTTGCCCAGCACGGAAAGCGTCGTCTTCCCGGACGCGCGGCCGGACTTCGCGACGACGTCGACACTGCCGGCGCCGTGGCCGGTGACGACCCCGTGGGTCACGGTGGCCCGCCGCGGGTCGGACGTGCGCCAGCGCGGGTCGGCGGCGACGGCGGCGCCCGTTTCGTCGTGGCCGTCGGCGACCAGGTGCCGGGTCAGGCCGGTCAGCACGCGGTTCGCGTCGCCGGTCGCCACGGCCGGCGCCGGGGAGAACGCCGTGAGCTTGCCGCTGCCGGGCACGGTCGCGAAGCCGATCCCGTTGGGCACCAGGCGTTCCCCGCCGTCGGACGGCGCGTTGCGGACGCTCGGCGCGGCTTCGCCCTCGTTGCGCGCCAGGAGCGTCGACGAGCCGCCGCCGTCGAGGTTGATCGCGTCGTCGGCGCCGAGGCTCTTCATGTGGCGAGCCAGCTCCAGCTCGGTCATCCCGCGGCTGTCGGCCTGCCGGCCGTCCACAGTGGCCAGCCACAGCCGCCGGCCGTCGGCGGAGAAGCCGACCGCGGTCCGCGGGTGCATGGCCACGTTGTCGACCGGTTGCACGACGCCGTCGCGGAGCAGGACCTCGTTGCCGCCCACGGCGACCGCGATCCTGCCGGCGTCCGAACGCGGCGCGTACGTGACGCCCACCGGGTCACCCGGCTTGAGCGCCGCGAGGGCGTCCGCCCCGGCTTCACGGGCCAGGAGCAGCGTCGTGCCCGCCGCGATCGGGCCGGCCGCGGGCTGCTCGCGCGTGGCGGTCACGACGCCGTCGCGCAGCTCGACCTCGCGCACCCGGGAGGCTCCGGCCACCGAAGTCGCACGGCCGGAGGCACCCCACAACGGCGTGTAGACGCCGACCGCGTCGGTCCCGAGGACCGGGCTGTTGAAGTTCGTGGCTTTCACCGTGCCACCGGGCAGGGTCACGGTCGCTTCGAGGAAGACCGAAGCCAGCCGCGCCTTGCCTTCGTCGGTGATGGACGCGGTGAGGTTGTGGCCGGCGGCGGGCGCGGTCTGCAGCTCACCGCGGTCGATGCCGACGCCGATCGGCGCGCCGGTGGCGCTGATGTCGAAGAAGTCGCCGTTCACGCCGGCGACCGCGCCGGTGCGCGCGACCTGCTGCGAAAGCGGCGTGCGCGCGGAAACCGTGCCGGGGCTCAGGTATGTGGGCTTCAGGGCCTTGCTGCCCAGGTCGACGGCGAGGGTGTCGCCGCGGATCCAGCCCGCCGGGTCGAACCGGTCGAACTGGGTGAGGTTCAGCCCGGGCGCGACTTCGGTGGTCGCGCTGCCGGTGACGAGCCCGTCGTCGGGATCCGCGGCGGCGAAGGTGGTCACGCCTTCGCGGGCCGACGACGCGGCGGGCGCGGCTTCGACGGGCGGCGTGCCGAGCGGCGCTTTCAGCGGATCGGCGTGGGCGGGGACGACGAACGCCGTCGCGAACAGGGCAGCAAGCGGCAGCGTTATGCGCGACTTCTTCACCAGGTACCCCAGTATCGAGTGAGAGTGAGCCGGACCAGCACAGCGCAGTGGCACGGCCGGGGGAAGGCTTCCCGGTGAACGCCGCCTGAATGGTCTAGAACAGCTACCGCGTCAGGCGGTGAAAGGGGCTTTGAGGAGCTGATCGGCGATGGCGGGGTCACCGCTGACGCTCGGCGGGGTGGCCGTTCGCTTCCACAGGTGCAGCAGGAGGTCCCGGGCCGTAGCCTCGACCGTCGCGGCGGGTTCGGTCGCCGGGCCGAGCGCGGGCGGCTCCCCCGGGTGCAGCGTCCAGACGTCGCCGGTGTCGGTGGCGCGCAGCGCGAGGGGCGCGGTCAGCGACGGCGCGGCGTGCCAGCGCGTGACGCGCGGGAGCCAGGCGGTCAGGAGCTCGTCGACGCCGTCCGCGGCCACGGCCGGGTCGAGCACGTGGCCGCTGCCCGAGTCGGCGAGGTGGACGGCGGTTTCGTGAACCTGGCGGCGGAACCAGAACGCCTTGGTCTTCTCGGTGCCGCCGAAGTGCCAGCACCGGTCTTCGGGGACGGCCTTCTCGAGGGCGTCGAGGAGTAACTGAGCGCTTTCGGCGTACCAGGACGCCAGCTCGGCGTCCGGGCCGGCTTCGAAGTTCTGCGGCTGCACTTCGCCGGTGGTGACGACGGTGGCGGCCCAGCGGTGCACGTTCCCGAGGTGGGTGCCGAGGTCGGCCAGCGTCCACCCGGCGCAGTCGGGCACCGCGGCGGCCGGGTCGGCGGTGCGCAGCCGCTCGGCGAACGCGTCGGTCAGCTCGCGCAGCACCGGCAGGTACTCGCGGGCGGGGAACGGCATCGTCGTCATCGGGTCTCCCCCAGGAAACCGGGGCCGCGCGGCGGGCGCGGCCCCGGTGCCGGTCACAGGTCGGGGAACCAGAGCTTCAGCTCGCGCTCGGCCGACTCCGGGGAGTCCGAGCCGTGCACCAGGTTGTACTGGGTCTCCAGCGCGAAGTCGCCGCGGATGGTGCCCGGGGTGGCCTTCTCGACCGGGTCGGTGCCGCCGGCCAGCTGCCGGAACGCGGCGATGGCGCGCGGCCCCTCCACGGCGAGCGCGACCAGCGGGCCCGACGTGATGAACTCGAGCAGGTCGCCGAAGAACGGACGCTCCTTGTGCTCGGCGTAGTGCTCCTCGGCCAGCGCCTGCGGAACGGTCCGCAGCTCGAGGGCGGCGAGCTTCAGGCCCTTGCGCTCGATCCGCGAGACGACCTCGCCGACGAGGCCGCGCGCGACGCCATCGGGCTTGACGAGGACCAGCGTGCGTTCAGTCACGACGGTGTTTCTCCTTGCTGCTGCTCTTCGGGGGTCCGGGTGGCGGAGCCCCCGGCTCGGGGCAAAGCCCCGGATGTCATTGGTGCGTGTCGGTGCGCGTGAGCGTAGCCGACCCCGCACGGCTGACCGTTTTGCCGGTCGGATTCCGGTCGCCGGCCGGGCCCCGGATGACGTGAACGACTCATTCACGTCATCCGGCGACAGGAATGAGTCATTCACGTCGTTTCCGCACGCGGCCCGGCCGGACCTCCGCTCAGCGGCCTTGCGGGTGCAGCTTCGTCGACCACAGCGACGCCCCGGTGGCGTCCCGCAGGTCCACCGTCAGATCACCGCTCCCGCCGTCGATGTTCAGCTCGCCGAAGTGCTGGAAGCCGTCGATCGGGGCCGTGTTCGCCGTCGGCGGGGCGTGCACGAACACCGCCTCCGGGCCGAACGTCGGGTCCAGCTGGTTCGGGCCGAACGCACCCGCGTTCAGCGGCCCCGACACGAACTCCCAGAACGGGTCGAAGTCCTGGAACGCCGCCCGGTCGGGGGAATAGTGGTGCGCCGCCGTGTAGTGGACGTCCGCCGTCAGCCAGACGACGTTGCGGACGCGGCGGCGCTGGATCTCCCGCAGCACCCACGCCAGCTCCGTCTCGCGGCCGCCCGGGGCGCCCGGCAGGTTGTTCGCCACCGCTTCGATGTCCTTGCCGTCCGGGACGACCAGGCCCAGCGGCATGTCCGCCTGGACGATCTTCCACGTCGCCGTGCTGCGGCCGAGGGCGTCGGCCAGCCAGCGGGCCTGCCGGTCGCCGAGGATGTAGCCCGGCTTCGTCTGGTCCGCCGTGTTCGCGTTGCGGTAGGTCCGCATGTCCAGCACGAAGATCTCGGCGCGCGAGCCGTACTCGAAGCTGCGGTACACGCGGCCGTCGACGGCCGACCGCGAGTCGATCGGGTGCCATTCGTGGAACGCCTGGTACGCCCGCGGCGCGAGGACGTCGGTGCGCTTTTCGGTGTAGGCCGGGTTGTCGAGGATTTCGCCCGGGTACCAGTTGTTCGAGACCTCGTGGTCGTCCCACTGGACGTACGAGGGCACCTGCGCGGCGAACCGGCGGAAGTTCTCGTCGAGCCGGTTGTACGCGTGCTGGCCGCGGAACTCGTCGAGCGTCTCGGCGACCTTGGACTTCTCCGCCGTGACTACGTTGCGCCACGTCCGGCCGCCGGGCAGGGCGACCGTCTCCGTCAGCGGGCCGTCGGAGTACACCGTGTCGCCGCTGTGCAGGAACAGATCCGGGCGGCGGGCCGCCATCGCCGAGAAGATCGTCATGCCGCCCAGGGCCGGGTTGATGCCCCAGTTCTGGCCGACGACGTCACCCGACCACACGATCCGGGTGTCGCGGCGGCCCACCGGCGCGGTGGCGAACCGGCCGGTCAGCGGCTCGCTCGTCGCGCGCCCGTCGAGCGACTCCGCCGTGACGCGGTAGTGGTACTCGGTGCCGGGCGCGAGGCCGGCGACGCGGACCTGCCCGGTTCCGCCGGTGGCCGGTCCGGCGAGCGGCCCCGGGACCCGGCGCGCGTGCCGGAACGACGGGTCGCGCGCGATTTCGACGACCAGCCGCGACGGCCGGTCGGCCCGCGACCAGACGATCGCCGAGCCGGGCGTGACGTCGCCGGACTGGACGCCGTGGGTGAGCACGGGCCGGTCGCCGCGCACGAGCGGCGTCGCGGCGAACGCCGTCGAAGGCAGCACGAGACTGGCGGCGGCGCCGGTGAGACCGGCCTTGAGCAGAGTGCGGCGGGAGTGGTGGGTCGGTTCGGTCATGCGCGGTTTCTATCCCGCCGCGGCCAACGCCGGCTTGCGCGCGGGTGAACGAACATTGGGGTTTTCCCCCATACCCGGGGCCGATCGCCGTCGGTAGCGTAGCGATCACGACAAGGGGGTTCGAATGGCAGTCTTCAGGAAGGTGCTCGCCGTCTTCGCGGCGGCGCTTTCGGTCACCACACTCGGCGCGGGGGTCGCGGACGCCGGCGAGGACGGCGGGAAAGCCGTCCTCCGCTACACCGAGCACGGCATCCCGCACATCGTCGCGAAGGACTTCGCCGGCCTCGGTTACGGGTACGGTTACGCGGCGGCGACCGACAACATCTGCGAGCTCGCGAACATCTACCTCACGGTGAGCGCACAGCGGTCGAAGTACCTCGGCCCGGACGGCGGCGGCTACCCGTCGCTGTCGGAAGCGGCGAGCAACCTGCACAGCGACCTGTTCTTCCAGCGGATCAACGACTCGGGCGTCGTCGACCGGCTGGCCGCGCGGCCCGCGCCACAGGGGCCACGGCCCGAGGTCCGGCAGATCGTTTCGGGGTACGTCAAGGGGTTCAACGCCTACCTCGCCCGCACCGGCCGGTCCGGGATCTCCGACCCGGCCTGCCGCGGCGCCGGCTGGGTCCGGCCGATCACCGAACAGGACTTCTACCGGCACTTCTACGCCATCGCCGTCACCGGCGGCCAGGGCGTGGTGACCGAAAGCCTGTTCGCCGCACCACCGTCCGGCGCGACACCGGCGCCGGGCTCGGCCGGCCGGCTCTCCGATCAGGTCGAAAAGGCGTTGAGCGGCAGCGGGCTGGGCAGCAACGGCGTCGCGATCGGCGCGGACGCCACCGCGGCGGGCAAGGGCAGCGTCCTGCTCGGCAACCCGCACTACCCGTGGCAGGCGGGGCGCCGGTTCTGGCAGAGCCAGCTGACCATCCCCGGCAAGTTCGACGTCGCCGGCGCGAGCCTGCTGGGCATGCCGTTCGTCCAGATCGGGCACACCGCCGACGCGACCTGGACGCACACGGTGTCCACGCCGGTCACGTTCGGCCTCTTCGAAGTGCCGCTGCGGGACGGCGACCCGACGACGTACGTGGTCGACGGCAAACCGGAGAAGATGACGTCCCGCGACGTCACGGTCCAGGTGCGCCAGGCCGACGGTTCACTGAAGCCGGTCAGCCAGACCTTCTGGTCGACGCGGTACGGGCCGGTGATGGCCGACTTCCAGGGCGTTCCGCTCCCGTGGACGGCGAAGTCGGCGTATGCGGTCCGCGACGCCAACGCGACGAACCTGCGCGGGCTCAACACGTGGTTCGAGCTGGACCAGGCCCGCAGCACGGGCGACATCGTGCGGGCGCTGAGCCGCACGCAGGGCGTCCCGTGGGTCAACACGATCGCCACCGACCGGGCCGGCAACGCGCTCTACGCCGACATCCAGGTCGTCCCGCACGTCACCGACGAGCTGGCGAAGGCGTGCAGCACCCCGTTGGGGCAGGGGACGTTCGAGCAGGTCGGACTGGCCATTTTGGACGGTTCGAAGTCCTCCTGCCAGTGGGGTTCCGACCCGGGCGCGATCGAACCGGGCATCTTCGCGCCGTCGCGGCTGCCGCAGCAGCAAAGCCGTGACTACGAGCTGAACGCCAACGACAGCGCCTGGCTGGCGAACGCGAAGGCGCCGATCACGGGGTACCCGCGCATCGTCGGCGACATCGGCACCGAACGCTCGCCGCGCACGCGGGAAGCGTTGCTGACCGCCGAAAAGGGCGGCTTCACGACGGACTCGATGAAGAAGATGCTCTTCACCGACCACAGCCTGTTCGCCGACCTGACGGCGGCGGACCTGGCGAAGCTGTGCGCGTCCTTCCCCAGCGGGCAGGCACCGTCGTCGGCGGGCCCGGTGCCGGTCGGGCCGGCCTGCGACGCGCTGGCGAAGTGGGACCACACGTACTCGCTCGACAGCCGCGGTTCGCTGCTGTTCCAACGGTTCGCGGCGCGGCTCGGGAACGTGGACCGGTTCACCGTTCCGTTCGACCCGAAGGCGCCGTTGACCACGCCGAACACGCTCAACGTCGGCAACGCGGACGTACGGAAGGCGTTCGGCGACGCACTGGCCGAACTGCGAGCGGCCGGTCTCGCGCCGGACGCCCGGCTGAGGGACGGGCAAGCGGTGACGCGCAACGGCGAACGCATCCCGATCCACGGCGCCCAGGGCTTCCTCGGCGTGCTCAACGTGATGACGCCGGAGTGGGACCCGGCGCGCGGGAACGTCGAGGTGGCGCACGGGTCGAGCTACATCCAGGTGGTCGGGTTCCGGGGGAACGCGTGCCCGGACTCCTCGACATTGCTGACGTACTCGCAGTCGGCGAACCCGAAGTCGCCGTACTTCAGCGACCAGACGAAGCTCTACAGCCGGGGCGAATGGGTGAAGGGACGCTTCTGCGAAGCGGACATCCTGCGCTCCCCCGCGCTGCGGGTGGTCGTCCTGCGCTGACGTCCCGGGCGGGGGGCGGGCGCTCAGCCGCCCGTCTCCGCCGCCAGCTCGCGCAGATCGGCGAAGGCCTCGTCGAGGTGCTCGTCCAGACTGCGGCCGGATTCCTCGATCCAGGCTCCGGCCGCGTGGTGGAAGGTCACCCAGCCGATGTGGGCGGCCAGCGCGGCGAGCCGGTCGGCGACGCCACGGGCGCGCAGCGCCGCCGCCAGCGCGTCGGTCATCGTCGCGGCCTTGGCCAGGTCGCGTTCGCGCAGCGCCGGGGTCGCGGCGATGACCGCCAGCCGCGGTTCGGCGAACGACCGGTTGACCTCGAGGATCCGCGCGGACTTCCGGAACGCGCGGAGCAGGACTTCGAGCGGCGGCAGGCCATCGGGCGCGCCGGCCACCGACCCGGTCAGGTCCGCGCGGAGGGTGGCTTCGCCGTCGAACAGCACTTCGCGCTTGTCCGGGAAGTGCCGGAAGAACGTGCGTTCGGTGACGCCGGCCCTGGCCGCGATCTCGGCAGTGGTGGTCCGGTCGAAGCCCCGCTCGGCGTACAGCTCCAACGCCGCCTGCTGAAGGCGGCGACGCGCTTCTTCTCCGCTGCGTGGCACCCCGTCAGCTTACCTGTTGTGACAGTGACTGACGCTACGAGGTAGCGTTCGTAGTGTCAGTCACTGTCACTACGAGGGAGAATCCCATGCACGTCTTCGTCACCGGCGGGTCCGGCTTGACCGGCCCCGCCGTCGTCACCGAGCTGATCACGGCGGGGCACACCGTCACCGGCCTGGCGCGGTCGGACGCGTCCGCCGCCCGGCTCGAGAAGCTCGGCGCCGCCGCGCACCCCGGCTCGCTCGACGACCTCGACAGCCTGCGCGCCGGCGCCGAAGCCGCCGACGGCGTCCTGCACATGGCCTTCGGCGGCGACTTCACCGACCTCGAGGACATGACCCGCCGCGACCGGACCGCGATCGAGACGCTCGGCGGGGTCCTGGCCGGCACGGGCAAGCCGTTCGTGAGCACGTCCGGCACCCTGGTCATGCCCGCGGGCCGCGAGAGCACCGAGCGGGACGAGCCCGACGCGGCCGGGCTCGCCGCCTTCCGGATCGCGGGCGAGCGGGCCTGCCTGGACTTCGCCGGGCAGGGGGTGCGGGCGAGCGTCGTCCGGCTCGCGCCGACCGTCCACGGCCCCGGTGACTACGGGTTCATCGGCATGCTCGTCGACACCGCGCGCAAGACCGGGCAGTCGGCTTACGTGGGCGACGGCGCCAACCGGTGGCCCGCGGTGCACCGGCTCGACGCGGCGGTCGTGTTCCGCCTCGCCCTCGAGGAAGCTCCGGCGGGCACCATCCTGCACGCGACGGCCGAAAACGTGCCGTTCCGGAGCATCGCGGAGACGGTCGGACGTGGTCTCGGCCTGCCCGTCGTCTCCCTGACGCCGGAAGAGGCCGCCGGGCACTTCGTCAGCCCGTTCATCGCCCGGGCCTACGGCATCGACGCGCCCGTCTCCAGCGCGGCCACGCGGGAGCTGCTCGGCTGGTCACCCCGGCACCCGACGCTGCTCGACGACGTGGCGAACGGCGACTACCTGGCGTAGGAGGTCAGGGCTGGGGCTGCTGCTGGCTCGCCAGGGTGCCGGCCGCCATGCGGCGGGCGACGTCCTTGCGCAGCCACAGCAGCCACAGCCAGACCGCCAGGAAGAGCACGCCGAGCACGGCGATCGCGGGCAGCCAGAACACCAGCGCGATCAGCACGGCCTGCAGGCCGAGGATGACCGGCACCGCCCACGGGCGCTTGACGAACCCGCAGGTCACGACCAGCAGGACGGCCACCGCGATGACCGTCCAGCCGGTGCCGGTGCTGATCCCGCCGCCGAGCTTGTTGACCACCGGCAGCGCGAGGGCGACCGTGATCGCCTCCATGATCAGGGTTCCCGACATCACGCCGCGGAAGCCCTTCATCGGGTCCTTCGGCTTGGGCGTCTCGTTCGAGGTCACGCCGGCTCCTTCCCGAACAGCGTGCGCGCCTCGCCGGCGGTGACCACCGAGCCGGTGACGAGGACACCGCCGCCGGACAGCGGCTCTTCGGGGTCGTCGCTGGTCTCCACCAGCGCGATCGCCGTCTCGATCGCCGTCTCCAGATCGGTTTCGGCGACCACGCGCTCCTCGCCGAAGATCGAGATCGCCAGCTGGTTCAGCTCTTCCAGCGGCATCGCGCGCGGCGACGAATTGCGCGTCACGACGATGTCGGACACCACCGGCTCCAGCGCGTCGAGGATGCCGTGCGCGTCCTTGTCGGCCATCACGCCGACCACCGCGACCAGGCGGCGGAAGGCGAACTCCTCGGCCACGGTCGCGGCCAGCGCACGGGCGCCGTGCGGGTTGTGCGCGGCGTCGATCATGACCGCAGGCGCGGCCCGGACCCGCTCGAGCCGGCCCGGCGTCTCGACCTCCGCGAACGCCTCGCGGACGGCCTCGACGACCAGCTGCTTGTCCTTGCCCGCGCCGAAGAACGCCTCGACCGCGGCCAGCGCCAGCGCGGCGTTCGCGGCCTGGTGGGCGCCGTGCAGCGGCAGGAAGATCTCGTCGTAGACCCCGCCGAGGCCCTGCAGCTTGAGCAGCTGCCCGCCGACGGCGATCTCCTTTTCGAGCACGCCGAACTCGCTGCCCGCGCGGGCGACCGCCGCGTCGACCTCGACGGCGCGCGCCAGCAGCACCTTCAGCACCTCGGGGTCCTGCTCGGCGATGACCGCGACCGAGCCGGGCTTGATGATGCCCGCCTTTTCGCGCGCCGCGCTGACGGCGTCAGGTCCCAGGTACTCGACGTGGTCGAGGCCGATCGGCGTGATGACCGCGACGTCGGCGTCCGCGACGTTCGTGGCGTCCCAGGCGCCGCCCAGGCCCGCTTCGAGCACGGCGGCCTCCACCGGCGCGTCGGCGAACGCGGCGAACGCCATCCCGGTGAGGATCTCGAACTTGCTCATCGCGACGCCGTCCGCGGCGGCACCGTCCACCATGGACACGTACGGCGCGATGTCGTGCCACAGCTCGGCGTAGCGCGCGGCGGAGATCGGCTGCCCGTCGAGCGCGATCCGCTCGGTGACCAGCTGCAGGTGCGGGCTCGTGTAGCGGCCGACGCGCAGGCCCATCCGGGTCAGCAGCGCGTCGATCATCCGGGCCGTGGAGCCCTTGCCGTTCGTGCCGGCGACGTGCAGCACCGGGTAGCCCTTGTTCGGCTCGCCCAGCAGCTGCGTCAGCGCGGAGATCCGGGTCAGCGACGGCTCGATCTTCGTCTCGGGCCAGCGCTGGTTCAGCTCGGCCTCGACGGCCAGCAGCTCGCGTCGCGCTTCGGGCCCGTTCGGGTCGCCGTACACCGCGGCTTCGCCCTGGTCGTCGAGTTCGTGCAGCTCGGCGTCCTCGGGCACGGTCAGGTCGGGCACCGGGCCGGTGGCGAGGTTGTCGCCCAGCTGGCCGACGCCGCCGATGCCGCCGCGCGCGCCGCCGCCCGCTTCGAACGCGGTGTCGCGGACGTCCAGCTCCGGGTCGTGGTCGTCGGACTCCTCGTACCCCGACGTCCCCAGTTCGTCGACGCCCGCGAAGCTGTCGAGATCCGACAGGTCCGGCCTGCGACCTGTCTCATCCTGCGGCACTGATTCTCCTCCGGCCTGGGGTTTTCGGCTTGCCTTGCGAGTCTACGTGCGGGCGCGGTGGCACTCTCGACGCATGCCGTTCAACCACAACGACCACTACCACCCGCTGCTGCTGGACCACCTGCCGCCGGGCCCGGGGATCGCGCTGGACGTCGGGTGCGGCACGGGCCGCTTCGCGCGGCGGCTGGCCGCGACCGGCATGGCGGTGGAGGCGGTCGACGTCTCCGCGGCGATGGTCGAGGCGGCGGCGGGCCTCGGCTCCCCGGGACCGGGCGAGATCGTCTACCGGCAGGCCGACGTCACGACCGATCCCCTGCCCGAGGCCCACTACGACTTCATCTCGTGCCTGGCCTCGCTGCACCACATGCCGATCGAGACGCTCGCCAAGCTGCGCCGCGCGCTGGTGCCGGGCGGGGTGCTGGTGGTGCGCGGCCGGGCCCGACCGCGCACGCCGGCGGCCTGGGCGCGGGGCGTGGCGGCGGTGCCGGTGAACCCGCTCGCGCCGCTCGCCACGCGGCGCCGCGCGCGGGTGCCGGGGGGGGTGGTGGGGGTGCTCGGCCTGGCCAGACCGAGCACGCCGGCGGACTGGGCGCGGGCCGTGGCGGCGGTGCCGGTGAACGCGCTCGCGCGGCTCGTCGTCTACGCCGGTGAGCGGCTGAACGGCGGCGCCGAGGACGGCCCGAAGGCCCCGGTCGTCGACGACTACCCGACGCTCGCCGAAGTGCGGCGCGAGGCGGCCCGGCTGCTGCCCGGGAGCACGGTCCGGCCGTTGCTGTTCTGGCGCACGCTGATCACTTACCGTGAGCACGGCGACGGTGACCCGACTGGCGGGTGAAGTTCATCCCCGTCGCCGACCGGTCCTCGCTAGATGTGGAGGCAGCGTTTCCACCAGCGAGAACGGGGTCTTCATGCGCATCACCCGGCTGCTCACCGCCGTCGTCTCGGCAGCCGTCCTGCTGCCGGCGTCGGCCACTGTGGCGTCTCCGGCGTCCGCGGCGACCGTCGGCAGCTACGTCGCCCTCGGCGACTCCTACACCTCCGGGCCGTTCATCCCGGCCCAGCGGTTCGACCCGGTGGGCTGCGGGCGCTCCACCGCGAACTACCCGTCGGTGCTGGCCGCGGCGCTGCACCCGAAGCAGTTCACCGACGTCAGCTGCGCCGGCGCGGACACCACGAACATGACCCGGCCGCAGAGCGTGCCGTTCAACGGGACCAACGCGCCGCAGCTGGACGCGCTGCGGGTCGACACCGACCTGGTCACGGTCGGCATCGGCGGCAACGACTACGGCGTCTTCGGCAGCCTGACCTCGACGTGCCCGGGCCTGCGGGCGAGTGACCCGACGGGCAACCCCTGCGAAAAGCACTTCGACGGCTCGGTCGCGACCACGATCGAGAACATCGGCCCCCGGGTCGAGCTGGTGCTCGCCGCGATCCGCGAGCGCTCGCCGAAGGCGCGGGTCCTGCTGGTCGGCTACCCGCGGATCGCGCCGGACAAGGGCTACTGCCCGGACGTGCTGCCGTTCGCCGACGGCGACTACGCGTGGCTGAACAGCGTCGAGGAGAAGCTGAATCAGACGCTGTCCGAGGCCGCGGACGCGGACGGCGCGCAGTTCGTCGACACGTTCGGCCCGTCCCGCGGCCACGACGCGTGCGCGCGCGGCGGCTCGGCGTGGATCAACGGGAAGGACCAGAACATCTTCGAGGCGGCCGCCTACCACCCGCTCAAGGCGGGCATGGCGGGCGTGGCGGCGGTGGTGCTCAAGTCGATTCGCTGAGGAACTCCAGCACGAGCCGGGCGAACTCGTCCGGCAGCTCGGCCGGGGCACCGTGCCCCGCGTCGATCTCGGCGGCGCGCGCGCCCGGGATCGCGGCGACCAGCTCCCGCTGCTGCTCCGCCGTGACCAGCCGGTCGTGCGCGCTGCCGAGAACCAGAACTTCTGCGGCGATTTTCCCCAGGATCGGGCGGAGGTCGACGGTCCGGTCGGCCTCGATCTGGCGGGCCGTCCCGTGCTGGATCGCCGGTTCAAGGGTCTTGACGAGCTGTTCGTTGCTCTCGGCGGTCGCCTGTTCCCAGTAGCGCGGGCCGAACGCCATCAGCGGGAGCATGCGGGCGAAGGTCCCGGTGTCGAGCAGGTCCAGCCAGTAGCGGAACTCGGCGTCCTGCCGCGTGTCGGTCGCGGGCCAGGCGGCGTGCAGGACCGCTTTCCGGACACGGTCCGGGCGGGTGGCGGCCAGGTGCGCCGCGACCACCGCGCCGAGGGAGTGGCCGACGACGTCGGCTTCTTTCACACCGGCGTGGTCCAGCACGGCTTCGGCCTGGGCGGCGAGGGCTTCGACGGTGATCGGGCCGCCGTCGTCGACGGTCAGACCCGAGCCGGGGAAGTCGGGGGCCAGGACGGTTCGGTCTCGTGCTTCCGCGGTCAGCGGTCCCCACTGTTCGCGGGAGGCGGCGGTGCCGTGCAGCAGGAGCAGCGCGGGGCCGTCGCCGGTCCGGTCGTAGTGGACGACGGCGTCTTCGAGCGTCACTTTCGGCATGGTTCAGGCGATCTCTCGGAGGGCGGCGGTGAACGCGCGCGGGTCTTCCTGGTGCGGGATGTGGCCACAGTTTTCGAGGACGCGCACCTTCGCGCCGGGCGTTTCCGCAGCGCACTCACGCGGGACTTCGAGGGGGATCTGGGTGTCCAGTTCGCCGTGCAGGTAGGTGATCGGCACCTTCAGGTCCTTCAGCCGGGGCCGCGGGTCGTAGGTGGTGATCTCGGTGAAGTGGGCGTCGATGTAGACGCCGGAGTCGAGCAGCTGGCGGACGGTCCAGTCGACCAGCGCGGGCGACGCCTTCGGGCCGAACCAGCCGGGCACCCAGCCGGCGACGGTGCCGAAGCGGTCGTCGACGAGCTTCGTCAGGAGGTCCTGCACGGTCTCGCGCATGCCGGTGCTCGGCCAGTACCCGGGACTGTCGACGGCGACTGCGTGGTGCACGAGTTCGGGCCGGGCGAGAGCGAGTTCGGTGGCGAAGACGCCGGCGATGCTGGAACCGACGACGGTCGGATGTGTGTCCAGCATTTCGATCACCGCGGCGAGGTCGTCGACGACTCCGGCGATGGAGTTGCCGTCGAGCGGGCGGTCCGAGCGGCCGCAACCGCGCCAGTCGAGGGTGATGACGCGGTGGTCGCGCACGAGATCGGGCAGGCAGGCCTGCCAGACGCGGCCGCTGGCGCCCCAGCCGTGCAGGAGCAGCAGGGCCGGGCCGGTGCCGGCGTCTTCGTAGTAGAGGCGGGTGTCGTTGACGTTCAGGTAGGGCATGTCTCGAGCTTGGCGCTCTTTTTCGCGGGCATCGATGGGCAGTCCGCTCGTACACTCATCACGAAAGCTGATGAGTGGAGTGGGGCCGGTGGAACTGCGGCAGCTGAGGTACTTCGTAGCGGTGGCCGAGGAGCTGCACTTCGGCCGCGCGGCGGAGCGGCTGCACATCGTCCAGCCCGCAGTGAGCCAGCAGGTCCGGCGGTTGGAGCGTTTGCTGGGCGTGTCGTTGTTCTCGCGAACGACGCGGGCGGTGACTTTGACGGAGGCGGGGCAACGGTTCCTGCCGCACGCGCGGGCGGTGCTGTCGGCGGCCGACCGGGCGGCGGATTCGGTGGCGGAGTTCCGTGCGTCCGGTTCATCGGTCCGGCTCGGGACCAGCGAAGGGCTGGGTGATCGGCTGGATCTCCTGCTGGGGGCGTTCGCCCGGTTGGCGCCTTCGGTTTCCTTGGAGTTGGTGCATGCGCCGACTACTCAGCGTTTGGAGCGGGTTCGGGACGGTTCCCTGGACGCGACCATCGTGCGGGGGTCCTGGCCTTCGTCCGCGCTCGACCTCACTCCTTTGTGGATGGACGAGGTTTTGGTGGCACTGCCTGCTTCGCACTCTTTGGCTTCTTCTGTTGAGGTCCCTTTTGCTTCGCTGGCTTCACTTCCGGTGCGGTTGAGCCCGCCTTCCCGGAACCGGCCGTTGTTCGACTTGGTGGTGTCGTGCTGCCGGGAGGCGGGGTTCGAGCCGGTGCTGGGCCCGGATTTCACGACGGCGCAGGACACGTTGGGAACGCTGGGGTATGGGCGTCCACATTGGACGGTTTTCTACCGGGCGCACGCCAATTTGCTGCCCGTGCCGGGGGTGGTGTTCCGGCCGCTTCGGGACCCTACGCCGCGGATGCAGACGTACTTGGCGACGCCGGCGGAGCGCCGGGTGACCCCGGAGGTGGTGGCGCTGATCGAAGCGGCCCGAACCATCGAAGCCGGCTGAACACCCTGCGCGGCGCGTTGCCCTGACCCCGGCTCGCCGATGGGCCATCATGTCGGGGTGGCCGACGCCGAGCCGAGTAGTAAGCCTGCCGAAAAAGAGCAGAAGCCGCCCGAGGGCTTGTCCCAGTTCATCGGCAAGGTGCTCGACCAGTTGAGTTTGAGCGCTTGGATGCCGGCGGCCATGCTGGTCGGCTGCGGCGCGGTGCTGCTCCAGCTTCGCAGCCGCGGAGACTTCAATCTGGGCAAAGCGGTAGTCGACTTGACCAACAAGCCGCTGGGCATCCTGGTGGTGCTGCTGTTCGCCCTGGTCCTGGCAGCGCTGGTCAGTCAAGCTTTCTCGTTCTCCGCGATCCGCTTCTTCGAGGGTTACTGGAAGGGCCCACTCGTCTGGCTGGGCGTGTACCGCCTAATGGTCCGACGCAAGGCGAGGAAGAGAGCCAAGCTAGCCAAGAAGCTGGCGGACGAGACACAGGAAGCCTTCGGGACGGCTGTGCTGAGGATGCTCACTCGCGAGTTCGAGCCGTCGTTCATCAGAGCGGTCGCCGAAGCGTTCTACTCAGAGGATGAACCGACGACTCTGGAAAAGAAGCGGGCTGCCGCCTTCAACTGGCAGGCTCTGCTCTCTCCCGACACGACCAGCAAGCTGTCGAGGATCAAGCAGGCGAAGGAGGACTATCCGGCCGCACACCGAACGCTGCCGACGAAGCTGGGCAATATCCTGCGCGCCACCGAGGATTCGATCACCAACAAAGATCAAGAGACGCAGGGCCTCGTTCTGCAGCGTGGCGACGCCATCCCAGCTCGACTGAGGCTCCACCATGACCAATTCCGCACTCGTCTCGACATGTACTGCACCCTGGTGTTCGTCTATCTCGGGCTGGCGGGTTTCACCGTCGCGCTGCTCGTCCCCGCGCAGAATTCGCCGATCGGTATCGTTGTGATCACGTCGGCGTTCCTGCTGCTGGCCATCGCGAGCTACTCGGCCGCGATCACGAGCGCCCGGGGATACTGCACAACCTTGAAAGTGATCTTTCCTGCGCGCGCCTCTTGAGCGCCGGCTTCACCGCCTGCCGCCCGCGACCGGCTCCATCGGTACACCGTGCTTGGGGCAATCGGGCTGACTGAACGAACGACTCGTCTTGCGGCAGCCTGGCATCGGACACCGGTACCGCTTCATCTGCAGCTCGGAGTCCCCCGGGAGCCGGTCGTCGACCACGATCCGACTTTCCCCCTGAGCAACGCAGGTGTCAACGCGCTGACTGCCGTCAAGAACTATTGACCACTCAGCAGTTCTTGGTCAGCTTCCCACCTCGTTACGACAAAGCCCGGCGCTCCGCGCGAGAGCACCGGGCTTCGTCCAACAGCCTCAGGAAGCCGGCAGGGCGGCCAACCGGGCCGTGATGCGGTCGATGTCCGCCACCGCCGTCTCGCGACGGGTCTTGATCTTGTCGACCACGTGCTCCGGGGCCTTGGCGATGAACGCCTCGTTGCCCAGCTTCGCCTCCGTCTGGGTCAGCTCCTTCTGGGCCGCCGCCAGGTCCTTCTCCAGGCGCTTGCGCTCCGCCGCCACGTCGACCGTTCCCGACAGGTCCAGCTCCACCGTCACCACGCCGGCCGCCAGGGCCACCTCGAGCGAGGCGCTCGCCGCAAAGTCTTCAGCAGCAGGAGTCAACCGGACCAGCGACCGGACCGCCTCTTCGTGGCCGCCCTCGTAACCCGCGAGACGCGCCGCCACCTTCTGGCCCGGCTTCAGGCCCTGGTCCGCGCGGAAGCGGCGGATCTCCGTCACCAGCTTCTGGACGTCCGCGATCCGGGCGTCCGCCGACGAATCCGCGTAACCCTCGAACGGCGCCGGCCAAGCAGCGACGACCAAAGACGAGCCACCCGTCAACGCCGTCCACAGCTTCTCCGTGATGAACGGGATGAACGGGTGCAGCAGCCGCAGCACCGTGTCCAGCACGTGCCCGAGGACAGCGCGAGTCGAAGAAACCCGCGAGGAGTCCCCTTGGTACAGCTGGACCTTCGCCAGCTCCAGGTACCAGTCGCACAGCTCGTTCCACGTGAACTGGTAGAGCGCGCCCGCCACCTTCGCGAACTGGAAGTCCTCGAACAGGCCGTCCACTTCGGACACCAGTGCGCCCAGGCGGCCCAGGATCCAGCGGTCCGCCTCCGTCAGGTCAGCAGCCGGCGGCAGAGCAGACGAGACCGACGCCCCGTTCATCATCGCGAACTTCGTCGCGTTCCACAGCTTCGTGCAGAAGTTGCGCGACCCCGCCGCCCACTCGTCCGCCAACGCCATGTCCGCGCCCGGGTTCGCTCCGCGCGCGAGAGTGAACCTGGTCGCGTCCGCGCCGTACGCGTCCATCCACTCCAGCGGGTCGATCACGTTGCCACGCGACTTCGACATCTTCTTGCCCTGCGCGTCGCGGATCAGGCCGTGCAGGTACACGTGGTCGAACGGCTGCTTCCCCTTCATCTGGTGCACGCCGAACATCATCATCCGGACGACCCAGAAGAACAGGATGTCGTAGCCGGTCGACAGCACGCTGGTCGGGTAAAAGCGCGCCAGGTCTTCGGTGTCAGAAGGCCACCCCAGCGTCGACATCGGCCACAGACCGGACGAGAACCACGTGTCCAGCACGTCCGGGTCCTGCGTCCAGCCTTCGCCGGACGGCGGCTGCTCGTCCGGGCCGACGCACACCACTTCGCCGTCCGGTCCGTAGTACACCGGGATGCGGTGGCCCCACCACAGCTGGCGCGAAATCGTCCAGTCGTGCATGTTGTCGACCCAGTCGAAGTACCGCTTGCCCAGCTCCGGCGGGTGGATCTTCGTCCGGCCGTCGCGGACCGCGTCGCCGGCCAGCTTGGCCAGCTCCTCGACCTTGACCCACCACTGCAGCGACAGCCGCGGCTCGACGACCGTGTCGCACCGGGAGCAGTGCCCGACCGCGTGCACGTACGGCCGCTTCTCCGCGACGATCCGGCCCATCTCACGCAGGGCCGCGACCACCGCGGGCCGCGCCTCGAAGCGGTCGAGACCCTGGAACGGGCCCGGGACCGTGATCTCGGCGCGCTCGTTCATCACCGTGAGCATCGGCAGGTCGTGGCGGCGGCCGATCTCGAAGTCGTTCGGGTCGTGCGCCGGGGTGACCTTCACCGCACCCGTGCCGAACTCCGGGTCGACGTGCTTGTCGGCCACGATCGGGATGCGGCGGCCGGTCAGCGGCAGCTCGACCTCGGTGCCGACCAGGTGCGCGTACCGCTCGTCGTCCGGGTGGACGGCGACCGCGGTGTCGCCCAGCATCGTCTCCGCGCGGGTCGTCGCCACCACGATCGCGTCGGCGCCGTCGCCGTAGCGGATCGACACGAGCTCGCCGTCGTCGTCGTTGTGGTCGACCTCGATGTCCGACAGCGCCGTCTGGCAGCGCGGGCACCAGTTGATGATCCGCTCGGCGCGGTAGATCAGGCCCTCGTCGTAGAAGTTCTTGAACACCGTCTGGACGGCCTTCGACAGGTTCTCGTCCATGGTGAAGCGCTCGCGCGACCAGTCGACGCCGTCGCCGAGGCGCTTCATCTGGCCGAGGATCTTGCCGCCGTACTCGGCCTTCCACTCCCAGACGCGCTCGACGAACTTCTCGCGGCCCAGGTCGTGGCGCGACAGGCCCTCACCGGCCAGCTGGCGCTCGACGACGTTCTGCGTCGCGATGCCCGCGTGGTCCATGCCCGGCAGCCACAGCACCTCGTAGCCCTGCATGCGACGGCGGCGGCTCATCGCGTCCATCAGGGTGTGGTTGAGGGCGTGGCCCATGTGCAGCGAACCGGTGACGTTCGGTGGCGGCAGTACGATCGAGAACGGCGGCTTCCCCGACGAGGCGTCGGCCGTGAAGTACCCGGCCGCTACCCAGCGGTCGTACATCGGTGCTTCCTCGGCGGCCGGGTCCCAGGCACCCGGAAGGTCGGTGGTCTGCTGCGGAGCGTTCTCGGTCACAATGGACAAGTCTACGAACCCGTCACGGCGGGTCACCCAGGGGGAAGGCACTCTCGGATGGCACAGCCTCAGCAGCCGCAGGATCCGGACGACCGGCGCCTGGAGACGCACCCCGACCTGATGAACCCGGACTGGCAGAAGTACGCCGAACGGGACGCCTGGCTGGGCGCGAAGAAGGACCTGAAGAAGCGCCGCAAGCGCGAACGCCGCACCGGCGGTTACCAGCAGCCCGGGCACAGCCGGTGGCCGGGCGTGCTCGCGCTGTCGCTGGTCGTCCTGCTGGTCGTGGCGGCCATCGTCGTGCACCAGATCCAGGGCGTCGGCGTCAACGAGGACGCGTTCCTGTTCTTCGGCTCGTGACGCCGTAACGCCCGGCCCCCGCCGTCGATGATCAGGCATCGACCTTGGGGGCAAGCACGTGGACGACGACAACCTGCTCGACTCGCACCCGGACCTGATGGACCCGGACTGGCGCAAGCACGCCCAGACCGACGCCTGGCTGGGCGCCAAGCAGGACCGCAAGCAGTTCCGCAAGCAGCAGAAACGCGCCTCGCGGAAACCCGGGCGGCGCTGGTGGGTCTTCGGCGTGTTCGTGCTGATCCTCGCCGTGACGACGGCCGCGATCGTGTACGTCGGCCGCCGGCCGGGACCGGCCCGGGAGGCCGTCCCGGAGATCCCGAACCCGACGAGCGTGCCGGACTACGCCCACGTCGACCTGGCCCGGCCGTACGCGGACACCCCCGCCCAGGACTGGCCCAAGGGCCTCGACGGCATCACCGCGGCCCAGGCCGGACCTGCCGAAGCCGACGCGTACGCCAAGGTCAAGCAGGTGATCTCCGCGGCCCGGCTCGATCCCGCGGTGCTGACCGGTCACGACGCGAAGGCCTTCCTCGCCCTGTTCGCGCCGGACATGCGCGAGCACCTGACCGACGTGTTCGCCCGCAAGCCGGCGAAGGACGTCGCGAGCTTCGACTCCTACGTGACCGAAATCGCGGACGGCTACCACCTGCTCGACGCCGGGCCCCGCACGTTCGGCACCCTCGCGGCGCACCCCGGCGCCAAGCCCGGTGAGCTGGCCGTCGACGCCAAGTACGTCGTCGCGTACGCCTTCGACAACGTCCACCCGGAGGGGCTGACCAGCCCGAACGAGATCGTCAGCTTCCTACGCGTGGACGAGACGTACGTGTTCCGCAGCGGCAAGAGCTTCGCGAAGAGCAGCAACGGGCTCTGGCTCGAGAACGTCCACAGCGCGTTCTCGTCGGTCGGCTGCGCCGCCGCCAGGGAGGGCTTCCTCGCCCCCGGCTACGCGAACCCGCCGGCCGGCCCGGGCACCGGCGCGGACCAGGACGCGCCCGGGTACTACGACCCGAAGTACCCGGTCCCGGACCTCGACGGCTGCCACGACTAGAGGTCCGTCACAGCCCGATGCACAGTCTGAACTGTACAGTTAGACTGTGTGCATGGGCGAAGTACCCGCACACGTGGCCGAAAGCGCCGGCTGGCTCCGCGGTGTCGTCGCGCAGCTGCACCGGCGGCTGCGCCACGTCGACAACGCCGGGATCCTGACGCCGTCGCAGTCCGCCGTGCTCAACCGGCTGCACCGCGAAGGTCCCGCGACGCAAGGTGAGCTGGCCGCCGCCGAGCACGTGCGGCAGCAGTCGATGGCCGCCACCCTCGGGGTCCTCGACGAGCTCGGCTACCTCGCCCGCACCCCCGACCCGGCCGACCGGCGCCGCGTCGTGATCAGCCTGTCCGAGGCCGGCCGCGACACCGTGCGCGGCATCCTCCAGCACCGCGAGGAATGGCTCGCCCAGGCGCTGGCGGACGCCCTGTCCCCCGCCGAGCTCGAGATCGTCACCCGGGCGCTGCCGCTCTTGCAACGCGTAGCCCAGCACTAGAAGGAGTCCTCACGACCACCCTCACCGCTCCCGCGAAGTTCGGTACCCGCCTGGTCTCCCCGCTGGTGGCCGGCGCGGTGCTCAACCCGATCAACTCCACGCTCATCGCCGTCGCGCTCGTGCCGATCGGGCAGAGCTTCGGCGCCGGCCCCGGCCAGACCGCGTGGCTGATCTCGGCGCTCTACCTGGCCACCGCGGTCGGGCAGCCGGTGGTCGGCCTGCTCGTCGACCGCTACGGCGCCCGCCGCGTCCTGCTCGGCGGCGCGACGCTGGTGATCATCGCCGGGATCGCCGGCCTGCTCCCGATCTCCGTCGGCTGGCTGACCGGCGTGCGCGTCGTGCTGGGCTTGGGCACCTGCGCCGGGTTCCCGGCCGCGATGGCCGTGCTGCGCCACCACGCGGAAGCCACCGGGCAGGGCGTGCCCGCCCGCGTGCTGGCGCTGCTGTCGATGTCCGCGCAGACGGTGATGGTGATCGGCCCGACGCTCGGCGGGGTGCTGATCGCCCTGTTCGGCTGGCCGGCGATCTTCGCGGTGAACATCCCCCTCGCCGGGCTGTCACTGGTGCTGGCGCTGCTGTGGGTGCCGAAGAGCGACCGCGGCGAGCGCACGGCGAAGCGGATCGACGTCCTGGGCATCGCGCTGTTCTCGGCGACCCTGCTGGCGCTGCTGTTCTTCCTGATGGACCCCGGCACCGACAGCTGGGTGCTCGCCCTCGTCGCGGTCTTCGGCGCCGCGTTCACGCTGGTCGAGCTGCGTCGCGGCGACCCGTTCCTCGACCTGCGGATGCTCGCGGCCAACCGGGCGATCCTGCGCACCTACCTGCGGCAGGCCCTGAGCTTCATGGCCATCTACGCGATCATGTTCGGCTACGTCCAGTGGCTGGAGACGACGCGGCAGCTGTCCGAGGAGGCCGCCGGGCTGATGCTGCTGCCGATGTCGGGCACGGCGGTGTGCGCGGCGGCGTTCTCCGGGCGCGCGTCCGGGATCCGCGCGCGGCTGATCACGGTCGCGGTGGCCCTCGTCGGCGGCTCGGCGCTGCTGCTGCTCGTCCACGACGGCACGTGGGTCGGCGCGCTGCTGGCGCTGGCGGCGTTGTTCGGCCTGGCCCAGGGCCTGACGAGCGTCGCGAACCAGACGACGCTCTACCGCGAGGCACCGGCCGACCAGATGGGCACCGCGAGCGGCCTGTTCCGCACGGCGCAGTACTTCGGCGCGATCGTGGCGTCGACGCTCATCGCGCTTTGCTATGGCCCGCACGCGGACTCGGCCGGCCTGCACCGGCTGGCTTTGGCGCTGGTCGTCGTCAGCGTCCTGCTGCTCGTCGTCACCGTCGCCGACCGGGGGTTGCGCGCCGCCGAAGCGTGACCCCGTGTTCGCGTTCCGGATCATCGAGGCGCACGATGAACGCATGACCCGTGAAGCGCCGGTGCAGGACGTGGACGAGAACCGCCTCGAGGTGGGCAAGCCGAAGGGCTGGGCGGCCGGGATACCGGGCGTGGCCGTTTCGCTCGCGCGCAGCGTCGAGCAGATGGGCACCGGCCGGACGGTCAAGGCGCTGCGGCTGCTGAACCAGCGCGAGGGCTTCGACTGCCCGGGCTGCGCGTGGCCGGAACCGCGCGAGGTCGACGGCGAAAAGCGCAAGCTGGCCGAGTTCTGCGAGAACGGCGCCAAGGCCGTCGCCGAGGAAGCCACGAAACGGCGCGTAGACCGCGAGTTCTTCGCGAAGCACCCGATCGAGGACCTCCGCGCCAAGACCGACTACTGGCTCGGGCAGCAGGGCCGGATCACCGAGCCGTTCGTGCTCCGCGCAGGCGCGACGCACTACGAACCGATCTCCTGGGACGACGCGTTCGAGCTGGTCGCCGGCGAGCTGAAGGCGCTGACCGACCCCAACGAGGCGATCTTCTACACCTCGGGCCGCACCAGCAACGAAGCCGCGTTCCTCTATCAGCTGCTGGTGCGCTCCTTCGGCACCAACAACCTGCCGGACTGCTCCAACATGTGCCACGAGTCGTCGGGCGCGGCCCTCTCCGCGACGACCGGTGTCGGCAAGGGCTCGGTCAGCCTCGCCGACATCCACAAGGCCGACCTCATCGTGGTCGTCGGGCAGAACCCGGGCACCAACCACCCGCGGATGCTCTCGGCGCTGGAAGAGGCCAAGGGGAACGGCGCGAAGATCATCGCCGTCAACCCGCTGCCCGAGGCCGGGCTGATGCGGTTCAAGAACCCGCAGAACGTCCGCGGCGTCGTCGGCAAGGGCACACCGCTGGCCGACGAGTTCGCGCAGATCCGCCTCGGCGGCGACCTCGCGCTGTTCCAGGCCGTCGGGCACCTGCTGCTGGCGTGGGACGAGGAAGCGCCCGGCGCGATCGTCGACCGCGACTTCGTCGAGCGGGTCACCGAGGGCTTCGACGACTACGCCAAGCACCTGCGCGAGATCGACTGGACCGAGGTCGAGCGCGCCACCGGGCTGCCGCGCGAGCAGATCGAGCGCGTCGCGCGGATGATCGCCTCCTCCGAGCGCACGATCTACTGCTGGGCGATGGGCCTGACGCAGCACAAGCACGCCGTCCCGACCATCTCCGAGATCGCGAACCTGGCGCTGATGCGCGGGATGATCGGCAAGCCGGGCGCGGGCCTGTGCCCGGTGCGCGGTCACTCGAACGTCCAGGGCGACCGGACCATGGGCATCTGGGAGAAGATGCCACAGTCTTTCATGGACGCACTGGCCGCCGAATTCGGCGTCGAGGTCCCGCGCGAGCACGGCTTCGACACCGTCGACGCGATCCGGGCGATGCGCGACGGCCGCGGCAAGGTGTTCTTCGCCGTGGGCGGCAACTTCGCGTCGGCGACGCCCGACACCGAGGCGACCGAGAAGGCGCTCGAGTCGTGCTCGCTGACCGTGCACGTCTCGACGAAGCTGAACCGGTCGCACGTCGTGCACGGCCGCACCGCGCTGGTCCTGCCGACGCTCGGCCGCACCGAGCGGGACGTCCAGGCGAGCGGCGAGCAGTTCGTCACGGTCGAGGACTCGATGTCGCAGGTGCACACCTCGCGCGGGCGCCTGAAGCCGGCGAGCGAGCACCTGCTGTCGGAGGTCGCCATCGTCTGCCGGCTGGGCGAGACGCTGTTCGGGGCCGGGCACGCCGTGCCGTGGCGGACGTTCGAGACGGACTACGACCTGATCCGCGACCGCATCTCCCGGGTCGTGCCGGGCTGCCAGGACTACAACCGCCGCGTCCGCGAGCCGGACGGGTTCGTGCTGCCGCACGCGCCGCGCGACTCGCGGGAGTTCACCGGGACGGCCAACGGCAAGGGCAACTTCACGGTGTCCGAGCTGGAGTACCCGGCGGTGCCCGAAGGCCGGCTGCTGCTGCAGACCATGCGCAGCCACGACCAGTACAACACCACGATCTACGGGCTGTCCGACCGCTACCGCGGCATCGAGAACGCCCGCCGGGTGGTGCTGGTGAACCCGGCCGACATCGCGGCGCTCGGCCTCACCGACGGCGCGCTGGTGGACCTGGTCTCGGAGTGGCGCGACGGCGACCGCCGGGCGCCGGCGTTCCGCGTCGTGTCCTACCCGACGGCCCCCGGCTGCGCGGCGGCGTACTTCCCGGAGGCCAACGCGCTGGTGCCGCTGGATTCGGTGGCGGAGAAGTCGAACACGCCGGTGTCGAAGGCGATCGTGGTGCGCCTCGAACCTCAGGCCTGACGGGCCGGCTCCGTCGCGGCGGCGGGCAGGTCGCGGCCGGTCCGGCTCGGACCGGCGACGACGATGGCCGTCGCCGCGACGAGCACGGCCATGACCGCCCACACCGCCGCGCGCGGTCCGGCCAGCGACCCGAGGGCCCCGGCGAGCAGGGCGCCGGCGGCGCTCGAGCCGTTCGCCAGCAGGCTGCTCGTCGCGACGACCCGGCCGCGCACGTCCGGCGGCGGGTAGGTCTGCCGGAAGCCCGCGGCGAGCACGTTCGCGGCCACCACGGCCGCGCCGACGGCGATCCCGCCGGCCGCCGCGAGGACCAGGCCGGGACCGGGTGCCGTCAGGGGGATGAGCAAGCCGAGCGGGGTCAAGGTGAGCAGGCAGACCAGCAGGCTGCGCGCACTGCCCCAGCGCCGCGCGAGCCGGACGGCGAGGGCCGCGCCGAGCACCCCACCGGCCCCGGCGCCGCCACCAGGACGCCCACGGCGGCCGGGGCGACGCCCACCACCTGCACGAAGAAGACGACCTGGATGGCCTGGTAGCCGGTCAGCGCGACATTGGCGACCGCGCTGAACGAGACCAGCGAGCGCAGGTACCGGTCGTGGGCCACCCACCGCAGGCCGTCGGCGATCTCCCGGCGCAGGGTGGTCCGTCGCCGGGCCGCCGGGCGGGGTGGTTCCCGCGCGGAGATCGCCGCCAGGCAGCCGGCGGAGACCAGGAACGTCACCGCGTCGACGACCAGGCCGGCCACCGCGCCGGCCCACTGCGCGAGCACGCCCGCCAGGCTCCGGCCGGCGAGCTGCGCGACGGACTCGCCTCCCTGCAGCTTCGCGTTCCCCTCCGGCAGGTCCGCCCGCGCGACGAGGACCGGGAGGTACACGCGGTAGGCGGTGCTGAACAGCACCCCGCTCGCCCCGGTCAGCAGCGCGACCAGGACCAGCTGGGCCACGGTCAGCACGCCCAGCCCGGCCGCGACCGGGACGCTGACGAGCGCCGCGGCCGAAACGACGTCGCAGCTCAGCAGCACGGGCCGACGCGGGAGCCGGTCGACCCACGCCCCGGCCGGCAGGCCGATCAGCAGCCACGGCACCCAGGAAGCGGCCGCGATCAGGCCCACGGTGAACGGGCCGGCGTGCGTCACGAGCACCGCCACCAAGGGCAGCGCGACCGTCGTGACGTTGCTGCCGAGCTTGCTGGTCGTCTCGCCCGCCCACAGCAAGCGGAAGTCCCGGTGCCGCCACAGGCCACCACGCTGTCCGGCCACCCGGCCCCCTCCCGATCTTCCGGGAGGATGCCGCACCCCGCGCGCGGCTGTCTGCGGATTTCGCGGCCGGCGGAACCTCAGCCCTGGTAGTCGCGCTGCAGGGTGTTGGTCATGTCGGTGACCACCGCCTGGACGTTGTCGAGCGTCGCCGGCGGGATCATGGCGGCCTCCGTGCCGCCGTCGGCGATCGCCATGCTCAGCACCACGTTGCCCGTGCGGACCGCGGCCCACTGCTCGGAGAACCCGGCCTCGTCGCCCACGTCGGTGGCGAGCCGGACGCCCGAGTGGTCGCCGAGCGCGTCGGTCAGCAGCTGGCTGGCCTTGGTCGCGCCGTCGTCCGCGTCGGAGTCGGTGAACCGGACCACGGCGATCGTCACCAGCCGGTAGTCCTGCAGGTTGGGCTTGCCGCCGCCGAGGTCGCGGGCGAACACGCGCTTGCAGCTGGTGAGGTCGTTGCCCTCGGTCGAGCGGTCCTGGGGGATGACCTTCGCGTCGGCGGTCTTCACCGAGGCGGCCGGGACTTCGACGGTGCCGGGGGCGAGCTGGTTGTGCGCGTTCGGCCCGGGCAGCTTGCAGGCGTCGATCGATTCGGGATAGTGCGCCGCGGCGGACGCCGACTGGCACCCGGCGCACAGAACGGCGGAAGCGAGCACCGGAAGGAGCCACCCTCCGCGGGCAACGCTGGTACGCATAGGTTCCGGACTTTCCGTATTTCTCGAAATTGACTTTCCGGGTCGTCACCGGTCCGGTGATCTTTTCCGGTTCGCCCGCCCGCGCTGCCGCCGACGGTCATCGCACCCTGCCTCACCAGGGAGGCAGCGTCAAGACCAGTCACCCGCGTGGTCCGCCGTGGTCCGGTCGGCGGAAAACGCCTTCGCGTGGGTTCGCGGAAATTCTTCCCGCGGTTTCGCTCTTTCCCGCGGAAAAGCGTCGTTCAATTCACGCAGACGACGCCGTCGGACGTGATCGGCTCGTCGCCGGCGGCCGGGGCGCCGCCCCCGCCGGTGGTGCCGGGTCCGGAGTAGACCGTGCCGAGCACGACCTCGATGTGGCCCGCCGGCACCGCCGCGGACTCCTGCGTCGCCAGCCCGCCCAGCAGCCGCGCGACCTCCGCGCCCGGCTGCGCGAGGTCCGCGCCGAAGCGGACCAGGGACGTCCGGCGCGCGCCGGCGTTCCCGGTCGTGCCCTTGGCGAAGCCGTGTTCGCCCAGGAACCCGGACACGCGGGCCGCGAGGCCGCCCTTGGGGCTCGCGTTGGTGACGTCGACGGTGACCGGGGCGGCCGGCTTCGACGACGACGGCGGAGTCCCGATGAGTCTCGCCGCGAAGGCCTTCACGGCCGCCGGGTCGACCTGCACCGCCGTGGCGCGCGGGTTGTCGGTGTCGTACCGGTAGTCGCGGTTGACGACCGGGATCGTCTCGAACCGGATCCCGCCCCCGCTGACCCCGCGCATCTGCGCGACGAAGTCGAGCAGGTTCCACGAGTCGTCGAGCACGACCGACCGCTTGACGGCGTCGATGAGGTCGGACAGCTTCCCGGGGTTGGTCAGCGTCCCGGCCGACAGCACCTGCCGCGCCAGCCCGGCGAGGAACACCTGCTGCCGCCGGACGCGGGCGAAGTCGGTGCCCGGGAGCCCGTCGCGCTGCCGGACGAAGGCCAGCGCCTCGGCGCCCTGGACCCGCTGCGGCCCGGCCGGGAAGTCCGCGCCGGAGTTCTTGTCCTTCGTGGCTTCCTTGAGGCAGACGTCGACGCCGCCGACCGCCTTGCTGATCTCGTAGAAGCTGAGCAGGTTGACCTCGGCGTAGTGGTCGATCTTGACGCCGGTGAGGTCTTCGACCGCCTGTCGCGTCCCGCGCCGGCCGGCGGTGAGGGCGGCCTTGTTGACCTTGACCTTGTCGGTCTCCCCCGCGTCGCGCTGCCGCTTCGCTTCGGCGGCCTTCGCGCGGCCGAACGCGGCGTTGATCTTGCCCTTCCCGCCGGGCATCGACACGTAGCTGTCACGCGGGATGGAGAACGCTTTCACGTCATGGGTCCCGTTCGGGATCCGCAGCACGATCAGGGTGTCGGTGAGGTCGTCGCCGTTGGCCCCGGCCCGCAGCTCGCGCAGGACGTCCGCGGGAAGCGGGTTCTCCTGCTGGTCGGTCCGGGAGTCCCGGCCGACGAGCAGGATGTCGAGCGACCCGTCGGCGGGCTGCTCGCCGGGCGCCGTGCCGTCTTCGCCGATCACGCTGTCGCGCGTGACGTCGTCGAGGGCGCGGAGGTTCGCGTAGCCGTACCCGGTTCCGCACAGGACCGTGAAGGCGAGCCCGGCGACGGCGATCTTCCCCAGTAGGTGCACGCCCTACCGACGCCGCCGGGCCGCCCTCCGCTGCACGGGTGAGGCAGGTCACACGGGCTCAGCCGAAGAGCTGCACCAGCTTCAGGAAGAGCTGGTACACGCCGTAGCCGAAGGGCAGGACCACCCACGCCCACGCCAGCACGATCAGGGGTACCCGGTTGGGCTTCGTCGCCGGCTCGGTCATCACGCCTCACTCCTCGCGGCCGCGCCCGCGGCGACGGGCTCGTGGTACTTCTCCTTGACCGGGCGGACCAGCTCGTTGGCGACGAAGCCGACCACGAGCAGGCCGATCATGATGTAGAACGACGTCGTGTACAGGTCCGGGCCGGACTTGCCCGCCGCCTTCTCGCCGTCGGCGATCCGGTTGACGATCAGCGGGCCGAGCACGCCGGCCACCGACCACGCGGTGAGCAGCCGGCCGTGGATCGCGCCGACCTGGTAGGTGCCGAAGAGGTCCTTCAGGTACGCCGGGACCGTCGCGAACCCGCCGCCGTAGAAGGACAGGATCACCATCGCGCACAGGATGAACACGAGCTTCGACGAGTTCTGCGTCAACGCGATCACCAGGTACAGCGCCGCGCCGACACCGAGGTAGGTGCGGTAGATGTTCTTGCGCCCCACCAGGTCCGAAGTGGACGACCAGACGAACCGGCCGAGCATGTTGCACAGCGACAGCAGCGCGACGAACCCGGCCGCCGCGGCCGTGCCGACCGGCGTGGACGTGCTCTTGAAGAAGTCCACGATCATCGGCGACGCCTTCTCCAGGATGCCGATGCCCGCGGTGACGTTGAAGCAGAGCACGACCCACAGGCACCAGAACTGCGGCGTCTTGATGGCGTTGGCCGCCGAGACGTTCGCCGTGCTGATCATCGCCTTGCCGTGGTCGGTCTTCGGCTCCCAGCCCGCCGGCTTCCAGTCGTCGGCCGGCACCCGCACGAGCAGCCAGCCCATCGACATGAACGCGGCGTAGACGATGCCGTGCACGAGGAACGCCGTCGCGATGGTGCCCGTGGTGGGCGCGGTGCCGAGCATCGAGGACGACCACGGCGAGGCGATCAGCGCGCCGCCGCCGAAGCCCATGATCGCGATGCCGGTGGCCATGCCCGGCCGGTCCGGGAACCACTTGATGAGCGTGGACACCGGCGAGATGTAGCCGATACCGAGCCCGATGCCGCCGATCCCGCCGTAGCCGACGACCACCAGCCAGAACTGGCCGGTCGCGACGCCGAGGGCGGAGATGAGGAACCCGCTGGCGAAGCAGCACATCGACACGAACATCGCCCAGCGCGGGCCGTTCTTCTCGACGAGCGTGCCGCCGAACGCGGCGGACAGCCCGAGCATGACGATGCCCAGCTGGAACGGCAGCGAGCTCTGCGTCCCGTTGAGGTGCATCGTCTTCTCGAGCGGCGTCTTGAAGACGCTCCACGCGTAGGCCTGCCCGATCGACAGGTGTACCGAAAGGGCCGCCGGCGGCACCAGCCAGCGCGTCCAGCCCGGGGGTGCCACGATCCGGGAACGGTCCAGGAAACCGAGAGCCATCGGATCCCTCTCCTAGAGTGGGGATGATGGAGGGAATGTATTACTAAATACCCGGCGTTGCACCATGCGGGTGTCAAACTTTCCGGCGGAGAAGGGTGTGGGTCATGGGCAGGGTGACCGTGCGCAGGCCGGTGCGGCGGATCTCCGCGACCGGAGACCGGCGCCGCCCCGACGCGCTGGCCGCCGAGGAACCCCTTGAGCTGCGCGTCGGCGGCAAGGCGCTGGCGGTCACGATGCGCACGCCGGGGCACGACGTCGAGCTGGCCCACGGCTTCCTGCTGTCCGAAGGGGTGATCGGCGGCCGGGAGGACATCGCGGTCGCGCGCTACTGCGACGGCGTCGACGACCAGGGCCGCAACACCTACAACGTCCTGGACATCGCGCTGGCCGACGGCGTGCCACCCCCGGACACCGGGGTCGAGCGCAACTTCTACACGACGTCGTCGTGCGGCGTCTGCGGCAAGGCGGCGCTCGACGCGGTCAAGCTCAAGACCCGCTTCTCCCCCGATTCTGCTGCTTTCGCGGTGAAGAGCGAAACGCTTTCGGCGCTGCCCGACGCGTTGCGGGCGCGCCAGAAGGTGTTCGCCAGCACGGGCGGCCTGCACGCGGCGGCGCTGTTCACCCCGGACGGTTCGCTCGCCGTCGTCCGCGAGGACGTCGGCCGGCACAACGCGGTGGACAAGGTGCTGGGCTGGGCGGTCCTGGAGGGTCACGTGCCGGCGCCCGGACACGGCTTGCTGGTGTCCGGGCGGGCGTCGTTCGAGCTGGTGCAGAAGGCCGCGATGGCGGGGATCGGGTTGCTGGCCGCGGTGTCCGCCCCGTCGTCGCTGGCGGTCGAGCTGGCGGAGGAGAACGGCATGACCCTGATCGGCTTCCTCCGCGGCGACTCGATGAACCTCTACACCGGCGACCACCGCGTGCTCGTCTAGGCCGACTCGACCCAGTTGCCGTGGAAGCCGTTCGGCACGCGGTCCGGCAGGTGGATCGCCGCGACCGTCTCCAGCGTGCCCGCGTCCAGCAGCGTCAGGTCGCTGCGCTGCGTCGCCGGGTCGAAGACGAAGCCCATCAGGACGCCGTCGTCCTCGGCCGCGTCCTCATGCGACGGTGCGAACACGAACTCGCCCGGCTGGCGTCCCGCGCCGAACGCGCGTTCCTGGCGGGCACCCGTGTGGAAGTCGTGCTTGAACAGTGACCCGCCGGGGTTCGCGCCGCCGTCGGCCGACATCGCGTAGCCGTAGCGGTGCTTGCGGCCGACCAGGCGCTCGTCCACGCGCGGGAACTCCTGGCCGCGGTCGTCGAGGCGCTCCTCGATGACCTTGCCCGCGGTCAGGTCGACCGTCCAGCGGTCCAGCGTCGGGCCGCCCTCGTCCGGGCCGTGCAGCTCGCGGTCGAACATCCGCGGGTGCCGGACGACGTCCAGCACGATCGAGTCGCCGTCGTCGTAGGCGTTGAGCGGGTGGAAGACGTAGCACGGCTCGACGTCGAACCAGCGGACGTCGCCGTTGCCGCCCTCGCGCGGCATCACGCCGATCCGCGCCGGGTACTTCGGGTCCCAGCGGTACGGCAGGCCGCCGTTCGCGCCGATCTTGCGCGTCATCATCGCCGTCACCGGGTCCGGCACGCGCACCTTGCCGACCATCGCCGAGACGACCAGCTTCGCCGGCGTCCGCAGCGCGCTCGGCACGCTGGCGGCGACCGCCATCTCGGCGTTGAACGTCACCGGCAGGTCGTAGAACACGACGTGCTTCTCGGTCAGGGAGAAGTCGTGCATCATCGGCGACCCGGTCACCTCGACGTCGACCGTGCGGCGCGCGCGGCCCTGCGCGTCGATCACCGAGTACTGGACCTTGTTGCCCATGCCGAAGAAGTACGAGACGGCGTGCAGCTCGCCGGTGCGCGGGTCGCGCTTGGGGTGGGCGGTGTAGCCGCCGGGCAGCGTGCCGTCGAAGTCGCAGCGGCCGACCGTGTCGAGCTCGTCGGTCAGCTCGTAGATCGGCGCGCCCGCCTCGACCAGGGCGAGGGTCTTGCCCGCGTGGCCGATCACGTTGGTGTTGGCGCCCAGCGCGTCCAGCCCGCAGAAGCGGCTCGGGTCCTCGCCGTCCAGCGTCGCCGCGACGGCCGGGTTGCGGACCCAGCGGTTGCGGTACCACTCGGCCTTGCCGTCGCGCAGGCGCACGCCGTGGACCATGCCGTCGCCCATGAACCAGTGGTAGGCCGCCGGGTCCACTTCGGACAGCGGGTTGGGCCCGTTGCGCAGGTAGCGGCCGTCGAGGAAGTCCGGGATGCGCCCGGTGACGGCCAGCTCGGTGATCGTGTGCTCCCGGCTCACCGGGGCGAAGTTGCCTTCGAGGAACTTGTTGCCCATGCCGACCCCTCCAGAGTTGCCATAACTCAGTTATGAACCCATTTATAACAGGGTTATGAGATACTGGCAAGCATGAGCCCCAAACCGCGCGCGAACGACGTCAAGGAGCGGCTCGTCCAGGCCGCCATCCGGCTGCTCGACGAGGGCGGCCCCGAAGCCCTGCAGGCCCGCAAGCTGGCGGCGGAGGTCGGTGTCTCGACGATGGCCGTGTACACGCATTTCGGGGGCATGGCCGCGCTGGTCGACGAGGTCGCGCGCACGGGGTTCGTCCGGCTGAGCACGTGGCTGGCCCAGGTCGGCGAGACCGACGACCCGGTGGCCGACATCTTCAGCCTCGCGCGCACCTACCGGCAGGCGGTCGCCGAGCAGCCGCAGCTGTTCGCGGTGACGTTCGGCCAGTCCGCGCCGGGCGGCAAGCGGGCGACGCTGTCCGACCTCACCACCGAGGAGGGCCGCGAAGCCGCTCAAGAGGGCCTGGAGGCGTTCGACCACATCGTCCGGGCGACCGAGCGGGCCATCGAGGCCGGCCGGTTCCGGCCCGCCGACAAGTACCAGGCCGCCGCGCAGCTGTGGAGCGCGCTGCACGGCTTCGTCACGCTCGAGGCGTCGGGCCACTTCGGGGCCGCCGAGCAGGGCATCGACCACATTTTGATACCCCTGGGGATCACCCTCGCGGTGGGTCTCGGGGACACTGTGAAGCAGGCGGAACGCTCGACCGAGGCCGCGAAGGCGGCTTGGCGCGCGAGAAACCGAAACGCCGGGCAGGGTGGGAACGACTACTGAAGTGTTCGTTACCAATCCGACTACAGTTACGGCCGATGGCTTTTGCAGCGACGCTCACCCGCCGCTCAAGGGTCGGCCTGCTTCCGGTCGGATTGGCAACCCGGCGAACAGGGACGCGAGGGGAACGCGGAGCGGGTGCGCGGCGTCCCAAGAACAGCAGGCGGGGGACGGAGACAGGTGAACGAGGAAAACGGGGAGCGACCTCCGGGCGAGCCCTTGATCCCGGAGACGGTCGGGGCGGCCGCGGTCCGGGACGCACGGCGGTGGCTGTCGCGCCGGTCCGTGCTGATCGCGGGCGCGTCCGGGCTGGCCGTGGGCGGTCTGGCTCTCGGCACCGCGACCGGCAAGCTGCCCTTCAGCCAGGCCCTGCAGCGCACGCTGGGCGTGACGTCGTCGAACCCGACGACCCAGCTGGGCAGCACCCGCGTCGAGCGCGTGTACTCCCAGGCGCGTGGCCGGATGGTCGACCTGGTGTTCATCCTGCCGTCGAAGACCCCGCCGAAGGGTCTGCCGATGTCACTGATGCTGCACGGCCTGCACGGCAACGCCCGCAGCGCGGCCCCGACCGGCACGCTCAAGCAGCTGGCCAGCGACGTCGCCCGCAAGGCGGTCCCGGCGTTCGGCTTCGTGGCCGTCGACGGCGGGGACAACTACTGGCACGAGGTGCACCCGGGCGACGACCCGATGGCGATGATCCTCGAGGAGGTCCCGCAGTGGCTGCGGGCCCGCGGTTTCGCCGGCGACACGGGGCAGCCGTTCGCCTGCACGGGCGTCTCGATGGGCGGGTTCGGCGCGCTGGTGTACACGCGCCGCCGGGTGGAACGGCGCCAGCCGCCGGCCGCGGTCGCGACACTGGCCCCGGCACTGATCCTGTCCTGGCAGGAAATGGCCAAGCGGCACATTTTCACCGGCCTCAACGACTGGACGGCGCTCGACCCGCTGCGCCACATCGACGAGACGAAGAGCGTGGCCAACGGCATCTGGTGCGGCACGGAGGACCCGTTCATCACGGGAGTGCGCCGCTACATCGACGCGGCCCACCCGGCGGTGGCCCACACGGCCCACGGCAAGCACGGCGACCCGTTCAACCGTACGGTGGTGCCGAGCTTGATCAGCTTCCTCGGCAAGCACGTGCCCCGCAAGGACTGACCCGCGCCCGGCCCCGGTGCCATGAACGACCCTTTCCTGCCATCGGACGTCATGAACGAGTCGTTCATGACGTCCGATGAGGCCCTCGAAGGTGCCCCGCACGGACTGACGCCGGCGCCTCAGCGGCTGAAGTGGACCCGGGTCGTCGTGCGGCCCGGGACCCAGTACGTGCGGACCAGGTCCGCCAGCCGGTTCACCAGCAGCAACCCGCGGCCGCCCGGCGTGGTCGCCGCCGGGGGGACGCGGCCGGCCAGCGGGTCGGTGATCGTGCCCGCGTCCGTCACCTCGGCGACCACCTGCTCCTCCTCCGGCCACAGCCGCAGGACGCCCTTGCCACCGCCGTACAGCACGCTGTTCGTGATCAGCTCGGCGATCGCCAGGGCGAAGTCGTCGCGGCGGGGGCGGCGCAGGCCGTGGCGGGCGGCCCAGATCTCGGCGAACCCGCGCAGCGATGCCAGCTGCCCGATGTCGAACGTCCGCTCGACCACACCCACGGGCGGTACGAGCGGCCGTCTGAAGTCCGCGCGCACGCCGTCGGGGTCGAAGCGGGGGCTGATGAACGGTCCCGCCAGGCCCCACAGCTCGGGGTGGGTGCGCTCGGCGTCGGCCAGCACCGACGGGGGCAGCGCCGCGACGTCGTACGGGCAGAGCACGGCCAGGTCGCGGCCCGCGAACGCGTTGTTGATCAGCGCCTCGTGCTCGACGCAGGCCGGGTACTCGTCATCGGTGCGGCCGGCCCAGATCGGCTCGCCCACGATCCGCACCGGGCCGTCGTGCTCCCCCGCGAAGGCGTGCAGCACCGACGGCAGGATGGCGCCGGGGTTGCGGCCCGCGCGGGACATGTCGATCAGCCGGACTTCGCCCGCCCGGTCTTCCAATGCCTTTTCGATGAGCAGCAGGTTGCGCCCGGGAACGGCGACGGCCACGGGTTCGCCCCGGTCGAGGCCTTCGAGGAGGTACGGAACGACACCGTCCAAGTACTCGGTGTCACCGCGGTAGAAGAGTGCGGGATGCCGGAACGGTCTGAGGGCATCTACCACGGGACAGACTTACCCACGGCCCCGCGGGTTCAAACGGGCCGGCTGGCGGGATTCACTCGACCCAGCGACCGACGACCGAGATCAGCCAGAAGCCGACCATGGCCGCGACGGCGAACAGCAGCACCCAGTTGCCCAGCGCGCGCCGGTCGGTCACGCCGCGGGCCCGCCAGAGGCCGTAGCCGGCGACGAGGAACAGCGGCACCGGGATCAGCGGCAACGGCGACAGCCGGGACACCACGGCCACGACGCACGCGCCCGTGCACACGGCCAGCACGCCCATCAGCACCCGGTTCAGCCACGGGTACCGCTCGGCCGCCGACGCGATGACGCGTTCGCTCAGCTCACGGAACCCGAGGACCGGCCCGGCGGCCACCGGCGCCGGTTCCGGGGGCGGCGGTGCCTGCACGCCACCGGCGGGGGCGGCGCCCCCACCGGTGACCGGCACAGAGTCTGCAGTCATTCAGCTTTCCTGTCGGGTCTCCGGCCCGGGTGGCCCGGAGACGCCCGGCCTCAGGCCGACTTCTCGCCGCGCTCGCTGCGCGTGCGCCGCGTCGGCTGCCGGGCGACGATCGTCGGGTTCACGTTCTCCCGGACGGTCTGCTCGGTGATGACGACCTTCGCCACGTCGTCGCGGCTCGGGATGTCGTACATCACCGGCTGGAGCACTTCTTCCATGATGGCGCGCAGCCCGCGGGCACCGGTCCCGCGCAGGACCGCCTGGTCGGCGATGGCCTCGAGCGCGGTCTTGGTGAACTCGAGCTCCACGTTGTCCATCTCGAAGAGCTTCTTGTACTGCTTCACCAGGGCGTTGCGCGGCTGGGTCAGGATGTTGACCAGCGAGTCCTTGTCCAGGTGGTTGACCGTCGCCACGACCGGGAGCCGGCCGATGAACTCCGGGATCAGCCCGAACTTGATCAGGTCCTCGGGCATGGTGTCGGAGAAGACGTCGCTCTCCTCGATCTCGGACTTGGTGCGGATCTCCGCGCCGAAACCGAGGCCGCGCTTGCCGACCCGCTCGTTGATGATCTTCTCCAGCCCGGCGAACGCGCCGGCCACGATGAACAGCACGTTCGTCGTGTCGATCTGGATGAACTCCTGGTGCGGGTGCTTGCGGCCGCCCTGCGGCGGGACCGAGGCGGTGGTGCCCTCGAGGATCTTCAGCAGGGCCTGCTGCACGCCCTCGCCGGAGACGTCCCGCGTGATCGACGGGTTTTCGCTCTTCCGGGCGATCTTGTCGACCTCGTCGATGTAGATGATCCCGGTCTCGGCCCGCTTGACGTCGTAGTCCGCCGCCTGGATGAGCTTGAGCAGGATGTTCTCGACGTCCTCGCCGACGTACCCGGCCTCGGTCAGCGCCGTGGCGTCCGCGATCGCGAACGGCACGTTGAGCAGCTTCGCCAGCGTCTGCGCGAGGTAGGTCTTGCCGCACCCGGTGGGGCCGAGCATCAGGATGTTCGACTTCGCGAGCTCGACCGACTCCTCCTTGGAGTCCTTCGGCCCGGCCTTGTCGTCCGCCTGGATCCGCTTGTAGTGGTTGTAGACCGCTACCGCGAGCGTCCGCTTGGCGTCGTCCTGGCCGATGATGTACTGCTCGAGGAACTCGTGGATGTCGGCGGGCTTGGGCAGCTCGTCGAGCTTGACGTCGCCGGCCTCGGCCAGCTCCTCCTCGATGATCTCATTGCAGAGGTCGATGCACTCATCGCAGATGTAGACCCCGGGGCCGGCAATGAGCTTCTTCACCTGCTTCTGGCTCTTCCCGCAGAAAGAACACTTCAGCAGGTCTCCGCCGTCACCGATCCGTGCCATGGCCGTTGACCTCGTCCCCTCCGGCGCGCGGTCGGCGCGCCTGACGTGTGTTGCGACGGTGCGACCCCCGGTCACGGACGACCGAGTGGAGCCTCACGCATTGCCACTGACGGTACCCGTCCGATGCCGTGGGCGGGAACACCCACAGGCGCCGGGAGCACGTCAGAGGACGACCCTAAACCAGAGTGCCGGTGTATGTCGTCTCCTCGACACACACCGGCCTGGCGGATCTACAGAGCCGACGCCTTCCGGTACGGCAGCACCTCGTCGATGATGCCGTACGCCTTGGCCTCCTCGGCCGTCAGGATCTTGTCGCGCTCGATGTCGGTCCGGATCTGGTCCGGGTCCTTGTTCGTGTGCTTCGCCAGGATGACCTCCATCTGGCGCCGCACCCGCTGGATCTCGTTCGCCTGGATCTCCAGGTCGGAGACCTGGCCGTAGGTGCCCTCGGTGGCGGGCTGGTGGATCAGCACGCGCGAGTTCGGCAGCGCGTAGCGCTTGCCCGGCGTGCCGGCCGCCAGCAGCACCGCGGCGGCCGAGGCGGCCTGGCCGAGGCAGTACGTCTGGATGTCCGGGCGGACGAACTGCATGGTGTCGTAGATCGCCATCAGCGAGGTGAAGGAACCACCCGGCGAGTTGATGTAGACCAGGATGTCGCGGTCCGGGTCCTCGTGCTCGAGGTGCAGCAGCTGGGCCATCACGTCGTTGGCCGACGCGTCGTCCACCTGGACGCCGAGGAAGATGACCCGCTCTTCGTAGAGCTTGTTGTACGGGTTCGACTCCTTGACGCCGTAGCTGGTCCGCTCCACGTACGACGGCAGGATGTACCGCGACTGGGGCGTGCTCGGGGCCTGGAAGTCACCCGGGAGCCGGAAGTTGCTCATGATCGAGTCTCCTGTGTGCTTCGCGCTCAGTTCGAGCCCGGACGGGCGATGTCGGCGGTGAGGACGTGGTCCACGAACCCGTAGTCCTTCGCCTCCTGCGCGGTGAACCAGCGGTCGCGGTCCCCGTCCTTGATGATCTGCTCGACCGTCTGGCCGGTCTGGTCGGCCGTGATCTTGGCCAGCTCCTGCTTCCACTTGTTGAACAGGTCGGCCTGGATCGCGATGTCCGACGCCGTGCCGCCGACGCCCGCCGACGGCTGGTGCATCAGGATGCGCGCGTGCGGGAGCGCGTAGCGCTTGCCCGGCTTGCCCGAGGAGAGCAGGAACTGCCCCATCGAGGCCGCCATGCCCATCGCGTAGGTCGCGACGTCCGGGCGGATGAGCTGCATGGTGTCGTAGATCGCGAACCCGGCGGTGACCGAACCGCCCGGCGAGTTGATGTAGAAGCGGATGTCGGACTCGGCGTCGTCGGCGTCGAGCAGCAACAGCTGCGCGGTGATCCGGTTGGCGACCTCGTCGTTGACCTCGGAACCGAGGACGACGATGCGCTCCTGGAGCAACCGCTCGAACACCGAGTCGGTGAGGTTGAGCCCTGCGGTGCCGGTCCGCGCCTCGGGCGTGTGCTGCGTCACGTCTGCCTGCCTTTTCGCCGGCGGCGGCCCGGTGCTGACGGCCGCCGCTGTCGTTTCAGATGCTTGAGATCTTGTATCCGACCCTAACGAACTCGGGCGGTGCAGAATGCCTGACACCGCCCAAGTTCGCTCACAGCTTCACTCCGCCGGAGTCTTCGCCGCCTCGTCGGTGACCTGCGTCTCCTGGGTTGCCTCGTCGGCGGCCGGCTCTTCGGAGCCGAACAGCTCCGTGAGGTCGACCTCGGCGCCGGAGCCGTCGGTCACGGTGGTCTTGCGGACCACCGAGGCGAGGGCCTTGCCGCGCCGGACGTCGGCGTAGATGGCGGTCAGCTGGCCGGACTGCTGGGCGCGCTGGACGTACTCGTCCGGGCTGATCCCGAAGCGCTGGGCCTGGTAGATGATCCGCTCGGTGAGCTCGCCGTCGTTGACCGAGACCTCTTCCTTGTCGGCGATGGTGTCCAGCAGCAGCTGCGTGCGGACGGCCTTCTCCGACTCGGTGCGGGTCTCGGCGTCGAACTCCTCGAGCGTGCGGCCTTCGGCCTCGAGGGCCTGCGCGAACTGGGCCTCGTCGTGGTCGAACGGGTGGATCGCGTCGTGCTTGCGGTTCTCGATCTCGGCGTCGAGGACCTTCTCCGGGATCGGCACCTCGGTGCGCTCCAGGAGCTCGTCGAGCACCTTGTCGCGGGCCTGGACGCCCTGCTGCATCTTCTTGACGCGGCCGAGGCGCTCGCGCAGGTCGCCCTTGAGCTCTTCGATCGTGTCGAACTCGCTGGCCATCTGGGCGAACTCGTCGTCGGCCTCGGGCAGCTCGCGCTGCTTGACCGACTGGACGGTCACGGTCACCTCGGCGTCCTTGCCGGCGTGCTCACCGGCGACGAGCTGGGTGGTGAACGTCTTGGTCTCGCCGGCGTTGGCGCCGACGATCGCCTCGTCGATGCCGTCGACGAGCTGGCCGGAGCCGATCTCGTAGGACAGCCCGGTGGTGCTCGCCTCCTCGACGGCCTCGCCGTCGACGGTGGCGGACAGGTCGATCGAGACGAAGTCGCCGGTCTCGGCCGGGCGGTCGACGCCGGTCAGCGTGCCGAAGCGGGCGCGCAGCTCGTCGAGCTGCTCGTCGACCTCGGCGTCGGTCAGCTCGACGTCGTCGACGGTGACCGCGAAGCCGTCCAGGTCGGGCAGCTCGATCTCCGGGCGCACGTCGACCTCGGCGGTGAACTCGAGGACGTCGCGGTCTTCGAGCTTGGTCACGTCGAACTCGGGGTTGCCGAGCGTGCGGACCTCGTTCTCGCGAACGGCCTCGATGTACTTGGCCGGGATGGCCTCGTTGACGACCTCGTCGAGCACCGGGCCGCGCCCGATCCGGCTTTCCAGGACGCGAGCGGGCGCCTTGCCGGGCCGGAAGCCCGGGATGCGCACCTGCTGGGCGATCTTGCGGTAGGCGCGGTCGAAGTTCGGCTTCAACTCGTCGAACGGCACCTCGACATTGATCTTGACTCGCGTCGGGCTCAGCTGCTCGACGGTGCTCTTCAAGGTCTTCTCCTCGAGCGGTAACGATTGTGTAGGACAATCCTGCGGAAATGGCCCCAGGTCACCTGCAGACCGGGACGTCCGAGTCTAGGCCAGTGGCCTCCGCCCTCGGGGCGGGGGCCACCTGCGGCGTCACCGCCGAGGCACGGACCGGCGTCACCGGGGTTCAGGGCCGCAGCATCCGGCCGATCACCCAGCGCATCTGGCCCGCCGCGTACTCCGCCGAGCCGCTGGGTTGCACCAGGTGCGACAGCAGCAGCCGCATCCACGCCTCGACCGCCACCGCCCACTCCGACGAGGTCAGCGGGACCCCCGGGTAGGTGCGCGCGAACACCGCCGCGACCGCTTCGACGGCCCGGCCCAGCACGGCTTCGGGCTGCGACGTGAGCAGCGGGAGGAAGTCCTCCCGGCCGCCCTGCGCGCCGCCGAGCGCGACCTCGACCAGCGGATTCGCGTGCGCCGCTTCGAGCGTGTGCCGGAACGCCGCCGTGACGCCCTCGACCGGGTCGTCCGGCTGGGCCGCGACGTCGTCGGTCACGCGCTCGACGAAGCGGTCCGTCTCGCGCAGCATCAGCGCCTTGGCGAGCTCGGCCTTGGAGCCCAGTTCGTTGTAGACGGTCTGCCTGCTCACGCCGACCCGCGCGGCCAGCTTGCCCATGGTGACGGCGGCCCAGCCGTCGGCCTCGATGACGTCGGCCGCCGCGGCCAGCAGCTTCTCCCGGGTCCGCGCCGGCGCCGGGTGGGTGACCGCCTTCACACGGCGAGCTTACCCGCCGGTTGCGTCTCGCTGGCCGACACCTTTTTTCGGGGCCTGCTGTAACGTTTACAAACCCCGATGAGTTGTCTACGGTGACTCCCGCCTGGCCAGGAGCTTCTCGACCGAGGAGACCGCTCGATGCCCGTCGCCCTCACCCAGCAGCACGGCCCTGCCGTCGTGGCGGCGACCGGTGAGACGACCGCCCGGGGCGTGCCCGCGCCGCGGATCGGCCTGCCCGCCGTCTCCCTGCCCGCCCTCCTGCTCTTCGCCGGCGGCCTGGCGCTGGGGATCACCTCGACCTGGCTGTTGCTGGCGGGGCTCGTGCCGCCGGTGGTCACCGTCGTGCTGAACACCTTCGTCACCTTCGCCATGTACACGGTCGTGCACGAGTCGGCCCACCACTCGGCGGGCAAGCTGACCTGGGTCAACGAGGTGCTCGGCCGGCTGGCCGTCCCGTTCGTCGCGGCGTACGCGTCGTTCCCCTCGCTGCGGTTCGCCCACGGCGAGCACCACCGCCACACGAACGCGTCGGTGCCCGCCGACCCGGACGCGTGGACCTCGCGGGGCCCGCGCTGGCAGCTGCCGCTGCGCTGGCTGACCCTCGACTTCGCGTACGCGCGCTGCTACTTCTCCCGGCTGCGGTCCCGGCCCACCCACGAGCTGACCGAGACGCTGGTGGTGCTCGCCGCGGCGCTGTCGGCGGCGGTCGCGCTGGTCGCGGCCGGGCACGGCGTCGAGCTGCTGCTCGTCTACCTGCTGCCGCAGCGGCTCGGGATGGGCCTGCTCGCGTGGTCGTTCGCCTGGCTGCCGCACCACGGCCTGCCCGCCGCGGACCGGTTCGGCGCCACCCGCGTGCGCGTCGGCCTCGACTGGCTGCTCACCCCGGTGCTGCTGGCCCAGAACCTGCACCTGGTGCACCACCTGCACCCCGCCGTCCCGTTCCACCGGTACCGCCGGGTCTGGCTGGAGAACCGCGAGGCGTACCTGGCCCGCGACGTCCCGATCCGCACCGCCGGGGGCCGGGACCTGACCGCGGCGGAGTACCGGGCGGCCGCCGGCCTCGACTGCTCCCCGGAGGTGTCCGTGCCCGCACCGGCCCCGCCGCCGCTCGGGCCGAGCCGGTTCCACCGGCTGCGGGTCCGCGAGATCCGGCCGCTGACCGCGGACGCCGTCGCGATCACCTTCTACGTCCCGCCGCAGCTGGCCGAGGAGTTCCGGTTCACGCCGGGCCAGCACGTCGCGGTCCGCGCCGTGCTCGACGGGCAGCCGGTGCGCCGGACGTACTCGATCTGCGCGCCGGCGGACGCGGGCGAGCTGCGGATCGCGGTGAAACGCCGTCCGGGCGGCGCGTTCTCCGGCTTCGCGACCACGACGCTGGCCGTCGGCGACTTCCTGGACGTCCTGCCGCCGTCCGGAGGGTTCACGCTCACACCCGACCCGTCCCGGACCGCGCACTACGTCGCGCTGGCGGCGGGCAGCGGCATCACGCCGGTGCTGTCCATCGTGGTCAGCGCGCTGTCGGCGGAACCGCACAGCCGCGCGACGTTGTTGTACGTCAACACTTCCGGCGCGACGACGCTGTTCGCCAAGGAGCTGAGCGCGCTCGCCGAGGGGTTCGGCGGACGGCTGCACGTCGTCCACTACCGGACCGACGAGCGCGACCCGGACCTGCACGCGCACCGGCCCCGCCAGTTCGACACGCTCGGCGAGGCGCTGGCGATCTCCCACGAGCGCTACCAGCGCGGCCGCCTCGACGGGACGCGCCTGCGGGCGCTGCTGCAGAACCGCTTGCACCCGGCGAAGGTCGACGAGTGGTTCCTGTGCGGCCCGCGCGGCTTGATGGAGCTGGTCCGCGGCACGCTGGCCGACGCGGACGTCCCGGAGGAGAACGTCCACTTCGAACTGTTCCGCGGCGCGGCCCCGCTGCGCGACCCGGCGGGCACCCCGGCGAACGTGGCGGTGACGCTGGGCGGGACGACGAGGTGCGTCCGCACGGAAGCCGGCGAAACGGTACTGGACGCGGCGATGCGGGCCGGGTTCGAGGTGCCGTACTCGTGCACGGGCGGCGCGTGCGGCACGTGCCGGGCGACGCTGCGCCACGGGCAGGTCGACATGGACGTCCGGTACGCGCTGACGGAGGACGACGTGGCGGCGAACCGGATCCTGACGTGCCGGGCGCGAGCGACGACCCCGGAGGTGGCGGTCGACTACGACCGCCGCTGACCCGCCCGAGGACGTCATGAACGACCCGTTCATGGCCTGTGGCGACCTGAACGGGTCGTTCATGACATCCGGTCAGCCGGTCTGGGCCGGGGCGCCCGAGGGCGGCGATCCCTGGCCGCCGCCCGGCATCTGGCCCGGTCCCCCGGCTTCGCCCTCCGTCACCGACGTCGCCGTTGCCGATGAGCCGGATTCCGTGGCCACCACCGTCACCGTGTCGCCCGTGGCCAAGCCCGTCGCCTGGTCCGACGTGATCGTGTACGTCTTCGAGAACCCGTCCTCGCTCTTCGCCGTCAGCGATGTCGCGCTCAGCGCCGTCACCTCGCCGGTCTGAGTGATCTTCGTGACGTAGCCGCCGTTGCCGTCCGACGCCACGTATTCCCCGTGCAACGCCGAAGCCAAGCCGCCCGTCATCCCGCCCGGGCCGCCCTGCATCCCGCCCGGGCCGGTGACGGAGTCCGTCGCCGCGGACGACGACGAAGCGGCCCAGATCGCCGCTCCCCCGCCGGCCACGATGGCGACCGCTACGGCGCCTGCCGCGATCTTCTTGCCCGGTGACCAAGCCGGGCGCGGCGGGGCGCCCGGTGCGGGCGCCGCGCCCCACGTCTGGTCCGGAGTGGACGGTGCCTGCGGTGTCGTCATGTGGTGCTCCTTAACGAGGTGTGCGATCCACGGTGGCGGCGCCCGCTGTGTGCGGACTGTGCCTGCCGTCAGCCGCTCCTGTGACCGGAGGAACCGGACTTCCGCGACCGGCCGGTCACCGCACAGCCGCCTCACAGGCAGCACACAACCCGCACACACGGCGTCGACGGACGCTCTACCCATGGCCGCGCGATCCGTTGCACCGCACCCCCGCCGGGGGCGCCTTTCGCTGCGCGCGAAGCTGACCGGCTCGATGGTCGTGCTGCTCACCGTGGTGTGCCTGATCGTCGGGGTGGTCAGCGAGTTCGCGCTCGACGTGTTCCTCACCCGCCAGATCGACCAGCAGCTCTCCGCCGCGGCGACGCGCTCGCTGGTCTTCGCGAGCAACCCCGGCCGCCAGGACGGCGCGCCGCCGGACGACCAGGGCGGCGAGCACCCCTTGGGGCAGAACGTCGGCACGGTGAGCGCCACCTTCGACGGGCGGGTGAAGGTCCACGACGACAGCATTTCCGAGCACGGCGAGGGCATGAGCCTCACCGCGGCGCAGCAGGCCGTGATGCTCTCGGTGCCCACCGACGGCAAGCCGCACACGGTGTCCTTCGACGACCTCGGCGAGTACCGGCTGATGGCCCTGCGGGTGCCCGGGACGTCCGAGGTCGTGGTCACCGGCCTGCCGATGAAGCCGGTCACCGACACGCTGCTCACCGTCGCGCTCATCCTGTTCGGCGTCGCCGCCGCCGGCGTGCTCGGCGCCGCCTTCCTCGGCGCGTTCGCGGTCCGCCGGACGCTGCGGCCGCTCGACCGCGTCGCGGCCACCGCCGGGCGCGTCACCGAGCTGCCGCTCGACCGCGGCCAGGTGGCGCTGTCGATCCGCGTGCCGGAGTCCGACACCGACCCGCGCACCGAGGTCGGCCAGGTCGGCTCGGCCCTGAACCTGATGCTCGGCCACGTCGCGCAAGCCCTCGAAGCCCGCCACGACAGCGAACTGCGCGCCCGCCAGTTCGTCGCGGACGCCAGCCACGAGCTGCGGACGCCGCTGGCCGCGATCCGTGGGTACGCCGAGCTGGCCGCCCGCGGCAGCGCGCTGGTGCCGCCGGACGTCGCGCACTCGATGGGCCGTATCCAGTCCGAGGCCGTCCGGATGAGCGCGCTCGTCGAAGACCTCCTGCTGCTCGCCCGGCTCGACGCGGGCCGCCCGCTCGACCTGCGCGACGTCGACCTCACCCGGCTGGTCGCCGACGCCGTCGGCGACGCCCGGGTCGCCGGGCGTGACCATCGATGGCTGCTGGAACTGCCCCCGGACCCCGTGCTCGCGCTCGGCGACGTCCAGCGGCTGCACCAGGTCCTGGCGAACCTGCTGGCCAACGCGCGCACCCACACCCCGCCCGGCACCACGGTCGCGACGTCGCTCGCCCGCTCGGCCGACGGCAGCGCCGTGATCACGGTGACCGACGACGGTCCTGGCATCGCACCGGACCTGCTGCCGGACGTCTTCGAACGCTTCGCCCGCGGCGACTCCTCGCGCTCCCGAACGGCCGGCAGCACCGGGCTCGGGCTGGCGATCGCGTGCGCCGTCGTGGTCGCCCACCACGGCACGATCGAGGTGCACAGCCGCCCCGGCCGGACGGAGTTCGCGGTGCGCCTGCCCGTGGCCGTGCCCGCACAGCGAGTGCACAGCATCGGCACAACGCTGCCCCAGCTGGAAACCGGAAGCTGAGCACATGACCGCTGTGACATCCGGGGCTTCGCCCCGGGCCGGGGGCTCCGCCACCCGGAACCCCCGCAAAGCCGGAGTCGCGTCACGCGAAACCGTTGCGACTCCTTCAGTACCCGCAGGCCGCACCTGGCACCGGCCGGCACTGGCCGCGCTGCTGCTCGGCACCGCCGTGCTCTACCTGTGGGGCCTCGGCGCCTCGGGCTGGGCCAACGCCTTCTACTCCGCCGCCGCGCAAGCCGGTTCGCAGAGCTGGAAGGCGCTGTTCTTCGGGTCGAGCGACGCGGCGAACGCGATCACCGTGGACAAGACCCCGGCCGCGCTCTGGGTGATGGGCCTGTCGGCCCGGCTGTTCGGTGTCAACGCGTGGAGCATCCTGGTGCCGCAGGCGCTGATGGGCGTCGGCTCGGTGTGGCTGCTGCACGCGACGGTCAAGCGGACCTCCGGCCCGGCCGCCGGGCTCGTCGCGGGCCTGGTGCTCGCGCTTACCCCGGCCGCGGCGCTGATGTTCCGCTTCAACAACCCGGACGCGCTGCTCGTGCTGCTCCTGGTCGCCGGTGCGTACTGCGTCGTCCGCGCGCTCGAGAAGGCGAGCCCGAAGTGGCTCGCGCTGGCCGGCGTCGCGGTCGGGTTCGGCTTCCTCGCGAAGATGCTGCAGGCGTTCCTCGTGCTGCCCGCGTTCGCGGTGGCGTACCTCGTCGCGGCGCCGGTGCCGCTCGGCAAGCGGCTGCTGCACCTGCTCGGCGCGTTGACGGCGACCATGGTCGCGGCGGGCTGGTACCTCGTCGTCGTCGCGCTGTGGCCGGCCGCGGACCGGCCCTACATCGGCGGTTCGCAGACGAACTCGTTGTGGGAACTGGTCTTCGGCTACAACGGCTTCGGCCGCATCACCGGCGACGAGGTCGGCAGCGTCGGCGGCGGCGCCGGCCGGGGCTGGGGCTCGACCGGCCTGACGCGGCTCTTCGGCAGCGAGATGGCGGGCGGCATCGCGTGGCTGATCCCCGCGGCCCTGCTCGCGCTGGGCGCCGGCCTGTGGTTCACCCGCCGGGCCCCGCGCACCGACCGGTCGCGGGCGGCCCTGCTGCTGTGGGGCGGCTGGCTGCTGGTGACGGCGCTGGTGTTCAGCTACATGGGCGGGATCATCCACCCGTACTACACGGTCGCGCTGGCCCCGGCGATCGCGGCGCTGGTCGGCACGGCGGCGGTCCAGCTCTGGCTGCTGCGCTCCCGCCCGGTGGCGTCCGGCCTGCTCAGCGGCGGGGTGGCGCTGACGGCGGTGACGACGTACCTGCTGCTGTCCGGATCGTCGTGGCAGCCGTGGCTGGCCCCGGCGGTGCTCGTCGGCGGGCTGCTGGCGGCGGTGGCGCTGTTCTTCGCGGCCCACCTGACCCGCTGGGCGGCCTCGCTGGTGGCCGTCTTCGCACTCGTCGTGCTGCTTTCCGGCAGCGGCGCGTACACGCTGGCGACCGCGGCGACGACGCACAGCGGGGCGATCCCGTCGGCGGGCCCTTCGCCGGGCTTCGGCGGCGGCTTCCGGGGCGCCCCTGGCGGAACCGGCGGTCCCGGCGGCGGCCGGGGCGGCGGCCCGGGTTCCCTGCTGAGCACGACGCTGCCGGGCGCCGAACTGACGGCGTTGCTCCAGCAGGACGCGGCGAAGTACACCTGGACGGCGGCGACGGTCCTCTCGAACGCGGCGGCCGGCTACCAGCTGGCCAGTGGTGCCCCGGTCATGGCGGTCGGCGGTTTCAACGGGACGGACCCGTACCCGACGCTGGAACAGTTCCAGCAGTACGTCGCGAGCGGACGGATCCACTACTTCCTCGGCGACGGCCTGACGATGCCGGGCTCCACCGGTTCGGACGCGGCACAGCGGATCGCCGAGTGGGTGGCTTCGACGTACCAGTCGTCCACGGTGGACGGCGTGACGGTGTACGACCTCACCGCGGCCGGCTGACCGGGAACCGACGAAAGCAGGGTCAGTACCGCACGACCTGGTCAACTCCGGGCCGCCTCCTGCACTATGGAAGTACCCGGAGGACGGAGGCTTCTGCAGATGACCGAGCCCAACGTAGGGCGGGCCCGCTCCGCAGACCTGGTTCCGTTCGCCGCGGCCCTCGGCGACGGCGGATTCCTCATCGATCGCTGGATCCGCCAGCGGAACGACCAGGGCGTGCTGTTCTTCGCGTGGCTGGGCTCCCGCCCGGCCGGCGCGGTTTACCTGTGGCTCGAAGAGGCCGAAGAGCCACCGATCCGGCGGCACCTGCCGGGCGTCGCGCTGCTCACCCACCTGCAGGTTCACCCCGAGCTGCGCAACCGCGGCGTCGGCGCGGCCTTGGTCGGCGCGGTCGAGCGGCACCTGACCGGTCTGGGCCACGAGCGGGTCGCGCTGGCGGTCCGCACGGACAACCCGGCGGCGGCGCGGCTGTACGACCGGCTCGGCTACCGGGACTGGGGCCACGGCACCGTCACCTGCTACGCGCAGCTGACCTTGCCGAACGGCACCGTCCTCCAGGTGCCGGAACGCTGCTACGTGCTGGTCAAGGACCTCACGGTGGTCACGCCGGAACCGCGCGGGGAGCCGAAGATCGGCGCTTCAAGCCGGTACTGATCCGGCCGTCGATGCCGGGCTGGGCGAGGTGGCCGATGCCCAGGGTGGCCAAGGCGCCCTCGATCCCCGCGCCGCGGCGGTCGCGCTTGAGCCGGCGGATGTGCCGCTGCCAGCGCAGGCAGTCCGACTGCCAGGCCTCCAGGTACTCGACGCACAGCTCCGGGGTGATCAGGTGGCTGCGCCCGATCGACGCCTTCAGCGCCGCGACCATCCGGGCCTTCTGCGCCGCTTCGATGGACGAAGCGAGCACCCGCTCGATCGTCGTGCTGATGATCCGGCGCCGCTCCGGCAGGAACTCGCTCCAGTAGGCGTTGTCGGCGTGGTCGAGGCCGAACTCGTTGTCGAAAAGACCGAAGATCCCTTCGGCGAGGGTGTCCCCCAGCTCCTCGCCGCGGGCCCGCCGCGGGTCGTTGTACGGGTCGTAGGCGTACTGCCACGCGGTGCCGGTGACCGCCGACGGCCGCAGCCGCACACCGTCCAGGAGGAAGAACCAGTCCTCGTTGTAGATGTTCGGGAAGAACGAGGAAAACGCGGGTTCGCCGACGACGAGCGCGCCGCCGCCGATGAACACGTCCTGCGGGGCGCCGACGTCACGCAACGCGTGGCAGACGACCGAGTTGTCCGGCATCCCGGCGTTCGCCAGCCCGACGACGTCGTGGTCGTCGAGCAGTCCCGCCGCGGCCGCGAGGTCACCGGGGTCGGGCAGCTTGATGTCGTCGTCGAGGAAGAGGATCCGCTTCCACCCGGCGAGGCTCGCCAAGAGCAGGCCCAGGTTCCGCTTGAGGCTGGTGTCGACGGGCCGGCGGAACTTCCCGAACTTGAGCAGCTTGTCGGTGGCGAACCGCGGCACGACCCCGTCCGGCAGGAACTCGACGTCGATCGCCGTCACGCGGACACCCTCGCGTTTGGCGGCCAGCGCCGCGCTCGAAGCGTCGGCCAGCATGCTGCACAAGAGCACCAGGTGGGCGTCGACGAGCTTGGCCGCGGCGATGGCCTCTTTCAGGTACGCCGAAGGACGCCCGTTGGGGACGATGATCGCGTCCAGGCTCGCCGCCGGCACCCCGGCCGAGTCGACGTGGGACAGCAGGTCCTGGTGCGACTTGTGCTGCTGTGCGTTCACCCGGCCGCCTCGGGCCATTCGTGGAGCCGGTTCTCCTCGAGCGTCCAATCCGGAGTCAGCCCCTGCCCGCCGATGACGGGGACCCGGCTGATGATGCTGAACGACTCTTCGCCGCCGAACCGCTCCCGCACGTAGGCGGTGTTCCGGTCCAGGAACCGGCCATCCGTCAGCGCTCGTACCGCGCCCAGCGTTCCTCGACCGTACATACCATTGCATACGGTCACAGTGCGCTTCCGGTTGAACGGAGATACGCCCCGATAGAAGTGCGCGACGTCTTCGACCAGATGTCCCTGCTCATCGAGCCGCGGCTCGATGAGCTTCGACCGGCCGCCCTCCTGGACGCGGAACCCGCCGTGCTCGGCGTCGTCCGCCCGGCCGACCTGCGCCACGGGCAGGTCGACCCGGTTGATCACGACCTTCGTCACGGTGTTCCAGTCGACACCTCCCAGGAGGACGAGGTGGCTGGTGAATTCGTCCGCCGTGAGCTCGTCGCTGGTGCGGAAAGCGACCGGGTTGTCCGGGTTGCGCGCCCGGAGGTGCCCGAACAGCTCGATCAGCGCGTCGGGATCCGCGTAGGTGTACAGCGACACGAAGTCGGCGCTTTCGGGGTCCGCGTAGCTGAGGTTCCGGCGGTACTTCTCCGGCAGCGGCGCGCACACGATCGTGATCCGCTGCTCCGGGTCGTCGAAGGTCCAGAGGTCCGCCGCCCCGGTCTCCGCCGGGGCCACCTCCTTCTCCTTGCCCTCGCGCAGCCACAGCAGCTCGTCGAGCAGGTCCTTGCGCTCGTCCCGCTCTTCGTCCGTCAGGTCCTCGACGGGGAGCAGGTGCACCTCGCCGTCCAGCGATCGCCGGGTGGCGAACAGCGTCGCGTACGCCTCGATCCGGCGGGTCGGCGGGCGGACGGGCCTGTCGGCGTTCTCCCACGACGAGATGAGGGAGATGCTGACCCCGCCGAACGCCCGCGCGAGCTGAGCCTGGGTGAGCCCGGCGTCCGGCCACCGATCCTCGCGCAACGCCTTCAGACGGCGAGCGAGCGCACGCGGCGCGACTGAGGACACGACCTCCGCCACCCTTCAGTAAATTTCAGTAGAGCGGAAAGTGGCCTGATAGTACTCCTCGGACCTAAAGTCACGATCGGCAACCCGGGGTTCCGAGGACTGAAACGTTACGTGTACCCGAACCTCCGCTCAGCAAACGGGTAACAGCGGTTCATCCAGGTTGTTCCAGGGTACTCCACCCGTTACAGTGAACTTGACTGAACTTCAGTTCATACCTGAAGGCAGGAGCGGGCCAATGAGTACTCCAGCTGACATACCCCGGCACCGGGCCATCGTGGCGGTCGACATCGAGGGGTCGACCAAACACCCGAACTCGGTGCGAGCCCTGCTCCGGAACGTCCTCTACCAGCTGCTCGAAGAGGCATTCACGATCGCCGGGATCGGCCGCAAGCACCGCGACCCCTTCGTCGACCGCGGCGACGGCGCGCTGTACTTCGTGCGGCCCTTCGACCAGGTGCCCAAGACGCTGTTGCTCGCCAGTTTCGTCCCGACGCTCGCCGATCTGCTGGACAAGCACGCCCGCAACCTCCCGGACCTCGCCTTCCGGCTCCGCGTCGCCATCCACGCCGGCGAAGTGCACCGGGACACCCGCGGGGCGTACGGCGAGGACGTCGACATCGCCTGCCGGCTGGTCGACGCCCCCGAGCTGAAGCGGCGGCTGAGCGAGACGACCGCGCCGCTCGCGCTCGCCATCTCGCAGGAGATCCACCGCGCGGTCGTGCGGCACGGCTACGCCGGCATCGACCACACGGCGTTCACCCAGGCCGTCCACATCAAGCTCGGCGCGGAACGGCTTCGGGGCTGGCTTCACACGCCCGAAGCCGGCGCGCCGGAGGAGGGGCTGACCGCGTAGCGACCGGAAGCGAGGTGGGGATGTGGAACCGACGGGATTCTGGGCCGAGCTGGGGCCGGCCGATCGCCGGGTGCTGGCCGAGTCCGCCACGCGGCGGTCCTACCCGCGCGGCGGAACCCTCTGCCGGGAAGGCGACCGGTCCAGCGTCGTGCTGGTGCTGCTGGCCGGGCACGTGCGGATCGTGCACGGGACGCCGGACGGGCGCGAGGTCGTCGTGGGGGTGCGCGGCACCGGGGACGTCATCGGCGAGCTGGCCGCGATCGACGCGCAGCCGCGCTCGGCGACCGTCGAAGCGCTCGACGACGTCGAGGTCCTGGAAGTCGCCGGCGACCGGTTCGCCTCGCTGTGCCGGACGCGGTCGCGGGTCTCCTGGGCGCTGCTGCAGGTGCTGTCGACGCGGCTGCGGTCGGTGGGCAGGCAGTGGCTCGAACTCGGGGGCGGCGCCGCCGCCCGGCGGGTGGCCGCGCAGCTGATGCAGCTGGCCGTGCAGCACGGCGTGCCGCGCGGCCGGGACATCGAGATCGCCGTCCCGGCCACGCAGGCGGAACTGGCGATGACGGCGGCGATCTCCCGCGAGTCGTGGGCGCGCGTGACGCGCGACCTGCGGCGTCAAGGCGTCATCAGCACCGGCAGAAGACAGGTGACGATCCACCGCATGGCCGAACTTCGGCGGCTGGCGAGCTGAATCCCGCCTTCTGTGTCAGCTGACACAGAGACCGCGGCGAGCCGGAGGTTTCCTGGATCCACGGGCAGAGGAGGGCAATGTCATGGACCCCTACACCACCCCACCGGGCCGCAGCCGCTGGCGCCGGGGCGTCTACGCGGCCGGGCTCGTCATCCCGTTCACCGCGTCCCAGCTGTGGGCGCTGCTGGTGCTGCTGCGGCTCGCGCCCCTCGACGGGCTCGTCGGCCAGGCGTTCGTGCTGATCCTGCTGGGTTCCGTCGTCGCGATCTGGGCGGCGTGGCGCTGGACCTGGCAGCTCGGCCGGGACCGCGACCGCCGGCCCGAGCCCGCCCCCAAGACCCGGATCCCGACATGACGTCCGGGACGGTGATCGTCGCGGCCCTCGTGCTCGGCGTCGCCGTCGGACGCCTCTCGCGCCACCTCGGCGGCCTCCTGCGCCGCCGGTTCACCGGAAGGAGCACGGAAATGACCACCAGGCAAGCGTCGTTCCCCGCCCGGCTCTACCACTGGAGGTGGGAAATCCTGGCGGTGACGCTGCTGCCGTACGCCTTGGTGACGTTCGCGCTGTGGGCCGGCCCGCTGTGGGCGACGACGGTCCTCGCCGGCGCGCTCGGCCTGGCCCTGCTGCGCCGGCGTCAGGTACGGGCCCGGCTCGGCGCGATCCGGCTGCAGCACCGGCTGCGGGCGGCGTTCCCGCTGCTGCGCCTGCCGGGCGGCCGCCGGCCGGCGATCCTGTGGTCCCGCCCCCGCGGCGGCGACATCGTGGTGTCGCTGTTCGGCCGCGAGGCGTTCGAGCACCTGCACCGCCACCGCGCGGTCCTGGCGGCGGCGTGCGCGGTCCCGCAGGTGTACGTCGACCGCCACCCGAAGTACGCGAGCCTGGTGACGCTGACGATCAGCCCGACCGAGGCCCCGCGCGAGCGGACGGTCCTGCCGAGCAACGTGGTTCCGCTGCGGGCCCACAGCTAGCGGCCGAGCACCTCGGTGAGCAAAGTGGACAGTTCGCCGCCGTGCCATGAATTCGTCGAGAACCGCTCCTGGGCGATCCCGTCCCAGGGAGCGGTTCCCTTCGTGATCCGGGTGTCCTTCGTGAGGGTCCCGATCTCCTGCACCGGGATGAATTCCTCGTCGAGCGTCTTTTCCACCAGCTTGACGTCTTCCGGCCGGACCACGACGACAAGTCCCCAGTCGCCCCAGGTCTGCGCGAGGTCGAACGGCCGCAGACCACACTGGGCCGCCACGTCGGCCACCGGTTCGTCGAGCACGAACTCACCGGTGACTTCCGCGCCCAAGCCGTTCATCTCGCAGAGAGAGCGGACCGTGGCGAACAGGCCGTCCGAGACGTCCATCGCCGCGCGCGCGTAGCCCGCCAGCAGTCGCCCGGCCTTCAGCTGGGCGATCGGCCGGCAAGCGCGCCGCCAGATCGCGGCACGGGCCTCTTCCGGGAGGAACGCCATTCCGGCCTCGAGCAGAACCGCGGCCCACAGGTAGCCGGGAGAACCCACCAGCAGCAGTCTGTCCCCCGCCTTCGCCCCGGAACGGCGCAGCCGGGCGCCGGGATCGCAACGGCCGATGGCCGTCGCCGTCAGATGCAGATCGCCGTCCCGGATGTCCCCGCCGGCGACCTTGGTGCCGTGCTCGGCGCAGCAAGCGTCGACACCGTCGAGCAGCCGGTTGAAGTCCCGCACTGTCGTCGTCTTGGGCAACGTGTAGTTGACGACGAGCCCCAGCGGCTCGGCGCCGGCTGCCGCGAGGTCGGACAGGTTGATCGTGGCCAGCAGCCAGCCGGCGTGGTAGAGGTCCGGCTCGCCCAGGAGGTTGACCAGCGGCGTCGGGCAGCTGTCCGTCGTCGCGACGATCTCGCTCGGCCTGGTCACCGAGCTGAGCAGGGCGCTGTCGTCACCGAAGCCTTCGACGGCACCGTACCGCGGCTGTAGAACCTGCTTCTGAATGCCTCGCTCGCCGAGATCACCAAGGCGTGGTTCAAGTGTGCCGGACATGATCCGCCAATCTGGACGCGACGACCGCGTGGTCGCTCGAGTAGTTGTGCGGCATGGCGCCGTAGGGCAGCTCGCTTCCGGCCGAAGCGAACAGCATCAAGTTGCAGATCCGGGCGCCGGGATACAACAGCACCGGGTGCCGGAGGTGGTTCACGATCTCCAAGGTGAGCACAGCGCCCGTCTCCCGGCCGAAGCCGGGGCTGACCTGTCCGCACAGCACCACGCTGATGCCGAGCCGCGCGTAGTCACTGGTGCCGTCGACCAGGCCGGCGAGGCGCTCGGAAAGCCCGATCCGCTCCAGCGTCGGGGCGAGCACGACCTCGCCGGGTTCGACGCTCAGCCGGCCCCCCGCGTCCGGCTCCTTGGGGACCAGCTCGGGATGGGTCGCGCGGTCCGCGATGTCGACGGTCCCGCTGGTCACCAGGGTGAACGCTTCGCGCCCGAGCCGCAGGCCGAGTGCGGCCGGCCGCACCAGCTCGTGGTCGAACGGATCCACCCGCAGCTCGCCGGTCTCGTACGCCCGCCGGATGGCCCGGTCGGTCAGCACGCCGCGACGGGCCCGCCGCGACGGCCTCCAGCGCTTCTTCGCCCGGGCGTCCAGCTCCACGAACATCATCGTGCGGCCTCGCTCTCCAGGCTCGCCAGTACCGCGGTCACGAGCGCCGCGAAGTCGTCCGGCGTGAGCTCGCCGTTCGGCTGGTCGTCGCTTTCCCCCGGCTCGCAGTAGACGACCGTGGTCGGCGTCAGGTGCGGTCCCTGGATCACGACCGTCGCGGTGAGACCGGCGTCGATCGGCCGTACCGTGTGGACGATCGCGGTATCGCACCGGTACGTGCCCCCGCCTTCGACGTGCCGCGTCGCCCGGCGCTTGAGCCCGGCCTCGCCGTCGGCGACCAGCGCGGCGGGATTCGCCGGGTCGGTGCCGTAGCGGTAGCGCCGGAACGGCCTGCCTCCCTCGGCGGCCTCGGTGAATTCGACCATGTGCATGCCGGTTCCCGTCAGCACGTGGGAGGCGAACTCCCAGCGGTGGCTGTGCGGGTTGGACTCGCCGCGCGACGGCGTGTCGCTGCTCGGCCAGACGTGGAGGCGGACGCGGAAGTCCGGCTCGACGCCCGTGTGGAGGACGATCTTCGCGAACCCGTTGGGGTGCCAGTACGAGCGTTTGGCGATGTCGGCGACCATCGCGTCGTCGGCGACCAGGTCGCGCAGCCAGGCCGCGAACGCGTCCCGGGCCGCGCGGACGTGCTCGGCGGCGGCCGTGAGCTCGGCCAGGCCGGGCCGGAGCCCGTTGCCGCGCAACGCTTCCGCGAGCTGAAGGGGAAATGGGTCGCCGGCTTCGGCGACACGGGGTGTCGTCATCGTGCGAGGCATCTCTATTCTGCGGCTGAAGGGGGAAGGAACTGCGGGGCCGGGAAAGCCAGTGCCACCGCGCGCAGAGCCGTCACGGCGTCGAGCGTCATCCAGATCGGGAGATCGCCGCTGCCCCAGGCCCACAGGCCGTGCGAGGGTTCGTAGCGTTCCCACAACGAGTTCAGCGCGCGGCTCAGCCTGGCCACCGGCACTTGTGGTGCCTCGGCCAGCGCCTGCAGCACCCAGGCGGCGGTGAAGTGCTTGATCGTGACCCGCACGTCCGGGCGCCCGCCCGGCTGCGGCAGCGCGAGGTCCTCCGAGACGCCGTCGTCGGGGTGGACCCGCTCGACGAGCCACCGCGTGCCGACCTCGACGGCGTCCGAGACCTCGTCGCTGCCGCGCCCGGAGCGCAGCAGCTCGCGCAGGGCCACCACCGCCCGCGCCGTGTGCGCGGCGGACGGTTCGGGCGCGACCAGCCCCTCTTCCTTCTTCTCGCCCCAGAGCAGGACGCCGTCGAAGTCGAGCCGGGCCGCGAGGAGGTCGTCCGTCAGGCGCCGGGTCAGCGGGGATTCCGGCGCGAGACGGACCGAAGTGCGCAACGCGGCGGAGAGCAGGAACGGCCGCGTCCGGCTGCGCTCGTCGAGCGAACGCTCGAGGTAGGCCAGCCCCTCTTCGGCCGGGAGGATGGTGCTGGCGTCGAACAGCGCGCCGACGACCGCCGCCGTGACCTCGGGCCGGCGGCCTTCCGACCGGCCTTGCCAGCCGAATTCGGAACGCTTCGCGTAAAGGTCTTCGACGACCGCGTGTAGGTCGATGTAGGGCTCGCCCACCACGACCATCGCCGAGATCCCGTAGGCGGTGGCGAGCGTCGTGTGCGCGCCCCGCTTCTGGAGGTTGTGCCGCCAGCCGACGGCGCGACCGTTCTCGTCGCGGATCAGTTCCGCGGCCAGGCCGGCGCCTGCCCGGCGGAAGACTTCGAGCAGGGAGCCGCCCGTCGTCAGGGTTCCCGCCGCGGCCGGTCCGGGCGAGCGGGCCGCCTCGACCAGCTCCAGCAGCGCGTTGGCCGCGCGGAAGTGGTCGTCGAGCAGCCGGGCGTTCTCCGCCGACGGCAGGTAGCGCCCCGCCTCCCACTGCGTCAGGTTCGCCCGGCTCACGCCGACGACCCTGGCCACGTCCGCCTGAGTCTGCCCGGCCGCCTTGCGGAGCCTGCGCAACTCGGCGCCCACGTGGTCGGCGGTCACCGTTACCACATCAGTACCTGTCGGCCGGGCCCCGGTCGACATAGAATGTAGGTAGGCACCGGACACCTCGCCTTACCTACCTAGGTAGGCGGACGTAGGGAGGTGACAATATGTGGACACAGAGCGCACCTTATCCCATCGGCGGCGCTTTGCCGGTGCGGACTGGGGTTGACTCGCCCGAACGGGTTGAATCCCCTGCTCGCGGCCCCCCTTTTGCCCGAAGTCCAGGCCACGACCACGCGCAGTTGGGGCACTACGCAAAGTGCCCGGCGGCCTCCCCGAGCCGCCTGTGGGCGTTCCCGCCGGAGTGCCCGTCCTAGACCGTGCGTTCGTTCCGGGGGTGCCACGATGCAAGACCACAACCTACCTACGGCCCGCTCGAGTGGTTGGTTCGACCGGCTGCTGCTGCGCCTCGGCGAGTGGCTGTTCGCCGCCGACGAAGACGCCCGCGCGACCGCGCGTGGCTGGGAAGTCCGGCGCGGGGCCCGAGGCACCCGCGTCTACCGCGATCCCCGCTGGGACACCGTGCACGCCTGCGCCTCGTGCGGCGGGCACGGGATCCGCCCCTCCGACGGCACGGCTTGCCCGGGCTGCGCCGGAACCGGAGTCGTCCGCCGGGCACCCGCGACCGCCGTCCCGGTCGCCGACGGCTGCGAAGGAGCACGGTCATGAACCACGAACTTCCCGAACTGGCCCGGCAGCTGGCCCCCGTCAAGCGGCCCAACCCGCTGCTCTGGCTGTACCACTGGCGCTACGAGATCCTCGCCGTGACGGTGCTGCCGTACGCCCTGGTCAACCTCGTCCTCTGGCTGGGACCGGTCTGGTCGCTGGTCGCCCTGGTGGCGGCGTTCAACTGGGTGTTCTACTGGCGCGCGGCCCGCCGCCACCTCCGTGGCCGGCTGCGCGCGATCGTGGTCCAGCACCGCCTGCGCACGGCGTTCGCGAGCGCCCGCGTCTGCACGGTCGACGGCCGCCGCCCGGCGATCCTGTGGACCCGCCCGGTGGACGGCGACATCGTGGTGTCGCTGTTCTGCCCGGCGGGCATCGGGTTCGACCAGATCCACTCGCGGCGTGACGTCTTGGCGGACGCGTGCTTCGCGACGGAGATCTACGTGGACCGGCACCCGAAGTACGGGGCGCTGGTGACGTTGACGATCTGCGCGAAGGCGGCTCGCCGCGAGCCCGGTCGCGCGGCGTCGCCGGGCGAGGTCGTCCCGCTGCGGGCGCACAGCTGATCCCGCGCCCGGCGTCCACGTACTGGACGCCGGGCGCGGCGCACAGGAACCGCACAGGGCGATCACACCGTCACCAAAGCGGGGCCCGCGACCGTAGGACGCATGACAGCCACCGCCTCCGCAGCACGGCCCGGGACCGTCCCGGTCGATCTGGCCGGTCCGCAGCCCGTCCTCGACGTCGTCATCCCGGTCTACAACGAAGAGACCGACCTCGAACCGTGCATCCGCCGGCTGCACGCGCACCTGGCCGAGCACGTCTCCTACCCGTACCGGATCACCATCGCCGACAACGCGAGCACCGACTCCACGCTGCGGGTGGCGGAAAGACTGGCCCGCGAGTTCCCCGAGGTCGCCGTCCACCACCTCGACGAAAAGGGCCGCGGCCGCGCGCTCAACGCCGTCTGGCGGGCCTCCGACGCCGCCGTCCTCGCCTACATGGACGTCGACCTCTCCACCGATCTCGCCGCGCTCGGGCCGCTCGTCGCCCCGCTTCTTTCCGGTCACTCCGACCTCGCCATCGGCAGCAGGCTCGCCCGGGGAGCGCGAGTCGTGCGGGGGCCGAAGCGCGAGTTCATCTCCCGTGCCTACAACCTCATCCTCAAGTCCACGCTCGCCGCGAAGTTCAGCGACGCCCAGTGCGGCTTCAAGGCCATCCGCGCCGACGTCGCCCGCGAGCTGCTCCCCCACGTCGAGGACACCGGCTGGTTCTTCGACACCGAACTGCTCGTCCTCGCGCAACGCGCCGGGCTGCGGATCCACGAGGTGCCCGTCGACTGGGTCGACGACCCCGACTCGTCGGTCAACATCGTCAAGACCGCGGCCGCGGACCTCAAGGGCATCGCCCGCGTCACGAAGGCCACCTTCACCGGCGAGATCCCGATCAGCAGGCTGCGCGAGCAGCTCGGCCGCCGGCCGATCGGCGTCGAGGCGCCGGGGGTGCCGCCGCGGCTGGTGACGCAGCTCGTGCGGTTCGCCGCCATCGGCGTCACCAGCACGCTCGCCTACCTCGTGCTGTTCCTGCTGCTGCGGACGGTCGTCGGCGCGCAGGCGGCGAACTTCACCGCGCTGCTGGTGACGGCGATCGGGAACACCGCGCTGAACCGGCGGCTCACCTTCGGCATCCGCGGCCGCTCCGGCGCCGGGCGCCACCAGTTCGAAGGGCTGATCGTCTTCGGCCTCGGCCTCGCCCTGACGAGCGGGGCGCTGGCCCTGCTCAACGGCTCCACCACCCCCGGCCTGGTCCTGGAGATCACCGTCCTCGTGCTGGCGAACCTCGCCGCGACGGTGCTCCGGTTCCTGCTCCTGCGCGGCTGGGTCTTCAACCCGCGCCGCCAGGCCGCCACCCAGAAGGAGTTCTGATGACCGCCGTCCTGTCCGGCCCGGTGACGCAGGAACCGCGGCACCGCAAGGAGTCCGCCGCGCACGCGCCGCCGCGCTGGGTCCGCCCGGCCGTGTTCGGGCTGCTGGCCGCGACCGCCGTGCTCTACTTCTGGAACCTCACCGCCTCCGGCTACGGCAACAGCTTCTACGCCGCCGCCGTGCAGTCCGGGACGCAGGACTGGAAGGCGTGGCTGTTCGGGTCGCTCGACTCGGGCAACGTCCTGACCGTCGACAAGCCGCCCGCGGCGTTGTGGGTCGCGACGGCCTTCGCGCGGATCTTCGGCTTTTCCAGCTTCACCGTGCTCGCCCCGCAGGCGCTGATGGGCGTCGCGTCGGTCGGAATCCTTTGCCTGACGGTGAAACGGACGTCGGGCCCGGTCGCCGGGCTGCTGGCCGGCGCGATGCTGGCCGTGACACCGGTGGCGGCGCTGATGTTCCGGTTCAACAACCCGGACGCGCTGCTCGTGCTCCTCATGGTCGCCGGCGCCTACTTCGTCGTGCGCGCCACGGAAAAGGCCAGCCCCAAGTGGCTCGCGCTGGCGGGCGTCGCGATCGGGTTCGGCTTCCTGACCAAGATGATGCAGGCGTTCCTGGTGCTGCCGGCGTTCGGGCTGGCGTACCTGATCGCGGCGCCGGCGTCGCTGGGCAAGCGGCTGCTGCACCTCGGCGGCGCGGTCGTCGCGCTGGTCGTCTCGGCGGGCTGGTACATCGCGCTGGTCGACCTGTGGCCGACGGCGTCGCGGCCCTACATCGGCGGGTCCGAAGGGGACAGTCTGCTCGAACTCGCCTTGGGCTACAACGGGTTGTCGCGCATCTTCGGCGGCGGCGACGGCGGCGGCCCGGGCGGTGGCGGCGGCATGGGCGGCGGCAACACCGGCTTCGGCGGCGCCTCCGGGCTGTTCCGGATGTTCGGGTCGAGCTTCGGCACGGAGATCTCGTGGCTGCTGCCGGCCGCGCTGATCGGCCTGGTCGCCGGCCTGTGGTTCACCCGCCGCGCGCCGCGCACCGACCGGACGCGCCTGGCGCTGGTGCTGTGGGGCGGCTGGCTGGTCGTCACCGCGCTGGTGTTCAGCTACATGAGCGGCATCGTGCACCCGTACTACTCGGTCGCGCTCGCCCCGGCGATCGCCGCGCTGGTCGCGATCTCGGGCCGCGCGCTGTGGCGGGGCCGGGCCAACCTGGGCCCGCGGGCGACGCTGGCCGGCATGGTCGTCGCGACGGCGGTGTGGTCGTTCATCCTGCTCGACCGCACGCCGGACTGGTTCCCGGCGCTGCGCTGGATCGTCGCGGTGCTCGGTGTCCTCGCCGGGACGGTGCTGGTGATGGGCGTGCCGCCCGTCCGGAAGGCGGCCGTGGTCGTGGCGACGGCGGTGGTCCTGACGATCGGGGTGTCGTCGGCGGCCTACGGCGTCGAGACGGCGTCGATCGCGCACAGCGGCTCGATCCCGACCTCGGGACCGACGTCGAGCGCGATGGGCGGCGGCATGGGCGGCGGTCCCGGCGGCTCCGGTGCGGACTCGTCGTCGAGCGCGATCGGCGAACTGCTGGCGAAGACGACGACGAAGTGGGCCGCGGCGACGACGGGCTCGCAGAACGCGGCGTCGCTGGAGCTGGCGAGCGGCAAGGCGGTGATCGGCATCGGCGGCTGGAGCGGCTCCGACCCGGCGCCGACGCTGGTCGAGTTCAAGGCGTACGTCGCGGCCGGCGAAGTCAAGTACTACATCGACGGCGGCCGCGGCGGTGGCCCGGGCGGCGGTTCTTCGGAGATCACCGCGTGGGTGACGGCGAACTTCACCGCCACCACGGTCGACGGCCAGACGGTCTACGACCTGCAGAAGTGACGATCGCCCGGGCTTCTTCGGAAGCCCGGGCCTTTTCACGCGATCCCGCGGGCCTCGCGGACGAACGTGTCGCGGTGGGCGCCGCGGAAGACGGTCGTCTCGACGAGCGCCTCGAAATGCCGGTACCCGCCGAGGGCTTCGGCCTCGTCGAACGCCTCGGCCGCGGCGGCGGTGCCGTGGCCCCCGCAGCCGGCGACGACCACGACCTCCGCGGTCTGCGGGGCGAACGGGTTCGCCGCCCGGATGACCAGACCGTAGTCGACGCGTGGCTCACCGGCGTCGTCGAAGCGCGGCGAGGCCGCGAAGCCGGACTTGCGGTCGTAGACGGACGATCCGTTCTCGGCGAACCCGAGCGAGAGCACGCCGTCCAAGCGCTCGAGGACACGTGCGGTCAGTGAATTGCCGCCGATCAGGATGAGATCGTCGAGGATCTCGCCTTCCGTGAGCGCCTCCGCTTCGACGAGCCGCACGGCCGACCCGAGCTGGGCCTGCAGCTCCACCGCGGCGAGCAGATCGCCTTCGTCCACCACGGCGCCGGGGAAGCGCAGGCCGTAGACCATCAGCGGCCGTGAGTCGTGCGACGCTGCGCCCACCGTCGGCTCCTTCGGTCGTTTAACCGAAGTCGTCGCAGGTCAGCGGCTCGTTACGGCCGGGGCCGCAGGTGGTGGCCGACGTCCCCGACGAGATCCACCGTGGCCCGGCGCTCGGTGAATCGCCACCCGCCGGCGGTGCGCGTGAACCGGTCCGCGTACCTGGGCTGCAATGCGGGAACGACCTCGGTGCCGCGGTTCAGCACGCCCCAGCGATGCTTTGCGACGGCTCGCCTCGAGCGCGATGTCGTCCTGCCGTGTTCGGCGCGGAGTTCCGGCCGAGTACGCGATCACCGAGTCGCGGAGCACCCGCTTGACCCGGCGCCTCGGAAGACTCTGCCGCAGCGAACGAACACATCAGCGCCCGGTGATCGTTCACGGGGACGAGCGTACAGAGAAAGTATAGAAACCTTCCGTACCGTGGCGGCGACGGCGGCAGGGGGCCGCCGACGGGGGTGAATCCATGACGCTCGATCGACGCAGCCTGCTCAAACTCGGGGCGGGGGCGGCCGTCGCGGTCGCGAGCACCGGCCTGCTCACCGGCACCGCGGAAGCTTCGACGCTACCGCCTGTGCCCGGCATGCTGGGCGACCGGAAGGCCAACGAACTCTGGTACCAGCTCGACGAAATCGCGCTGTACCACCCGGCACAGGAAGTGCAGGACGCCTACGCCGTGCTCTTCCCCTTCATCCAGCAGAACGCCCCGGGTGGCCTGCCCGCGAAGTGGCGGGAGCTCAGCCTGGAACCGGGCTACCCGAAGAACTACGCCGAGTTCGTCAAGCCCGTCGAGCCGCAGCTGAGCACGCTGTCGGCCTTGCAGCTCGGTAACTTCGACCGCTTCTACCGCGGCGACGAAGAGGGCCTCGCGAAGGCCTTCGCCGCGTTCGGGCAAGGGATTCTGTTCGACCCGCGGCGGGCCGACGTCGAGTCCGAAGTGCACACGATGGACGGCGATCCGCCGTCGGGCTACCACTTCTGGCACTGCATCCAGCGCGCGCAGATGCTGCTGGGCATCGATCGGCACCGGTGGGCGCGGATCGACCCGATGCTCGGGTTCGCGTGGGCGCTGCAGTCGATCGCGCGGCCCGACCACCGGCACGTCAACCCGGGCCTGCCGCGCGAACAGGTGCGCGCGCTCGCACGGTACTGGCTGCCGCGGTCGCCCGCGGAACTCGACCACGACTTCCGCGCGACGCCCTACCCGGACAGCACCCGCTGATACGCCGCCCGCAGCACCGGGCCCGGCGCGATCCCCAGCCGTTCGGCGAGGATCCGCCGGCCCCGGTGGTACTCGGCGACGGCGTCCGCCGGCCGCCCGCCGGCGCAGAGCGCGGCCATGAGCAGCGCCCGCGCGCGTTCCCGCAGCGGGTGTTCGAGGACGAGGCCGGTGGCGTCGGGCACCGCGCGCACGTGGTCGCCCGCCGCCACTTCCGCCTCGATGCGGCCCTCCAGGACGGCCAGCCGCAGCTCCTCGAACCGCGCCGACTCCCCCGCGCGGAGCGGTTCGGCGACATCGGCGAGGACGGGGCCGCGCCACAGGTCCAGCGCGGCACCGAACAAGCACGCCGCCCGGGTGGCGCGGCCCGCGCGAAGTTCGTCGTGCCCCACGGACGCCAGCCGCTCGAACTCCTCGGCGTCGACGGTCCCGCCGGGCGTCAGCAGGTACCCGCCACCGGAGCGGACGAACCGCGCGGGGCCGCCGAGGCCTTTGCGCAAGCGGGAGACGTAGGTGCACAGCTGCGCGTCGACCGTCGACGGCCGGTTTCCTTCCCACAGCAGCGAAATGAGCCGCTCGTCGGGCACGACCCGCCCGCGCGCCAGCAGCAGCGCGGCCAGCAGTGTCCGCGGTTTGCGGCCACCGAGCGCGGCCGGCCGGCCATCCGCGCGCACCACCGCGAGCGGTCCGAGAATCCGGAACTCCATGTCCCCACCCCGTTCCCAAGGTACGCGGATCGACACCGGCGGCACAGGAAAGTCTCAGACGGCCCACAGGTTCGGCGCGGATCATGGAGCCCAGAGGGGATGAGGAGGCCGCGATGATCACGACACGTCCGGGTTACCCGCGCTGGCACACCGCGAGCGCCCAGGGGCCGCGCTCGCTCAACGCCGACGCCGTCGGGGCCTATGCCGCCGCCGGTGGGCCCGGCGTCGTGTTCGCCCTCGCCGACGGGGTCGGCGATGATCCCGCCGCCGCCCGGGCCGCCCGGACCGCCGCCGCGGCCGCCGCTCGCACTGCGGTCCACAAAGGACCCGTCGAGGCAGTTCTCGCTGCGCAGCAAGCAGTGCGCGAGCAGACGCTCGGGGACGCCGTGCTCGTCGTCGCCATGCCGGCCGCGCACGGCGGGTACCGCATCGCCTGGGTCGGCGACGCCCGCGCGTACGCCTGGGACGGCACCACCCTCGGCCGCCTGACCACCGACCACACGCTCGCCGAGTACTTCCGCGCCCGCCACCAGCCGGTGACCCCGCGGATGGAGCACGTCGTCACCACGAGCGTCCGCACGACGAAGCCGGAAGAGATCGGCACGGCGGAGACGACCAGCACGGGCCTGCTGCTGACCAGTGACGGCGTCCACAAGCCCTTGGCCGGCAGCGGCATCCGCGCGGTGCTGGCCCAGCCGGGCACCGGGGCGGCCGAACTGGTCGAGGCGGCGCTGGCCCGCGGCGGCTCGGACAACGCGACCGCCATCTACGTCGAACCCCTGGAGGCCGCCGTCACGACGGTGCGATTTCCCGTCGCCGCGTGAGGCGGGTTGACAAAAGCTGGCCAAACCGGCCGAACCGGTAGCTGATTCGTCACCTTCTGCTTACTCTCGTTACCCACCGCATCGAGTGGTCGCAGGGGAGTCACCGCCGATGGCCGAGCCGGACCGGACCGTGCTGTTCACCAGAGAACTCCTGTGGCACGGCGCCGTCGGCGAACCACCGCGCAAGCCGCCGGTGGCCGTGCTGCTCGGCCCGGTCGGCTCCGGGAAGACGCACGCGCTGCACCGGATCGACGCCGACCTCGGCTGGGGCGTCGTGCACAGCCGGTTCGACTTCGGCGACGGCAACCCGAGCCCGGCCGACGTGCTCACCCGGCTCGCCTACGGCTTTTCCCGCGGCTGGCGCCACCGCGCGAAACCGCGGTTCCTGCGGTTCGCCCTGGCCCTGATCGCGGCGCGCGCGGACCTCGGCACGACCGACTACACCCAGGACAAGGCGACGCTGCGCCGGCTGCTCGAAGAGTTCCACCGCGACCGCCGGCCCCGGTGGATCGACGCGACGGTCGGCCTCGGCGTCCGCGTCGCCACCGCGACCGGCGCGGTCCCCGCCCCCATCGCCGACGCCTTCGCCGCCGAGCTCCCGAAGCTGGTGCGAGCCGTCCGGCCGCGGCTGGCCCAGGCCCTGCGCTCGTTGCGGGAAGTCGAGTGGTTCCAGGGCGACGACGCCTACGACGCGCTCATCGAGATCAACCGGCTCGCCCGCGGCCGCGAAGCCGACCCCGAGCGGCTCACGGCGTGGCTGCTCGAAGCCTTCCTCGCGGACGTCCGGGAAAACCACCGCCGGATGTCCGGTCCCGAACGCCGGAGCCCCTGCGACTGCCCCGACTCCCGGCGGCGGCCCCACGTGCACACCTGGGTCGCGCTGCTGGACAACGTCGACCACCCCGGCGGCCTGGCCTTCCTGCGGGCCCTGACGGCCGCGCGGGACCGCCACCACGGCACCCCCGACCCGCTGCTCGTCGTCGCGACCAGCGGGTCGTGGCACGGCGAGTGGGGTGACGAGCTGGGCCGCGTCTGGCGGCCGCCCTGGCAGCCGGGCACCGGCGTGGGCCGGACCGTTCCCGCCTGCGGACAGGCGTCCTACGAGCACTGGGCCGGGCAGCCGGACACGCGATCGTCGGCGTACTACCCGGTGCTGCTCGAACCACTGTCCGTCGGTGCGGTGGCCGAACTCCTCGGCCGCGACGTCCCGCGTGCCCACGCGGAGTTCGCGCACCGGGCGACCGGTGGCCTGCCGGGTGCCGTGCAGCACGTCGCGCGGGTCCTGCGCGACAAGGAGATCGTGCCGGGCGCGCGCGACTCCCTCGGTGCCGGCGGCCCGGAACCCTGGCAGTCCTGGCTTTCCGCGCTCGGTCTCTCCACTGTGGACGTCGACGAGCTGGTGGCGGCCGCGCCGTTCGCCACCGCGCCCTGGCTGGTCCAGCCGCGGGCGGAGGGCGCCGTCGTCCAGCCGCGCGTCGGCCCGATCCTCACCGAGTTGCGGGCTTCCCTGTGGGTGCGGGCCGGCGAAGGTCCCGGCGCCCGGGACCAGGTCACGCTGCACCCGTGGCTGGCGGGCAACCTGGCCTCCGCGCTGGCCCGCCGCGACGGCGGCGCGCCCGGCTACCGGGCGCAGTTCGCCGCCCTGCGGGCCGTCGCCGGGACCGACGAGGTCCGGCTCGCCTACTGCCGGCTCGCCCTCGGCGAGTTCCCCGCGGTGGTGGACCTGTTCGAACGGGACTTCCCGGACCTGCCGCACCTCGAGTGGCTCGACCGGCTCACCCTGGTCGTCCACGCGCCGGACGACCAGCCGCTCGGCGCCGGCTACGACGAGCTGCGCGAACAGCTGGTCAAGGCCGATCGCGAGCACCAGCCCGACCGGACGCCCGTGCGCAACGAGCTCGCCCGCCTGATCGCCACGAGCTGGCTCGCCACGAACCCGTTCGCCGTGCGGGGCAGCGCCCAGAACCGCGACATCGAGCTGGCCCTGGTCAACCTGGCCCGGGCGTCCGAGCTCGCCGACACCGCCCACCTTTACGCCTTCGCCGACCGGGCCGCGCGCGGCCTCTGGCCGTGAGGAGTCACCTTGTCCCCCACCGCTTTGGCCCGCCGCGCGCCGTCCCGCGGCCGTCGTCCCGCCCCGCCGGGGCGCCCCCCGCGCGGGGGGCGCCCCGGCGGGGCGGGCCGACCGCCGCGGGCCGGCCGGGGGCCGTCGGCCCGCCCCGCCGGTGCGCCCGCGGCGCGGGGCGCACCGGCACTGGCTGGTGCTGTCCTTCGCCGGGCTCGTCCTGCTCGGCGGCCTGGTGATCTGGCAACGGCCGTGGGAGCGGTGCGGGCCCGGCCTGGACGACACCGCCGACGCCGGGTGCGTCGGCCTGAACCTGGCGTCCGGGCCGTTCCGGGACGACGACCCGCTCGCCGACCTCGAAGCGCTCATCGCGGACCACAACGACCAGGTCGCCGGCGACTACGAAACGATCGTGCTGCTGGAGAACATGACCTCGGACCCGGCGACCGACAGCACGCCGACCGAGTACGTCCGCCACGAAATCGAAGGCGCCATCGCCGCGGTCTGGCCCGGTCCCGGCGACATCCCCCACTTCAAGCTGCTCCTGGCCAACATCGGCGGCGACGCCGCGCACTGGCGCGCGGTGGTGGACCGGATCGTCGAGCACGCCGACGGCGAGCACATCGCCGCGGTGACCGGCCTCGGCATCAGCCTCGCCAACGTCCGTGACGCGGTGGCGGCCCTGTCCGAGCACGACATCGTGACGATCGGCGCCACGGTCACCGGCGACGACCTGAACTTCGACGCGAACCACCGGCCCATCCGGAACTTCTTCCGGGTCGGGCCGACGAACAGCGACGAGGCACGCGCGGCCGTCAACTACATCGCGAGCCTGCCGAACCGTCGCACGATGCTCGTCGCGGACGTCAGCGACGCCGAGATCTACGCCGCGACGCTGGCCCGGGCCTTCCAGCAGCAGGACCGGATCCCGATCGAGTTCACGAAGAAGTACCGGCTCCCGGCCAAGCTCACCGGCGCCAACCGCCACGACTACCTGCTCAAGCTGTTCGGCGGCATGCACTCCGACATCTGCGCCGCGCAGCCGGACGTCATCTACTTCGCCGGCCGCGGCGTCGACCTGCGCTCGTTCACCACCGCGCTGGCCGAGGACGGCGCCTGCCGGCAGCTCCCGTCGGTGACGGTGGTCTCCGGCGACGACGCCGCGACCCTCGTCGGGTCACCGCTGCGGCTCGACGGCGACATCGCCGTCCGGCCCCTGTACACCGCTCTCGCCTACCGGGACCAGTGGCAGAAGTTCGTCGGCGACGAAGCGTCCCTGACGTACCGGACGAACTACAGCGACTTCGAAAACCGCTTCACCCGCCACAAGTTCGCCCCGGCCGACCTGCTGGACGGCGCCGCGATGATCGAGTACGACGCCGCGGCCACGGCGGTGAAGGCCGCGGAGGACAACCCGGCGCGGGGGCACGAGGGCATGGCCAACTTCGTGGCGAACATCGACTGCAACGCGGCGCTGCCCGGCGCCACCGGCTTCGTCGCGTTCCGGCAGGACGACGGCAACCAGGTCGACAAGGCGCTGCCCATCCTGGAACTGCGGGCCGACGGCTCCACCCGCCCGGACGCCCTGGTCTGGTCGCAGGGGCGCCCGCTGGACACGTCGCCGACGTGCCGTTCCTAGGCGCGTTTCAGCTGCCGGTACTCGCGCAGCACGAGGACGATGATCACGACGTCGAGCGCGGCGAAGAACGGCAGCGCGATCGAGTGGGTGTGGACGGCCCGGAAGATTTCGTAGACGACGAACGCGCCGAGAATCAGCGCCGCGACCGGGTACGCGCGGACGATCTTGCGCGCCAGCGCCCAGACCAGGCCGAGCTTGATCAGGCCGTGGGCCAGCAGGTACGCGACAGCGAACGTCTTCGTGTCACCGTGGAGGAAGTTCTCGGTCGCCGATTGCAGGTGGCGGGCGAGGGTGCCGGACGGGTCGCCCAGCAGGTCGCGCGTGATGACCGCGTGGGTGAACCCGCTGACTGTCGAAGCGGGGATGAACGCGAGGATCAACGCCCCGACGACCTGCAGCGCGCCGTCGAGGCCCTTGATCGCGATCGCGACGCGGAAGAACTTCTCGGTCGCGGTCGTCTTCGTCTCGGACATGCCACCAGCTCAGCACGAACGGCAGGTCAGCGCACGTGGAGGCACCTTTCGCACCGAACGTGGCGCGCTGTCCGGTCCGCCGGGTCGGTGCCGTAGAACGGGAAGCACGCCGCGCCGCAGACGGCCAGGAAGATCGGCCCGCACCGGAGGGGGTGCGGGCCGACCTGGTGGGCGACGGCCAGTGCGCGCCGCCGTGCGCCCGCTTCGGGGAGCCAGCCGTGGTCCGGGAGGGTGGCGCGGACGCGGGCGTCCAGCTCGTCGGCGCGGGCGACCAGGTCCGCGCCCAGGTCGGCGAGCCGTTCGCCGAGGTCGCGGAGGATGTCCGGGCGGGGTGCCTCGTCGTCGAGGGTGCGCGCCAGCCACGCGACGTCCAGCGCGAGCGACGTGTGCAGGTCCCGGACGCGGTCGAGCAGCCGCACGTCCCGGTCGGCTTCGGTCAGCACCGCGCCAGCCACGCCGCCCGGCAGTCGGCGCAGGTCGGGTCGAACCAGTGCCCGCCGAGCTGCGGAACATCGCGCACCGCGACGGTCACCTCCGCCCCGCACAGGGTCGTGAACTGTTCTTCGGGACGCGGTGGGAAAGCCCCGTCGAGCGCGTGGCGCTTTCCCTCCGCTTGCTGCCACCTCAACATAGGACCATTCAATCTGTCCGATCCGGTAGACACCAACACGCTGATGGAGTGATGGACGGCGTTCGTATTATCGACGCCATGAAAGCGACTTCTTCCACGCCGCGCGCACGCGCGTTGGCCGCCGGGTTGCGCGAAGTGCGCGAAGCGCACGGAGTGGGGTTGCGCCAGCTGGCGCGCATACTCGGCTTCGCGCCTCAAGTGTTGTCACTGTGGGAGAAGGGGCTGAGGCTGCCGTCCGTGGCGGACGTGGCTCTCATCCTCGGCTTCTTCAAAGTGCGCGGCGAAAAGCAGAAACACTTTCTGGAATTGGCCAGGACCGCACGCGATCCCGACTGGGTCAGCACCGGTTCTCCCGAAATCCCCGAGCCATTGAGCGGCCTGCTCGAATGCGAGCGGGCCGCGACCTCGGTGACCAACTGGGCGCTCGGGATCATTCCCGGATTGCTGCAGACCGCCGACTATGCCCGCGCTCTCCTGAGCAATTCGAACCTCACCGTGGCGCAGGCCGATGCGCGGCTGGCGGTGCGGCTCGGCCGGCAGAAGATCCTGACCCGCCCCGAGCCGATCCGGTTGAGCGTGGTGCTCTACGAGGCCGCGTTCCGCGAGCCGGTCGGCGACGAGGACATCATGTCCGACCAGTACGACCACCTGCTGGCGATGTCGCGGCTGCCGAACGTCTCGCTGCGGATCCTGCCCTCCGGGCAGGGGTATCACCCCGGCCTGCTGGGCAGCTTCCTCCTCTACGACTACGAGGATCTGCCGCCGATCGCCTTCCTCGAGAACTACAGCGGGAGCGTGTTCCTCTCGGAGAGAGAACACATCTCCGCCTATCGCCAGCTCGCTAAGATGGTGTCCGGCAATGCCCTCAGCGAAGAAGCCTCCCGTGAACTCATCGCGGAGGTGACCCGACAGCCGGAGGCCTGATGACCTGGCGCAAGTCCTCGCACAGTGGCAACGAAGGCGACTGCGTCGAGGTGGCGATCGAGCGCACCGTCGGCGTGCGGGACAGCAAGGCGCCCGCCGCCGGTCAGCTCACCGTCTCGCGTCAGGCCTGGTCAGCGGCTCTTCGCCGGCTTCGCTGAGGTCTCCGACCGCACCACGTCCTCGGCGAAGGTGACCGCCGTCCGCGTGCCTTCTTCGCCGAAGATCGGGCCGTTCGTGTACAGGCCGTCGATGATGAACATGATCCGGTCGGCCAGCCGCTCCGGGTCGGCCGCCGACGTCTCGGCCGCCAGCTCGCGAAGCTGCTCGCGCACGCGCACGAAGTGGTCCATCGACACGCGGTGGGCCGGGTGCTCGCGCTCGGGGAACTCCGCGAACGTGTTGCGCAGCGGGCAGCCGCGCGTGCCCGGCACGTTCACCCGCACCCCCACCTCGCGCACCAGCTCCACCAGCTGCCCCCCGGCGTCCCCCGCGGCCGCGCGCGCGTCGGCGACGATCGTGTCCCAGTCGCCGCTGCACCGCCTCAAGTAGGCCACGACCAGGTCGTCTTTACCGGCGAACTGGGTGTAGAGCAGGTTCTTGCCACACCCGCATTCGTCGATGATCTGCTGCATCCCGACGGCGTGCACCCCGTGGCGGTTGAACAGCCGGGTGGCGGTCTCGAGGATCCGCTCACGGGCGTCCGGCGTCGGCTTGCGCGGCATCCCGCCATCGTACCGGACCAAACGGTCCACATCGTGAATCCCCGCTTGACAACGGCTTCCGACCCTCGTCATGATTCGGACCGTTCGGTCCCGGACCGATCGGTCCGACTCATCTGGGGGTTCTCTTGACCATCTCCGCCGTCCACGACCGCCTCACCCCGCGCGCCCGCGTCCTGCTGCTCGTGCTGTGCGGCGCGATGTTCCTCGACGCGCTCGACGTCTCGATGAAGGGCGTCGCGCTGCCGTCGATCGGCGCCGAACTCGGCCTGGCCACCGGCTCCCTGCAGTGGGTGGTCAGCGGGTACGTCCTCGGGTTCGGCGGGTTCCTGCTGCTCGGCGGGCGCGCCGCCGACCTGCTCGGCCGGCGCCGGATGCTCATCGGCGCGCTGGCGGCGTTCGCCGTCGCGACCGCGCTCGGCGGCTTCGCCACCAGCGGCCCGCTGCTCGTCGCCGCGCGGTTCGTCACCGGGATCAGCGCCGCCTTCAGCGCGCCCGCCGGCTTCTCGATCATCACGACGAGCTTCACCGAAGGGCCCGTCCGCAACAAGGCGTTGTCGATCTACACCGCGACCGGCGCCACCGGGTTCTCGCTCGGGCTCGTCGCGGGCGGGCTGCTCACCGAGGTCAGCTGGCGGTGGGTGTTCCACGCGCCGGTGCTGGTCGCGCTGGCCACGCTGGCCGGCGCGCTCGCCGTCGTCCCGCGCTCGGCACCGGCGGCGGGCCGCGGGTTCGACGTCGCGGGGTCGGCGACCGTCACGGCGGCGATGCTGCTCCTGGTGTTCACGCTGGTCCAGGCGCCGGACGCGGGCTGGGCGTCGGTGCGGACGCTCGGCTCGCTGGTGGCCGTCGCGGCACTGCTGACGGCGTTCGTCGCGATCGAACGCCGGGTCGCGAGCCCGCTGGTGCGCCTCGGGATCCTGCGGTCCGGCGCGCTGGTGCGGGCGAACGTCGGGGCGATGTCGCTGCTGGGCGGCTGGGTCGGCGCGCTGTTCCTCGTCACGCTGTACCTGCAGGACGGCCGCGGCTGGTCGGCGCTGGCAACCGGGCTGGCGGTGTGCCCGAGCGGGCTGGTCGTCGCGGTGCTGGCACCGCGGATCGCGGCGCCGCTGGTCGGCCGGTTCGGCTCGGGACGCGTCGCTTTGGCAGGCCTGACTTCGTCGGTGGCGGCGTACGCGCTGCTGCTGTTCCTGGACGCCTCGACCGGGTACTGGACGTCGATGCTGCCCGCGTTCCTGTTGGTGGGCTTGGCTTTCACCCTCACCTACGGCCCGCTGACGATGGCCGCGGCGGACAGCGTCCCGGCGGCCGACCAGGGCTTGGCGGGCGGCTTGGTGAACACGGCGTTCCAGGTCGGTCCGGCACTGGCGCTCGGCGTGGTCTCGGCGGTCGCCGCCACCAATGGCCCGCAAGCGGCCTTGCTGGTCCCGCTGATCGTGGCCGTGCTCGGCGTGGCCGCGCTGCTGCCGTCCCTGCGCCGGGCCTGAAAGGTCATGGGGGCACCTTCACGGCGGTGAAGGTGCCCCCATGGATCACATGGCGGGCGGGGCGGACTTCGTGCCCCACGCCGTCGGGGTGTCGCTCAGGGAGAAGCGGATCTTGCCCGCGCGGAGCAGGTCCGCGTGCGAGATCCAGCTGCGGTCGTACGTCCGGTGTCCGATCTGGACGTCCTTTGTGTACTGGAGCTTCGCCGCGCTCGCGCCCGGCGCCTCGATCTCGATCTTGCGGCCGCCGGCCGGGCGGATCTCCACCTTCTCGAACATCGGCGTGCTGAGCAGGTACGTCCCGGAGCCGGGCTGAGCCTCGAAGACGCCCGTCATGCCGAAGACGAGCCACGACGAGATGGTGCCGAGGTCGTCGTTGCCGGGCATGCCGTACGGCGTATCCATGAACAGCGTCCGCGCCGCGCGCAGCACGGCCGACGTCTTCCAGGGCGCACCCGTCCAGCTGTACATCCAGGGCGCGTGCAGGTCGGGCTCGTTGTTCGGGTTGAAGGCGAAGTTGTTGTGGTAGTCGTACGCGCCGTGGACCCAGGAGTCCTTGGCGGCCTTCGCCGGGTCGGTGAGCAGCAGCGGCATGTCGAAGAAGGTGTCGAGCCGCTTTTCGGCCTGCGCCGGCCCGCCCATCAGGTCGAACAGCTTCGCGGTGTCCTGCTGGGCGAGCCACTGGTACTGCCACGGCGTGCCCTCGTGGAAGCCGGTCGACTGGGCGGGATCCGGGTCGCCGACGCCGGTGCCGTCCGCCGCACGAGTACGCGGGAAGCCCGTGAAGCCGTGCGATTCGACACTGGTGTCCCACAGCTTCGCGAAGTTGCCGCAGCGAGCGGACAGCGTCGCGGCCTTGTCCCGGTAGCCCAGCCCGGAGGCCATAGTGGACAGTGCACAGTCGGCGAGGGCGTACTCAAGGGTGGCCGAGCCGGCCTGGCGGGTGTCGCCGTAGGTGTAGCCCGGCAGGTCCTGGTAGCCGATCCAGCCGTTCTTCACGTACGTCGGGTTGCCGTCGCGGCCGCGGAAGATCGACTGGTCCGCCGGGACTTCGTTGGCGTTGCGCCACAGCGCGTCGAAGAGCTGACGCGCGGTCCGGTCGTCGAGCAGGCCCCGACGGTAGTTGTCGACGACCCACGGCGTGACGGGGTCACCGCTCATCACGTTCGTCTCGCCGCCGGCCAGCGCCCAGCGCGGGACCCAGCCGCCGTCCTGGTAGATCTTCAGGATCGACTTGGTCATGTCCGCGGCCTTGTCCGGGTGCAGGAGCGCGACCAGCTGGTTCTGCGACCGGTAGGTGTCCCACAGTGAGAACATCTGGTAGTACGTGTCCCGGCTGCGGTGGACGGCGTCGTCGAAGCCGCGGTAGGAACCGTCCACATCGGACCCGACGGACGGGTGCAGCAGCGACCGGTACAGCGCGCTGTAGTAGGTCCGCTGGTCGGCGGTCGTCCCGCCGGCGACGCGCAGGCGGTTCAGCTCGTCCGCCCAGGTGTCGTGGGCCGCCTTCCGCGCCTTGTCGAACGACTTGGGCTGTTCGGCGCCGCGGTTCAAGCGAGCGCCGTCGATCGAGGTGTAGGAGAGGCCGACGGAGGCGCCGACCTGGCTCTTGTCGTTGCCGAAGGTGAGCCAGGCGCCGGTGCGCTGGGTGCCGAGCTCGGCGTCACGCTGGTTCGGCGTCAGCTTGTTGTCGGTCCAGGTGCCGAAGCCGGTGAACTTGCGGTCGAACTTGGCGGAGAAGAAGACCTTGTAGCGCTCCTTCTGCGTCTCCCAGCAGAAGTTCCCGCCCTGCAGCCAGCCTTCGACGGTGTCGTCCCCGACGACGTGGACGTCGCCGGCGTAGGTGTAGCCATTGCTCTCGCCGACCTCGATGAGGACGTTCTCACTGGTGGCGCCGGCCGGGAAGGTGTAGCGGTGCTGGCCGGTGCGCTGGGTGGCGGTGAGCTCGGCGTCGATGCCGTTGTCGAGCTTCACGCCGTAGTACCCGGGCTGGCGGGTCTCGTTGGCGTGGCTGAACTTGGCGCCGTACTGGGCGGGGTCGCTGCTGGTGACGGCGCCGGTGGTCGGCATGAACCGGAAGTTGCCCATGGTCTGGCAGCCGACACCGGAGAGGTGGGTGTGGCTGAAGCCGAGGGTGGTGTCCTGCGCGTAGTCGTAGGACGCGTACTTCTTGAGCTGGGTGTCCGGGGACAGCTGCACCATGCCGAAGGGGGTGGTGGCGCCCGGGAAAGTGGTGCCGTCGCCGTTGTTGCCGATCGAGGTGTCGACGAGAGTCGTGGGATCGTCGGCGAACCTCGCGCTCGCTTCGGCGGGGCTCGCGAGGGCCATCGTGGTGGCCCCCGCGAGCAAGGTGGCCAGGACGCGCGTCCGCGCTCTCATCCGTTTCCTCCTGACAACGTTGTCACATATCGTGTGCGATCTTTTCCGTTGTCCGGTGGACAAATCAAGCCCCAGCGCCCCAATGTGGCCTTGGTTGCGTCTGACGCACCCAAGGTGGCCTTCGGTGCGCGAGACGCACCGAAGGCCACATTGGGGCGCTCGGGTCAGCGGTGGCAGGTGACCGGCGGACGTGGGCGGGCACACGCCGCGGCGTAGCTGTCGCACAGCTCGGTGATCACCCTCCCCGGTTCGGTTCGGAGCCGGCTCGGGAGCGTCTGAAGGTAGATGATTCCGGCCGCCGAGTATCGGGCGTTGCGGGCCAGCGTCGTCGCGTAGTGGTCGCCGTTCTCGTGATACGTGCGCGAGTCGATTTCCCAGGCGAACGCCACATCTTCGCACCAAGCGTCCGGCTTCGAGATGAAGGCGCCATGCCGATCGAACACGCTGACGTTCCATTCGGCGGCAGGCAGGCCCGAATGCTTCCAGATCTCCCAGGCGTCGGCCTCGGCCACCGACTCGACGCCTTCGAGGAGTGCCTGGAGTGCTCGTCGTGGAATTGCGGATCCCCGCTGACTGCCCCGGCTCAGCTCACGATCGAGTTGCTCGGGAGTGCATCTCCTTCGCTGCACCGCCTCGGCGAGCATTCCTTGCACAGTGTCGAAGTCGCGGATACGGCGGGCGCCGTCCAGCACCGCCCGGTGCACCGGGGCGATCGGCACGCCGTCCCGAGTCACTGCATTCGGTAGCCGGGTGGTTCGCTCTACGAGCGCGAAGCCCGCACTGGTGACTTCGCGTTCATGCGGCACCAGCAGGTGAACCTCGTCCGAATCCGGCACCTGACGCAGGCCGTGGCGGCGCAGCGCCCAGAGCCCCGTGATCATGGAGCGCTCACCGCCGCGCAGGAGACCGGCTCTCAGCCGTTGCTCGTCGGTCGGTTCCGACGGGTGCAGCAGGATCACGCCGGGCAGCAGCCGGCGCCACGGCCCGCCGGGCAGGCATCGGCGGTAGATGCTGCTGCGCGGCATGCCGATTTCTTCGAGTTCGGAGACGCGAACGACATCCGGGTTGCCGGAGCGGCCGGTGACGAGTGGGTGTCTGGTCCAGGTGGGTCGGTACATGCTCCGAGGATGATCACCACGTCCGACAAACTCGCGGCCCGGATGGCCACGAAAGGTGGAATCGGGTCATATTCGACCGGAATCCACCGTTCGCGGCCCGCCCCAAGCGCCCCAAGGCGGCCTTGGTTGCGTCTGACGCACCGAAGGCCGCCTTGGGTGCGTCTCACGCACCGAAGGCCACATTGGGGCGCTCGGGTCAGCTCTGGTGGGTGACGTGCCCGGCCAGGATCGTCGCCGTCACCGGGAGGGCCCGCAGGTCCGCGGCCGACAGCACCGACGGGTCCGCCGCCGTCACCATCAAGTCCGCGATGTCCCCCACGGCCACGCCCCGGCGGCCGCCCGAAGACGCGGCCAGCGCGTCGGGGAAGGGGATGGACTGCTCCGGGTGCCACGCGGGCCGGTCGTCGTCCGTCCGGAACACCGCCGACGCGATGCCGTCCCACGGGTCCAGCGGTGCCACCGGGGCGTCCGACCCGAACTCCAGGCGGGCACCCGATTCCAGCAACGAGCGGTACGGGAACGCGCGGGCCGTCCGCCCGTGCCAATGCCGGTCGGCGACGTCGCGGTCGTCCGGCTGGTGCGCCGGCTGGACCGCCGCGATCACGCCCAGCTCGGCGAACCGCTTGACGTCGGCCGCCGAGAGCAGCTGCGCGTGCTCGATCCGCCCGGGACAGCCGACCTCCTCGAAAGCGTCCAGGGCGATCGTGTTCGCCTCGTCGCCGATCGCGTGGACCGCGGGGACCAGGCCGTGCGTGAAAGCCCGTTCCATCAACGGAACCAGTTCGGCCGGCGGGAGTTCGAGCAGCCCCGGGGAATCCCCGCCGGGATAGGGGTCGTGGCAGTAGGCCGTGCGCGTGTTGAGGGACCCGTCGACGAAGAGCTTGAACGGGCCCACCGTCAGCAGCCCGCCCGAATCCGGGAGGACGTCACCCGTGCGGTGGCCGCGCTCGATGGTCTGGTCCAGCAGGTACCGCGCGATCACGCACGAGATCCGGGCCGCCGGGGCACCCCGCCGCGTCCAGTCCGCCACGGTGTCCGCGTACTCGTAGTCGACGATCTGCGTCACCCCGCGCGCGGCCGCCGCGGACACCGCTTCCGCCACCCACCGGTCCTGGACGTCGATCGCGGCCGTCGGCAGCTGGGCCGTCGCGCTCATGCAGTCGTTCTCCAGCAGCACACCCGTCGGGTGATCGCGGCCGATCAGCTTCAGCGCCGCCGGGCTCAGCCACAGCGTGTGCAGATCCGCGCTGAACAACGCCACCGCCCGGCCGGGCAGCGCCCGCTGCAGCAGGTCCTTGTGCGGCTTGTCCGGCCAGAGCGCGTCGCGGAACCCCGCGCCCACCACCAGTTCCGACTGCTGCGCCGGCGTCGCCAGGAGGTGGGCCAGCAGCAGCTCGATCGCCTCGCCCGCCGACCGCGCCGCGTCCAGGGGGATCCGGCGGCGGGACGTCGCCCACTGCACCAGGTGGACGTGCGCGTCGACGAGCCCCGGCAGCAACGTCCCGCCGTGCCCGTCGACGACCCGCGCGGCGAACCCGGCCGAACCCGGCTCGGTGATCGCCGTGACGCGGCCGTCGTTGACCCGGACGTCCGCGAGCTCCCCGCCGAGCCCCGGCCGCACCCGGCGCAGCAGTAGATCATCCATGCGGACCACCCTGCCAGGCGGACTCGTCCGGGTGAAGCACAGAGTGAGATGGGAATGAGATGGGTATTGGCTACTGTTGGAAAAGATGGCAGCCGTCGCCCGCCGAAGGGTCAGGGCCGGTCCATGGGCGCCGCCTTCACAAGCCGCGCAGGGTTCGACTCCCTCGGTTGCCGCCCGATCGAGTTGGGCGAGGTGTGTGCGCGGAAAGCGCGCGCACACCTCGCTCGCCGTGTCTCCTGGGGGTCGAACCCCCAGACCCCCGCCAGGGGGCGCGCCCCCGGGCCCCCCCGTGGTCGCGTTTCGCTGTCAGCCCACTGGCATGTCACGCCTTCGCAACGCTGCCAGGCCGCCGATCCCCGCCACCAGCGCGATCGCGACTAGCCAGATTACCGGCGTCACCGAGAAGGTTCCGCCTGGCAGCTTTGGCAGGTGCGCGAACGGTGAGATTCCCAGTACCGCGTCGTTCCACCGCAATGCCGATCCCACCAGCGACAGCAGCAGGAACGCGCCCAGCAGGCCCCATGCCGCCGCCGCGAAACGCGGTAAGAAGCCGATCAGCAAGGCCGCCAGGCCAGCCAGTACCCACACCGCCGGGACCTGCGCCAACGCCGCCGGGACCAGCGAAGCTCCGGTCCCGTACGCCAAGCCGGTCGCCAGCCCCGTGACCGCCAGTACGAACGTCGAGCCGATCAGGGCGAACGCCAGGTGCCCGAGGGCCCAGCCGATCCGGCCGACCGCCGTCGCCAGCACCGGTTCCGCCCGGCCCGCCGCTTCCTCCGCACGCAGCTTCAGCGTCGCCTGGATCGCGTAACCCGCCGCCGCCAGGCCGAACAGCGTCATCGTCCCCGCCAGGTACGCGTCCATCACCCCGCCTCCGCCGCCCATGCGGGAAAGCACGTCCGCGACGGCCTTGTTGTCGCGCATCATCTCCGCGACGTTCTGCGCGACCCCGCCCATCAGCAGCCCGACCAGCGCCAGGCAGACGGTCCAGACCAGCAGCGTCCCCCGCTGCAGCCGCCACGCCAACGCCAACGGCGACCGCAGGGACGCCTTCGCCGTCGCCCGCCCCAGTCGCGCCGGAAGCAGTGCCGCACCGAGGTCGCGACGCGCCGACAACGCGACCGCCGCCGCGGAAAGCAAGCCGGTCGCGAAAACACCCAAGGCGAGGACCCACCACTGCTCCCCCGCGAACGGCCGCAGCCGGTGCGCCCAGCCGATCGGCGAGAGCCACGCGAGCCACCCCGCCGAGCCGCTGTCCCCCGCGGCCCGCAGCAGGAACGCCAGGACCAGCACGCCGATCCCGATGCCCCGCGCGCCGCTCGCGCCCCACGTCAGCTGCGCCGCGACCGCGCCGACGCCGGCGAACACCCAGCCCACCAAGGAAAAGCCGAGCCCCAAGGCGAACGCCCCGGCGAACGGGACGCCCTGGGCGCCGACGCCGAGCCCGACCAGGATGCCGAACACCAGGCAGGCGCCGCACGAAGAGAGCACGGCCGCCGCCAAGCCCGCGTGCCGGCCGACGACCGTCGCGCCGGTCAGCTCACGACGTCCGGCTTCCTCCTCGGTCCGGGTGTGCCGGACCACCGTGAGCAACGCGATCAGCCCGACGACGACCGGGACGAACCCGCACTGCCACGCCAGGAGGTTCCCCACCGACGAGCCGTACAGCGGACCGTTGCGGACCACGAACGTCGCGCTGGACGCGTTGAGGTCGTAGAAGTGCTGCCGCGCCGCCGCGTCCGGGTAGGCCGCCTTGATCGACGACAGGTAGCCCATCGGCGCGATCGCCAGGCCGGCGATCCACAGCGGCATCAGCAGCCGGTCGCGGCGCAGCACCAGCCGCAGCAGCGACCACGTCCCGGTCATCGCGCCGCTCCGACCGGCTCGTCGTGCTGGTAGTGGCGCAGGAACAGCTCCTCGAGCGTCGGCGGCCGGCTCACCAGGTTCCGCAGCCCGGCCCCGGCCAGGTGCCGCATCACGTCGTCCAGCGCGGACTGGTCGACGGACAGGTGGACGTGCGAGCCGTACGAGCTCAGGTCGTGCACCCCCGGCAGCGACGCCAGATCGGCGGGGACCTGCGCGAGCGACGCGTCGATCGTGATCCGGCCCAGGTGGCGCAGCTCGTCCAGGGTCCCGGACTCGACGGTCTTCCCGGCCCGGATGATCGTGACGCGGTCGCAGAGCGCCTCGACCTCGGACAAGATGTGCGAGGACAGCAGCACGGTCCGGTCACCGCGCTCCCGCTCCTCCTCGACGACCTGCCGGAAGACCTCTTCCATCAGCGGGTCGAGCCCGGACGTCGGCTCGTCGAAGACCAGCAGCTCCACATCGGACGCGAGCGCCGCGACCAGCGCGACCTTCTGCCGGTTGCCCTTCGAGTACGTCCGGCCCTTCTTGCGCGGGTCGAGGTCGAAGCGCTCGACGAGCTCCGCGCGGCGCTTGCCGTCGAGCCCGCCGCGCAGCCGGCCGAGCAGGTCGATGACCTCGCCGCCGGTGAGGTTGGGCCAGAGCGTGACGTCGCCGGGGACGTACGCGAGCCGGCGGTGCAACTCGGTGGCGTCGGTCCAGGGATTGCCGCCGAGCAGGGTGGCCCGGCCGCCGTCGGCCCGCATCAGCCCCAGCAGGACGCGGATCGTGGTGGTCTTGCCGGCGCCGTTCGGCCCGAGGAAGCCGTGCACCTCGCCGGTGTGGACGGTCAGGTCGAGCCCGTCGAGGGCCTTCGTCCGGCCGAACGCCTTGGTGAGGCCGTCGGCGGTGATCGCTTCGGCCATCGTCATTCCTTCCGTTCGTAGGCGGCCAGCGCTTCGCGGGCCCGTTCGAGAACTTCGGAGTCGCCGAGCGGGTTGAGGAACAGGTGCCCGGCGGCCAGCGACATGCGCAGCATCGCCTCGTGCGTGCCCGGCTCCTCGCCGAGCGCGCGGGCGACGTGGTCCTGCAGGATCATCAGCCCGCCGGTCATCGCGGCGAGCGCGGCCGCGACGCCCCGCGGGTCGGGCATTTCCAGGCCCTGCTCGCGGAAGTAGCGCTCGGTGCCGTCGACGATCTCGACGAACTGCGCGGCCGCGGCTTCGGAGCCGTCGACCATCGCGCGGCCCAGGTACCGGCGGAACAGCAGCTGGCGGGCATCGAACGTGGGGAGGAACCCCGGGTCGGCGACGCCCTTGGCCAGCACCTCCTCCTTGAACCTGAGCAGCTCGTCGAAGACGTGGTCGTCGCAGGCCTCGCGCAGCCCGTCCTTGGAGCCGAAGTGGTGGCGGATGAGCCCGCCCGACACCCCGGCTTCCTTGGCGATGTCGAGGATCGACGTCTTCTCCATGCCGCGCTCGGTGAAGAGCTTGATGGCGGCGTCGCGGATCCGGGCGCGCGCGGTGAGGTCTTCGGTGCTCATGACGGTCCTATACGTGCGTGTAGCTGACTACACGTGAATATAGCCCGCTACACGCACGTATAGCAAGGCGGCACTTTCACGTGAAAGTGCCGCTTCCGGTGGCCGCCTAACCGGTGATCACCTTGGGCCGTTCGGCCTACAACCAATTGCGGTTGATGGGCTAACTGTCTGATTGCTGCCGAAGATCTCACGTTGTGTACTTCTCGGACGTCTTCTTGTCGGACGCATCTCTTCACGAAGGGTCGTTTCAGTGACACAGCTCAGATCGCGCTGGAGACGGCGGGCCGGGATCACCGTCCTCGCCACCGCACTCGGCGCCTCCGTCCTCGGCGTGGCCGTTCCGGTGGCCGCCGCCCAGCCCGCCCCGCCGACCTCGGGCGCGGCCGACGGCAAGACCCTCGACGAGCACGACCGCGCGCTCGTCGCCGAAGCCGAGAAGGCCGGCAAGCCCGACGTCACGCTGCTGATCGCGGCCGAGAAGGGCCAGACCGGCGCGGCCGTCGACCAGCTCAAGGCGCTCGGTGGTGTCGTCCAGTCCACCGACACCAAGCTCGACTACGTCAAGGTCACCATCCCGCCCGAGAAGGCGGAGAAAGCCGCGAAGCTCAAGGCGGTCAACGCCGTCGACGTCGACGGCCTCGTCTACCGCGACGACCCGAAGCCCGACGGCGCGACCACCCCGCTGCCGCAGCCGGCCCCGGGCAAGGACACCCCGCGCGTCAACCCGTACCTGCCGACCGGGGACACCTACGCGGCGCAGTTCGGCCAGGTCCTGCCCAACTGGGACGGCAAGGACACCACGGTCGCGGTACTCGACTCCGGCGTCGACCTCGACTCGCCCGCGCTGGCGACCACCAGCCACGGCGAGCGCAAGATCGTCGACTGGTACAACGCCAACGCCACCAACTCCGGTGACGGCACCTGGGTCAAGCAGTCCACCCAGACCTACACCGGCACCTTCACCGCGAACGGCAGAAGCTGGACGGCTCCGGCGACCGGCGGCCCGTACACCTTCGGCGTCTTCACTGAGACCGCCGGCGACCTGGGCGCCGCGGACAGCGAGACCGGCGGCGACGTCAACCGCGACGGCGACCGCGCCGACTCCTGGGGCGTGCTGCAGGACAGCGTGACCAAGGAGGTCCGCGTCGACCTCAACGGCAACGGCGACTTCGCCGACGAGAAGCCGATGACCGACTACGCCAAGAAGTACGACTACGGCTTCTTCGGCACCGACAACCCGGCGACCGACATCGCCGAGCGGATGGCCTTCGTCGTCCAGACCGACAAGCCGGGCTTCGTCGGCATCGGCATCGCCGGTGCCGAGCACGGCTCGCACGTCGCGGGCATCGCCACCGGCAACGACCTGTTCGGCGGCAAGATGGACGGCGCGGCCCCGGGCGCGAAGGTCCTGGCGGTCAAGGTCTGCCTGACCGGCACCGCCTGCACCTCCTCGGGCCTGGTCGACGGCGTCGTCTACGCGGCCAGCCACGGCGCCGACGTCATCAACATCTCGATCGGCGGCCTGCCGGCCCTCAACGACGGCAACAACGCCCGCGCGGAGCTCTACAACCGCACGATCGCCGAGTACAACGTCCAGATCTTCATCTCGGCCGGCAACAGCGGCGCCGGGGCGAACACCGTCGGCGACCCGTCGGTGGCGTCGGACGCGATCTCGGTCGGCTCGTACATCACCAAGGAGACCTGGCTCTCGAACTACGGCTCGAAGACTCAGAACGCCGAGTCGCTGCACCCGTTCTCCTCGCGCGGCCCGCGTGAGGACGGCGGCTTCAAGCCGGACATCATCGCGCCCGGCGCGGCCATCGCCACCGTCCCGCGCTGGGTGGCGGGCGGCCCGGTGGCCGGCACGTACTCCCTGCCCGCCGGCTACGCGATGCTGCAGGGCACATCGATGGCGGCGCCGCAGGCGACCGGCGCGGCGGCACTGCTGGTGAGCGCGTACAAGGCGACGCACAAGGGCCAGCGGCCGCCGGTGGCGCAGCTGCGCTCGGCGATCAAGTCGACCGCGCGGTTCGTGCCGGGCATCGGCGCGTACGCCCAGGGCGCGGGGCTGTTCAACGTCCCGGCCGCGTTCGTCGCGCTGTCGCTCAACCCGAAGCCGGACGCCGTTTCGACGTCGGTCGAGGTGCACACCGCGCTCTCGGGCCTGCTGGCCACCCCGAACACGGGCGTGGGCATCCACGACCGCGAGGGCGTGACCGCGGGCAAGGCCTACACCCGCACGTACACGATCACCCGCACGACGGGTTCGGCGCACCCCGTGCCGTACTTCGCGCGGTGGACCGGGAACGACGGGACGTTCTCCTCGGCGTCGACGGTGGTGCTGCCGCTGAACACGCCGGTGAAGTTCGACGTCAAGGTGAACCCGAAGAACGCGGGCGTCCACTCGGCGCTGCTGTACCTGGACAACCCGCTGACCATCGGCGTCGACGTGCAGACCCTCAACACGGTCTTCGCGCCGCAGGAGTTCACCGCCGCCAAGGGCTTCCAGGTCGACGTGGCCGGCAAGATCGCCCGCAACCAGGCGACCAGCTACTTCGTGCGGGTGCCCCAGGGCGCCAGCGCGCTGAAGGTGGACCTGGACGCCGGCGCCGGCGCGCCGGGCAAGGGCCAGGTGCGGTTCCTGCGCTACGACCCGACCGGCGTGCCGGCCGAGGCGAGCACGTCGACGACGTACTGCTACCTCCCCGACGCGGGGGCCGGCTGCCCGGGCGGCACGCCCACCAGCCGGACGTTCGCGAACCCGCTGCCGGGTGTGTGGGAGATCGTCGTCGAAGCGCGCCGTACGTCCGATGTGGACAACGCGGCGTACAAGCTGAGCGCGTCGGTGCTGGGCACGGCGATCACGCCGAACCCGGACACGATCGCCTCGGCCACGCTGGGCCAGCCGGTCGCGCGGTCCTACACCGTGCAGAACACGCTCGGCGCGTTCACCGGCAAGCTGACCGGCGCCACGCTGGGCAGCGCGAAGGTCTCGCGGCCGTCGATCGCCGAGGGCGCGCAGCAGCAGTACCAGATCGCGGTGACACCGGGCTCGACGTCGCTGACCGCGACGATCGGCAAGACGTCCGACGTCGGCGCCGACCTGGACCTGGTGCTGTACAACTGCACGACCGGTTCCTGCGTGCAGGCGGCGGTGAGCGCGGACGGTGACTCCGAGGAGTCGGTGACCGTCGCCAACCCGGCGGCGGGCACCTGGGTCGCGCTGGTCGACGGGTACGCCGTGCCCGCGGGCACGACCGAGTACGACTACCTCGACGTGTTCACCAACCCGGCGTTCGGTTCGGTCGCGGTGACCGACGCGAACGCGGCGCGGGCGTCGGGCACGTCGTGGACGGTGCCGGCGACGGTGACCGCCTCGGCCGCCCCGGCGGCGGGCCGGATCCTGCGCGGTCAGCTGACCGTGCAGACCGACACGGGTGTCACGGTCGGCTCCTCGCTGGTGCTGGTCAATGCGGTGAGCTAGTCCCGCTGAACGGAAACCGCCCCGGGTCGCACCCGGGGCGGTTTTCGTTTGCCCGGCGGGGTTCCTGGTGGGTTTCCGACGCAAGTTTGCGTATGTCCGGTGAACTGTTGCCCCGGCTCGGGACACGTCCGTATGGTCTGGATCACTCCGAATCCACCGAGGGGTCCCGATGCGACGGATTTCGACGTTCTTCGCCGCACTTCTCTTGCTGGCGGCCACTTTGCCGGGAGTCGCGCACGCGGCCGCGCTTTCTTCCCGGACCCAGTTGTTCTACTACCCGTGGTACGGCGGCAGTGCCACCGGCTACCGGCACTGGGTGCAGGGCGGCCACACCCCGCCGTCCGACGTCGGCGCGAACTTCTACCCGGTGCTCGGACCGTACGACTCCGGCGACTTTTCCGGCGCGGTCGAGCAGCACATGCGGTGGATCGAGCAGTCCGGTGCCGGGGTGATCGTCTACAGCTGGTGGGGCCAGGGGTCCTATGAGGACGGTCTGGTTCCCGGAGTGCTGGAAGCGGCGGCGCGACACGGGATTCGCGTCGCGTGGCACCTGGAGCCCTACAGCGGGCGGACGGCGGCTTCCACGGTCTCCGACGTCGACTACATCCTGGGGCGGTACGGGTCGAGTCCCGCCTTCTACCGCGAGGGCGGGCGCGGGGCGTTCTACGTATTCGAAAGCCTGCGGATCGAAGACTGGACGCCGCTGGACCAGGTGCGTTCGTCGGCGATCGTGCTGGCGCAGACGACGGACACGAGCAAGGTCGCGCACTTCGGCGGAATGTACACGTACGACGCGATCGCGGGGGCCACGGCGCTGGGCTGGCGTGAGGCGGGAGCGTACTGCGAGGCGAACGGGTTGGTGTGGGCGCCTTCGGTGGGTCCGGGGTACAACGACGACCGGGCGGTGCCGGGGAACACCACGCCGACGCTGAGCCGCGACAATGGGGCTACTTACGACCGGGAGTGGCAGAACGCGCTCTCCTCGGGCGCGGACTGGGTGTCGGTGACGTCGTTCAACGAGTGGCACGAGGGGTCGATCATCGAACCGGCCCGGTCGTCACCGCCTTCGCCGGCCTACGAAACGTTCACCGGCGCGTACGGGACTTCCGGCGCGGCGGCGGAGACGGCCTACCTCGACCGGACGCGCTACTGGACTTCCGCAGCCGGTCGTTGGTGGTAAGCCGGGTGCTAACCCGACTTACCACTCTCGACCGCGATCCGGCGGGGACTTACGCCTCCTGGGCCCGGCTCACGAACGGCGCCGGGTCGGCCAGCACCCGGTGCACGACCCGGCCCGCCGCGCCGAGTGTCGCCGCGTCGCCGCCGAGGCGTGACGCCGTGAGCACCGGTGGCTCGCCGCGCAGGCCGCCGAGGCGGGTGGTCAGCACCTCCGTCACCGGGCCGGACAGCCACGGGTAAAGCTGCGTGAACACCCCGCCGAGCACGATCCGGTCCAGGTCCAGGAGGTTGACCGCCGAAGTCAGGGCGACGCCGAGAGCTTGGCCCGCCGCCGCGCAAGCTTGCCGGGCGGTTGCGTCGCCGGCTTCGAGGGCGGCCAGGAAGGCGGGGAGCGTCGGCGCGTTTCCGGCCGCCAGCAACGCCTCTTGACCCGCGAACGTCTCCAAACACCCGCTACCACCGCACCGGCACAGCGGTCCCTGGGGAGCGACCACGACGTGGCCCAGTTCGCCGGCCAGCCCGCGGGCGCCGGAGAACAACGTCCCGTTCACGACCAGACCCGCGCCGATGCCCACTTCGCCCGACACGTAGAGGAAGTCACGCTCGCCGTCGCCGTACCAGAACTCCCCGAGTGCCGCGAGGTTCGCCTCGTTGTCCAGCTCCACCGGGATCGGCAGGCGCAGCAGGTCGGCCGGGCGGACGTCCTGCCAGCCGAGGTTCGGCGCGCGGAACAGGACGCCGTCGCCGACCGGGCCGGACACCGCGAGCACCGCGCCCGCCACCTCCAGGCCGAGCCGGTGCGCCTCGGTCAGGCCGTCGGTCGCCAGTGCCTGCAGCTCGGAGAGAACCTTCTTCGGCCGCGAACCGCGGTTGTCCCGCTCGCGGCGGGCCGCGAACCGGACCCCGCCGGTGAGATCGAGCACGCGCACCGCGAGGTAGTCGACGTTGATCTCCAGCCCCAGCGACGCCACGCGCGCCCCGCTCAGCACGACCTCGACTCCCGGCCGGCCGCGTTCGCCCGCGCGGGCCGGTCCGGTTTCGGCCAGCAGTCCCGCGTCCACCAGGTCGCCGACGAGCTTGGAGACCGTCGACTTCGTCAGCCCGGTCAGCTCGGCGAGCGCGGCGCGGGTCAGCGGGCCGCCGCGGCTGACCGCGCCGAGCACGACCTCGAGGTTGCGGGCGCGCATCGAGTCGTGCCGCACGGCCTGGGTCATCGCGTCCCTCCTGCGAAGCACTCTAACCGGCCTCTTGACGCCCGGGACCCCCGCGGCGCATATTTAGTCTACAACGTGAACTAAATGAAGGGACAGTCATGAGCGACTACGCTCCCCAGCCGGCCGACAAGTTCACCTTCGGCCTCTGGACCGTGGGCTGGCCCGCGAACGACCCGTTCGGGGTCGCGACGCGGCCGCCGCTGGACCCGGTGGAGAGCGTGCACCGGCTCGCGGAGCTGGGCGCCTACGGCGTGACGTTCCACGACGACGACCTGCTGGCCACCGAGCCCGACCGCGACAAGGCGATCGAGCGGTTCCGCAAGGCGCTCGCGGAGACCGGCCTGAAGGTCCCGATGGCGACGACCAACCTGTTCACCCACCCGGTGTTCAAGGACGGCGGCCTGACCAGCAACGACCGCGACGTCCGGCGGTACGCGCTGCGGAAGGTGCGCCGCAACATCGACCTGGCGGCCGAGCTGGGCGCCGAGACGTACGTCGTGTGGGGCGGCCGCGAAGGCGCCGAGTCCGACGCCGCGAAGGACGTCCGGGCGGCACTCGCCCGCTACAAGGAGGGCCTCGACCTCCTCGCGGACTACGTCGTGGAGAAGGGCTACTCGCTGCGGTTCGCGCTCGAGCCGAAGCCGAACGAGCCGCGCGGCGACATCCTGCTGCCGACGATCGGGCACGCGCTGGGCTTCATCTCCCAGCTCGCGCGGCCGGAGATGTTCGGGCTGAACCCGGAGGTCGGGCACGAGCAGATGGCCGGCCTCAACTTCGTGCACGGCATCTCGCAGGCGCTGTGGCAGGGCAAGCTGTTCCACATCGACCTGAACGGCCAGCACGGCCCGAAGTACGACCAGGACCTGATCTTCGGCCACGGCGACACGAAGAGCGCGTTCTTCCTGGTCGACCTGCTGGAGAACGGCGGCTACGAGGGTCCGCGCCACTTCGACTACAAGCCGCTGCGCACGGAGGACCCGGCGGACGTGTGGGTGTCCGCGGCGGCGAACATGCGGACTTACCTGATCCTCAAGGAGAAGTCGGCCAAGTTCCGGTCGGACCCGGAGGTCGTCGAAGCCCTGGCCGCGTCCCGCGTCCCGGACCTGTCGACCCCGACGCTGGCCCCGGGCGAATCGTTCGACGACCTGCTCAAGGACGACTTCGACGTCGACGCGGCGGCCCAGCGCGGGTACCACTTCACCCGGCTGAACCAGCTGGCCCTGGAGCACCTCCTCGGCGTCCGCTGACGGTTTACCCTCGGGTGATGCTGAGCAACGCGCGGTTCGAAGCCCGTATCCCGACGCAGGACCTGGCCCGGGCCCGCCGGTGGTACTCGGAGAAGCTCGGGCTCGAACCGGCGGAAGAGCGCGAAGGCGGCCTGCGTTACGAGGGCGCATCAGGGGTCTTCTGCCTGTTCGCCTCGGCCGGCGCGTCCGATGGCTCGTTCACGCAGATGGGTTTCTACGTGGACGACATCGAAGCGGCGGTCGCCGGGCTGCGGGCGCGTGGCGTGGTGTTCGAGGAGTACGACGGCTGCGTGAACGGGATCATGGACATCCGCGGCAACTACCCGAGCAAGGGCACCGGCGAACGCGCGGCGTGGTTCCGCGACTGCGAGGGCAACATGCTCGGGATCGCCCAAGTGACCCCCTGACGGGGAAGGGCCGCCGTGTCCGCACGGCGGCCCTTCCCCGGTCTCACGACACGGTCAGGGTGTCGATGTCGAACAGCGAACCCGAGCCGCCGCGGAACACCAGGTGGAGCGGGCCCGAACCCGGCGTCACCGCGGTCGTGACCGTCTGGAACGTCTCCCAGCTACCCGTGTTCGGGACCGTCACCGTGCCCAGCAGGGCGCCGGTGGCCGAGCCGTCGCGGATCTCGATCGTGCCGCCCGCTCCCGCCGACGAAACCACCGCGCTGAACCGCGTGATGCCCGAAGTGCTCACCGACGCATACCCGGCCCAGTCGCCGTTTTCGATGTAGCCCAGGGTGTTTCCACCGCTCGCCGGGGCGTGCGGCGCGACCTGCACGCCCGACCCCGACGTGAACGACTCACCCTCCACAGTGGACGACGACGCGCTGCACGAAGCCGGAGCCACCCCCGCGGCGTACCGGACCGCGCCCAGGAGCGAGGTGCGGAACGCCGGGTCCGAGTACGACTCGATCGTGTGGCCGAGTCCGGTGTAGAACGCCCGGCCGCTGCCCTGCGGGTGGCACCACGTGATCGGGTGGTCGGCACCCATCTCGCCGCCCGTGTAGCTGGACTCGTCCAGTGTCTGGAGCACGTGGACGCTGCCGCGCGGATTCGTGCGGTAGTTGTACAGCTCGTCCGTGCGGGTCCACACCGCCGGGAGGTGAGCCGTCGCCGGGTGGGTACCGTCCTCCGTCACGAACCGGGCCTGCTGGATCGCCGGATGGCTCTTGAAGTACGCCCCGACCAGCTGTCCGTACCACGGCCAGTCGTACTCCGTGTCGGCCGCCGCGTGGATGCCGAGGTAGCCGCCGCCACCCTCCACATAGGACTCGAATGCCGCCTGCTGCGTCGCGTCCAGGACGTCGCCCGTGGTCGAAAGGAACACCACCGCCTCATAGGAGCCCAGCGACGCGGCCGTGAACGCCGATGCGTCCTCGGTCGCCGTCACGGTGAATCCGTTCGCCGCACCCAATTCACGAAGAGCTTGGATACCCGCCGGGATCGAATCGTGGCGGAAGCCCGCCGTCTTGGAAAACACCAGCACGTCGTACGACGGGTCCACCTGCGTCGGCATACCGCTCAGCGTAAAGGAATCGACGTCGAACAGGGAACCGGAACCGCCGCGGAACACCAGGAACAGCGGGCCCGAACCACTCGACACCGACGTCGTCACGTTCTGGAACGTCTCCCAGTCCCCGGTCGACGGCACGGCCACCGACCCCAGCAGCGTCCCGGTCGCCGAACCGGACCGGACCTCGATCGTCCCGCCCGCGCCGGCCGACGAGATCCGCGCGGTGAAGGTCCGCGCGCCCGCGGTACTCACCGACGCGTATCCGGCCCAGTCGCCGTTTTCGATGTAGCCGAGGGTGTTGCCGCCGCTCGCCGCGGCGTGCGGTGCGATCTGCACGCCGGAGCCGGACGTGAACGACTCGCCCTCGATCGCCGCCGACGCGGTCGTGAACGTGAACGCGTCCAGGTCGAACAGGTTCCCCTGCCCGGTGACACCCTTGAACACGAGGTACAGCGCCGTCGTCCCGGCCGGCCGGTTCGCCAGGTTCGCCGTGACGTCGGCGAACGTGTCCCAGTCCCCGGTGTTGGCCACCGCGGCCGAGCCCAGCAGTGTCCCGGTCGGCGAACCCGCCCGCACCTCGAGAGTCCCGCCCGGGCCACCCGAAGACACGCGCGCGCTGATCGACGTGGCGTTGCCCAGCGCGTACGGCGTGAACGAGATCCAGTCGCCGTTGTCGGTGTACCCGACCGTCCGGCCGCCCTCCGCCGCGCCGTGGTCGGCGAGCTGGATGCCGGACTGCGCCGCGAAGTGCTCGCCCTGGCGGTGCCGCGGCTGCAGCTTGCGGACGCTGTGCGAGGTCAGCCCGCCCTTGTCGGTGTACTGCGCGTCGAAGACGCCGTAGATGTTGGCCGCGGCGTCGTGCTCGCCGTCGACCGGGACCGCGATCGAGCCGGAACACCCGGTCGCCTGCGTGATCTGGTGCTCGTGGCTGTCGTGGCCGAGGAAGTAGGTGACCTTGACCTTCGAGCAGTCCAGCGGGCCGTCCTCCGGATCGCTGCCCGTCACCTGGAAGGGCACGGTGTCACCGAAGGAGAACAGCTGACCGTCCACCGGCGTCCCCAAGGATATTGTCGGCGCTGTGTTCCCGACCGTCACCACGAGACTCGCCGTGCCGGTCAAGCCCTCCGGATCGGAAACCGTCAACGTCGGTGAGTACGTGCCGTTGGTCGTGTAGGTGTGGGCCGGGTTCGCCGCCGTCGACGAGGAGCCGTCGCCGAAGTCCCAGCGGTAGCTCAACGCTCCGCCTTCGGGATCAGTGCTCCCGGCGGACGAGAAGGTGACCGTCAAGGGATTCGGGCCGGACGTCTTGTCGGACGCGGCCTTCGCGACCGGGTTGCGGTTCGTGCCCGCGAGGTACTCGATCCGGTACAGCGCCTGGTTGTCGCTGCCAGTGCCGTAATCGAGGACGTAGAGGGCGCCGTCCAGGCCGAACGCCATGTCCATCACCTGGGTGCCGGACCACGGGAAGTCCTCGATCGGGCCGCGGGTGCCGTCGGCGTTGACGGTCACCGCCTTGATCCACTTGCGCCCGTACTCCCCCGCGAAGTACTTGCCGTCCAACGACTGCGGGAACTTGACCGTGGACGTCGAAGCGGCGTCGTACCGGTAGACCGGCCCGCCCATCGGCGACTCCGAGCCGCTGCCGAACTCCGGCGGCGAGCCCTCGTCACCCGCGTACTTGATCCACGCAGGCTTCGGCACCGGCAGCTTGGCGAGGCCGGTGTTGCGGAACGAGGAGTTCGTCGGCCCGCCGGCGCAGTCGTACTTCGCGCCGGAAGGGCCGCTCGGGAACGTGTAGTGGTTGTACGTCTCGGTCGTCGTGTTCGAGCCGGTGCAGTACGGCCAGCCGAAGTTGCCCGGCCCGGTGATCCGGTCGAACTCGACCTGCCCCTGCGGCCCGCGGTTCGGGTCGGTCGTGCCGGCGTCCGGGCCGTAGTCGCCGAGGTAGACGACGCCGGTCGGTTTGTCGACACTCATCCGGAACGGGTTGCGGAAGCCCATCGCGTAGATCTCCGCGCGCGTGTTCGCGGTGCCCGGCGCGAAGAGGTTCCCCGACGGGATCGTGTACGTCCCGTCGGCCTGCGGGTGGATCCGCAGCAGCTTGCCGCGCAGGTCGTTCGTGTTGCCGGACGAGCGTTGCGCGTCGAACTGCGGGTTGCGGTTGGTCCGTTCGTCGATCGGCGAGTAGCTGTCGGAGGAGAACGGGTTGGTGTCGTCGCCGGTGGTCAGGTAGAGGTTGCCGGCGGCGTCGAAGTCGATGTCGCCGCCGACGTGGCAACACTGGCCGCGGTCGTTGGCGACCTTCAACACGACCTTCTCGCTGGCCAGGTCGAGGGTGTTGTCGGTCTTCAGCACGAACCGGGACAGGTGCAGTTCGCCCTTGAACGGCGCGAAGTCCGACTCGGTGCCCTCGGTCGGCGCGTCACCGTCCGGAGTGGACAGTCGTGGCGAGTAGTACAGCCAGACGTACCGGTTGGTCGCGAATCCGGGGTCGGCGGCGACGCCTTGGAGGCCTTCCTCGTCGTGGGTGTAGACGTTCAGCTTGCCCGCGATCGACGTCGCGCCGGCCGCGGTGGTGACGCGGACGGTGCCGTCGCGGGAGGTGTGCACGACCGAGCGGTCCGGGAGCACGGCGAGCGACATCGCCTCGCCGCCCACTTCGGCCGCGCCGGTGGCGAGCGCGACCTGCTGGTAGTCCGCGGGCGGGATGTCCGCGTGGGCCGGGGTGTCGACGGTGAGCAGGAGGCCGGCGCCCAGGAGCGCGGTGCCGAACAGCCTCGCCCACTTCGGTGGGGACGGAGACATGCGGGATCCTTCCTGATTTTGAGCGTGCTTCGCCCCGATGTGGCGCGAAGCCGGTTTCGATCACCTTCCGACGGGGCTGGCGGCCACCCGCCTGTGGACAAGCCGCACTTTCACGTGAAAGTGCAGCTTCCTGGAGGGGTTACTTCGAGGAGAAAGCGGCGTCGAATGCCGCTGTGGGTGGGGTGAAGTTGAGCTTGCGGACGAACTCCAGCGCTTCGGGCGCGCCGATGAGCCGGTCCATGCCCGCGTCCTCCCACTCGATGGAGATCGGGCCGTCGTAGCCGATGGCGTTGAGCATGCGGAAGACGTCCTCCCAGGGGACGTCGCCGTGGCCGGTCGAGACGAAGTCCCAGCCGCGCCGGGGATCGGCCCACGGCAGGTGCGAACCCATCCGCCCGTTGCGGCCGTTGAGCTGCTTGCGAGCCTCCTTGCAGTCGACGTGGTAGATGCGGTCCTTGAAGTCCCACAGGAACCCGGCCGGGTCGAGGTCCTGCCAGACGAAGTGTGACGGGTCGAAGTTCAGCCCGAAGGCCTCGCGGTGGCCGATCGCCTCGAGCGTCCGGACCGTGCTCCAGTAGTCGTAGGCGATCTCGCTCGGGTGCACCTCATGGGCGAACCGGACGCCGACCTCGTCGAAGACGTCCAGGATCGGGTTCCACCGCGCGGCGAAGTCGGCGTACCCGCGCTCGATCATCGACGGCGGCACCGGCGGGAACATCGCCACCGTGTGCCAGATCGACGAGCCGGTGAACCCGACCACAGTGGACACCCCGAGCTTCGCCGCGGCGCGGGCGGTGGCCTGCATTTCGGCCGCCGCCCGCTGCCGGACGCCTTCGGGTTCGCCGTCGCCCCAGATCCGCGCGGGCAGGATGGCTTCGTGCCGCTCGTCGATCGGGTGGTCGCAGACGGCCTGGCCCACCAGGTGGTTCGAGATGGCCCACACCTTGAGGTCGTACTTGGCCAGCGTCTCCAGCTTCGCCGGGACGTAGGAGTCTTCGGCCAGCGCCCGGTCGACTTCGAAGTGGTCGCCCCAGCAAGCGATTTCGAGGCCTTCGTAGCCCCAGCCGCTCGCCAGCTCGCACACCTCCTCGAACGGCAGGTCGGCCCACTGCCCGGTGAACAGGGTCAACGGTCGTGCCATGTCTGACCTCCTGGGTGCGTCCTATTCGGTACGGACAGCCGCCGCGAGCAGCAGCTCCTTGACTTCGGTGGCGTGGATCTTTTCCCGTGCGAGCGAGGGATCCGAGCACAGCAGCACCGGGCCGTCCTCGGGCGCGTCGGGCAGCCGCCCGTGGCTCCCGCGAACCGGCGCCGGGTCGAGCGGGACGACCTGCATCGAGTACCGCAGGCCGAGCTTCTTGCGTGCCAGCGCCGACGCCGCCTTCAGCTTCACCGCCGGGTCGTTCGGGTCGAAGAACAGCTCGGCCGGGTCGTAGCCGGGCTTGCGGTGGATCTCGACGGTCTTCGCGAAGTCCGGCGCGCGGTCGTCGCTCAGCCAGTAGTAGTACGTGAACCAGGCGTCCGGCTCGGCGATCGCGACGAGTTCACCGGCCCGTTCGTGGTCGATCCCGATGCCCGCCTGGCCCTCGCGATCCAGGACGACGTCCACTCCGGACAGTCCGGCGACGATGTCCCGCACGCGCGGGATGTCCGCCGGGTCGGCGACGTAGACGTGTGCGACCTGGTGGTCGGCCACCGCGAACGCGCGGGACGTCCACGGGTCGAGGTACTCCATACCGGCCTGGACGTACACGTTGAGCAGGCCCTCGCGGCGCAGCGCCCGGTTGATGTCGACCGGCCGGCTCGCGTTCGTGATGCCGTACTCCGAGAGCGCGACGACGGTGTGCCCGCCCGCGGCCGCGAAGTCCAGCAGGGGCTTCAACGCCGTGTCGATCTCGCGCGCGGCCGCCGCGGCCTGCGGCGCGTCCGGGCCGAAGCGCTGCAGGTCGTAGTCCAGGTGCGGGATGTAGACGAGCGTGGTGTCGGGCTTGTCCTCCGCCATGATCTTCTGGGCGGCGGCGATGATCCACTTCGACGACGTGATCGCGGCCGTCGGACCCCAGTAGGTGAACAGCGGGAACTCGCCGAGCGCGCCGACCAGGCGGTCGTGCAGCTGCGGCGGGTGGGTGTAGGCGTCCGGGGACTTCTTGCCGTCGGCGTGGTAGATCGGCCGCGGGGTCACCGTCAGGTCGACGTCCATGCCCATCGCGTACCACCAGCACACGTTCGCGACGCGGTGCCCGGCCTGCGCGCGGCGGGCGGCGTCCCAGAACTTGTCGCCCTGCACGAGCTTGTTGTGCTGGCGCCAGAGGAAGATCTCGCCGAGGTCGCGGAAGTACCAGCCGTTGCCGACGATGCCGTGTTCGGCCGGCTGCAGGCCGGTCAGGAACGTCGACTGCACCGAGCACGTCACCGCCGGGAAGACGGTGTCCAGCTGCGCGGTGAAGCCGGGCTCGGCCATCTTGCGCAGGTTGGGCATGTGCGGCAGCAGCCGCGGGGTCAGCCCGACGACGTCGAGGACGAGCAGACTCATTCGGAAACCTCTTCCAAGCCTAGGGTGATCAGTTCTCGCCGGGTCCAGTCCAGCTCGGCCGCGATGCCCGCGACCAGCCCGGCGTCGTCGGCGGGTGCGTCCGGGAGCACCTGCCAGGTGTAGGTCTCGACCTCGACGTGGTCGGTGCGCGCGGCCGCCCCGCCGAACAGCTCGGCCAGCGTGCCGGCCAGCACCGGCCGGGTCGACGTCAGCGGCGGCGCCGGGTCGGCGTGCAGCGGCACGTGGAAGTGCACGCGCCACGGCGCCTCGCCCGGCAGCCCGCCGGCCAAGGCGAGATCGAGGTCGTCGGCGCCCGGCGGCGCGCCTTCGTTGCTCTGGTGGAGGAACCGGGGTTCCACAAAGGACTCCAGCGCCTGCCGCGTCGCCGGGTCGTTCGGCACCGCGGCCTCCAAAGCCGCGGACGCCTGCAGCTTGACGACGTCGAACCCGGCCGCTTCGAGCCGGCCCAGCGCGGCCGCCGGGTCCTCGAACCCGACCGCGAGGTGGCAGGTGTCGAGGCAGACGCCCAGCCAGTCCTTGTCCACATCGGACAGCAGGGCCGCCGCCTGCGCGGTGGTCTCGACGACGCATCCGGGTTCGGGTTCGAACGCCACCCGCACCGGACGGCCGACCTTCGCCAGCCCCTCGGCGAGCAGGCCGAGCTGCCCGCGGTCGTCCCGCCATTCGGTGCGCCAGCCGAGTGGCAACGTCGACACGCTGCCGCGCACGGCGTCGTCCGGCATCAGCTCGGCGAGCAGCCGGGCCAGGTCGAGGGTGTAGGCGGTCCGCTCCGGCGTCGACCAGTCCGGCCGGTAGACCTTGTGCTTGACGACCGGGTCGTGGAACCCCTGGTACGGGAACCCGTTGAGCGTGACGACTTCGAGCCCGCGCGCGGCCAGCTCGGCGCGCAGCTTGCCGACGGCCCCCGGGTCCGCGGTCAGCTCGGCAGCCACCGGCCGGGCCAGCCACAGGCCGAGCCCGAGCCGGTCGACGCCCAGGCGGTCCCGCACCGGCTCGCCGAAGCGGGCCAGCTGGGCGAGCACGCCGTCGAGGTCCTCGGCCTGGTGCACGTTGGTGCAGTAGGCGAGGTGGACGAGCGTGCCGTCGCGGTGCCGGAACCTCACTTGCGCGCACCCCGCAGGATGGAGTTGCCCGCGAACTCGGCGGCCGCGGTCTCCGATTCCAGCGAGAGCCGCCCGCTCTGGCCGTAGAAGGCCACCGGGTTGCGCCACAGCACCTGGTCGACGTCGTCCTCGGTGAACCCGGCGGCCAGCATCGCGTCGCCGGTCTTGCGGGTCTTGAGCGGGTCGCTCTTGCCCCAGTCCGCGGCGGAGTTCACCAGCACCTTCTCGGTGCCGTATTCGCGCAGGATCGCGACCATCCGCTCTTCGTCCATTTTGGTGTCCGGGTAGATCGAGAACCCCATCCAGCAGCCGGACTCCTTGACCATCGCGACGGTCATCTCGTTGAGGTGGTCGAGCACCACCCGTTCCGGCGCGATGCCGGAGTCGCGGACGACGGCGATGCTGCGTTCGGTGCCGGCGGCCTTGTCGCGGTGCGGGGTGTGCACCATCGCCGGCAGGTCGTGGTCGATCGCCAGCGCGAGCTGCGCCGCGAACGCCTTGTCCTCCTCGGCGGTCATCGAGTCGTAGCCGATCTCGCCGACCGCGACGACGCCGTCCTTCTCCAGGTAGCGCGGCAGGAGGTCGAGCACCGGCGCGCAGCGCGGGTCGTTGGCCTCCTTGGGGTTCAGCGCGATCGTGCAGTGGTGGGTGATGCCGTACTGGCTCGCGCGGAACGGCTCCCAGCCGACGAGCGCGTCGAAGTAGTCGGTGAAGCTGCCGACGTTCGTGCGGGGCTGGCCCAGCCAGAACGCCGGCTCGACGAGCGCGCGGACACCGGCGGCGTGCATGGCCGCGTAGTCGTCGGTGGTCCGGGAGCTCATGTGGATGTGCGGGTCGAAGATGCGCATCAGGCGTCCTGTTCGTTCAGCAGCGGGCGGAGATCGGCGGGGACGTCGCGGCCCGCGGCGGTGCGCTCGGCGGCGAAGGACCGCATCATGCGCAGCAGTTCTTCGTCGGTCCGGCGGTCCAGGCCGGCGACTTCGGCGAGGGGGATGCCCATGAAGACGCACTTGAGGACGCCGTGGCGGTACGCGGCGTCGTCGAGGTGCTCGGCGGCGTACTCCCCCATCGCGGCGGTGACGAGCCGGGTGTCGTTGGTGCGGAGGGCGTCCGCGACCAGGTCGAGCCCGGCGTCCCCGATGTCCACAACGGACAGTCCACGCAGGACGGCCCGCTTCTCGGCCGCGTCGCCGTAGCGGTAGAGGTCGGGCATCTCCGCGGCGGCCCCGGGAGCCGCCTTGAGCAGCTCCACGCGAGCTACGTCGTCGACCGTCCAGCCCGGCGTGTCCGACGGACCCCGGCCGACCCGGCGGCCGACTCCGGGGAACACCGTGTGCAGCGCCGTCGCGTCGGTCGCGACCTTCTGCAGGGCTTCGTCGAGCCAGGCGTTCACGCCGTCACCGCCTTCCGCAGGAATTCGAGGGACTCGCGGGCGATCCGCGGGGCGGCGTGGCTGTCCCGCGGCAGTTCGACGGCCACCAGCCCGGAGTACGGCGACAGCGCTTCCAGCACCGGTGGGAAGTCGATCTCGCCCTTCCCGAATTCGAGGTGCTCGTGCGTGCCGCGGCGCATGTCGTCGATCTGGACGTTCACCAGCCGCGGCAGGGCGCGGCGGACGCAGTCGGGCACGGACGCGGACTCGTTGCACCGGCAGTGCCCGATGTCCAGCGTCAGCCCGAACCGCTCCGGATCACCGAGCCTGCGCGCAAGCTCGAAGTACCCGTCGAGGTCCTCGACGAGCATGCCCGGCTCCGGCTCGAAGCCCAGCTTGACGTCGTGCTCGTCGGCGGCCTTGAGCACCTCGGCGCACCCGTCGACCAGGTGCGCCCAGGCCTCCTCGGCGGGCAAGTCGGCGGGCTTGTTCCCGCTCCAGAACGACACCGCCTCCGCGCCCAGGTCCGCGGCGATCTCGACGGCCCGGGTCAGGAACTCGACGCGGCGCGCGCGGTCGGGGTCGAGGAACGTCGGCGAGTGCTTGCGCCACGGGTCCAGCAGGAACCGGGCGCCGGTCTCGATCACGACGGCCAGCCCGAGCCGGTCCAGCTCGGCGGCCAGCGACGAGACGCGGCTCGCGAGGTCCGGCCCGAACGGGTCGAGGTGCTGGTGGTCGAGCGTCAACGCGACGCCGTCGTAGCCCAGGTCGGCCAGGACGCGCAGGGCGTCCCCGAGGCGGTGGTTGGCGAAGCCGTTGGTGCCGTACCCGAACCTCATGTCGGCGACACCTTCCGGCTCAGCGCCCGCGCGATCGGGAACGCGGCGGCGACGGCCAGCGCCGAGCGCCACGCCCCGGTCCGCGCGATCAGGCCGGCCTGCAGCGGGATCATGCCGTGGATCCCGGCGCCGACCGCGCGGCGGATCTTCGGCGCGGCCGGGTCGCGGACGGCGTCGTACTGGGCCCGCCCGGTGGTCAGCGCGTACGTCCCGAGCAGCGCCGAGGCCAGCGGCCCGACGCGGCCCGCGGCGACGCGCACCCCGGCCGTGGCGGCGAGGGTGGCCGCCGGCAGCGCGGGCTTCGCACCGTCCACTTCGGACCGCGACAGCTGCGTCACGGCGTAGGTGTGCGCTCCGACGGTCAGCGCCGCGGGCACGGCCGCCCGGGCGCCGCCGCCACCGAGCAGGACGTCGAGCGTGCGAGCCGCGGCCATCGCGGCCGGCCCGAACACCGTCTCCTTGAGCACGAAATCGTAGGCCCAGACCGTCGCGGCCAGCGGCAAGGCGACGCGCAGGGCCCGCTTGCCGCCGGCGGCCGCAGCGATGCCCAGCCCGCCCGCGGTCAGCCCGGTCGCGACGCCGAGCGCGGTGCCCGGTGAGACCCGGCCCGACGGGATCGGCCGCTCGGGCCGTTCCATCGCGTCGAGGTGGCGGTCGGCGTAGTCGTTGAGGGCCATGCCCGCCCAGTAGATGCAGACGGACGCGCCGGTCAGGGCCAGCGTGCGGCGGCCGAACGGCCACCCCGAAGCGGCGGCCCCGGCGACGGCGTCCCCGGGCACGGTCAGCGCGGCGGGCGCGCGGACGAGTTCGACGAGCGCCTTCACCGGTTCGCCCACTCACGCAGCGCGGCGTACTGCGACGCGAGGTCGTGCGCGCCGTCGCCGACGGGATCCTTGAAGAAGAACCCGAACTCGGCCACCGGCCCGGCGACGCCGTCGCGGCAGGCCTTGCCGGTCAGCCGGGCGAGGTCGAGCACCAGCGGCGCGGCGAGCGCGGAGTCGCAGCCCTGCCAGGTGAGCTGCAGGGTCATCCGCGTGCCGAGGAAGCCTTCGAACAGCACGTGGTCCCAGGCGGTCTTCCAGTCGCCGAGGGCCGGGACGTAGTCGATGTGGACCTCGCCGTCGACCGGGTGTCCGAGGTTCTGCTCCAGCACCTGCTGCTTCGAGGCGTTCTTGCTCGACGCCGCGCCGGGGTCGGCGAGCGTGGCGCCGTCGCCGCCGCCGAGCAGGTTGGTGCCCGACCAGGCCAGGACGTTCAGCGCGCGCTGGGCGAACATCGGCGCGAGCACCGCCCGCAGCAGCGTCTCGCCGGTCTTGCCGTCACGGCCCGCGTACGGCTGTCCGGTCGTGCGGGCGAGTTCGTCGAGCGCGGGCAGCCGCGCGCCCGTGGAGGGGGTGAAGTCGACAAAGCCACAACCGGCGCGGAAGGCGGCGTAGGCGTAGAGCGCGCTCGCGGGGAGCACGTCCTCCCCGGCGTCCAGCGCGGCTTCCAGCGCCGCGAGCGAAGCGTGAGCCGGGTGCGGCACGCAAGGCGGCTCGGTGGAGGAGACGTTGACGACGACCACGTGGTCGAGGCCCTCACCGAACGCCGTCAGGTCGGCGACGACCCGGTCGATCGCCGCCCGGCCACCGCCGTCGGGCGCGGGACGCAGCCGCGCCTCGGCGGCCTCCAGGTCGGCCGCGACCGGGCCCGGCAGCGTCGCCGGCAGCACGCCCGCCGCGACCAGCTGCTCGGCCCGCTTGACCAGCGGCGTGCCGACGACGTCGTGGCCCCCGAAGACCAGGTCCCCCAGCCCGGGCAGCTCGGCTCCCGCGAAGTCCGGCAGCTCGGTCACGCACCCCGTGCGCGCGGCCAGTCCCGCCCGCATCGCGGCCGCCCCGGCGACGGCCGTCGTGGCCACCGATCCGCGGGCCCCGATCAGCCAGACACCGATCTTCCCCATGCTTCCTCCACCTGTTCGGTTCAGCCCGCGCCGAAAGCTCCTCCGGTGCCGCGGGGCGGGGCACCGCGCGCAGCGTTCGTGTCGCCGCGCGTGCGGGTGCCCGCCAGAGCTACATCGCCGGAGTCGATCACGTGTTTCCACCCAGTCGTGAATGCGGCCCAGTCTGCCTGCTGGATCCGGCCCTGACACGTCCCATCTTGCGGACCGGTTGAGGGGGCTTCATCCGCTGTCCCTTTCCGCTCGCACCGGCACCAGCGCCGGGTCGTCGAACACCGCCTGGAGCGCGACGTGCGCCCCGCCGCGCGAAGCCGCGGAGAACCCGAGCCACGACAGCTCGACGCGGCAGCCCCCGATGCCGGGGGCGATCACCCGGGTCTGGAGCTCGGCCAGCATCGGGCCGAGCAGGTACGGCCCGAGCTGGGCGAAATAGCCCCCGAGCAGCACCACCCGGGGGTTGAAGACGTTGACCAGCACGGCCGCGCCGACGCCGAGCCCGGTGCCCACCCGCGCGAGCGCGTCGAGCGTCCGCCGGTCCTTCCGCTCGGCGCGGCGGCGGATGATGTCGAGCCGCTGTTCGAGGTCCAGCGACGGGTCGTGCACCGGATCGGCGGGCGACGCGGCCAGCCGCAGCATCCCGGCCAGGCCCACGAGCGTCTCCCAGCAGCCCCGGCGCCCGCACCCGCAGAGGCGCCCGCCCGGGTCGACCTGGATGTGCCCGATCTCACCGGCGAACCCCTCGGCGCCGCCGAGCAGCCGGCCGCCGGAGATCACCCCGCCGCCGACGCCGATCTCGCCGGTCAGGTAGACCAGGTCGGCGGTGCCGGCGACGCTGCCCATCGCGTACTCGCCGAGCGCGCCGAGGTTGGCGTCGTTGGCCGTGCGGATCGGGAACGACGGCGGCCCGAGCCGCCGGGTCAGCCGGTCGGTGATGCCGCGGACCACCGGGACGTCGGTCCAGTGCAGGTTGGGCGCGAAGGCGACGGTGCCGCTCGCGACGTCGACCAGCGCCGGGACGCCGACGGTCACCCCGGCCGGCCTCACCTCGAGGCGCCGGCACTCCCGCAGCGCCCGCGCGGTCAGTTCCGCGCCGGCGTCGAGGACCTTCGCGACGGGGAGCGCTTGGACGTCGAGCGCCACGCGCTGCTCGAACAGGACGGTCCCGGTGAGGTCGAGGGCGAGCGCGGTCAGGTAGTCGACGTTGATCTCGACGCCGATGCCGCCGACCCCACGGCCGTCGAGTTCGACGATCGTGCCGGGCCGCCCGACGGCGCCGGCGCGTTCCCGTTCGCCTTCCCGCACCAGCCCCCGGCCGGCGAGCTCCGAGACGAGGCTCGACACGGTCCCCTTGTTGAGCCCGGTGTCCGCGGCGATGGCCGCGCGCGACCGGGGGCCCGCGTCCCGCAGGTGCCGCAGCACCAGCGCCAGGTTGCTCCGGCGGACGGCGGCCTGGTCGGCCGGGCGCACCGGCTTGAGGGAGAAGGAGGAGTCCACGCCGACACCGCCCCGGTTCGTCTGGTGGAACAACAAATTAGGGCGGGCGAAACGGTCCGGTCAACGCGGCAGGACACCGGACGAAAGCCGGACAAACGGTGCTGACCAGCGAAACTATCGCACGCGGCAAGCAAAAGTGTCCCACGGATGGAGCAGGAGTTAGGGAGCGCGCACGCCGTAATCCCCCGGCCGATCGGGCTCGTGCCGCTCAGCGGGGTGTCGGCGGATCTTGCGCAAGTTTTCGTCAGGTGGCAGGCACGGCCGGGAAGGAAAGCTTGCTCAGCGCCGCGACCAGCGGTGAAAGTTTCAGCCGACCGCTTGCGTCCGGCCCGGCGCAAGTCAAGCGCCCCAAGGCGGCCTTCGGTGCGTCTCACGCACCGAAGGCCGCCTTGGGTGCGTCTGACGCACCGAAGGCCACATTGGGGCGCATGGGTCAGCGAGTGAAGGTGAGGGTGCCGAGCGCCGCGACCAGCGGTGAAAGTTCCGGCAAGCCTTCGGCGTCCGCGAGCGCCTCCGCGAGCGCCGCGTCGTGCGTCGGACGCGCCGCCGTCAACAACGCCTGGCCCGCCGAGGTCACCTCCGTGTAGATGCCGCGGCGGTCGTCCGCGCACAGGTACCGCGCCAGCAGCCCGCGGCCCTCCAGCCGCGTCACCAGCCTCGTCGTCGCCGACTGGCTCAGCACCACCGCGTTGGCCAGCTGGTTCATCCGGAGGTGGAAGCCGTCCTGGCGGGCCAGCGCGTCGAGGACGCTGTACTCGCTCACCGAAAGCTCGTGGTCGCGCTCCAGCGCGCGTTGCAGCCTGTCCTCGATTCGTGCGTGCAGCGCGGCCAGCGTGCGCCAGCCCTGCGCGCGCGCTTCGACGGCGTCGTCGTCCAGTGACACGGTTCACCTCTCCCCGGCTTGCGCGTACTCCCTTGCACGCTGCACTATCAAGCCTATGCAATATACGGCGTCTGCAACTATCTCGGACGCTTGTAGTTGCCAACGCCCTCAGTCTACCCCCGGAAGAAGGAAGTCCATGCCCGCCGCTCTGCTCGCACTGGCGATCAGCGCTTTCGGGATCGGCACCACCGAGTTCGTGATCATGGGCCTGCTGCCCGAGGTCGCGGCCGACTTCGGTGTCTCGATCCCGTCCGCAGGCCTGCTCATCTCGGGCTACGCGCTCGGCGTCGTCGTCGGCGCTCCCCTGCTCACCGCGCTCGCTTCGCGGGTGCCGCGCAAGACCGTGCTCGTCGCCCTGATGGGCCTGTTCATCGCGGGCAACGTGCTCTCCGCGCTGGCCCCGAGCTACGGCCTGCTGATGACCGGCCGGGTCGTCGCGGCCCTGTCGCACGGCGCGTTCTTCGGCGTCGGCTCGGTCGTCGCCGCGTCGCTGGTCGCCCCGGCCAAGCAGGCCGGCGCGATCGCGCTGATGTTCACCGGGCTGACCGTGGCGAACGTCCTCGGCGTCCCCGCGGGAACCGCGCTCGGCCAGGCCTTCGGCTGGCGCTCGACGTTCTGGGTGGTCAGCGCGCTCGGCGTGGCCGGCGCGATCGGCATCCTCGCGCTGGTGCCGCACCAGGAACCCGAGCCGGGCGCGGGCCTGCGCGGCGAACTGGCCGTGTTCCGCCGCCCGCAGGTGTGGCTCGCGCTGGTCATGACGGCGCTCGGCTTCGCCGGCGTGTTCGCGTCGTTCACCTACATCGCACCGATGATGACCGAGGTCGCCGGCTTCTCCAGCGGGGCCGTCACCTGGCTGCTCGTGCTGTTCGGCGCCGGCCTGTTCGCCGGCAACCTGCTCGGCGGGCGGGCCGCGGACCGCAAGCTCATGCCGAGCCTCTACGTGATCCTCGCCGCGCTGGCGATCGTGCTGGTCGCGTTCGTCTTCACGGCGCACGCGAAGGTGCCGGCCGCGATCACCATCGCGCTGTTCGGCGCGGCGGGCTTCGCGACCGTGCCGCCGCTGCAGGCCCGCGTGCTGGCCAAGGCCGAGGGCGCGCCGGCGCTGGCCTCGGCGGCGAACATCGCCGCGTTCAACCTCGGCAACGCCGGCGGCGCGTGGCTCGGCGGCCAGGCCATCGACGCCGGCCTCGGCTACACCGCCCCCAACTGGATCGGCGCCGTGCTCGCCGCGGCGGGCCTCGCCGTGGCGCTCGTCTCCGGCCTGCTCGACCGCAAGGCCCCGGCTAGTTTCGAAGCTGGGGAGCGGGTACCCGCCCGATGAACCATCCACCGAAAGGAACCCTCGTGACCAGCGTGCCCGTGATCGAACTCAACAACGGCGTGCGGATGCCGCAACTCGGCTACGGCGTGTTCCAGGTCCCGGACGACGAGACCACCGCCGCCGTGAAGGCCGCCATCGAAGCGGGCTACCGCAGCATCGACACCGCCGCCGTCTACGGCAACGAGAAGGGCGTCGGCCAGGCCATCGCCGAGGCCGGCGTCGCCCGCGACGAACTGTTCATCACCACCAAGCTGTGGAACTCGGCCCAGGGCTACGACTCGACGCTCAAGGCGTTCGACGAGAGCATGCAGAAGCTGGGCCTGGAGCAGCTGGACCTGTACCTGATCCACTGGCCGACGCCGGAGCGCGACAAGTACCTCGACACCTGGAAGGCGTTCGAGAAGCTCTACGCCGACGGCCGCGTCCGCGCGATCGGCGTGTCCAACTTCCAGCCCGCGCACCTCGAACGGCTGATGGACGCGTCCGACGTCGTCCCGGCGGTCAACCAGATCGAGCTGCACCCGTACCTGCAGCAGCAGGAGGTCCGCGAGTTCGACGCGAAGCACGGCATCGCGACGGAGGCGTGGAGCCCGCTGGCCAAGGGCGGCTCGCTGCTGGGCGACCCGGTGGTCGCGGACCTCGCGGTGAAGCACGGCCGGACGCCCGCGCAGATCGTCCTCCGCTGGCACCTGCAGCTGGGCAACGTGGTGATCCCGAAGTCCGTGACGCCGTCGCGGATCGCGGAGAACTTCGACCTGTTCGGCTTCACCCTGTCGGAGGACGAGCTGGAGTCGCTGTCGCCGCTGGACCGCGGCGAGCGCACCGGCCCGGACCCGGACACCTTCAACGCCGCCTGACCCGGACGACGTGAATGACTCATTCATGTCGCCAGGCGACATGAATGAGTCATTCACGTCATTGCTTGCGGGCCACGCCGCCCAGCGTGAGGAAGTTCAGCTCGCTCAGCGGGTGCAGCCGGGGGCCGTCCGGCCACCACTCGTGCAGGTAGACCAGCCCGGGCCGCAGCAGCTCGGTGCCCTCGAAGAACGCCGTGATCTGCTCGCGCGTGCGGTGCACGCTGCCCAGCCCGGTGCCCTGGAAACTCGTCTCCAGCAGCCGCGCCAGCTCCTGGCGCGGGGAGTCCTCTTCCGGGTCGAAGTGGTGCGTGAGCAGCAGGTACGAGCCGGGCGCGAGCGCCGCCACGTACTCCGCGACGATCGACTTCGCGCGCTCGTAGTCATCGATGTGGTGGATGATCGAGGTCAGGATCAGCGCCACCGGCCGCTCGAAGTCGAGGTACTCCTTGATGACCTCGTCGTTCAGCGTCTCGGCCGGCTTGGTGAGGTCGGCGCCCGTGACGTGGGTCAGGTAGTTCTCTTCCAGCAGCGCCCGGCCGTGCACCTGCACGACCGGGTCGTTGTCGACGTACACCACCTGCGCGTCCGGGTTGTACCGCTGCGCCACCTCGTGGGTGTTTTCCGCCGTGGGCATGCCGGAACCGAGGTCGAGGAACTGGTCGATGCCGCGCTTCCCGGCGAGGAACCGGACCGCGCGCACCAGCCAGTCGCGGTGCTCCTTCGCCATCGTGCGCGCGCCGGGGGCGATCGCCAGCAGGCGCCGCATCGCTTCGCGGTCGACCTCGTAGTGGTCGTGCCCGCCCAGCAGTGCGTCGGACAACCGGGCCAGGCTCGCCTTGGAGAAATCGAGGGACGCGGAGCCCCCCTCGGTTCCGGACCGCAGGTCGCCAGGCGTCATCGGCTGTTCTCCCTCGTCGTGGGGTGCCGGCCCCTGCCCCGGGCCCGGCCACCTGTGTCCGGCAACGGACAGTGCTCAGACTACGACATGCCGTTCACCAAGTGAACCGGGCCGAAGGGCCTTGCCTGCCAGGCACTATTACCCGATCGGCAGCTCGCGCCACGAGTGTCCGCCGTCCGTGGTGCGGTACAGCGCCGAGCCGCCGTCGGCGTCCGGCTGGCCGTCGACGACCACGCCGGTGCCGCCGCCCGGGAAGTCCAGATCGGTCAGGCTGAACCCGCGGTCCGGCAGCTCGGTCGTGGTCCAGGTGCGGCCGCCGTCGGTCGTGCTGTGCAGGAACCCGGTGCCGCCGCCCTCGGCCGCGACGGTCGCGGACGTCGGCGACGCGGCGGCGAAGCCCTGGTTGATCCCGAGGTAGGGCACCGCGTCCTCGCCGCTGAACGGCTCGCCCAGCCGGTCGGCGTGCCGCAGCCGGCGCTCGGTCGAGCCGGGCTGCGGCGAGCCGGGACTGCTGCTGCACAACGCCACGACCTGCCGGTCTCGCACGCCGGCGAGCGACGCGACCGTCCCGGCCGGGCACGGCGGCGCGGCGGGGGTGAACGCGACGCCGTCGCGCGAGGTCCAGTACTTCTCGGTGCCGTAGTCCGTGCCGAGGGCGACCTGCAGGCCGCCGCCGACGGCCAGGTCGCCGTAGGTGAGCCCGCCGGTCACCGCGAACCCGGGAACCGGGACCACCACCGGCGAGCCGGCGACGCCCGAGTACAGCCGCGTCGAACCGCGGCCGTCGCCGTAGGTGGTGAGCATGGCGAACACGCGGCCGCCGCTTTCGGTGATCTTCGACAGGTAGTACGGCTGTCGCGCGCCGATCAGCCCGACCGGGTGCCAGCTCGCACCGGCGTCGCGGGACGTGAGGACGTGGACGCCGTCGCTGACGTAGGCGACGCGCTCGCTGGTGAACGTCAGCGCGACGTGGTTGTGGTTGTCGGGCAAGGACATCTGCGGCGCGCCGAGACGCCGCCAGTGCGTCCCGCCGTCGGTGGTGCCGAGCAGCGCCGGGCACCAGGTCTTCCCGCACGGCGAGTAGCCCAGGACGTACCCGGTGGCGGGGGTGGTCCAGCTCGTCGAAGCGGGCCGGAACCCCTGCGGGACCGCGCTTTCCGCCGTCGCGGGCGAGCCGGACACGGCCAGGAGGGTGAGGACGGACGCCAGCAGCGCCGGGATTCTCATGATCACCTGGACGTGTCGCGCGGGACGGGGTTGCGCCGTCTCGCGAGGTTCCACCGCGCGGCTCAGCGGGTGGCGGAACCCGCCAGGAAGGCCGCGGCGGCCTCCGCCCAGCCGGGCAGGAAGTGCCCGGCGTCCTCGGTCAGCCGGACGTCGGCGCCGGGCCGGGCTTCCCGGAGCTTCGCGGCGGCGTCGCGCTGGTCCAGCAGGACGTCACGCGCACCGAAATGAGCCTGCACGGGCATCGCGAGTTCGCGCAGCCGCTCGGCCGGGAAGACCGGGATCGCGGCCAGCCGCGGCTTGAAGTGCTCGAACGTCGCCAGGGTGAACTCGCCGAGCGCGCGCCGCCCCGGGTCGGCGGGGCCGCCTTTCGCGACCATGGCCAGCGACCGGCGCCGTCCCCAGCCGCCGAACAGGCTGTAGGCGGCGAACTTGACCAGCGGCGCCACCCGGCGGCGGCCGATCCCGGACGGGTTGACCAGCACCAGGCTTGTCACGCGTTCCGGCCGGGTCAACGCGTAGTCGAGCGCCCACCAGCCGCCCAGCGATGTGCCGAGGAAGGCGGCTTCGGCGAGGCCGGCCGCGTCGAGGACGTCGTCGAGCCAGCCGGCGTACGCCCCGAGCGGCGGCCGCGCTTCGACGGTCCGGCCCGGCTCCCCGGGGGCGTCCACGGCGTGGATGCGGAGGTCTTTCGCGAGTGTCTCGACATCGGGCAGCCAGTGCGCGGCCGTCCCGCCGGAGCCCTGCAGCGCGACGACCGGCGGCGCGTCCACCGGGCCGGAGACGACGGCGAAGGTCGCACCGACGCGGGTCTCGAAGGTGCGCGTCTCGGACGGCACGGGCCAGTGCCCGAGGAGGGCGTCGTACCGCTGCCGGACCAGCTCGGCGCCTTCGCGCGAACGGTAGACGGTCATGCCAGGCCTTCGGTGAACGAGGCGACGAACCGCAGCAGGTCGGCGCCGGCGGCGAGGTCGCCGAGCACGATGATCTTCACGGTGGCGCGGTCCGGGTCGTAGATGGTCTCGACGCGCAGGGGCCGCTCGCCGGCGTCGCGCGGGCCGTTCACCGAGGCCACGACGACGGTGGCGATCCGGTCGGCGGTCGCCCGGTCGACACCGGAAACCTCGGCGACGCTCGAAAGTTCGGCGACGGGCCGGTCCGGCCGCGGTTCCGTCACCGGCAACCCGGTGAAGGCCTCGAGATCGTCGGCGGCGATGCGGTACTGCTTGCCGATCCGGACGGCCTTGAGGCGCCCGTCCCGGACGTAGTTCCGGACCGTCCGGACGTGCAGCCCGAGCTTCGCGGCGACCTGTTCGACGGAGAAGACCTCCATGACCCTCCTTGCGTTCCGCAAACTACCGTATCACGAGGGTCACCAGGGAAGTTTGCGGAACTCGCGGTTCGCTCACCCGGGTGAGGGGTATTCCAGACTGTTGCTTCCGCTCGCCCCAGATACGTCCACATCGGACAGTCGAAAGGACGGCGCCGACGATGCCGTATCCCCCGCCCCAGGAGCCGTACGAACCGCGGTACGAAGAGGCTCAGGCCGAAGAAGTCGTGGAACGAACCCATCCGCGCATCCGGATCGTGCGCACGGTCAACGCCCTGATCCACCTCGTGTGCGCGGTGTTCGCGCTGGTGCTCGCCGTCCACATCGTGCTGGTGCTGGGCGAGGCGAACATGGCGAACGGCTTCGCGCACCTGATCAACGAGTGGTCCGCGGGCGTGTCCCTGGGCCTGCGCAACCTGTTCACGCCGGATTCGGAGAAGCTGGCGACGTTCTTGAACGACGGCCTCGCGGCGGTGATCTGGCTGGTCATCGGCGCGATCCTGACGGACGTGATCACGCGGATCGGCGTGCCGGGGCCCCGGCGGGTCTGGTACCGCCGCGGTTACCGCTACCACTGACCGGCAACGAAGAAGGCCTCCCCGGTACTCCCGGGGAGGCCTTCTTCACGTCCGGGCGATTAGCTGGGACGACCCTGTTCGACAACCGGTTGCTCGGGCTGCGACTCGGGCTCCGGCCGCGCCTCGGCGGAGTCGGCGCCCCGGGGTGCGGGGACGCCCTGGGCGGCGGCGACCACGTCGAAGTGCTCCCGGCACCAGCGGCCGTAACGGCGGGCCTGCACTGTCATCGCGTCCACCTCCTCTCCACGGGCGGATCGGGCGGTCCTGGTCACACCCCCAGCGTCCTCCGCCGGGGCACCGAAAGCCAACAGATTTAAGCGGGACTTAACACACGGCCGGGTGAATGTCTACAAAGGACTTCAGCCCGCGAACTCCCGCACGACCGTCCGGCAGAACGCCGGCAGGTCGTCCGGATTGCGGCTGGAGACCAAGCCGTTGTCGACTACCACCTCTTCGTCGACGACGGTCGCCCCGGCGTTACGCAGGTCGGTGCGGATGCTCGGGTACGACGTCAGCGTGCGGCCACGGACGACATCCGCTTCGACGAGCGTCCACGGACCGTGGCAGATCACCCCGACGGGCTTGCCCGCGCGCACGAAGTCGCCGGCGAACTTGACCGCCGCGCCGTCCGTGCGCAGGTTGTCGGGGTTCATCGTGCCGCCCGGGAGCAGCAGCGCGTCGAAGTCGCCGACCTCGACGTCGGCCACCTTGCGGTCGACCGGGAACCGGTCGCCCTTGTCGATGTCGCCGTTCATCGCCTGGATCTCGCCGGTGTCCAGGGACACCAGCTCCACCGTCGCGCCCTCGTCGAGGACGGCCTGGCGCGGCTTCTCCAGTTCGACCTGTTCGACGCCGTCCGCGGCCAGGATCGCGACGCGGCGACCTTGCAGTGAGTTCGCCATGGGACTCCTGTCGTGGGGATCAATGCAACGGAAGAATTACCCGCTCGAATCCCGGTCAAACCAGGTCCACAATGGACTTACTCGGAGCACTCCACGGCCAGTACCGCGATGTCGTCGTGGGCCGAACTGCCCAGCCAATCGCGCACGGCCTGACGCAGCCGCCGCACCACCTCGCGGGCCGGCTGCCCCGCCGCGGTCGCCAAAACCGCGCGCAGCCGGTCGTCGCCGAACAGCTCCGTCTGGTCGTGGCGGTTGCGGGCCTCGGTGATGCCGTCGGTGTACAGGAGGCAGACGTCGCCGCGCTCGAGCCGCACCCGCGCCTCGGCGAACCGGGCCTGCGGCGAGATGCCGACCAGCGTCCCCGGGACGGTGACCTCCTCGACGACGCCGGCCCCGCGGACGATCAGCGGCGCCGGGTGCCCGCCGGAGGCCAGCGTCAGGTCGACGCCGCCGTCGGACGGCCGGGCCGACCCCAGCACCAGCGTCGCGAACCGGCTGCTGCCGCCGGCGATGAGCAGTTCGTTGAGCAACCGCAGCAGCGTCCGGCCGTCGCGTTCGACCATGGCGAGCGCGGTCAGCGCGTGCCGGACGCGCCCGGTCAGCGCCGCGGCTTCGGCGCCCTTGCCGCAGATGTCGCCGAGCACGAGGAACGCGCTGCCGTCGTCGTGCGCGAGGACGTCGAAGAAGTCGCCGCCGACCGCGAGCACCCCGCCGGCCGGCTCGTACCAGGTCTCGAACCGCGCGCCGTCCAGCTCGGGCGGGTCGACCGGGCGCAGCGTGGTCTCCAGCCCGCGCGTGGCCTCCTCCTGGCGGGCGTAGCGTTGCGCGTTGACCAGCGCCGTCCCGGCCGCCTTGGCGAACTCCACCACCGCGCGGACCTGCTCGGCGCCGAAGTCCGGGTCGGCGCGGCGGCCCAGCAGCAGCGCGCCGGTGACGCCGGCGCTCGCGCTCGGGCCCAGCGACACCACCGCGACCTCGGCGTGCCCGGCGAACCGGTCGGCCACGACCGGGGGCAGGGTCGCCAGCTCCGGCGCGGGGACCGGGGCGAGCTCCGGCCTGCCGGTGGCCGCGAACGTCGCCGCCAGCACCGGGGCGACCTGCGGCGGGACCCGGCGGATCCGGCCGTGGCCGTGGGACGACGGGCGTTCGCAGCTCCACCACTCCCACCGGCCGCGGGTGGTCGGCAGCAGCACGAAGACGGTCTCGGCCAGCGCGGACGCGGCCAGCTCGGCGATCACCCGCGCGGTGCCGTGGCGCCCGCGCGCGGCGGCCAGCCGGGGGCCGGCCTCGGCGAGGAAGTCGCCGACGTGCCGCTGCGGGACGTCCTCTGCCGGGACGGTCCAGGAATGCCAGCCGCCGGGCAGGGCGCGGATCCGGGCGGGACGACGATTACCCGTGACCTCGACATGCCCCGAGGTCTCCGCGATCGCGTGCAGCCGGGGCTCGGCGCCGCCGGTCAGCGTCCGCGCGGCCGGGTTCGCCCAGCGCAGCACGCCATCCGCGTCCTGGAGGAACACCGCGTCGCGCACGTCTTCGAGGACGGCCCGCCCGAAGGCGTCGAGGCCCGGCGGTGCGTCCTCACCGGTCATCGGTGGCAGGGCCGCCGACGCCGGGGCCGGACGTGACACCATGCACGGACCTCCTGCCTCCGGACTGCTATCGCACGGCTACCGCGTGAGCGGGCGGACTGGCTCGAAGTGTAGGGCGAATCATGACACGCTGGGTCGTGGACCATGGCTGGCGCATGCGTGGTGGAGAGGGTCGGCACACATGACAACGGAATCCCAGAGCGAGGCGGCGGCGCTGGAGCGGCTGCTCGTGGCGGTGCGGGATCTCGGGGACGGCAACTTCCGCCGGCGGCTCGTCCCGCACGGCGACGGCATCTCGGCGCAGCTCGCGGTCGCGTTCAACGACATCGCCGAACGCAACCAGCGGCTGGTCAGCGAGCTGCTGCGGGTGCGCGCGGCGGTCGGCCAGGACGGCAGGCTCAGCGAACGGCTGGAGACCGAGGTCGGTCCCGGCGGCTGGAACACGGCCGTCGAGAGCGTGAACGGCCTGATCGAGGACCTGACCCGGCCCACGATCGAGCTCGACCGGGTGCTCGGCGCCGTCGCCGAGGGCGACCTCTCCCAGCCGATGACCCTGACCTTGGACGGCCGTCCGTTGCAGGGCGCGTACGCGACGCTGGCCAAGACGGTCAACGGCCTCATCGCGCAGCTGTCGCGCTTCGCCGCCGAAGTGACGAGGCTCTCCCGCGAGATCGCGGGTGAGGGACGTCTCGGCGGCCAGGCGGTCGTCCCGGGCGTGTCCGGCACCTGGCGCGACCTGACCGACTCGGTCAACTTCATGGCCGACAACCTGACCGAGCAGGTCCGGAACATCGCCCAGGTCACCACCGCCGTCGCGCGCGGCGACCTGACCCAGAAGATCAACGTCGACGCCCGCGGCGAGATCCTGGAGCTCAAGAACACCATCAACACCATGGTGGACCAGCTGTCGTCGTTCGCCGACGAGGTCACCCGCGTCTCGCGCGAGGTCGGCTCCGACGGCAAGCTCGGCGGTCAGGCCCAGGTGCCGGGCGTCGCCGGGACGTGGCGCGACCTCACCGACTCGGTCAACCTGATGGCCGACAACCTGACCGACCAGGTCCGCGGGATCTCCCAGGTGGCGACCGCGGTGGCCAACGGCGACCTGACGAAGAAGATCGACGTCGACGCCCGCGGCGAGATCCTGCAGCTGAAGAACACGCTGAACACGATGGTCGACCAGCTCTCGGCGTTCGCCGGCGAGGTCACCCGCGTCGCGCGCGAGGTCGGCAGCGAGGGCAAGCTGGGCGGACAGGCCGAGGTGGCCGGCGCGGCCGGGACGTGGCGCAGCCTCACCGACTCGGTCAACCAGATGGCCGACAACCTCACCGACCAGGTCCGGAACATCTCGCACGTGACCACGGCCGTGGCGAAGGGCGACCTGACGCAGAAGATCACCGTCGACGCGCGCGGCGAGTTCTTCGAGCTCAAGACGACGATGAACACGATGGTGGATCAGCTGTCCGCGTTCGCGGACGAAGTCACCCGAGTGGCGCGCGAAGTCGGCACGGAAGGTCAGCTGGGCGGCCAGGCGCAGGTCCCCGGCGTCGCCGGCACCTGGCGCGACCTCACCGGGTCCGTGAACTTCATGGCGAACAACCTGACCACCCAGGTCCGCAACATCGCCCAGGTCGCGACCGCCGTCGCGCGCGGCGACCTGACCCAGAAGATCGCCGTGGACGCGCGCGGCGAGATCCTGGAGCTGAAGGACACCCTCAACACGATGGTGGACCAGCTGTCCGCGTTCGCGGACGAAGTCACCCGAGTGGCGCGCGAAGTCGGCACCGAAGGGAAGCTCGGCGGCCAGGCCGCCGTGCCCGGCGTCGCCGGGACCTGGAAGGACCTGACCGACAACGTCAACTCGATGGCGAACAACCTGACCGACCAGGTCCGGAACATCGCCCAGGTGACGGCGGCGGTCGCGAAGGGCGACCTGACGCAGAAGATCACCGTCGACGCGCGTGGCGAGATCCTCGAGCTCAAGACGACGCTGAACACGATGGTGGATCAGCTGTCCGCGTTCGCGGACGAGGTCACCCGAGTGGCGCGCGAAGTCGGCACCGAAGGCATCCTCGGCGGCCAGGCCCGCGTCCGCGGCGTCGCGGGCACGTGGAAGGACCTCACCGACAACGTCAACGTCATGGCCGACAACCTGACCGACCAGGTGCGCAACATCGCCACGGTGGCGAGCGCGGTGGCCAACGGCGACCTGTCGAAGAAGATCCGCATCGAGGCCCAGGGCGAGGTCGCGGCGCTGGCCGAGACGCTGAACGGCATGGTCGAGACGCTGCGCGCGTTCGCCGACGAGGTCACCCGCGTCGCCCGCGAAGTCGGCACCGAAGGCATCCTCGGCGGCCAGGCCCGCGTCCCCGGCGTCGCCGGGACCTGGAAGGACCTGACCGAGAACGTCAACTTCATGGCGCACAACCTGACCAGCCAGGTCCGCAACATCTCGCAGGTCACCACCGCCGTCGCGAAGGGCGACCTGACGAAGAAGATCGACGTCGACGCCCGCGGCGAGATTCTCGAGCTCAAGACCACGATGAACACGATGGTGGACCAGCTCTCGGCGTTCGCCTCGGAGGTCACGCGGGTCGCGCGCGAGGTCGGCACCGAGGGCAAGCTGGGCGGCCAGGCCGAGGTCGACGGCGTGTCGGGCACCTGGCAGCGGCTCACCGAGAGCGTCAACCAGCTGGCCGGCAATCTGACCACGCAGGTCCGCGCGATCGCGCAGGTCGCGACGGCGGTGACGGCGGGCGACCTGACCCGGCACATCACGGTCGACGCGTCCGGCGAGGTCGCCGACCTCAAGGACAACATCAACCAGATGATCGCGAACCTCAAGGAGACGACGAGGACCAACCGCGAGCAGGACTGGCTGAAGACGAACCTCGCGCAGCTGTCGGGCCGGATGCAGGGCCACCGCGACCTGGCGTCGGTCGCGGCGCTGATCCTCTCCGAGCTGGCGCCGCTGGTCCGCGCGCAGCAGGGCGCGTTCTTCCTGGCCCGCGACGACGACCGCGACGGCACGGTGCTCGAGTGCATCGCGGCGTACGGGCTCGCCCAGTCCCGCGCCGGCCTGCGGTTCGCGATCGGCGAGTCGCTGATCGGCCAGGCCGCGGTCGACCACCGCACGATCCTGGTCCACAACGCTCCCCCGGAGTACGCGCTGGTGTCGTCCGGGCTCGGCTCGGCCGCGCCGGTGAACCTGATCGTGCTGCCGGTGCTGTTCCAGGGCGAGGTGCTCGGCGTGCTGGAGCTGGCCTCGGTCAACGAGTTCAGCACGGTCCACCAGGACCTGCTGGAGCAGCTGCGGCACACCATCGGCGTCAACGTGAACACGATCCTGTCGAACTCGCGGACCGAAGCGCTGCTGACGGAGTCGCAGCGCCTGGCGCAGGAGCTGCGGGCGCGGTCGGAGCAGTTGCAGGCCCAGCAGGGCGAGCTGCGGCGGTCCAACACCGAGCTGGCCGAGAAGGCGGCGCTGCTGGCCCAGCAGAACCGCGACATCGAGGTCAAGAACAGCGAGATCGAGCAGGCCCGCCAGGAGCTGGAGGAGCGCGCCGGGCAGCTGACGGTGGCGTCGCAGTACAAGACCGAGTTCATGGCGAACATGTCGCACGAGCTGCGGACGCCGTTGAACAGCGCGTTGATCCTGGCGAAGCTGCTGTCGGAGAACCCGGAAGGGAACCTGACGGAGAAGCAGATCCAGTTCGCGAAGACGATCTACGCGGCCGGGTCGGACCTGCAGCAGCTGATCAACGACATCCTCGACCTGGCGAAGGTCGAAGCGGGCCGGCTGGACCTGCAGATGTCCGACATCACGCTGCCGGAGCTGGTGGACTACGTCGAGTCCCTGTGCCGCCCGCTGACGGCGGACAAGGGCCTGGAGTTCGCGGTCCACATCGACCCGCCGGTGCCGGGCAGCGTCCACACCGACGAGCACCGCCTCCAGCAGATCCTCCGCAACCTGCTGTCGAACGCGGCGAAGTTCACCGACGAGGGCGGCGTCCGCCTGCACATCCGCGCGGCCGACCCGGCGGAGGTCGAGCAGGAGAGTTTGAAGGGCGCGCCGGGCATCATCGCCTTCGCCGTCGAAGACACGGGCATCGGCATCCCCGAGGAGAAGCTGGCGGTCATCTTCGAGGCGTTCCGCCAGGCGGACGGCACGACGAGCCGCAAGTACGGCGGCACGGGCCTGGGGCTCAACATCAGCCAGCAGCTGACGGAGCTCCTCGGGGGTGAGCTGCGGGTGGTGAGCGAGCCGGGCGTCGGTTCGACGTTCACCCTGTACCTCCCGGTGGCGGCGGCCAACCTCGTGGACCCGGCAGTGACGGCGCTGTCGTCCCCGCGGCTGCCGGCGGTGCCGAGCACGGTCCTGGTGGCGGCCCCCGACGTCACACCGAAGCGCTTCCACGGCGAGAAGGTCCTGATCGTCGACGACGACCTGCGGAACGTGTTCGCGCTGGCAGCGGTCCTGGAACAGGCAGGCTTGGAGGTCGTCTACGCGGAGACGGGCGTGGACGGAATCAGGGCCCTGGAGCGCCACGAGGACACGGCACTGGTCCTGATGGACGTGATGATGCCGGAGTTGGACGGCAACGCGACGATCGCGGCCATCCGCGCCGAAGCGACCAACGCGGACCTGCCGGTGATCGCGGTCACAGCCAAGGCAACCCCGGAGGACCGGGCAAGGACCCTGGCCAGCGGCGCGGACGACTACATCACGAAGCCAGTGGACACGGACAAGCTACTGGACGTGATCGCGGCGTCCCTGGAGGCGGACGCCGCGTCCTACGGTGGAGCGGGTGACGGGAATCGAACCCGCGTAGCTAGTTTGGAAGACTAGGGCTCTACCATTGAGCTACACCCGCGTGCCCCCGAGGTACCCGGGTGCGAGGTCAGGATAGCGTGACCCGCTAGGCTGATCACACACCCCCCAGGGGGTGTCACGGGATGTGGCGCAGCTTGGTAGCGCATTCGCTTTGGGAGCGAAGGGTCGCAGGTTCAAATCCTGTCATCCCGACCAACACGGAGGGTGGACGAGGGTCCACCCTCCGCACAGGGCACATCAGGAACAGCGGCCCCACTGGCAGCTGTGCCGAGCCGGCGGTCGTCCCAGGTGCTCCGCCTCCTTGCACCACGCACACTTGGACTTGCCGGCTTTGACGCAAGCACACATTTTTTGCCTCCAGTCATCGATCACGGACGATGCGGCTTCGTTCCTGCGCCGAGACAGTCCCGGCTTCCGGCACTTTGAGTTCCGGTATCGCTCGCTGGTACCCGATGCGGAAAATCTTCCGCACAGCGCGGCCCTTGAACGACGTCGCCGCTTTCCAGGGACAGCGCGACATCCCGAGTGCCGACAACACAACCCACGTCACCAGCACCGGCAACCAGTAAATCGACTTCAACCACATGAGGACGAAGAACACGGGGTTGCGCAGAAGAAACTCGTGCCACGTGACGCCTTGCTCGTGTTTGATCTCGGTCAGGCCCGCCCGTCGCGAGTAGATCGCCCAACTCACGAAGACACCCACCAAGTACGCGAGCCCGAAAAAGGTTGCGGCATTCATGTCGACTCTCCGAGACGGTTCTGTCGTATGGAACGACGGGCAAGTCGCCAACCCCTCGAAAGCTGTTACAGCTCACGGCCACCCGCCACCCAGTCGCCCCTGCCAGGTCTCGAACACGTATCGCTTCCCGGGTATCCGCAACACACTGAACACCGAAAGACGACTGGAGCATCGCGAGCCGCACGGCTCGCCCACGGAAAGGCGGTTGGCGATGCCCAGAAACCCCGAGACCTGGCCGGAGAAATCCGGCGAACAGAAGCCCAAGGAACGCCGCGACCTGAGCAGAGAGCTCGGCAAGGCTGCCCTGAAGAACACCGTGCAGAAAGACGGCAAGCCCCGTCGGTAGCACCTGAAGCCGATCACGGCCGGCAGCCGCCGAACGCGCATTATGCTGTCCCCGGATGGCTCGAACCGGCATCGCGGATGTCTATTCGAGCCGTCCGGGCACGAGCTCACGAAGATGAGGACGCAGCCGCGAGACGCCCACCGGCCAGCCAGCTCGCCAACGTCGCGGCGATGCGCTCCGGCTGATCCTCCGGCGCGTGGTGACCCGCCACCACTGGGTGGTGGGCCACCTTCAGTGCCGCGAAGTTCGCCGTCATCCAGTCGATCATCGGTGGGGTCAGCATTGTGTCCTGGGCCGGGTCGAACGTCATCAGGAGCTTCGGCACCTCCGGCGAGGACGCCAGCCAGTTGTCGAATGCCTCGATCCAGGACACCACCGACGCCGGCTCGCCGCCCAATGGCATTGAACGGGCCCAGCTCAGCAACGGGATTCGGGACTCCGCTGTCGGGTACATACCTTCGTACTCCGGCGGGAGCGACTTCAGGAACATGTCGATCATCGGGTCGGCGGCCCCCGGGGTCTTGAGCGCGCGGAACACCTCTGCTCCCGCCGGTGGGAACTCCTCCCACGTCATCGGCTTCAGGACCGCTTCCGTGAACGCCAGACCGCGGACCCGGGACGGGTGTCGTGACGCCCAGTCCGCCGCCAGTGCTCCGCCCCAGTCGTGGCCCACCAGGACCACTTCCTCCAACGACAGCGCGTCGAACCACTCCTCCAAGTAGCGCGCATGGTCGGCGAACGTGTACTCGATGGACGGCCGCGGGGAGGCGCCCATGCCGATCAGGTCCGGGGCCAGCCTGCGGCCCGGTACCGCCGGGATCACCTTGCGCCACAAGTGCGACGATGTCGGGTTGCCGTGCAGGAACACTACCGGCGCGCCAGTCCCTACGTCTACATAGGACAGTTCGGTCACTTGAACGCCACCGCGTTTCGCGCGGCCCACTCCGAGAACGGACGCGGTGGGCGGCCCAGCACCCGTGACACGTCCGGGCTCACCCGCTGCTCCGCCGGCGACGGCGTCCCCAAGATGTCCAGCGTTGCCTCCGCCACCTCGGCGGGCATGAAGGTCGTGAACACGGAAAACGCTTCCGAACGCGTCTGCGAGACGAACTCCACCGGCTCCCCCAGCGCCTCGCCGATCGCCGCCGCCTGGTCGCGGGGGGTCACCGAGGATGGGCCCGTCAGTTCGTACGTCCGACCCGCGTGCGAGGCGTCCGTCAAAGCCGCCGCTGCCACCGCCGCGATGTCCGACGGGTCGATCACCGGCAACCCGACGTCTCCGAACGGAGCCGAGATCGTCCGCGATGAACGCACGCTTTCGGCCCACTGGAACGCATTCGACGCGAACCCGCCCGGACGTAGGATCGTCCATTCCAGACCCGACGCCCGGATCGCTTCCTCGAAGAACGCGGGGTGGCGGCCCGTTCCGACACCCTGCGACGACAACAACACGACTCGCGCACCGTCGATCTGGTCCAGCACCGGCGCAAGCGGCCCCTGGAAACCCGGCGGCAGCAGCAAGAACACCGCCGACGCACCCTCGAAAGCCGGCCGCAGCGCTGCCGCGTCCGTCAAGTCCGCCGAAACCGGCCCCCGGCGGGACACCGCCCGCACCTCTTCACCTGCCGCCGTCAATGCTTCCACCAACGGCCGTCCGACGTTGCCCGTCGCTCCCATGACTGTGATCATGCGAGCGACGCTACATTCCGACGTATAGTAGGTACCTAGAGGAAAGTAATGGCTGGAGGCCTCGAAAGTGACCGAAACCACACCCGAGCTGGCCTGTCCGATCGCCCCCGTGGTCGACATCGTCTTCAGCCGCTGGACGACGCCGATCCTGTGGACGCTCAACGAGTACGGGCGCCAGCGGTTCGTCGAACTCGAGCGGCGCATCGCCACCATCACCCCGAAGGTGCTCACCCAGCGGCTGCGCCAGATGGAACGCGACGGCCTGATCACCCGGACCTACCACGCCGAAGTCCCGCCGCGCGTCGAGTACGAGATCAGCGAACTCGGCCGCAGCCTCGGCCCGCTGTTCGCGACCCTGGCCGAGTGGTCGCCGAACCTCGACAAGGTCGAGGCCGCCCGGGTCGCCTACGACGCCAAGTCCAGGTAGTCCAGGTTCGCCGGACCGTCGGACGTCGTCGCCGTGAGGCGGATCGTGTGCGGACCCGCGCCCAAGGTCACCGGACGCGACACCGTGCTCCACGTCGTCCACGCGCCGGTCGGCGGGAACGGCACCCCCGCGGCCACCACCGCCCCGTCGATCGTGACGTCCACCGGGCGCGCCGCCGTCGTGCCGTTCGCGTAGCCGAACGTCAGCGCCGACGCCGGCCCCGTCACCTGCCACTCGACGTAACTGCCCGCCGCGTTTGCGCCGTTCGCGAAGCCTGTCCCGGAGAAGCCCGCGTGGTTCGAGTCCACCGTGCCGCCCGCCGACAGCGAAGCCGACTCGGCCTCGTAGCGCGTCGAACCACCGGCGCGAGACACGCGGTACAGCACCGTCGCGTGCGAGGGCACCGAAGCGCTGATCGTCCCCGGCGTGGTGCGGACCGCCTTGCTCCACAAGTCCTTCAGCGTGTACGACGACGCGCCGCCGATCCCCGTCGCCGACGCGGTGGTGCTGATCGTCGCCGTCGCTGCCGTCTCGTTGGACAGCGCCACCGCGCGGTCGCCGTTGGCGAGCACCTTGCTGTACACGACCAGGCCGCCGTTCGAACTCAGCACCGTCGCCTGCTTGCCCAGCGGATCCTGGTCGAGCGCGATCACGTCGGTGTTCTTGAGGATCGAGAAGCTGTCGTCGGACACCTTGCGCAGGTCGCTGCCGATGAGCAGCGGCGCGGCCATCATCGCCCAGAGGCTGAAGTGCGTCCGGTACTCGGCCGCGGTCATGCCGCCGTTGCCGACCTCCAGCATGTCCGGGTCGTTCCAGTGCCCGGGGCCGGCGTACTGCGCGAGGCCGCGGTTGGCCTGCGCCTTGCCGATCATGCTCGACCACTTGTCGGAGATGTCGCCGGTGGTGCGCCACAGGTTGCCGACCGGCGCGGCCCAGGTCCACGGCTTGTTCTGGCCCCACTCGCAGATCGAGTACGCGATCGGGCGGCCGGACTTCGCGAGCGCGTCCCGCATCGCCTTGTACCGCTGCTGCGCGTCGACGCCCTGGTTGTTGCAGTTGTCGTACTTCAGGTAGTCGACGCCCCAGGAGGCGAAGAGGTTCGCGTCCTGCTGCTCGTGGCCGAGCGCGCCGGGGAAGCCCGCCTTGTTGCACGTGTGCGTCCCCGCGCTGGTGTAGATGCCGAACTTCAGCCCCTTCCCGTGGACGTAGTCGGCGAGCGCCTTGATACCGTGCGGGAAGCGCGCCGGGTCCGGGACGAGGTCGCCCTGGGCGTTCCGGTCCGGCAGCGCCCAGCAGTCGTCGATGTTGACGTAGGTGTAGCCGGCGTCCTTGAGCCCCTTGCTCACGAAGATGTCGGCGATACCTCGGATCATCGTCTCGGTGAAGTCGGCCTTGCACTGCGTGGAGTTCCAGTTGTTGAACCCCATCGGCGGCGTGCGCAGGAGCCCGTTCTCCAGCGCGGAAGCCGGGGTCTGGCTCAGGACGGTGCCGCCGGCCGCGAGCGCGAACGCGGTCGCGGCGACCGCCGTGCGACGGAGGAAGGACATGCTTGCTCCCTGGTGGAGACATCGGAGGTCTACACCAGTTAGTAAAGAGTCCTGCCTAACCCGAGGTCAAGAGATCATGTATCAGATATGAAACTCGGTTTCCGCTGGCCGGGACGCTACTCCGTCACCTGCCGGGCCGTCGCCATCGCGCGCTCGGTCTCCCAGAACGCCCGCATCGACGTGATCAGGCCGTCCTCGCCGACGCGGTAGACGAACACCCCGTCGGTGTCGACGCGGTAGCCGCCCGGCAGGTACGTCGTGATCGTGCCGACGTTGGCGCACTCGTCCCCCGCCGCGTGGGAGTCGCGGATCGTGAACTCGAAGCGCTCGACGTTGCCGATCGTCTTGTCCCAGAACGCGCTGATCCCGTCGCGGCCGTGGTGCCCCTTGCCCTCCTCGTCGAAGAACGACGGCCCGACGGGGTCCTCGACGACGCCGTCCGGTGCGAACAGCGCCAGCCAGGCTTCCTTGTCCCCCGCCGTCACCGCCGTCATCGAGGCGAACGCCGCGCGCCGCGCGGGCGGCTGCTCCTGCTCGGTGTCCCAGCTGACCTGCACGCCCACGGCCGTCACTCCTCGAACTTCGCGATGATCTCGGTGCCGAACTTGCGGATGGACTCGAGCTTCGGCTCGATCGGCGCGTCGAAGCCGACGCCGTCGAACACCCACGGCATGGTGATGATGTCGGTGACGCCCACTTCGGCCTGTTCTCGGTAGCCGTCGAGGCCGAACTTGTCGATGCAGACGGCCTGGTACTCGAAGGGGTCGTCGGCGCGGCCGCGCTCGGCCAGCAGCTCCTTGATCCGCGCGATGGTGTCGCGCAGCTCCTCCAGCTTCATCATCGCCGAGGACCAGCCGTCGGCGACGCGGGCCGCGCGCTTCAGCGCGACCTCGGTGTGGCCGCCGATGTAGAACGGCACCCGCGACGGCGGCGCCGGGCTCATCTGGATCTTGTCGAAGTCGTAGAACTCGCCGTGGTACTCGACCATCCCGCCGTCGAGGATCAGGCGCAGGACGTCGATGGCCTCGTCGACGCGCTTGCCGCGCCGCTCGAACGGCACGCCGCAGTACTCGAACTCCTGCGGCAGCCAGCCGACGCCGAGCCCGAGGCCGAACCGGCCGCCGGTGAGCACGCTCGCCGAGCCGACCTGGCGCGCCAGCAGCACCGGGTTGCGCGACCCGAGCTTGAGCACCGACGTGTAGAAGTGGATCCGGCTGGTGACCGCGCCCATCGCCGCGGTCGCGACGAGCGGGTCCACCCACGGGGTCTCCGCGGTCCAGAAGCGGCTGCCGTCGGGGGTGTACGGGTAGTCCGTGTCCACCGTTTCGGCGTAGAAGAGCGAGTCCGGCAGGGCGATGGAGGCGAAGCCGGCCTCTTCGGCGGCCCGGGCGAGCTCGCCCAGCTGATCGAGGGGGTTCATCGCGATCGACAGGGTGAACTTCATGGTGTCGAACTATAACGTGTTCTAGTTTCTTCGGCCAGCTCTCGCGGTGTGCCGGATCACTCGCCGGGAACCCTCCGCGTAGCGTCCGCGTTGTCCGAATCAAAGGTGACTTCCGGTCACCGAGCCCCGAACTTCTGGGAGTGGTCCATGGGCACCGCGATCTTCCTGATCGTGCTCGTCGTCGTGATCGTCGGTGGCGGCCTCTATTTCTCGCGGCAGCGCGCCGCGGCCCGGCAGCGGGAGCTCGACGACGCCAAGGCCGACGCCCGGCGCCTGGTCGAGCGGCTCGGCGGCCAGGTCCTCAACCTCAACGGCAACGACACCGCGTCGATGCAGGCGATGGCCGACGCGAGCGAGCGCTACAACGCCGCCGGCTCGCAGCTGGAGCAGGCGCGCACGATCGAGCAGGCCCGGCTGGTGAAGGACACCGCCGTCGAAGGCCTCTACTACGTCCGCGCGGCGCGGGTCGCGATGGGCATGGACCCCGGCCCGCAGCTGCCGGAGGAGGCCGAGCGCGAGCGCGCCGGCAAGGTCACCGAGCGCCGGGACGTCGACGTCGAGGGGCAGCACTACGCCGCCTCGCCCGAGGCCGGCCAGGACACGCCGTACTACTACCCCGGCGGCCGCGTGGCCGGGCGGCCGGTGCCGCAGGGCTGGTACAGCGAGCCGTGGTGGAAGCCCGCGCTCGTCGCCGGTGCTTGGGGCCTCGGGTCGATGTTCCTGTTCAGCGCGATGTTCTCCGGCATGAGCGGCATCGCGAGCGCGTCGGCCTGGGAGTCGGGCTACGACGCGGGGCAGCAGGACGCGCTCGAGTCCGGCGACATGGGCGGCGACGGCGGTGGTGACGGCGGCGGCGACTTCGGTGGCGACGGCGGCGACATGGGCGGCGGCGACTGGGGCGGCGGCGGTTTCGACGGCGGCGGCTTCGACGGTGGAGGCTTCGACGGCGGCGGTTTCGACTTCTGACGCCCGGCTTCAAGCGCCCCAAGGCGGCCTTGGTTGCGTCTGACGCACCGAAGGCCGCCTTCGGTGCGTCAGACGCACCGAAGGCCACATTGGGGCGCTTGGGTCAGGCGGGCTGGCAGGTGGGGCACCAGTAGAGGTTGCGGCCCACCAGCTCCGAGTTCGCCACCGGTGTCCCGCACACCAGGCACGGCTCGCCCGCGCGCCGGTAGACGTAGACCTCGCCGCCGTGGCGGTCCACCCGCGCCGCGCGGCCCATCGCCTCCGGCAGGTGCTCGGGCCGGACCGTGTCGATGCGGCCGACCCGGACGCCGTCGCGCATCAGGACCACCAGGTCGGCCCACATGTCGTCCCACAACGCGCGGTCCAGCGCGCGGCCCGGGGTCAGCGGCGCGACGCCGTGGCGGAACAGCACCTCGGCGCGGTACACGTTCCCGACGCCCGCCAGCACCGCCTGGTCCATCAGCAGCGCCGCGATCGACGTCTTCGAGCGCGAAATGCGCGCCCACGCCTGCTCGGGTTTCGCGTCGCGGCGCAGCGGGTCCGGCCCGAGGCGCGCCTTGATCGCGTCGGCCTGGTCCGGGGCGAGCAGCTCGCAACGCGTCGGCCCCCGCAGGTCCGTCCAGTGCGTCCGGCCGGCCAGCCGCAGCCGGACCTGGCCCACCGGCTCCGGCGCGGGCAGCGGGGACTCGCCGAACGTGCCGTAGAGGCCCAGGTGGATGTGCACGATCCCGGCCGGGCCGTAGTCGTGGAACAGGTGCTTGCCGTACGCCTCGGCGCCGGCGAACACCCGACCGTCCAAACGGGACGCCTCGGTGGCGAACCGGCCCTGCGGGCTGCTCACCGCGACCGGGGCACCGGCGTACCGGCGCTTGTGCAGCCGCGCGAGCCGGTGGAGCGTGTGCCCCTCGGGCATCAGGCCTCCGGCAGCGCCGGCGGCGTCCCGGTGCGCTCGTAGTCCAGCAGCTGCTGGACACGGCGGGCGTGCCGTTCCTCCGGCGAGACCTCGGTCGCCAGGAAGGCTTCGACGATCTCGGTGGCCTGCTCGGCGGTGTGCATCCGGGCGCCGACGCCGATCAGCTGGGCGTGGTTGTGCTCGCGGCACAGCTTCGCGGTCTCGACGCTCCACGCGAGGCCGGCGCGGGCGCCGGGGACCTTGTTGGCGGCGATCTGCTCGCCGTTGCCCGAGCCGCCGACCACGATGCCGCGGCTGCCCTCGTCGGCCACGACGCGCAGCGCCGTCTCGACGCAGAAGGCCGGGTAGTCGTCGGCCGCGTCGTAGACGTGCGGACCGATGTCGGTGACCTCGTGGCCCTGCTTCTCCAGGTGAGCCACCAGGTGGTTCTTCAGCTCGAAACCGGCATGGTCGGATCCCAAGTAGACACGCACGGCTGGAGTCTGCCATCAGGTCCGGTTTCGGGCATGCTCCGGGGGTGGGGATCTGGGAGCAGACCGGGTACGACGTCCGGCTCGACTGGGGCGGCGAAGGCGTGGCCGCGCTCGGCCGGGAATGCGCCGTGCTGGTCGTCGTCGACGTGCTTTCCTTCAGCACCACCACGGATCTCGTGGTCGGCCGCGGCGGGCGCGTGCTGCCGGTGCGGTGGCGCGACGAACGCGGGGTGGCCCAGGCGCGCGCGGCCGGCGCGGTGATCGCGGGCGAGGGCACGTTCACCCTCAGGCCGTCTTCTGTGACGGAAATCCCGCCCGGGACGCTGCTCGCGCTTCCCTCGCCCAACGGCGCCACGCTCTGCGACGCCGCCGCGGCGACCGGCGCGCATGTCCTCGCGGGCTGCCTGCGCAACGCGTCCGCCGTCGCCGCGAAGGCGCACGAACTTGGCGGCCCGGTTGGGCTGGTCGCCGCCGGGGAACGCTGGGGTGTGGACATCTTCGGCCACGGTGAGACGTTCGGGCCGCTGCGGCCCTGCGTCGAAGACCAGGTGGGCGCCGGCGCGATCGCCGCCGCCCTCGCGCGGCTGGGCCGGTCGCTGTCCCCCGAAGCCGCGCTCGCCGCCCGGTCGGTCGACGTCGAAGCCCTCGCGGCCTGCGTGTCCGGCCGGGAGCTGACCGAAGCGGGCCACGGCGGCGACGTCGCGCTGGCCTCCCGGCTCGACGTGAGCGATGCTGCCCCGATGCTGTGTGAAGGAGTACTGGCATGACCGGCCGCTGGATCGAGGTCGCCGACGGCGTACACGCGCGGCGCTACGAGGAGCTGGACCTGACCGTCGGGCTGGTGCTCGGCGCCGACCGCTGCCTGGTCGTCGACACCCGCGGCGACCTGGAGCAGGGCGCCGAGCTGGCGGCGGCGGTCCGCGAGCTGACGCCGCTGCCGTGGTCGGTCGTCTTCACGCACGCGCACTTCGACCACACCTGGGGCACCGAAGCGTTCGGCCCGTGTGCCGTCTGGGCCCACGAAGGCTGCCGCGCCGAGCTGACCGAGTACGCCGAGGCCGCCCGCGCCAAGTGGATCGGCTACTACCGCGAACAGGGCAAGGCGGACACCGCCGACGCCATCGCGCGCACCACGTTCGTGGCGCCGGACCACCTGTTCACCGACCGGACCGAGCTCGACCTAGGGGGCCGGACGGCCGTCCTGCTGCACCCGGGACGTGCCCACACCGACCACGACGTCGTCGTGCACGTGCCGGACGCGGACGTGCTCTTCGCCGGCGACGTCGTCGAGAACGCCGAACACGGCTTCAGCGCGTTCTCGTTCAGCGCCGAGTCGGACCTGACGGCGTGGCCGGACACCTTCGACCGGCTCCTCGAGCTGCGGCCGCGGGTGATCGTGCCCGGCCACGGCGATCCGGTCGACGCCGACTTCGTCCGCTACCACCGCCACGGCCTGCACGAGCTGATCGCGCTCAAGGCCGCCATGGGCCGCGGCGAGACGACCGAGGTGGCCGCCGTGGCAGCCTCCCGCTACCCCAGCGACGTCACCTTGGCCGCCCTCGCCACCCCCTGACGCGGAGCTTTCACGTGAAAGTGCCGACCTGGGGGCCGCACTTTCACGTGAAAGTGCGGCTCAGTTGAAGTTGAGGTCGCCCGAACGGGTGCGCTTGAGCTCGAAGAAGTCCGGGTAGCTGGACAGCGCGACGGCGCCGTCGAACACCTTCAGCGCGTCCTCGCCGCGCGGGATCGAGCTGAGCACCGGGCCGAAGAACGCGACGCCGTCGATGTGGATCGTCGGGGTGCCGACGTCCATGCCGACCGGGTCCATGCCCTCGTGGTGGCTCTTCCGCAGCGCCTCGTCGTACTCGGTGGAGTGCGCGGCGTCGTACAGCTCGGCCGGCGCGCCGATGGCGGCCAGGGCTTCCTTGATCACCGCGTCGCGGTCCTTGTTGTCCTGGTTGTGGTAGCGCGTGCCGAACTCGGTGTAGTAGTCCCGCAGCACCTCTTCGCCCTTGAGCTGCGCCAGCGCGACCGCCACGCGCACCGGGCCCCAGCCCTGCGCCAGCGACTCCTTGTACTTCTCCGGCAGCTCGTCGCGGCCCTCGTTGAGCACCGACAGGCTCATGATCCGGAAGTGCAGGTCGAGGTTGCGGTGCTTCTCCACCTCCAGGATCCAGCGCGAGGTGATCCAGGCGAAGGGGCAGATCGGGTCGAAGTAGAAGTCGACCTTCGTGGGCTGCTCGGCAGCGGTCATCAGGCACTCCTGTGCGAAGTCAGGTCCGGTCCCGGGGGCGGGCACACCCCCTCTCAGCGGGCCAACACCTCCGGACGCGGGCTTGTTCCCTTATCGCCCGCCACCCCGTCCCCATGATTGGATGCGGGGAGTTGAAAACCGATACCAACGACCAGAGGTGCCTGTGCCCGCCCCCAACCTGACCCGCGACCAAGCCAAGCTGCGCGCGGACCTGCTCGACGTCACCGGATACGACATCGAGCTGGACCTCACCGACGGCCACGGCGGTCCCGGGGAGAAGACCTTCGCGTCGACGACGACCGTCCGGTTCTCGAGCGCCCGGGCCGGCGAAGACACGTGGGTCGACATCGTCGCCGACCGCGTGCACTCGGCCACCCTGAACGGCGCGGACGTCGACGTCAGCGCGTACGTCGAGGACAAGGGCATCGCGCTCGCCGGCCTGGCCGAGGCGAACGAGCTCACGGTCTCCGCCGACTGCCGGTACATGAACACCGGCGAGGGCCTGCACCGGTTCGTCGACCCGGTCGACGACGGCGTCTACCTGTACACGCAGTTCGAGACGGCCGACGCCAAGCGCATGTTCGCCTGCTTCGACCAGCCCGACCTCAAGTCCGTCTACCGGCTCACCGTGATCGCGCCGAAGGACTGGAAGGTCATCTCGAACACCGCTGCCGAGTCCACCGAGGAGACGCCCGAAGGCGCCGTCCGGACGGTGTTCAAGGAGTCCGAGCGGCTCTCGACGTACCTGGTCGCGCTGATCGCCGGCCCGTACGCCGAGTGGCGCGACGAGTACACCGACGAGCACAAGACCATCCCGCTCGGCATCTACTGCCGCGCCTCGCTGGCCGAGCACATGGACGCGGACAAGCTGTTCACCGAGACCAAGCAGGGTTTCGCGTTCTACCACGAGAAGTTCGGCACGCCCTACCCGTTCTCCAAGTACGACCAGCTGTTCGTGCCGGAGTTCAACGCGGGCGCGATGGAGAACGCCGGCGCGGTGACGTTCCTGGAGGACTACGTCTTCCGCAGCCGTGTCACCCGCTACGCCTACGAGCGGCGCGCCGAGACGCTGCTGCACGAGATGGCGCACATGTGGTTCGGCGACCTGGTGACCATGCGCTGGTGGGACGACCTGTGGCTGAACGAGTCGTTCGCGACCTTCGCGAGCGTCCTGGCCCAGGCCGAGGCCACCGAGTACAAGAACGCGTGGACCAGCTTCGCGAACATCGAGAAGTCGTGGGCCTACCGGCAGGACCAGCTGCCCTCGACGCACCCGATCGCGGCCGACATCGTCGACCTGCACGCGGTCGAGGTGAACTTCGACGGCATCACCTACGCCAAGGGCGCGAGCGTGCTCAAGCAGCTCGTCGCCTACGTCGGGCTCGACCACTTCCTCGACGGCCTGCGGGTGTACTTCGGCAAGCACGCCTGGGGCAACGCGACCCTGGCCGACCTGCTGGGCGCGCTGGAGGAGGCGTCCGGGCGCGACCTGTCGTGGTGGAGCGCGCAGTGGCTGGAGACGACCGGGCTCAACTCGCTGAGCCCGCGCTACGAGGTCGGCGCGGACGGGACGTTCACCTCGTTCGCCGTCGTGCAGTCCGGCGCGAAGCCGGGCGCCGGTGAGCTGCGCACGCACCGCGTCGCCGTCGGGATCTACGACGAGGACGGCTCGGGCAAGATCGTCCGGACCCAGCGCGTCGAGCTGGACGTCGACGGCGAGCGCACCGAGGTGCCGGCCCTGGTCGGGCGGCCCGCGGGCAAGCTCGTGCTGGTCAACGACGACGACCTGACGTACTGCACGATGCGGCTCGACCCGGCGTCGCTGACGACGCTGATCGACCGCGTCGCCGACATCACCGAGCCGCTGCCGCGGACGCTGTGCTGGTCGGCGGCGTGGGAGATGACGCGCGAGGCCGAGCTGAAGGCCCGCGACTTCGTCACGCTGGTGCAGCGCGGCATCCACACGGAGACCGAGGTCGGCGTGGTCCAGCGGCTCCTGCTGCAGGCCCAGACGGCGTTGAACTCCTACGCGGAGCAGGAGTGGGCGGCCTCGACCGGCTGGCCGGCGTTCACCGCGCGGCTGCTGGAACTGGTCCGCGGCGCCGAGCCGGGTTCGGACCACCAGCTGGCGTTCGTCAACTCCCTCTCCGGGTCGGTGCTGGACGCGTCCACATTGGACGTGCTGGCCGGTTGGCTGGACGGGTCGGCGCCGCTGCCGGGCCTCACGGTCGACACGGACCTGCGCTGGCGGCTGCTGCACGCGCTGGTGGCGCACGGCAAGGCGGCGGCGTCCGAAATCGACGCCGAGCTGGCCCGCGACAACACGGCAACGGGCCGCCGCCAGGCCGAGCGCGCACGGGCGCTGCGCCCGACGGCGGAGGCCAAGGCCGACGCGTGGCAGCGCGCGGTGTACGACGACGAGCTGCCGAACGCGGTCAGCGACTCGCTGATCTCGGGCTTCTCGCACCCGGGCCAGAAGGCGCTGCTGGGCTCGTACGTCGCCCAGTACTTCCAGGTGATCGACGAGGTGTGGCAGCGGCGGTCCAGCGAGCGGGCGCAGCCGATCGCGATCGGGCTGTACCCGTCGTGGGCGGTGGACTCGGCGACGGTGACGGCGTCGGACGAGTGGCTGGCCGGCGAGCACTCGCAGGCGCTGCGGCGGTTGGTTTCGGAGGGCCGGGCGGGGATCGTGCGCGCCTTGGCGGCGCGGGACTTCGACAGCCAGGGCTGATCGGACGTAAACGGGCCCCGCACCAGCCGGTGCGGGGCCCTTTTCGTGCCTACGTCAGCGGCGCTTCTCGGTCTCTCGAGGCCGGCCGGACGACATGAAAGGGTCGTTCATGTCGTCTGACGAGGTGAACGACCCGTTCATGACATGCGGGCGACCGGATCGGCCGCGCTGACCTGACTTTGCCGGGACCCTGACTTCCGGCGCGGTGAACGAGTCGTTCACCGCGCCATGCCGGTTGGTCCCATGCTCCGGCTTGCGCCGGCGGAGTGCCGGGGCGCCGCCGATGACCGTGCGGGTCTTGGCGGCGCGGGACTTCGGCGCGCAGGCCTGACTTCGAGGCGGCGGGTCGTGCTCCGGCACGGCCCGCCCTCCCTGGGGGCTGCCCCCGCTTCCAGCGTATCGGCGGTGGCCGTCGAAATGCTTCGGCGAGCGCGATCGGCCGCCCGGTTGTCCACATCACAGCCACGCTGTGCACAACCTGACCGGACGAAAAGAGCCCCGTACCTCGGTGAGGTGCGGGGCTCTTCGTCAAGACACCTCAGCGGGGCGCGGGGCCCGCCTGGTCGGACAGCATGCGCAGCGCGTTCACCAGGCCGTTCACCAGCCCGCGCACCAGGTCGCCCTCCTTGAAGGACGCCACCATGCTCGCCACCGCCAGCTTGCAGCCGCGGTCGGGCAGCCGGACGTACGCCGTCTTGCCCGTCACGATCTCGATCAGCTTCTCGCCCGGCGAGACCGCGATCAGGACCGAGTTCGCCGGGTTCGACGTCGTCGCGTGGAGCTTCTCCGCCGCCGCGCGGCTGTCCGCCCCCAGCTCGCCGAGGTACAGGCTGAAGTCGAGGCCGGTCTCGCGGCTCGCGAACGTCAGCGCCTCGTCCAGGCGGCTCAGCTGGCGGGTGTTGAACGGGCTCGTCGGCGCCTCGGGCTCGTACATCTTCGCGGCCGACACGCGACCGCTCGACGTCAAAGCCTCGCCGTAGCCCAGTTCGGACTCGTCGACGCGCTTCGTCAGCTCACCAGTTGCCACGAGCGCCTCCCGCCGCGGTCGGGGCGCCCTCGGGCGCGCTGTTCTCGGCGCCGGCGTGCCGGTGCCCGGCACCGACCCCTTCGGGGTTGGCGCTCCACCACATGGCCGGGTACTCCCAAGCCTGGCCGGACCGGTACCGCGGAGCCCCACCGGACCTGCGCCGGAGCGTCAGCAGCCCGGCGAGACCGTAGATGGCCAGCGGGATCACGGCGAAGACCACGATCGTCTCGACAACGTTCACGGCGCTGAGCGTATCGGATGACCTCCACGGCCACCGCGCGCGGCGCACTCGACCGTTCGTCGTAAGCCGGATGCCGTCCGCCGCTTGGCTCGCGGCCACTGGAACGTTGGGGCGAAGACCGTCGGGCCGAAAGGTTGCAACTCAACGTACAGGCGGCCGCACCCGCCGCTGTCGTCTTGTCGCAGCCTTGAAATCCTCGTAGCTTTTTCACCTGTACGGGCCTTGCGCCCCGCTCCCCAGCCCCAGCAGGTAACGCACCGGTCCCAGGAGGCCTTGCCATGAACAGCGCCCACACCCCCGCACAGGCGATCACCGAGACCTTCTCGTCACCGAGCGACACCGAATTCGTGCCCGGCACCCGTGTGACGGCGGGCACAAGGGTTACCCGGGGTACACGCGTCACTCGCGGTACACGTGTGACGGCCGGAACGCGCGTCACGGCGGGCACCCGGGTGACGGCCGGCACCCGCGTCACCCGCGGTACGCGGGTCACCAGGGGCACCCGGGTCACGATGGGCACCCGGGTCACGGCGGGCACGCGCGTCACCTGCGGCACTCGTGTCACGCGAGGCACCCGTGTGACCCGCGGCACGCGCGTCACCATGGGGACCCGCGTCACCCGCCAGAGCGACTACGCGCTCGCTGCCTGAACCCGTACTCCAGGGCCGCACGCACTACCTGAACACGCGCAAGCACCCGGCTCGCCCCGGCCGCCGCAAGGCAGCCGGGGCGCCGTTATGCGTGGGCTCCGCCGGCTGTGCTCATCCGGGGCTGCGCCCCGGGCCGGGGGCTCCGCCACCCGGAACCCCCGAAACCGGAGTCAAGCCGCGGAGCCCAGATACGGACGCCAAAGCGGATCGGCCTCCTTGGAGTGCGCGAGCAGCCGCCAGTGCGGGCCGTGGGGCGCCCGCGGGACGACCCGCAGCCGCCAGCCGATCTCCGAGAGCAGCCGGTCCGCCTTGCGGTGGTTGCACTTGGCGCAGCAGGCGACGCAGTTCGTCCAGGCGTGGGGTCCGCCACGGCTGCGCGGGATGACGTGGTCGATCGTCTCGGCCCGCCCTCCGCAGTAGGCGCAGCGGTACCGGTCGCGGTGCATCAGCCCGGCGCGGGTGAGCGGCACCTGCGCCCGGTAGGGCACGCGCACGTACGTGCTGAGCCGGATCACCGAGGGCACCGGCAGCGACACCTTGGCCGAATGCAGCTCGATGCCGCCCGGATCGCCGTGCACCACTTCGGCCTTGCCGCACATCACCAGCACCACGGCCCGCCGCAGCGGTAGCGCGGTCAGCGGCTCGAAAGTGGCGTTGAGCAGGAGCACCCGGCGCCGGCCCCAGGCCGGGGCTGCCGGATCCCGCCCTCTACTACGCTGTCCGGGCGGGCGGGTAACTCCCCCTGGGCGGTTCCCCGTCCCGGCCGGGACGGCTCCGCCGGATGCGGAACCCCCCGGATAGGCGCGCAGGACCACCTCTGGCGTCTCGTCGGCCATGGCTTGGCCGGAGGCGCCGCGGGGGCTGGGTTGTCGGTCTGGCACTCGACCACCTCCAGGGGCGTAGGCATAGTCGACCACAGAACAGGCCCCCAGCGCACGTGTGTTACAAGACGTGTCACATCCGCGCGACCCAACATCCACTTACAGTTGGGCTCCCCGACCTGATCGGAAGGATGATCGAACTCCCGTGTCCCCCTTGCTCACCGCCGCCGGCCAGACGCCGTGCATCACCGACGCGTCCACCTTGTGCTTCCAGGTGTACAAGGCCACCGGCAACGAGTGGCTCGCCGGCTCGACGAACTGGCTGCTGACCAAGCCGCTCAAGATCCTGATGATCATCGTGATCGCGTTCGTGGTGCGGTTGCTGATCAGACGGCTGATCAACCGGGTCACCACCCTGCCGCGCGGCAGCGGGAAGCTCCCCGCCCTGCTGCGCCCCCTGCGCGAGCGCGCCCCCGAGGTGCTCGGCTCCGCGGTGATCGAACGCCGCCGCCAGCGCGCCCAGACCATCGGCTCGGTGCTCAAGTCGATGTCGACGTTCCTGGTCTACGGCCTCGCGTTCATCCTCGTGCTGGGCGAGCTGGGCCTGAACCTCGGCCCGATCATCGCGTCGGCCGGCATCATCGGCGTCGCGATCGGGTTCGGCGCGCAGAACCTCGTCAAGGACTTCCTGTCCGGCATCTTCATGATGGTCGAGGACCAGTACGGCGTCGGCGACGTCGTGGACATCGGCGAGGCGACCGGCACCGTCGAGGCGGTCGGCCTGCGGATCACCACGCTGCGCGACCTCAAGGGCACGGTCTGGTACGTCCGCAACGGCGAGGTGCTGCGCGTGGGCAACTCGAGCCAGGGCTTCGCGGTCGCGGTCGTCGACGTCCCCCTCGGCTACACCGCCGACGTCGAGCGCGCGACCACGGTGCTCGGCGAGACGGCCGCGGCGGCCGCGGAAAGCGACCTGCTCAAGGACAACGTCCTGGAGCCGCCGGAGATGCTGGGCGTGGAAAGCGTCACACCGGAGGGCATCCAGCTGCGCCTGACCGTCAAGGTGCGGCCGGGCAAGCAGTGGGCGGTCCAGCGGGCGCTGCGCGCCCAGTTGCTCGCGGCCCTGGAAGAGGCGGGTTTCGAGCCCCCGCTCGGCCGGCTGTTCCCCAGTGCGGCCCCGGCCATCGAGAAGTAGCGGGTCGGGCCCGGGCCGTGAGCTGTCTCACGACTCGGGCTCCGTCGTTACGCTGGGAAGCGGGTTCACGACCTTCCGGGCACGGGCGGACCGGGCGTCGGGAACGCGGAACCGAAGGGCAAAATGGAAGGCGTGTCTGCAGTGAGCGAACCGGCGAACCTCTACGAAGCGGTGGGCGGCGAACCCACGTTCCGCCGGATCGTCGCGCGGTTCTACGAGGAAGTCGCGCGTGACGAGGTCCTGCGCCCGCTCTACCCCGAGGAGGACCTCGGCCCGGCCGAGGAGCGCTTCCGGCTGTTCCTCATGCAGTACTGGGGCGGCCCGCACACCTACTCGGACCAGCGCGGGCACCCGCGGCTGCGGATGCGGCACGCGCCGTTCAAGATCGGGCCGATCGAGCGGGACGCCTGGCTGCGCTGCATCCGGATCGCCGTCGACGAGGAGAACCTGGAAGAGCCGTACCGCGGTCAGCTCTGGGCCTACCTGGAGATGGCGGCGCACAGCATGATGAACAGCTTCGTATGAGACAGGGAGCCTGGTGGCGAGATGCCGTCTTCTACCAGGTCTACGTGCGCTCGTTCGCCGATTCGGACGGTGACGGCGTCGGAGACCTGGAAGGCATCCACTCCAGGCTCGGTTACCTTGAGCTGCTGGGCGTGGACGCGCTGTGGCTGACCCCGTTCTACCGCTCCCCGATGGCCGACCACGGCTACGACATCGCCGACCCGCGTGACGTCGACCCGATGTTCGGCACCCTGGGCGACTTCGACGTGCTGCTGACCGAGGCGCACAAGCGCGACATCAAGGTCACCGTCGACGTCGTGCCGAACCACACCAGCAACCAGCACGCCTGGTTCAAGTCCGCGATGGCGGCCAAGCCCGGCAGCCCGGAGCGCGACCGCTACATCTTCCGCGACGGCGTCGGGCCGAAGGGCGAGGACCCGCCCAACAACTGGGTCAGCGCGTTCGGCGGCCCGGCGTGGACGCGGGTGCCCGACGGCCAGTGGTACCTGCACCTGTTCGCGCCGCAGCAGCCGGACCTGAACTGGACCAACCCCGAGGTCGCCGCCGACCTGGAGCGGACGCTGCGGTTCTGGCTCGAACGCGGGGTCGACGGCTTCCGCATCGACGTCGCGCACGGCATGGCCAAGCCGCCCGGCCTGCCGGACATGGACCCGCGGGCGGACGCGCTCGGGCCGAGCCACTACTACGACCCGCGCTGGGACCACGACGGCGTCCACGAGATCCACCAGATGATCCGCAAGGTCCTCGACGAGTTCCCGGACGCGATGGCGGTCGGCGAGATCTGGGTGACCGACGAGGAGCGCCTGTCCCGCTACCTGCGGCCCGACGAGCTACACCTGGCGTTCAACTTCCGCCTGGTGCTGACGCACTTCGACGCGGACGCGATGCGCACGGCCATCGAGCGCTCCCTGACGGTCCCGGCCCGCACGGGCGCCCCGGCGACGTGGACGCTCGGCAACCACGACGTCTGGCGGCAGGTCAGCCGCTACGGCGGCGGCGACACGGGCGTCCGGCGCGCGCGGGCGATGGCGCTCGTGGAGCTGGCCCTGCCCGGCGCGGTGTACCTGTACAACGGCGAAGAGCTGGGGCTGGCGAACGTCGACCTGGCGCCGGCCGACATGGCCGACCCGCGTGCGAAGACGAGTGGCGCGGAGTTCGGCCGCGACGTCTCCCGCGTGCCGCTGCCCTGGGAAGGCGACCTGCCGCCGTTCGGGTTCTCGCGCAACCCGCGGACGTGGCTGCCGATGCCGCCGGCGTGGGCCGGGCTGACGGTGGAGAAGCAGATCGAGGACGCGGATTCGACGCTTTCCCTGTACCGGCAGGCGATCGAGCTGCGCAAGACGCATCCGGCGTTCGGCGGCGAGGAGCTGGAGTGGTACGGCGCGCCGGCGGGCTGCTTCGCGTTCCGGCGCAAGGGCGGCGGGCTGGTGTGCGCGTTGAACACGTCGGCGTCGCCGATCGCGCTGCCGCCGGGCGAGGTGCTGCTGTCGAGCAGCCCGCTGGTGGACGGCAAGCTGCCCGCGGACTCGGCCGCCTGGCTGGTTTAGAGCGGCACCCACCGGCCGGGCTTGACGACGTCGGCCGCCTCGGGTGCGGGGCCGCGCGCGAGCTGGTTGACGCGCTGGTGGGACAGGCCGAGCAGATCGGCGATCGCGCGTTGCGAGAGCCGGCCGTTCAGCGTGGAGACCAGGCGGGCGCGGACGCCTTCCCGCCACTCGGCGACGTCCTCGGCGATCCGGTGCGCCTCCCGGTACTGCAGGACGAGGTCGGTGGCGTCCTGGTCCTCGAACTCGTAGCGCCAGCGGAGGAAGAACCGCTCGGGCGGGAGGCCGGTCAGGTTCGCGATGACCTTGCGCATGCCCGGATCGACGTCGGGGAACCGCTTGAACTCGCCCGCGGCGTCGACGCCGTCAGTAACCTTCGCGATCCACTGGCCGGCCTCGCGGGTCACGGTCACGGTGAACGCCGGAAACCTCATCGCTCGCCTCTCGCCGTCCCTCCCACGGGAAGGCGCGGACTGTAACACGTCAGCCGCTCTGATCGCCCGAACCGTCGTCGAAGGCCCCGCTGGCCAGCCACGCAACGAGCGCCGCGGCCTGGAGGTAGGGCGCGGCTTGGGCGGCCGCCCGGCCCGCCGCTCGCGCGCGGCCCCACCTCTCAGGACGCTCGGCGCGCTCCGGCGCCTGCTCCCCCGGCGGACGGTCGCGCCGCCACGGCGTTTCCTCGGCGCGGACACCGTCCAGGAACTCCGCGGTCGGATCGTCGTCCTCCACGGCTTCGGGGGTCCGGGTGGCGGAGCCCCCGGCCCGGGGCGAAGCCCCGGCTGTTTCAGCCATGCCTCCAGCGTGCCACCGTTCGGCGGGAACGGTGGCGGCCGTAAGCAAACCGTCAGAACAGCAACGGCAACAACGCGTGCCGCCGCCGGACGATCGCGCCGTACCGCGCGTCCAGCCGCAGCCACGAGTCCGTCGCCGACACGCGGACGACGTCCTCGGCCAGGTCCGAATCCACGAAACCCATCCCGGACATCGCGAACAGGCAGCGCATCTGGACCTTCACCTCGACCGCGTCGCCGGACACGGTCAGCACCGCCTGGTCCATCAGCGACGCCGGCGGGTTGCCGTGCGGACCGGCGTTGTCCCTGGCCAGGGTCACGCCCCGGTCGGCCAGTTCGGCGACGACCCGCGCCGGCAGCTCGTCGACCAGCGGCCAGCGGCCGGACGGGGGCAGTTCGCCGTGCCACAGCAGGTCGCGGGCCGGGCCGGGGTCCATCCGGGGACCACCCGCCACGGTCAGCGCCGCCAGCAGCTCGTTGCCGGACACCGTGACGTCGCCGGGGGTGACGTCACCGGCCACCGCGCGCGTCGCGTAGCACTCGAACGGCGTCGCCGTCCAGGCCTCGACCACGCCGTCGCCCCGCTGCCGCAGCCGGACGGCCGTCTGGCCGTCCAGCCGGACCGCGCGGGCGACGAACGCACCGAGGGTCTCCCGGTCGGCCGCGTCCGGCACGAACAACTCAGGCATCCGCGAACCCCTGCTTCAGAAACTCCGACTCGGGCGGGCTGAGCCTACGCGGCCGCAACGCGACCGTGTCGTACGGCGCCAGCACCGTCTCGGCCGTCACCGCCACCGGATCGGATTCGGCCGGCCCGGTGTGGACCCGGTAGGCCAGCGTGAAGCTGGCCGCCCGCAGCTCCGTCAGGTCGATGTCCACGCGCAGCTGCTGCCCGGACACCACGATCGGCGCCTTGTAGGCCACCTCCAGCTTGACGACGACAATGCCCTTCGGCAGCTGGTCCAGCCCGGCCTCGACGGCGCCCTTGAACAGCAGCGGGATCCGCGCCTCTTCGAGCAGCGTCACCATCTTCGCGTGGTTGATGTGGCCGTAGACGTCCATGTCCGTCCAGCGCGGGCGGACGTGCGAAACGTAGGTCACCGCACCGTGCTCCGGATCTGCCGCGCGGCCACCGAAAGCGTCGCCAGGTCGAGCCGGCCGGACTTGTGGATCTCGTCCAGCGCGACGCGCGCCCGCTGCAGCCGCGAGGAGTTCGTCTTCTCCCACTGCGCGATCTTCGCGTCCCCGGACGAGCCGGGATCGCTGTGCCGCAACGCGTCCAGCGTGATTGCCCGCAGCGAGCCGTAGACGTCGTCGCGCAGCGAAAGCCGGGCGAGCGCGTGCCAGCGGTTGCCGCGTTCGAGCGCGCTGATCTCGGTCAGCATCTTGTCGACGTCCAGGTGGTCGGAGAGCGCGTAGTACAGCTCCGCCGTCTCCGCCGGGCTGTGCGGTGCGTCCACGCCGACCTGCTGCTCGGCGAGCTCCGCCACCTCGGTGACGTCGAGCAGGCCGAAGGTGTGCAGCAGCAGCGAGACGCGGCGGGCCAGCCCCTCCGGCACGTTCGCGGCCATCAGCTCGTGCACGTGCTTCTCCACCGACTCGGCCTCGCGGCCGCGCAGCAGGTCGCCGATCTTCGGCACCAGTTCACCCAGCACGCGGCCGAAGCGCTTGATCTCCGACAGCGGCGCCAGCGGCTGCGGCCGGTTGGTGAGGAACCAGCGCGCGGCGCGGTCGAGCAGCCGCCGCGTCTCCAGCACCATCGCGTCGGCGACGTCGGTGTGCACGACGTTGTCGAGCGCGTCGATCTCCTGCCACAGGGCGGGCAGGTCGAACACGCGCGTGACCACGGCGTACGCGCGCACCGCGTCGGTCGCGGTCGCGTTCATCTCCTCCATCAGCCGGTAGACGAAGGAGATGCCGCCGCCGTCGACCACCTCGTTGGCGATCAGCGTGGTGATGATCTGGCGGCGCAGCGGGTGTTCGCCGATCGCGGAGCCGAACCGCTCGCGCAACGGCTTCGGGAAGTACTCGGGCAGCCGGGCCGCGAACACCTTCGAGTCGGGCAGGTCGCTGGCCAGCAGCTCGTCCTTCAGCTCCAGCTTGACGTGCGCGAGCAGCGTCGCCAGCTCCGGCGAGGTGAGGCCCTTCCCCGCCTTCTCCAGCTCGCGGAACTCCGAGTTGCTCGGCAGCGCTTCGAGCTTGCGGTCGAACGCGCCCGCGGACACCAGCGCCTGCACCTGGCGCGCGTGCACCGAGAGCATCGGCGCGGCGTGCGCCCGGCTGACGCCGAGGACGGCGTTCTGCCGGTAGTTGTCCTTGAGCACCAGCGCGCCGACCTCGTCGGTCATCTCCTCCAGCAGCTCGTTGCGCTGTTCGCGCTCCAGCTTGCCGGTCTGCACGAGGTGGTCGAGCAGGATCTTGATGTTGACCTCGTGGTCGGAGCAGTCGACGCCGGCCGAGTTGTCGAGCGCGTCGGTGTTGATCTTGCCGCCGTTGCGGGCGAACTCGATCCGGCCCAGCTGCGTGAGGCCGAGGTTGCCGCCCTCGCCGAAGACCTTGACGCGCAGCTGCTTGCCGTCGACGCGGATGGCGTCGTTGGCCTTGTCGCCGGCCGCGGCGTGGGATTCGGTCTCCGCCTTGACGTAGGTGCCGATGCCGCCGTTCCACAGCAGCTCGACCGGGGCCAGCAGGATGGCCTGGATGAGGTCCATCGGCGCCAGCGCGGTGACGCCCTCTTCGAGCCCGAGGGACGCGCGGACCTGCGGGCTGATCGGGATCGACTTCGCCGTGCGCGGGTAGATCCCGCCGCCTTCGCTGATCAGCGAGCGGTCGTAGTCGTCCCAGGAGCTGCGTGGCAGGTCGAACAGGCGGCGACGTTCGGCGTACGACGCCGCCGCGTCCGGGTGCGGGTCGAGGAACACGTGCATGTGGTTGAACGCCGCGACGAGCCGGATGTGCTCCGACAGCAGCATGCCGTTGCCGAAGACGTCGCCCATCATGTCGCCGATGCCGACGACGGTGAAGTCCTCGGTCTGGGTGTCCTTGCCCAGCTCGCGGAAGTGCCGCTTGACGCTCTCCCAGGCACCCTTCGCCGTGATGCCCATGGCCTTGTGGTCGTAGCCGACCGAGCCGCCGGAGGCGAACGCGTCGCCGAGCCAGAAGCCGTACTGCGCCGAGACCTCGTTCGCGATGTCGGAGAACTTCGCGGTGCCCTTGTCGGCCGCGACGACCAGGTACGAGTCGTCGGCGTCGTGCCGGACGACGCCCGGCGCGGGCACGGTCTTGCCCTCGATCCGGTTGTCGGTCAGGTCGAGCAGGCCGGAGATGAACATGCGGTAGCAGGCGATGCCCTCGGTGAGCTGGGCGTCGCGGTCGATGCTCGCGTCGCCGGTCGGGGCGGGCGGGCTCTTCACGACGAAGCCGCCCTTCGCGCCGACCGGCACGATCACCGCGTTCTTCACCGCCTGCGCCTTGACCAGGCCGAGGATCTCGGTGCGGAAGTCCTCGCGCCGGTCCGACCAGCGCAGGCCACCGCGCGCGACCTCGCCGAAGCGCAGATGCACGCCTTCGACGCGCGGCGAGTACACGAAGATCTCGAACCGCGGCCGTGGCTCCGGCAGGTCCGGCACGCCGGCCGGGTCGAGCTTGATCGCCAGGTACTGGCGGGGATTTCCGTCGTGGTCGCGGACGTGGTAGTTCGTCCGCAGCGTGGCGCGGATGACGGCCATCAGCCGGCGCAGGATGCGGTCCTCGTCGAGGCTGGTGACCTCGTCGATCATCGCGCTCAGCTCACCGGCGAGCGCTTCGGTGGCCGACTCGCGGTCGGCGTCGCCCAGCTTCGGGTCGAAGCGCGCCTCGAACAGCCGCAGCAGCTTCGTGGCGACCTGGGTGTGGTTCACCAGCGTGTTCTGGATGTAGTCCTGGGAGAACGCGCTGCCGGCCTGGCGCAGGTACCGCGAGTACGCGCGAAGCACGGCCACCTGCCGCCAGGTGAGCCCGGCGCGCAGGACCAGGCCGTTGAGCCCGTCCACCTCGGCGTCCCCGCGCCAGGCGGCCTCGAAGGCGTCCTGGAACCGGCCGCGCAGCTGGTCGACCGCGTGGTCGTCGGTCTCGTCGAGCATCTTCTGGGCGACGCGCAGGCCGAAGTCGTAGATCCAGCAGGCGCCGCCGTCTTCGCGGTGCAGCTCGTACGGCCGTTCGTCGACCACCTCGACGCCCATGGCCTGCAGCACCGGCAGCACCTTCGACAGGGTGACGCCCTCGCCGCGCAGGTACAGCTTGAAGCGCCGTTCGCCCGGTTCGGCGTCGGCCGGCCGGTAGAACGACAGCGCGAGATCGCCCTCGTCGGTCAGCGAGTCGAGCGAACGCAGGTCGGCCAGCGCCTCCCGGGCCGAGAAGTCCTCCTTGTAGCCCTCCGGGAAGACGCTCGCGAAGCGCTGGCCCTGCTCGGTCGCCGACTCCTCGCCGAGGACGCCGACGGCCACGCCGCCGTCCGACTGCTCGCGGCGCTCGTCGAGGACCGCCTCGATCATCCGGTCGTCCCAGCTGCGGACGGCGTCGTTCAGCCGCTCCTGGATCCGCTGCGTGTCCGGCTCCAGCCGGCGCGCGGGATCGGTGTGGACCATGAAGTGCACCTGCGCGAGGACGGTCTCGCCGATCCGCGCGCTGTACTCGAGCTGGGTGCCTTCGAGCTCCTCGAGCAGGACTTCCTGCATCGCCAGCCGCGACCGCGTCGTGTAGCGGTCCTGCGGGAGGTAGACGAGGCAGGAGTAGAAGCGGCCGTACGGGTCGCGGCGCAGGAACAGCCGCAGCCGGCGGCGGTCCGAGAGCGTGATCGCGCCGGTCGTCGTCGAGTACAGCGAGTCGGTGTCGGCGGAGAACAGGTCGGCGCGCGGCCAGTTCTGCAGCACCTCGAGCATCCGCTGGCCGGAGAAGGACTCCATCGGGAACCCGGCGCGGTGGATCACCTCGCGGACGCGGTTGCAGACCACCGGGATGTCGAGGACGTTCTCGTGCAGCGCCGTGGTGGTGAACATGCCGAGGAAGCGGTGTTCGCCGGTGACCTTGCCTTCGGCGTCGAAGGTCTTCACGCCGACGTAGTACGGGTAGACCGGCCGGTGCACGGTCGAGGGCGCGCTCGCCTGGGTCAGCACCAGCAGCGACGGCGCCAGCGCGGACGCGGCGGTGTCCGGCCCCGCGGTGAGCCCGCGGGCGGCGAGGCTGTCCTGGCGCAGCACGCCGAGCCCGGAGGCCAGGACCGCGCGCAGGGCGGGGTCGCCGGACTCCGCGTGCGGGTTCTCGACCAGCTCGTAGCGGCGGTAACCGAGGAAGGTGAAGTGCCCGTCGGCCAGCCACCGCAGGAGGCGGGCGCCTTCGGCGACCTCGGCCTGCGGCAGGTGTGGCGGATCGGTTTCGAGTTCGCTCGCCAGCTGGCAGGCCGTCTGGGCCATCTTTTCGGCGTCCTCGACGACCTCGCGGACGTCCCCGAGGACGCTGGAGAGGCGGTTGTCGAGTTCGCGGGCCCGGTTCGGGTCGGTGACGAAGTCGATCTCGATGTACATCCACGACTCGGCGGCCGAGTTCGCGGGCGGCTCGGCCGGGTCGGCCTCGGGGTGGACTTCCTGCAGCTCGCCGGTCAGGTCGCGGCTGACGACGACGATCGGGTGGACGATCCGCTGCACCTGCACGCCGTCACGGGCGAACTCCGCGGCGATCGAGTCGACCAGGTAGGGCATGTCGTCGGTGACGACCTGCACGACGGTGGCTTCGCGCGCCCACCCGTCCTCGGCGACGGTCGGGTTGAGCAGCCGCACGGCCGGGCGGCCGGGCATCCGGGACTTCGCGAGCTGCAGGTGCGAGCGCACCGCGCCGACGAGGTTGACGGGCTCGTCGCCGACGATCTCCTCGGCCGGGATGTGCCGGTAGTAGAGCCGGATCAGCTCCCCGATCTCCGGCGCGAGCCCGGCGGCGGCGTCGATCAGGTCGTCCCTGATCTGCTCCGGGCTGGCCGGGGAACGCCGGCCGAACTCCGGTTCGGTGTCGGCTCCGGTTCCGGGTGGGGACGAGACTCCGGTCGAGCTCATTCGAGGCAACTCTCCAGTGTGCGTGGGTGGTACCGGCCCGGTTCGGCGGTGAACCGGACCACCCCACACTAATGCGCCGCGATCGGGGAACGCATGAAGACCCGGGGGTTCCCTAGGTTGAGAAAACCCTTCCCGGCCAGCGGATTCGCGTGATCGGTCAAGCTACTGACGGGTTGCCTTCCGGCGGGGTCCGCGGCGCTGACCAGCCGGGCTCGCCGGGCGTTACCTGCTGCGGAGCCAACGTGATCGGTTCAGTCGAGCCGGGCGGGTGCCGCTCGGCGAAGGCTGTCGGCCGGTCGGCGACCTTCGGGGTGCGACGGAGACCACTCGCCCGGACCGGTGGCGAGTCGGCGACGAATAGGGGTGTCTCGGCGACCGGAGGCCGATCGGACCGGCCTTCGGCGGCGGTGCGGGCTCGGGGTCAGTCGCCCGAGCCGTGGCGGCGGGAGTCCGAGACCTCGGCTCCGTGGCCGTTGCGCCCGTGCCCGTTGCGGCGGCCCGTGTCCTGCGAACCCAGCTGCTTGACGAGCGCCGCGGCGCTCGCGGTGCCCGCCTGGTGCTCCGCCAGCGCGCGGGCGAGGAGGTCGGCGAGACCCGCGTCCGGCGGGGGCTCGTCCTCCGCGATCGCGCGCGCGTAGCTCTCCGGGAACGGTGCCGTCGCCGGGGTCCAGTGGCCGAAGTCCTCCATCGGCTCCAGCGACGGCGGCATCCGCAGCCGCGGCAGCCAGGGCTCGGCTTCGTCGCGATAGTCCGGCACCGACGGCGGCTCGTCCTCCGGCCGCGGCGGCGGGGCCAGCTCCGGCTCGGGCCGCGGTGGCGGCTCCTCCGCGCGGGTCTCGGCGTCCTCCGCGCGGCGACGCCCACCGCTCGCTCCGCCCGACGACGAGATTCCCAGCCGGTCCAGCACCGACCGGGCGGCCTCGGAACCGTGCTCGGCGTCGTGCCGCGTCGACGGCTGCGGTTCGCGCCGCTCGTCCCACGGCTCCCGCTCGGCGGCGGGTTCGGGCGCGAGCGGCAACGCCGGCGTGACGCGCGTGGGCGCCGAATCGCGGTCGGCGGCGGTCTCCCGCAGCCGTGCTTCGGCGAGGGCCGCCCAGGAGAACTTGGGTTTCTCGCTTTCCTGCGGCGCCGGCGGCTCGACCGGTTCGCCGTTGGTTCGGGCCGTGGCGCGGACCTCGATCGGCTCGGCGGGGACCTCCGGCGCGCGCCGGCGTCCGGACGACGGCGCTTCGGCGGGGTCCGGCGGAAGCGGCCGCGCCTGACCGGGCGACTCACGCCGCCACGGCGGGTCGACGGAAGCCGACCGCACCTCGACCGGCTCCGGCGCGCGCCGGCGCGCGGGCTCGACGGGCTCCGGCTCGGCCGACCGCACCTCGATGGGCTCGGCCTTCCGCCGTGCCGGCTCGAACTCGGCCGACCGCACCTCGACCGGCTCACGCCGGTGTTCCGGCTCGACCGGAGCCGGCTTCACCTCGATGGGCTCCGACCGGATCTCGGGCGCCCGCCGGCGTCCCGTCGGCTGCACCTCGGTTGGCTCGGGCCGCCGCCGTTCCACGACCACCGGCTCCGGGCGCACGCGCGGCTCGGCGGGCTCGTCCCGCACCGCCGGCATCACCGACGTCTCGGCGGCGTCGGCGGTCACCCGCGGCCGCTCGAACGACCACGCGGGCGCCGGCTGCGGCTCCGGCGTCTCCTCGCGGCCGAAGGACCAAGCCGGCGTCTTCGGCGCGGGCGCGACCGGTGCGGCTGGTTCGGCCGCCACGACCGGAACCGGCCGCGACGGCACGCTGCTTTCGGGGGTCCGGGTGGCAGCGCCCCCGGCTCGGGGCGAAGCCCCGGACGGCACCGCCTTCAGCACCTCGTCGAGGTCGATCGACGCCGGCTCGCCCGTGCCGAACTCACCGGCCAGCACGCTGCACGCCTGCCGCCGGGACCGCGCGTGCAGCTGCTCGGCCGCCCGCGAGCGGTACAGGCACGCGATGGCTTCCTCGGCCTGCCCGAACCGCTCCTCCAGCTGCGCCAGCTCCAGCCACAACCGCGCGGTCACCGCGGACAGCCCGTGCCGGTCGGTGCTCGCCACGGCTTCGCGGACCAGCTCGGTGGCCGCCTCCCCGGAGCCCGCGGGCAGGTGGATGCGCGTCGCGACGGCCAGCCGCAGCCAGCCCATCGGCGCGACGCCCGCCGCGCGCACCGGCTCGGCCAGCACCGGCTCGGCGATCTCGTACGCCATTTCCGTGTCGCCGCGGTCGAGCAGCGTGCTGACCAGCAGCAGCACCAGCCGGATCCGGACGAGACCGCCGTCGTCGGCCGGGTTGTCCAGCTTCTCCAGAAAGCCCAAACCCGTCCGGGCGGCGTCGGCCGCGGCCGTCAGATCCCCGTGCCGGCGCCGGTGCGACGCCGTACCGACGCGCAGCAGCGCCCGCACCAGCAACTGGGTGTCGGCGCTCAGGGACTCGTCGCCGAGGACGAGCTTGTCCGCCTCGACGAGCACCCGGTCCAGCTCCGCCTTCCGCCCCAGCAACCCGAGGCAGCCGACCAAGTGCGTCAGCGCGGCGGCGCGGTGCACCGGCGAGACGACCGGGTCGGTGAGCACCGGCCGCAGCGCGGCGAGGCCCGTCAGCGGCACGCCCAGGCTGCGGGCGCACACGGCGAGGTCGATGCGCAGCCGGGCGGCGATGTCGCCGTAGCCGGCGTGCTCGGCCGCGCGCAGGGCCGCGACCGCGCGCCCGACCGTGCCCGGGCGCATCCCGAGCCGGACGCGCGCGGAGACGACCAGGCTCTCGGCCCGGATCCACTGCTCGTCGGCGCCGGCGGCTTCCGAGAGCGCGGCCGCGCGCTCGCCGAGGACCAGCGCGAGTTCGGGCGCGCGCAGGTGCAGCGCGTCCGCGCGTTCGATCAGCCGGCCGACTGCGGAGAGGGTTTCCCCGGCATGGACGGGACGCCCGCTCCCCGGGGAGAGCGGGCCCGTCCGGTGCTGTTCGCTGGCTTCCACGGGGAAACCCGCCCCCTCAGTCGCGGGTCAGCTTGCGGTGGGTGACACGGTGCGGGCGGGCAGCCTCGGCGCCCATCCGCTCCACCTTGTTCTTCTCGTACCCTTCGAAGTTGCCCTCGAACCAGAACCACTTGGCCGGGTCTTCGTCCGTGCCTTCCCAGGCGAGGATGTGCGTCGCGACCCGGTCGAGGAACCACCGGTCGTGCGAAATCACCACGGCGCAGCCGGGGAACTGCTCCAGCGCGTTCTCCAGCGAGCCCAGCGTCTCGACGTCCAGGTCGTTCGTCGGCTCGTCGAGCAGGATCAGGTTCCCGCCCTGCTTGAGCGTCAGCGCCAGGTTGAGCCGGTTGCGCTCACCACCGGAGAGCACGCCCGCCGGCTTCTGCTGGTCCGGGCCCTTGAAGCCGAACGCGCTGACGTACGCCCGCGACGGCATTTCGGTCTGGCCGACGTGGATGTAGTCCAGCTCGTCGGAGACGACCTGCCAGACGGTCTTCTTCGGGTCGATCCCGCCGCGGTTCTGGTCCACATAGGACAGCTTGACCGTCTCGCCGATCTTGACCACGCCGTCGTCCGGCTCCTCGAGCCCGACGATGGTCTTGAACAGCGTCGTCTTGCCGACGCCGTTCGGGCCGATCACGCCGACGATGCCGTTGCGCGGGAGGTTGAACGACAGCCCGTCGATGAGCACGCGGTCGTCGAAGCCCTTCTGCAGCTTCTCGACCTCGACCACGACGTTGCCCAGCCGCGGGCCCGGCGGGATCTGGATCTCCTCGAAGTCGAGCTTGCGGTGCTTGTCCGCCTCCGCCGCCATCTCCTCGTAGCGGTCGAGCCGCGACCGGGACTTCGTCTGGCGCGCCTTGGCGTTGGACCGGACCCACTCGAGCTCGGTCTTCAGGCGCTTCGCGAGCTTCGCGTCCTTCTTGCCCTGGACCTCGAGCCGCTCGCGCTTCTTCTCCAGGTACGTCGAGTAGTTGCCCTCGTAGCCGACGACGCGGCCGCGGTCCAGCTCCATGATCCACTGGGCCACGTTGTCGAGGAAGTACCGGTCGTGGGTGACGGCGAGGACAGCGCCGGCGTAGCGGGCCAGGAACTGCTCCAGCCACAGGACACTCTCGGCGTCCAGGTGGTTGGTGGGCTCGTCGAGCAGCAGCAGGTCGGGCGCCGACAGCAGCAGCTTGCACAGCGCGACGCGGCGGCGCTCGCCCCCGGAGAGGTGCGAGACGCCTTCGTCGGCCGGCGGGCAGCGCAGCGCGTCCATGGCCTGCTCGACGGTCGAGTCGAGCTCCCAGGCGTCGGCGTGGTCCAGGTCCTCCTGGAGCTTGCCCATCTCCTCCATGAGCTCATCGCTGTAGTCGGTCGCCATCAGCTCGGCGATCTCGTTGTAGCGGTCGAGCTTGGTCTTGATCTCGCCGAGCCCCTCCTCGACGTTCTGCCGGACCGTCTTCTCCTCGTTGAGCTCCGGCTCCTGCATGAGGATGCCGACGCTGGCACCGGGCTGGAGGAACGCCTCGCCGTTGCTGGCCTGCTCGATCCCCGCCATGATCTTGAGAACGGTGGACTTACCGGCACCGTTCGGCCCGACCACGCCGATCTTGGCGCCGGGGTAGAACGCGGTGCTGACGTCGTCGAGGATGACCTTGTCCCCGACGGTCTTGCGCACCTTCTTCATGGTGTAGATGAACTCGGCCATACCGACGATCGTAGAGCGCACCTGATCGCGGCTCGACGCCGGTCACCGTCGGACTACCGAAAGTCAGTCCCGGATCACCGGAAGCGCTGTTTTTCCGCGCCCTCAACCTCAACTGGAGCCCGAGGGTCGCTTCCCCTCCGCGAGGTTCTTCAGCATCGCGTTGTAGGCGTTCAGCTCCTCGTCACCGGTCGCCGCTTCGCGCCGGTCACGCCGCTTCGCCTCGCGCTCGTCCTGGCGCGACCACTGCACCAGCAGCGCGATCAGCACGAGCAGCACCGGGAGCTCACCGGACGCCCACGCGATGCCGCCGCCGAGCCGCTGGTCGACGAGCAGGTCGGTCACCCACGGCAGGTGCAGCTGGCTGTAGAACGCCTGCCCGATGACGGTCTGCTTGCTCATCAGGATCACGCCGAAGAAGGCGTGGAACGGCATCGCGGCGAACATCATGCCGAGCCGGCCGAGGTACGGGATCCGCCGCGGCGCCGGGTCGACGCCGATCACCGGCCAGTAGAAGACGTAGCCGGCGAGCAGGAAGTGCGCGTTCATCGCCAGGTGCGCCCAGTGGTAGTTCAGCGCGGTGTCGAACAGCCCGGAGAAGTACAGCGCGTAGAACGAGCCGACGAACAGCAGCAGCGCGACGACCGGGTGGGTGAGGAACCGCGACACCGGCGAGTGCACCGCCGCGACGATCCACTCGCGCGGTCCCGGCGGGGCGTCCTTGCCGGCCGCGGGCAGGGCGCGCAGCGCGAGCGTCACCGGCCCGCCGAGCACGAACAGCACCGGCGCCACCATCGAGAGCAGCATGTGGTTGCCCATGTGCACGCTGAACATCGCGGGCGCGTAGCGGCCGATGCCCGACGACGTCGCCATCAGCAACACGACGCAGCCGACGATCCAGGCGACGGTGCGGCCGACCGGCCAGGTGTCGCCGCGGCGCAGCAGCCGGCGCACGCCGGCCAGGTACAGGCCGCCGAGGACGAGCGCGAGCGTGCCGTAGACCAGGTCGAATCGGGTGTCGAAGAGCAGGCGCCAGACCGTCGGCGGGCCGTCGAGGTTGTAGCCGATCAGCAGCTCGGTGGTGGACGGCTGGGTGATCGCGTCGGCCGGTGGCGGCGTCCGGGCCAGCCCGGACGCGATCCCGATCGTGACGAACATGATCAGGATCTCGACCGCGGCCAGGCGCAGCAGCTGCGCGCCGCCCTTGCCGTCGACGAGGTCCGCCACGCCCTTCTGCCGCTGCTGGTGGCCGAAGACGCCGAGCAGCAGGAGCGCGACCGTCTTGGCGACGACCAGGAGGCCGTAGTCGGTCGTGAAGAGGTCGTTGAGGCCGATCCGGACCAGCGCGTTGATCACGCCGGAGATCGCCATCACGATCCAGCACACCAGCGCCAGCCGCGAGAACCGCCGCGCGGCCAGGCTCAGGTGGTTGCCGCGCCGGTACCCGAGGGCCAGCAGGGCGACCAGGCCGCCGACCCAGAAGGACGCGGCGACGAGGTGGAACAGCAGGCTGTTGGTGGCGACGTCGTGCGAGCCGCCGCTGGCCGAGTGACCGGTGACCGCGACCGGGACCAGCCCGCCCACGGCCAGGAAGAACAGCACGGCCGTCCAGCCCCAGGACAGCGCGAGCCGGCAGCCGAGGGCGACGAGGACGGCGATCAGCGCCGTCCACAGCCAGGCCTTGGGCTGTTCGATGGCGCCGACGAGGTCGAGCAGCGTCTGCGGGTCGAGGACGTCGCCGAACGGCTTCCCGGCGGTGTCGGCGGCGGTGAACGCGACCGAGAGCAGGGCCGCGCCGAACCACACCCAGGCGGCGATCCCCGCCGCGCGCAGAGCGCCGTAGCCCTCCGGGCCGAGCGTGCCGGACTTCTGCGGCGGCACCAGGAACGCGGCCAGCAGCAGCGAGCCGACGCAGATCACCGACGCGGCCTCGGAGAGGACGCGCATGACCGTGATGCCGTACTTGGTGACCAGCCCCGGATCCGGCAGGCCGGCGATGACGTACCCGGCGCCGCCGGTGAGCGCGATCAGCCCGATCGCGACGACGGCGGCCAGCAGCACGCCGACCGCGAGCAGGGGCAGCACGCTGGCCCGGCGCTGGGTGGGGACGTCGGATTTCGTCGCGGACACGCCACTGAGGGTATGCCCAGCCCCGGTCAGGCCCGTGTGACGGGCAGGATGGGAGCGTGAAGATGATCCTGCTGCGGCACGCCGAGTCGCTCGGCAACGTCGACGAGCTCGCCTACACGCGGATCCCGGACCACGCCCTGCCGCTGACGGAAAAGGGCGAACGGGAAGCGCTTGCGGCGGGTCCGGAGATCGCCCGGCTGCTCGACGGCGAGCGGCCGGCCGTCTACGTCAGCCCGTACCTGCGGACGCGGGAGACGTTGCGGCTGCTGAACATCGAGGCGTCGTGCGAGCGGCTGCTGCAGGAGCCGCGGCTGCGCGAACAGGACTGGGGCAACCTGCAGGACCCGGCCGACCAGGAGATCCAGAAGGCGCGGCGCAACGAGTTCGGGCACTTCTTCTACCGGCTGCCGTTCGGCGAGTCGGGCGCGGACGTCGACGACCGCGTCGCCGCGTTCCTCTCGGACCTGCGCCTGCGCGACGAAAGTCACCCCGAGACGGTCCTGATCGTGTCGCACGGGCTCACGCTGCGGCTGCTGTGCCGCCGGCTGTTCGGCTGGAGCATCGAACTGTTCGAGTCGCTGTCCAACCCGGGGACCTGCGAATACCGCGTCCTTACCGAGTCCGACGGCAAGTGGTCGCTCGACCGCCCGTTCGCGCAGTGGCGCGACTCACCCGACGGGGAAACGCAGCTCTAGCGGCGCGGTCAGCACGACGCGGGTGCCCTGGCCAGGCGCCGAGTCGATCCGCGCGGTGCCGCCGATCTCGGCCATCCGGGCGTGGATCGAGTTCTCGATGCCGAAGCCGCCGCGGCGCGCGCCGACGTCGAAACCCGTTCCGTGGTCGCGCACGGAGACCGTGACGACGCCGTCGTGCTCTTCGAGGCACATGACGGCTTTCGACGTTTTCGCGTGCTTCAACGTGTTTCGCAGCGCTTCGCGAGCGGCGTCGTGCAAGGAGTTGACGACGCTCTCGGGGACGTCGGACGGCTTCGCGAGCGGGACGAGGTCGACGCGCAGGCCTTCCGCCGTCATCTCGACCGCGAGCGCGCCCAGGCGGTGCTCGAGGCCGCCCGGCTCGGCGGGTGCGTCGCCGTCGAGGCTCAGCCGCAGGCGCAGCGCGTGCGCGCGGGCGATGCTGCGGACCTGGTCGAGGCTGCCGACCGGGTCGAGGGCGTCGCGGGGCGCCGGCAGCGCGAGCGACTCCATCACCTGCAGGACGGTGTCGTGGACGTCGCGCCGGTGCCGCTCGCGTTCGGCGGCCCGGCCGCGCTGCTCCCCCAGCCGGTGCGCGAACCGCATCGAGCCGGCGACCAGCATGACGATCGCCAGCGCCGTCGCGGCGGCCGCGACCAGGGCGAGCACGATCCACGTCGCGGGCGCCGACGTCCCGGACACCACGGCCGTGCCGTAGCGCAGGAGCACGGCGCCGGTGATCGCGACGGCCCCGGCGGGGGCGCCGCGCAGCAGCGTCCAGACCATGACCGTGCCCATGATGTTGGGCCAGGTCAAGGGAAGCAGAGCCGGAGCGAACAGCGCCGCCGCGAAGCTCGTGACGAGCGTGTACGCGGTGTCGGCGACGAGCACCGGCCGGATGCCCGTGCTGCGGTGGAAGACCCAGGCCACCTCCGCCAGGTTCGGCACGAGGTAGAGCGCGATGGCCAGGCCGAGCACCGGCGCGCCCAGCGGGCCGCCGGACCAGATCGCTTGCAGGAACAACGCGAGCCGGAACGCGACCGGCACGAGCACGAGCCTCGGCACCGCCCCCTGCACGAGCGGGAGCCCGGCTCCACCGGCGAGCGCCCCCGCGCCGCCGAGCAGCACAACCCTCACGACGTCCTCCCCGGGTCAAGGCCCCTACCTTGACCAGCCCACCTGAACTCGTAACGTCGGCTCATTCATTTCAGTTTACGACGCGCTCAGCTTGCCCCGCCTGGTTCCGCACTGTCAACGGGGCTACGGCGGTAGAGGCCGTACGGGAGAGACGCACGCCCTTCGCACCCGGCTCCCGGTTTTTCGTCACGATTCGACGGTCACTGCGGCTTCCTCCCGCTTCCGCGCCCGCCGGGCACCGAGGGCGGCGGGCAGGATCAGCGCGGCGACCAGCGCGACAAACCCGAACGCCACGCCGTAGTCCGACACCTGCGCGATGCCGCCGACGATCGGCGGCCCGGCGAGGAACCCGGTGTACGCGATGGCCGTGACGAAGCCGATCTCGCGTTCGCCGCCGCCTTGTTTCCCGGCGTCGCCGGCCAGGCTCAGCGCCATCGGGAACGAGGCGGCCAGGCCCGCGCCGGCGAGCGCGAAGCCGACGTAGCCGACCGCGGCGACCGGGATCGCGGCCGCTGCGAGCAGGCCGACGGCGGCGAGGACCGAACCCGCGGCCAGGCAGCGGGTGGGACCGAAGCGGCGTTGCGCATACGTTCCGGCGAGCCGGGTCAGGGCCATGACCAGCTGGAAGCCGGCGAACGCGAGCGCCGCGGCGCCTTGGCCGACACCGCGTTCGACCGTCATGAGCAGCGCGGACCAGTCCGACGACGCCCCTTCGGCGATCGCCGAGCACAACGCGACCGCGGCGAGCAGCCACAGCACCGGGCGGCGGATCGGCGCCCGGCTCGGCGTGACCTGCTCGCGGTGCTCGGGACGGCTGCCCGGGACCGCGCGGAGGATGGGCAGCAGCACCGCGACGGCGACGACGGCGGCCACGGTCAGGTGACGCGCCGGGGACCAGCCGTGGCCGGCGGCGAGGCCCGCGGCCAGGGAACCGGCGAGGGCGCCGAAGCTGAACCCCGCGTGGAACTCGGGCATGATCGCGCGGCGGATCCGGCGTTCGACGGCGACCGCGGCGACGTTCATCGCGACGTCGAGCATCCCGACGCTCGCGCCGATCAGGAGCAGGGCGCCGGCCAGCAGCGGCACGGTGGGGGCGAACCCGACCAGCACCATCGAGCCGGCCGCGCTCGCGGTGCTGCCGGCGACGACCACGCGCGCGCCGGCGCGTTCGATGATCCGGCCGGACACCGAGGCGGCGGCGAGCATCCCGACGCTGGCGCCGAGCAGTGCCAGGCCGAAGACGCCGGGCGAGGCGTGCACCTGGGCCGCGAGCGCGGGCGTGCGGGACGCCCAGGACCCCAGCGCGAGGCCGTTGAGCGCGAAGACGACGAACACCGCGAACCGATCCCGCATGGCTCCCAGCGTGACTGAAGCGCTTCAGAAAGTCCATGGCTACACTGCGCGGATGACCCGGCGCCGCCGTCCCACGCTCGACGATGTCGCGTCGGCCGTGGGTGTTTCGCGGGCCACCGTTTCGAACGCGTACAACCGGCCTGACCAGCTGTCTTCCCAGCTGCGTGAGCAGGTTCTGCGGGCGGCCGCTTCACTGGGTTATGCCGGCCCGGACCCGACCGCGCGCAGCCTCGCGACCAGCCGGACCGGGGCGGTCGCGGTGCTGCTGGACACGTCGCTGTCGGCGGCGTTCTCCGACCCGGCGCTGTCCCTGACGCTGGACGCGCTGGCCCGGGTGGTCGACCCGCACGCCTTACTGCTCCTGCCGGGCGGTGCTTCCGGCGGGCCGCCGGCTTCGCAGGTGCTGACCGCGCAGGCCGACATCGCGGTGGCGTATTCGCTGGCCGACGGCGCTCCGGCGCTGGATTCGGTGCGCGCGCGGGGGTTGCCGCTGGTGGTGATCGACCAGCCGCTGCTGCCCGGCGCGGCGCGGATCGGCTGCGAGGACCGGGCGGGGGCGGCGCTGGCGGCACGGCACCTCGTCTCGCTGGGCCATCGGCGGTTCGGGATCTTCGCGGCTTGCAGCCGGGTCACGCCTGGTGGCGGCGGTCTGTCGCTCGAGGCCGCGGCTGCTGCTTCGTTCCGCGACACGCGCGAGCGGCTGGCCGGCTACTTGGGCGAACTGGGCTCGGCCTCGGTCGTCGTTCGCGAGGCGGCCGGGCTGAGCGTGGAGAGTGCGTTGCCCGGGGCGTTCGCGCTGCTGAGGGCGACGCCGCGGCCGACCGCGGTGCTGTGCATGTCCGACCAGCTCGCGCTGGCGGTGCTCGCGGCGGCAGGGCAGCTGGGGATCCGCGTGCCGGCGGAGCTTTCGGTGGTCGGGTTCGACGACAGCCCGCCGGCGTCGTGGTCGTCCCCGCCGCTGACGACGGTCCGGCAGGACCTCGCGGCGAAGGGCCGGATCGCCGGGGAGCTGGTGCTGCGGCTGCTGGCCGGCGGCTCGGTGCCGGCGCCGTCCGAGGTGCCGATTTCGCTGGTGGTGCGGGGCAGCACGGGCCCCGCGTAGCACCGCGTTCGTCCGCCCGCAAGACCGTTCGCGGATCTGTGGACAGGTCGCCGGGCGGGGCCCGGTTGTCCACAGATCCGAAATCGCGGGCTGACAAATCTCCCGCCACCCGCCAATCTGGAATCACCAGTTCACCGCGGCCCCGAAGCCGCGAATCCAGAGGGGAAATCCACGATGTCCGCACGCCGTTTCCGCGCCCGGTTGCCGCACCTGCTGATCCTGGCCGCGTTGGGTCTCCTGACCAGCGTCGGAACCGCTCAGGCCGCGCCCGGTCCCGGGTGCCAGAAGGGCGAATTCTGCCTGTGGTCGGCGAACGACTACGGCGGCGAGATCTCGCGATTCGATTTGCGCACGACGAATCCCGGGGAATGCATTCCGCTACCCGAGGGATTCGCGGGATCGTCGTTCGCGAATCTGCTGACGCGGGACGTCACGGTGTACCAGAGCGAGGAGTGCTCGACGGAGGGAGACTTCGTCACCTACCCGGGCGGCGGCACGTTCGTGCCGGACGCGCCGTTCCTGGTCCGCGGGATCCAGCTCTGGGAGTGACGCCCACCCCGACCCGGGCCCGCACCGCCGTCCGCTCCAAGGGGGGAGCCGGCTCGCGGCGGCGGCCGGACCCGACCGGGGCCGCTCCCCCGAAGCGGCCCCACCCCGTGGGCGCGCCCCAGCGGCGGGGCGCGCCCACGGGCTTCCCAGAGCGATCACCGCCGCGTTACACCCACCCGGGCGGCTTCCGGCCGTGGTCGGGTCCAGCGCGGTCCTGAGGGCAGCCGGCCAGGTCCTCGGTCCTTCCAGCCGTCAGGCCCGGCGACCGCGCCAGGAAAGCCCACAGAGGGCCCCTGACCAACCACTGCGTTCTCCGCCCGCGTGCGGCGCAGGCCAGGAGCCTCGCCCAACCGCAGCAAGAGCCTTCTAATCTAGGTCGCGGGTTCGAGTTCTGCCGGGGCGCAACCTCACCGCACCGCGGCCCGGGTCACCCGCAACCGGCTTCCCGACCAGCCCACCACCCACGACAGCGGTCAGACCAACCGTCACCACCGACCACAAGCCGCCGGCGGCACTCGCCTCACCGAAGCGCGCCAGCAACTCGGCGGCCCGGCCGAACCGCGCACTCCGGCAAGGCGCAACCCACCCACAACCGTCTCGGAGGAGTCCACCGGGTCGCCGGCCCCACCAGTCCCGGCGGCCATGACCCAAAGCTGCCTCGAACCACATTCCTGCAGGTGAGGAGACCACCGCGCCGCCCGCCGCGGCGGGTAAGCAGCGGCGTGCGGACGCTCGCGGCGCTGCCTGCCCGGCCGCAGGGACGTGCGGGCGAGCGTGGTCGGGCTGGACACAGCAAGAGCCTTCTGATCGCCAGATTACAGGTTCGGGGCTCGTCCGGAAGCCCGTCCGGTCACCCTCAGCACCGCACCCGACACTCAAGGAGGTCTACACCACGCTCTCGACGAGCCTTCCACCGAACTTCCGAATTCCGTCGAACGAGACCTGAAACGATTCGCCGGTGTCGAACGATCGAGAGGATGGCGACGACTAAGCTGCCAGTGCCGGGTTACCGGCAGCAGCCGTCGGCGCGGGCCCTCGTAGCTCAGCTGGATAGAGCAAGAGCCTTCTAATCTCTAGGTCGCAGGTTCGAGTCCTGCCGGGGGCGCCACCAGGGAAGACGTCGTGCGCGGCTGCGCACGACGCCCCCTGGCCATCGTGACCGGCCCCACGTCGGGGCCCTTCTCCCGCGCCATCGGCCTGTCCCCACTTTGGACAGTCATCCCGGGCAGGCGGACTCCGGAAGTCGCATCGTGAGAGCGGCCAGGTGGCCCAACGGTTCTGACCGAGCCCATCCCGAGACAACCTTGTTACCTGAGGCTTTCCGCACGCGTTCGGTCACGCCCAGCGATGACGCCCGCCGTGCGTCCGATACATCACCCGATCGAGCGAATTCACGAAGGAGGCGCACCACACCGTGGACCACCAAGAAGGACGACATCGGAGGCGGCGCACCAACCGCGTCGCCCGAACCACCCTCGACGAGGCCCGGCGCGCGGGGCTCGTCCGGCGGCACCTGACGAAGCTGCGGTACCTGGCCGAACGCGCCGCCCGCGCACCGGCAGCGGAGCCGACCCCGGACGGGCCGGCCTCCACATCGGACGCCGCGTGAGTACCCCCGGCGGTCAGTCGAGGTAGAACTCCCGGAGCGCGGCGGTGAGGACGTCCGGCGCGACCGCGTGCTCCTGGCCGGGCAGCGTCCGGCGCCGCGCGTGGGGCAGGGCGTCGGTCAGCGCCTGCGCGGCGTTGCCGAACGACTCCGGGCTCGCGCCGCCGTCGAGGACCAGGACCGGCTGGGTCAGGCCGGCCCAGCGTCCTTCGGGCAGGGAGCCGTCGCCCAGGAGGATGCTGTCGTAGACCAGCGTCGGCGCGACGCCCAGGAACCCCGGCCACAGCGGCGATGCCTTCATCTCGGCGATCCGCTCCGGCGGGGCGCCGAAGGACTCCGCCAGGTACAGCTCGACAGCGTCGTCGCGACGGCCGTCCTCGATCAGCGCCGTCAGCTTCGGCAGGAACGCCGGGGAGGGCCGGGGGCGGGTGTCGTCGGTGATGAACGGCGGCTCGTACGTCGCCAGCTTCGTCACGCCGCTGCCGGGGCGGACGGCGGCGTCGAGGGCGAGCACCGTGCCGGCGGACATGCCGAACAGGTGGGCCGAACCGCCGGCGTCGGCGATCAGGGCGGCCAGGTCCTCGAGCTCGCGCTCGACCGCGTACGGCGGGGTGTCGGTGCTGCCGCCGCGGCCGCGGCGGTCGTAGTGGTACACCGTGAAGTCGCGGCCGAGCAGGTCGGTGAGCTCCTGCGTGCGCGGGTCGAACGCGCGGTACTGGAACGTGCCGCCGACCAGCACCAGCGGCGGCCCGGAGCCGACCTTGTCGAACTCGATGACGGTGCCGTCGGCCGACGTTACGTGTCCCACGGGAACTCCCCTCGCATTTTCGTGGCTCTGAAACGAAATTAGCGCACCCGGGGTGCAAGTGGCCCAGAGCGCGCACTCCGGGAGATGTGCCCGGGCGGGCGGGGACGGCAGCATCGGGGCGTGCCGGCGGGCACCGCCGTGCGTCGGATCCGGTACTGCACAACGACGAGAGGCTCCGCGATGGAGAGAAGCAAGTTCCAGCTCGACGAGTCCCAGATTCCGAGCACCTGGTACAACATTGCCGCCGACCTGCCCGGCGCCCCGCTGGCGCCCGCGCTCAACCCGGCGACCGGGGCACCGCTGACTCGCGACGAAATGGGCGCGACGATGCCGGAGCCCATCATCGACCAGGAACTGAGCACCGAACGGGACATCGAGATCCCGGAGCCGGTGCGCCAGCTCTACGCCCAGTGGCGGCCCAGCCCCCTCTACCGCGCGCGCCGGCTCGAACAAGCCCTCGGCACCCCGGCGAAGATCTACTACAAGTACGAGGGTGTCGCGCCGTCCGGGAGCCACAAGCCGAACACCGGGATCCCGCAGGCGTACTACAACAAGCAGGCGGGCAAGACCGGCCTGATCACCGAGACCGGCGCCGGGCAGTGGGGCAGCGCGACAGCGCTGTCGGCCGCGCTCTTCGGGCTGACCGCCAAGGTGTTCATGGTCAAGGTGAGCTTCCAGCAGAAGCCCTACCGCCGGGCGCTGATGGAGTCCTACGGCGCGACGTGCGTCCCCAGCCCGAGCCCGGAAACCGCGGTGGGCCGGGAGATCCTGGCCAAATACCCCGACTCCCCCGGCAGCCTCGGCATCGCGACTTCGGAGGCGCTGGAAACGGCGGCGAAGGACCCGTCGCTGGGTTACGTGCTCGGCAGTGCCGCGAACCACGTGCTGCTGCACCAGACCGTCATCGGGCAGGAAGCCCTGCTGCAGATGGAACTGGCCGGGGACTACCCGGACGTCATCGTCGGCTGCTCCGGCGGCGGCAGCAACCTCGCCGGGCTCACGTTCCCCTTCATCGGCGCGCAGCTGCGCGGCGGGCCCGCGGTGCGGGTGCTGGCCGTCGAGCCGGCCGCCTGCCCCACGCTGACCCGCGGCACCATCGCCTACGACTACGCGGACACCGGCCGGCTCGGGCCGCTGTTCCGGATGCACACCCTCGGCCACGAGTTCATGCCGCCGCCCGTGCACGCCGGCGGCCTGCGCGCGCACGGCATCGGCCCGCTGGTCAGCCGCGCGGTCGAAGACAAGCTGATCGAGCCGGTCGCCGTCGGGCAGACCGGGTGCTTCGAGGCGGGCGTGCAGTTCGCCCGCACCGAAGGGATCCTGCCGGCGCCGGAGTCGACGCACGCGATCCGCGGCGCGATCGACGAAGCCCTGAAGTGCCGCGCCGAAGGCGTCAGCCGGACCATCCTCTTCGGACTGTCCGGGCATGGCCACTTCGACCTCGTCGCCTACGACAAGTACTTCGCCGGCACGCTGGAAGACGACGTCGTCAACGAAGAGCAGCTCGACCTCGCGGCGGCGTCGATCCCGCAGCTGGGCGGAGCCACGTCGTGAGGGTGGCGGTCGTCGACGCGGACGGCATCGCCGCGCACCTGCCCGCGGCGCTGGCCGCGCACGGGCTGGAGACGGTGCGCGTCCGGTCCGAGGCACCGGACGTGCACCTGCGCGGGTCGGCGGCGGCCGACGTCCGGCATCAGGGCGACGTCGGCGAAACCGCGGAAGCGTTGCGGCGCCTCGACGTCGGGTTCGTGCTGGCCGGAACCGAGTCGGGAGTGCTGCTGGCCGACGAGCTGTCGGCGGCGCTCGGCACCCCCGGCAACGGGATGAGCCGGCCACGGGCGCGGCGCGACAAGTACGAGATGGTGGCGGCGGTGCGGGAGGCGGGTGTCACCACGGCCGCGTCGTTCTCGTCGCCGTCCGCCGACGAGGTCGTCGCCTGGGCGGAAGCGCTGGGCAACTGGCCGGTCGTGCTGAAGCCGCTGGCGAGCGCGGGCACGGACAACGTCCGGATCTGCGGGTCGGCCGACGAGGTGCGCACCGGGCACGCCGCGATCCTCGCCGGCACCACCCGGTACGGGTCGCGCAACGACACCGTGCTGGCGCAGGAATACCTGCACGGGGACGAGTACTTCGTCAACACCGTCAGCCGGGACGGCGTGCACCACGTCGTCGAGGTGTGGCGCTACCACAAGCGGGCCCTCGACGGCGGCCACTGGATGTACGACTACGAGCAGCCGGTGCCGCTGGAGGAGCCGCGCGTGGCGGACCTGGTCGGCTACACGCTGGACGTCCTGGACGCGCTCGAGATCCGCAACGGCGCCGGGCACACCGAGGTGATGCTCACCCCGACCGGTCCGGTGCTGGTCGAGTCCGGCGCGCGGATGGGCGGGTCGCACCAGCCCGCGGTGATCTCGCGGTGCATCGGCACCAACCAGGTCGAGTGCCTGGCGCTGGCGGTGGCGCGCCCCGAAGAGGTGACCGAGCGGCGGCTGCCGACGTACCGGCCGCGGTCGTTCCTGCGCTACGTGACGTTGATCAGCCCGGGCGACGGCGTGGTGCCGGACGAGGCCGGGTTCGCGGCGGTGCGCGCGCTGCCGTCGTTCGTCGACCTGGTGCTGACGACGCCGCCTGGGGGCCCCGTGCGGCGGACGGTCGACCTGGCGACGTCGGTGGGCTACGTCTACCTCGAGGCGGACGACCCGGAACAGGTCGAGTCGGACTACAAGCAGCTGCGCGAGTACGAACTGAACGGGCTCTACACAGGTGAGGCGGTAGCCAAGTGACGAAAGCGATCACGGAACTGAGCGAGCTGGCGGACATCCCGGAGGAGTGGGTGCACGTCGCGAAGCGGATCTACCCGGGCGAAGACCTGCGACTGCCGGGCGCGTACCTGAAGTGGTACGACATCCGCGAAGAGGGCGAAGAGGCCGCGCCGGCGATCAGCGAGCAGGCGCGCCAGTACCTGCGCGACCAGGCGGAGTCGGGCGAGCTGGAGTTCGAGAACGAGCTCGGCTACGCGCAGTTGCACCACGACGGCGGCTATTACCTGATCGTGGGTCTGTGGCGCAAGGACGAGCTGTGGACGGCAATCTTCTTCCTGGACGGCGACGAGTTCAAGCGCTACCCGGCCAAGCCGGGAGCATTCCGCGCCACGCAGAACGTGGTGGAACTGGACACAACGGCCCACGAGCGCCGGGCCTGGGCCCGCTTCCTGCGCACGGACCGCGGCGAAGCGGCGAAGCGCGCGTACATCGAGGACTACTGCACGGGTGTCGTCGGAGTGCCGTGACCCCGCGCGCGTGCGAACGGGCCCGTCCCCAGCCGGGGCGGGCCCGTTTCGCATGTACGGGAGGGGAAACCGGGCGGGTCGCGCGGTCGAGGTGGCAGGAACCGCCGCCGAGTTGCGCCGGGCGGACGAGCGATTGACTGCGCCGCGCTCACGGCTCACGGCTCACGGCTCACGGCTCACGGCTCACGGCTCACGGCTCACGGCTCACGGCTCACGGCTCACGGCGAGGGTTGGCTGGCGGGCTGCTGGCCGCGGCCGCGATCGTCACCCTCGCCGCCGTCCGCGCCGGTCGCGACAGCCGGCGCGGCAGGCTGCTCAAAGCCGTCGGGGCCGCTGGCGGGCTGGCGGGCTGGCGGGCTGGCGGGCTGGCGGGCTGGCGGGCTGGCGGGCTGGCGGGCTGGCGGGCTGGCGGGCTGGCGGGCTGGCGGGCTGGCGGGCTGGCGGGCTGGCGGGCTGGCGGGCTGGCGGGCTGGCGGGCTGGCGGGCTGGCGGGCTGGCGGGCTGGCGGGCTGGCGGGCTGGCGGGCTGGCGGGCTGGCGGGCTGGCGGGCTGGCGGGCTGGCGGGCTGGCGGGCTGGCGGGCTGGCGGGCTGGCGGGCTGGCGGGCTGGCGGGCTGGCGGGCTGGCGGGCTGGCGGGCTGGCGGGCTGGCGGGCTGGCGGGCTGGCGGGCTGGCGGGCTGGCGGGCTGGCGGGCTGGCGGGCTGGCGGGCTGGCGGGCTGGCGGGCTGGCGGGCTGGCGGGCTGGCGGGCTGGCGGGCTGGCGGGCTGGCGGGCTGGCGGGCTGGCGGGCTGGCGGGCTGGCGGGCTGGCGGGCTGGCGGGCTGGCGGGCTGGCGGGCTGGCGGGCTGGCGGGCTGGCGGGCTGGCGGGCTGGCGGGCTGGCGGGCTGGCGGGCTGGCGGGCTGGCGGGCTGGCGGGCTGGCGGGCTGGCGGGCTGGCGGGCTGGCGGGCTGGCGGGCTGGCGGGCTGGCGGGCTGGCGGGCTGGCGGGCTGGCGGGCTGGCGGGCTGGCGGGCTGGCGGGCTGGCGGGCTGGCGGGCTGGCGGGCTGGCGGGCTGGCGGGCTGGCGGGCTGGCGGGCTGGCGGGCTGGCGGGCTGGCGGGCTGGCGGGCTGGCGGGCTGGCGGGCTGGCGGGCTGGCGGGCTGGCGGGCTGGCGGGCTGGCGGGCTGGCGGGCTGGCGGGCTGGCGGGCTGGCGGGCTGGCGGGCTGGCGGGCTGGCGGGCTGGCGGGCTGGCGGGCTGGCGGGCTGGCGGGCTGGCGGGCTGGCGGGCTGGCGGGCTGGCGGGCTGGCGGCCGATTATCCCCCTCGGGCATGCGAAGGCCCCGGTGCGCCGACCGGCACCGGGGCCCTCACTCGCCACTAATCCCTACTCCGCCACCGGCCGCGTGCGGACCTTGATGTCCGCCACCTTCGCCTGGCTGAACTCGATCGCCGCCGTCGTGTCGGCCGCCGTTACCGCTACATGGCCCAGCCCGTCCCACGAGCCGTCCAACGAGCGCACCACATCACCCGGCGCCGCTCCCCCGAGGTCGATCGCCAGCGTTGCCGGGTCTGCCGAAACCCCGTCCACACCCGCCATCTCCACGATCTCGCCCGGCTCCGCCACCGCCAGCCAGCTCGCCGCCGCGCCGATGGCCGGCGGGGCGGCCGCCAGCGGTGTCACCAGGCCGTGGGGCCACTTCATCGTCAGCTCGTGCATGTCGACCCCGTGCACCGCGAACACCATCTCGTTGATCAGCGCCCCGCCGATGCGGTTCTGGGACTCGATCACCACCGGGCCGCGCGGGCTGAACTTGAACTCCGTGTGGCTCGGGCCGTCCGAGTACCCCATCGCCTCCAGGAACGCCGGGATCATCCGCTCCACCGCCGCCACCTCCGCGGGCGACAGCCGGGCCGGGACCGCGTGGCCCGCGTGGACCACCGTTCCCGGCAGCGTCACCGCCTCCGTGATCGCCAGCACCCGGTGGTTCCCCGCGAACGAAAACGCTTCCGCGCTGTACAGCGTCCCGTCGATGTACTCCTCCAGCACGTACTCGTCGAGGTCGTACTGGCCAAGGAACGGGTGGTCCGAAACATCGCGATCGCGCGAAATCGCCGCGTAGACCGACTCGACCTGGTCCGCGCTGTCCACGCGGTGGACACCGAAACTCGCCGTGCCCGCTCCCGGCTTCACGATGAACGGGTAGCCGTAACGAGCTCCGAACGCCGTCAAGCTTTCGCGGCCCTCGAGCACCGCCGCGCCGATCGCCGGGACGTCCGGGTGGGCGACCTCCGCCAAGCGGCGGCGCATCACCGCCTTGTCCGTGAACCGGTGGCTCACCTCGTACGACGGGCCTCCCAGCCCCAGCAGGTCGCGGACGCGGCCGGCCGGGTCGAGGCCCGGCTCCGTCAGCGACACCACCGTCGAGAACCCCCACGCCCGGTGCGCCGCCTCGACGAGCGGGGCGAACGTCGCCCAGTCCGTGTAGTCCGCCAGGAGCGCGCCCACCACCAGCGGGCCGTACTCCGGCTTGAACTCGTCCGGGTTCTGGACGTACACCACCTCGCACCCGGCCGCCTTCGCCGCGTGGAAGTGCTTCGGGTTGCCGCCGATGAGCAGGATGCGTGGCGCCATTTCGCTGGTCACTCCTGGGAAACTCGGACCGGTTCGGGCTCGGGCTCGATGTGCGGTGCGGGCACCGGTTTTTCCGCGCGGACCGACGGCAGGCACAGGCACAACGCGCCGCCGAGCACGCACGCCAGGCCCGACAGCGCGACCACCTGGGACCCGCTGAAGTGCTCCAGCAGCAGGCCACCCAAAGCAGCGCCCGTCGGGGACGACGCGACGATCACCGACCGGCGGGCGCCGAACACCGCGCCGTACTGCTCGGACGTCACCGCGTTCTGGATGACGCTGATCTCGGTCGACGCGTACGGCGCCCAGACGAACCCGCCGACGAACATGATCACCAGCGCCAGCGGCAACGCGTGCACGAACACCAGGGGCAGCAGGATGATGCCCCACACCGTCGCCCCGACCGCGTTGACCACCGCCGGGCGGAACCTCGCCAGCCGCGGCACCATCACCAGGCCGAGCAACGCGCCCACGCCCATCGCCGACCACATCGCGCCGTAGCCCGCGCCGCCGGCGCCGAGGTTCTGCTCCGAGAACACCGGGATCGCGGTCAGCAGCGGGCCGTAGGACAGGAAGTAGATGATCGTCAGGATCATCATCGCGCGGACGACCGGCACGGTGATCAGCGGGCCGAACCCGGCGACGAAGCTGTTCTTCTTCCGCGAGGGCGACGCAGGCGGCGCCGGGGAGAGCGCCGGGTTCACCCGCACGCCGAGCACCAGCGCCGTCGCCACCAGGCACATGATCGCCGGGATGAACAGCGACCAGATGCCGATGAAGCCCGCCAGCGAACCGCCGAGGACCGGGCCGACCAGGTACGGGAACTGGTCCCCGATGGTCAGCACGCCGTTGGCCACCTGCAGCTCGCGGCGCGGGATGAGCATCGGCGTGATGACGCGGGTGCCGACCTTCGCCAGCGGGTTCGTGACGCCCATGACCAGGCACAGGCCCAGCACCACCGGCACGCTGAACGTGCCGACCACCGACAGCAGCGCGATGCCGCCGATCGCGATGCCGCGGACGGCGAACCCGATCGCGGTGAGCTTCACCGGCGACCAGCGGTCGAACCACGCGCCGAGCAGGGGCCCCGAGACGATCTCCGGGAAGCGGCGGAACAACACCGCGAGCCCCGCGAGTCCCGGGGAACCGGTTTCCACCAGCACGATCCAGATCAGGGCGACGGAGGCGAACTCGTCGGCGGTCTCCGAGAGCAGGCTGCTCACCGTGAGCTTGCCCAGCCCCGGGAACCGGCCCAGCACCGACCGCTGCCACCGGCTCCGGACGAAGCCGGGCGCCAGAACCACCATCACCGCCCCTTTCCAGGACTCCCCCAGGAGCCGCGGTCCACCGTCCTCCCGCGCGACGGCGGACCGCATCTCCCGCTGTGCTCGGTTACGCGGCCCTCAAGCCGGACTGTCCGGATTCGCCGGTCTCGTCGGCCGCCTCGGCGACGAGCGAGCCGCCCGCCGTCTCGTAGCGGCTGGCGAACAGCGCCGGGTGCGCCGAGCGGATGCCCTCGACGACGAGCTCGTACGGGAAGTCGTCGAAGTCGCCGTAGTCGTGGAGGAACTCCATGTACCGGCGGCCCTTGCTGTCGTACGGGTGCGACATGCTGTCGGCCGAGCCGTCGAACTCCAGCGGCGTGATGCCGTACAGCCGGCACAGGAGCTTGGTGAACACCGGCGTCGCGCGGACCCACTTGCCGTTCAGGTACACGGAATTCAGTGCGTGGAAGCGGAACACGTCTCCGCCGACCAGCTCGCGCAGCCGCGGCGACGCGAGGTGGTTGCGGACGTCGGTGAGCGCGATCCGGCTCGGCACGCCCGCCGCGCGGCACACGGCGGCGTACACAATGGACTTGTGGACGCAGAACCCGCGGCCGCGCTCGATGATCGCGCTCGCCTTGAGGCCGTCGCGGCTCAGCGCCGCGCCGTAGACCTCGTAGTGCAGCTTGTCGCGGACCGCGTAGTACAGCGAAACCGCCTTGTCGGTGAGGGTCCGCTCGGTCCCGTCGAGCGCCCGCCCGACGAACTCCCGCACGACCGGGTGGTCGTAGTCGAGGAACGGGGTGACCCCGAGCAGGTCTTGCGGAGGCGTCTCGGCCGCCATGTCGTCCTTCTTCCGGTTCCGGCGCCTGTCAGCGCACTCCGAGCATTCTGGCGACCTTGTCCCGCTGGACCTCCGACGTGCCGGAGTAGATCGTGCCGCCGGTGGCGTCGCGCAGCTCCTTCTCGATGCCGAACTCGCTGAGGTAGCCCCGGCCACCGAAGATCTGCACGGCGTTGGTCGCCGACCGGACGTTGGCCTCGCTCGCGAGCACCTTCGCCATGGCCACGTCCACCATCACGTCCTCACCGGCCTCGAACCGCTTCGCGGTGTCGTAGAACCAGTTGCGGGTGGTCTCCAGGTCCATCTTCATCTGCACGATCTTTTCCGCGATCAGCTGGCAGGACGCGATCGGCGCCCCGAACTGCTTGCGGCTCTTCGCGTATTCGACGCTCTGCTCGAGGCGGTGCTCCATCGCGCCCAGGCTGATCGCGAAGGACAGCAGCACCTCCCACTTCATCACGTAGTCGAGCAGCAGGAAGCCCTTGCCCCGGCGGCCGACCATGTTCGCCGCGGGCACCACGCAGTCGGTGAACGTCAGGTTCCCCAGCGGCGACGTGCGCAGGCCCATCTTGTCGATCGGCGGCCCGGCTTCGAAGCCGGGCGTGCCCTTCTCGACGGCGAACACGCTGATGCCGAGCGGGCCGGTGCCCGGCGACGTCCGGGCGTAGACCAGGACGACGTCGGCGACCGGGCCGTTGGTGATGAAGAACTTCCGGCCGTTGAGGACGTAGTTCTCGTCGTCCCGGCGCTCGGCCGTGGTCTGCATGGCGGCCGCGTCGGACCCGCCGTGCGGCTCGGTGATCGCGTGGGCGCAGATCACCGAGCCGTCGATCACCTTCGGCAGCAGCCGGTGCTTCAGCTCCTCCGAGCCGAACCGGTGGACCGGCACGCCGGTGCTGACCAGCTGCGTCGAGATCGAAAAGCCGAGCCCCCCGTCGCGGCAGTGGCGGCCGAGACCCTCCAGCACGTGCATGGTGGTCGGCAGGTCGTGCCCGCCGCCGCCGTACTCGGTGCCGAACGGCAGGCCGAACAGGCCCGTCGCGCCGATCGCCGGCCACAGCTCGCCGGCGAACTCGGCTTCGCGGTCACGCCGGAGGTGGTCGGCGCCCCAGGCCCGGAAGGCCTCGGTGTAGCCGTCCCGCAACTCCTGCTGCTTGTCGGTCCACTGCTGCATCGGGGGAGCTCCGGCTCAGTAGTTGGAGAATTCGTCGTCGAGGTTGTGCGACTCGTCGCCGATGAGGGCGGGCGTGAACATGCAGACCAGCACCATGTCCTCGTGCGGCGACGCGATCAGGTGGTGCGGGTCGTGCTTGTCGAGGGCGTAGATCGTGCCGACCTCGATGACGTGCTCGTCACCCGCGGAGTCGATGACCTTGCCGCTGCCGGCGATGCAGTAGCACGCCTCGAGGTGGTTCTTGTACTCCAGCGCGGAATCGGTGCCGGCGCGGACGATCGTGTGCGTGACCGTGTAGCCCATGCCGTCCCGCAGCGTCAGGAAGCGGTGGCTCAGGCCGTTGCCCCACTCGACGCCTTCGACTTCCGAAAGTTTGCGGATGATCACTGTGTCAGGCCGCCTTTCCCAGGTAGTCCACATCGGACGAGCCCGACGCCGAGTGCAGCTCGACGAACCGGGAGATCGAGGTGATGGAGGTGAAGTCCTGCTCGACGATCTCGACCTCCTCCATCGGGATCTCGAACGTGGCCTCGAGCCAGGTGACCACGCGCAGCAGGCCGAGGCTGTCGATGACGCCGTTGGCGCGCAGGTCGTAGTCGGCCTCGAGCTCCTCCGGGCCGACGCCCGGCAGGAACTCGTCGAGGACGTACTGCTTGATCTGCTCGGAATAACCCATGTCAGCTCCCGTTCAACAGGTCTCGGATGACGGCTTTGCGGTCGGTCTTGCCCGTCGAGGTCGTCGGCAGGGGGTCGTCGACGACGCGGATCGTGGTGGGCAGCGCCGCCCGCGCCAGGCGCTCGCGGCAGAACTGGCGCAGCGCGAGCACGCCGAGCGGCTCGGTCGTGTCGCGGCGGACGACCGCGTGGATGACCAGGCCCGCGACGTCGTCGGGCACCGCCACCACGGCCGCGCCGGCGATCCGCTCGTGGCCGAGCAGGACCTGCTCGATCTCTTCGAGGTTCACCCGCACGCCGCGGACCTTGACCTGGGAGTCGGTGCGCCCGACGAGCGTGAACACGCCGTCGGCGTCGCGCTCGACGAGGTCGCCGGAGCGGAAGTAGATGCGGCCGCCGTCGCGTTCGACGAACTTGTCCGCCCCGCCGCCGACCGCGTACCCGGCCGTCTGGAACGGGGTCGACACGAGCAGCTCGCCGGTGGCCGGGCCGTCGATCACTTCTCCGTGGGCGTCGAGCACGAGCGCGTCGACGCCGGGCAGCGGCCGGCCGATCGGCAGCGGGCCCTCGCCCTCGAAGCCGGTGATCTCGTGGATGAAGCTGTCGTTGGTCTCGGTGGCGCCGTAGATGTTGTGGAAGCGCGCGTTCGGGAACAGCCGCGGCAGCTCCGGCAGCAGCTTGGCGGGCATCTTGTCGCCGGTGACGATCACGTGCTTGACCGACTCGAACGGCGTCACGCCGGGGACGTCGGCGAGCAGCCGGTAGAGCATCGGAACCGACTGGACGACCTCGACGCGCTCGGCGCGGATCACCTCGGCGAGGTGCTTGCCGTTGGTCGCCTTGTCCGGCTCGACCAGGACCGTCGTGCCGCCGGCCTTGAAGGTGGCGCGGATGTCGAGCAGGCAGAGGTCGAAGTTGAACGGCGCGTAGTTCAGCACCACCGTGCCGGGCCGCAGCCGGAACTTCGTGACCGCCCACTCGGTGAAGCGCTCGACGGCCTGGAAGCTCAGCGGCACCACCTTGGGCAGGCCGGTCGACCCGGAGGTCGTGAAGATGAACGAGGTGGCGTCCGGGCTGACGTCGGGACCGGTGATGCCGTCGAGGCCGGCCAGGTCGCCGTCCGGCGCGACCGCGGTGGTGTCGATCTTGTGGATCCGCCGGCCGCCGACGCCCGCGCCGGGCTCGGCGGTCAGGACGTCGGTGCAGTCCGCCTTCTCCAGCAGCTCTTCCAGCGCCGTCGCGCCGAGCTCGGTCGAGGGCAGCATGAACGGGCGGCGCGCGAGCAGGCAGGCCACGATGAGCGCGACCGTGCGCGGGGTCTTCGCGGCGTGGACCGCGACCCGGGCCTCGGCCGGCAGCTGCAGCGCCGACAGGCTTTCGTAGGCCGACATGGTCATGGCGGCGAGATCGGCGTAGGACACCCGGACGTCGCCCAGCACCAGTGCGGTCGACTCCGGCCGGGTGCGGGCGAAGTCGGCCAGGCAGCCGAGCAGCGAACGCGAGTACGGCACAATGTCTCCAACCCCGGCCGGGCGCGCGGCAGCGCACCGGCCAGTCACCCCAGCTCCCCCACGGGGAGTCCACTTCGGACTCCGGCGGGGCCCGGGCCGGGCTCCGCGTGGACTCCACCGTAGCTTCGCGCCGGAGTGACTGGCTTCTCGTGCGGTGCGGCTCCCGATCAGCCGATCGGTGTCCGGTGTGGACCGTCCGACCAGGACTCCCAGCGCCACAGCCGCCCGGTGCCCCGGGTCGCCTGGACGCCGTTCTCCGACATCTCGAACTTCCCGAAGTCGAGCAGGTACAGCGCGTCGTCGCCGGGCGCGAACCCGACGTCGATGGGGCGGGCCGGCGCCGGGGCACCGGACAGCTCCCGCAGCGACCAGTCCGCCGGGTCGACGACGACGAGGCTGCGGCCGACCGGCGGGCCACCGGCGGGCAGGCACATCGGTGCCTCGTCGCCGAACAGCGTCACGACGAGCTGGCCGGCCAGCGACCCGCCCGGGACGACGGCGAAGCGGGTGGCCGAGACGTGCGGCTCGAACTCCAGCAGCGCGCGTTCGGGAACGGGCAGGTCTTCGTGGTTCGCCAGCAGGAACTCCGGCTGCGCGCCGCGTTCGGGCGCGAACGCCGGATCGGTCACCGGACGGTCCCCGACGAAGTCCGGCCAGCCGTACCACCGACCCGGCCGGACGTCGAAGAGCAGGTCCGGAGCGTTGCCGATCGGGCGGCTCCCCCGGTCGTCGGCGCCCTGGTCGAGCGCGATCAGCCGGCCGTCGGGCAGGAAGCCGAGACCGAACGCGTTGCGCAGCCCCCAGGCCACCAGCTCCATGCCGGAGCCGTCCAGTTCGCACCGCAGCACGGCGGCGGTGCACGGCAGCTGCGCCGCGATCTTCTGGCCCGCGGTGGTCTGCGTGCCGAACGGGCCGAACGCGCCGGTGCCGATCGTCGCGCCGGGCTCGTCGGAGAACGGATCCCGGGTGGTCGCGTTGAAGCCGGTCAGCTCGATGTCCAGGCCGGGCAGGTCGAACGCGTGCGGCAGCCGGCGCAGCCAGCCGAGCTCGTAGGCGTCCAAGCCGATCACGCCGAGGTTCGACATCGCGCCCTGGCTGAAGTAGAGCTTGCGGTCGGCGCCGACCACGGCCATGTTCGTGTGGTAGTTGCCGGGACCGGGCATGCCGTCGACGACGACGTGCTTGCGCCCGCCCGCGTCGACGCGGGTGATCCGGCCGGCCCCGCCTTCGGAGACGAACAGGCCGCCCTCGAACCAGCACAGGCCGGTGACCGGCGCGGCGAGCTCGTCCGCGACGAGCGTCCGCTCGCCGCCGGCGAGCCGCCAGACCTTCCCGCCGGGGGCCGCGCCGCCGAAGGCGAGGCCGGACTCGGCGACGAAGACGCCGCCCGCGTCGTCGAAGGCGAGGCTGGTCGGGAACTGCAGCCCGGTGGCGACTTCCACCGCCTCGGGGTTCGGCTGGTTCAGGGGCACGGCGAAACCTCCCGGCTGGTCGACCGCCGGCTGAGCAGCACTCAGCCGCTTCCGTTCGGCGACGCTAGCCGGGAGGTGCCGGGCGCACGTCTTTTCACGTGCGCTGGTGGTCCGCCTCCGCAAGACGGACGGCGTCCTCGCGGAGCGCGCCCGTCAGCTTGGCCCGCTGGCCGACGTCGGAGTACTCCTTCTTCGGCCCCTTGGTCCGGCGCAGCACGGTGATCGAGTTCTGCCGCACCTTCTGGCTTTCCAGCAGGCTGAGCACCTCGAACTCGCCGGGCCGGATCCGCTGGGTGTCCGCGATGTACTCCAGGATGGCCTCCCCCTCGGGGTAGGTCCGCAGGTAGTGCATCGCCAGGATGCCGCCGTCCGGGTTGATCAGGTCGAGGCAGTTTTCGAAGAAGTACAGGCAGTCCCACGCGTCGACCCAGGCGAAGTCGATGGGCAGGAAGTCGGCCGGCAGCGCGTCGCGGCACTGCCGCATCTTCGCGTTGACGACGGTGACGCTCCCGCCCAGGCCCAGCTCGGTCAGCAGGTCCTGGCACTTCGCCGCCGAGGAGTACTCGTCGGACAGGTCGTCCACCGCGATGAACCGCGACCTGCGCGGCTCGCGGTAGTAGCCGGGGATCAGCAGCGCCGGCTCGGTGGTGATCCAGTCCTCGTCGAACTCGCGGCCGCTGTCGAGGTACGGCGCGTTCTTGCCGACGAGCGCCTTGGCCTCGGCCTCGACGAGTTCGTCCACTTCGGCCAGTGCCTTGGCGATGAACGGTGTCGTGTAGCCCATCCCGACCTCGAGCACGCGCTCGGGCCGGACCAGGTGGACCAGGTGCGACAGCAGCGGGGCGATCACCTCGGTGCCCATGCCGGGCACCCGCAGCCGCTCGGCCGCTTCCCGGAACTCCGGGAGCGAGCTGCCGTTGCTGAACCCCGCGCTCACGACGCGTCTCCCCGGCCCCGCTGCAGTTCGACGGCTTCGTACAGCGCCTTGATGTTGCCCGAGCCGAACGAGCGCGAACCGAGCCGCTCGATCACCTCGAGGAACAGGGTGTTGCGCGGGTGCACCGAGCGCGTGAAGATCTGCAGCAGCTGCCCGTCGTGGTCCTCGTCGACGAGGATGTTCAGCGCCTGCACCTCGTCCACCGAATACCGCGACAGCTCGACGCGCTCGCGCAGCAGCTGGTAGTAGGTGTCCGGCGTGTCGAGGAATTCGACGCCGCGGGCGCCCAGCGTGCTGACCGTCTCGGTGATGCTGTCGGCGGTGAAGGCGATGTGCTGCACGCCCGGTCCGCCGTGGTCCTTGAGGAACTCGTCGATGTGCCCGGCCGACTGCGAGGAGTCCGGCTCGATCAGCGTGAGCGTGACGGCGCCCGAGCGGCTCTGCACGACCTTGGTGACCACGGCCTGGTCGCCGACGACGATCCGGTCGTCGAAGATCAGCTCGAAGTCCAGGACGGACCGGTAGAACTCGACGTTGTCGTCGATCCGGCCGGGCTCGACGACGACCGCGAAGTGGTCGACCGTCAGCAGGCCGGCGCCGGGGTCGGCGGCCTCGTTCGCGACGCGCCGCTGGCCGGGCAGCACCCGCTCCGCCGCGGCGCCGAGGGGCTGCACGAACGTGTGCGTGACATCGCCGAAGCCGATGATCTTCGCGGTGACCGTTCCGTCCTGAGTGGACGGTGGGGCGACGGGCCGCGCGCCGCGCCGGACGGCCTCTTCGTACGCCGCGGCCGCGTCCTTGACGCGCAGGGCGATGTCCGAGACACCGTCGCCGTGGCGCTCGATGTACGCCGCCGTCGCGTGGTCGTCCACCTGGGCTTCGGTGAGCACGAACCGGATGTCGTTGCGCACGAGCTCGACCGAGCGGGTCTCCGCCGGCCCGGCCGACTCGGCGGCGACGACGAACCCGTAGCCCTCCGTCAGCCACCGCGTCGCCGACCCGAGGTCGACCACGGCCACCTCGATGTGGTCGACCAGGACCTCGGCGAAGACCGAGCTGTCTGTTGACGTCATGTGTCCTTCTCCGTAGTCGTTCCGGGCTCAGTGCGCGTCGAGGCGGGCGGCCAGGCTCCGCGGGCGCAGGTCGGTCCAGTGGGTGCGCACGTACTCGAGGCACGCCTCCCGCTCAGCCGGCCCGTGCACCGCGGTCCACCCGGCGGGCACCGCGGCGGCCGCGGGCCAGAGGCTGTGCTGGCCCTCGGCGTTGACCAGCACGGAGAGGCTGCTCCGCGGGTCGTCGAAGGGGTTCGTCATCGGCGGTCTCCTTCCCTCGGTGGGCTCAGGCCTGCTCGTCGAGCAGGGCGTCGAGCCCGGCCACCGTCGGCTGGTCGAACAGGTCGCTGATCGACAGGTCGGCGTCCAGCGCCGCGCGGATGCGGCTGATCAGCTTCATGGCCAGCAGCGACTGGCCGCCGAGGTCGAAGAAGCTGTCCTCGATGCCGACCCGGTCCGTGGTGAGCACCTCGGCGAAGATCGCGCAGAGCGTCTCCTGGCGCGGGTTGCGCGGCGCGACGTACTCGACGGCGGGGCCGGCCTCCGGCTCGGGCAGGGCCGCGCGGTCGATCTTCCCGTTGGGGGTCAGCGGGAGCGCGTCGAGGACGACGAACCACGCGGGCACCATGAAGTCCGGCAGCAGCCGGGCCGCGTGGGCCTTGAGCGAGGGCAGGTCGACGTCGCCGTCGCTCGGCACCAGGTACGCGGCCAGCCGCTGGTCGCCCGCGTCGCCCTCACGGGCGATGACGGCGACGTGCGCGAGCCCGTCGTGCTTGGCCAGCACGGCTTCGACCTCGCCCAGGGACACCCGGAACCCACGGATCTTCACCTGGCCCGAGACGCGGCCGACGAACACGAGCCGGTCGTCCGCGCCGACCGAAACGAGGTCGCCGGTGCGGTACATCCGCGACCCCGGCGCGCCGAACGGGTCGGCGACGAACCGGTCCGCGGTCTGGTCCGGCTTGCCGTGGTAGCCGCGGGCGACGCCGCGGCCGGCCAGGTACAGCTCGCCGGTGCCGCCGGGCGCCACCGGGGCCAGGTTCTCGTCGAGGACGTGGGTGCGGACACCGGCCAGCGGCCCGCCGATCGGGATCGCGTCGCCGCCGTCGAACGGCGCGGTCATCGGCTCGTGCGTGGCGAAGAGCGTGGTCTCGGTGGAGCCGTACATCCCGCGCACCACCAGGTCCGGGTTCGCCTCGAGGGCGCGGCGGACCGCGGCCGGGGCGATGACGTCGCCGCCGGTGAGCACCTCGCGCACGCCGGAAAGCGCTTCCGGCGCTTCCTCGGCAAGGACGCGGAACAGGCCCGCGGTCAGGTGCACGCCGGTGATCCGGTGCTCGGCGAGCAGCGCGCGCAGCGACTCGACGTCGAGGTTCCCTGGCGGGGCCAGCACGATCTCGCCGCCGTGCAGCAGCGGGACCCACAGCTCGTAGGTGGAGACGTTGAACGCGTAGGGCGCGACCATCAGCACGCGCTCGTGGCGGCCGCCCTCCCACGCCGGGTCGAGCGCGAGGCCGAGGGCGTCCCGGTGGGTGACCGCGACGCCCTTGGGCTCGCCGGTGGACCCGGACGTGTGGATCACGTACGCCAGCTGGCCGGGGTCGGCGGGCCGGCCGGGGTCCGTGGCCGGGAGCGCGGCCAGTTCGGCGGCTTCCTCCGCGCTGTCCAGCAGCAGGGTCGTCGTGGTCGCGGCCAGGCCGTCCCCCTTGCTCGCGGCGTCGGCCAGCAGGACCGGGGAGCCGAAGCTGTCGACGATCCACTGCTTGCGCTCCGGGGGGTACGCGTCGTGCAGGGGGACGTAGCAGCCGCCCGCCTTCAGGATCGCCAGCGTGGCCACCACCAGGTCCGCCGACCGTCGCAATTGGACGGCCACCGGCGCGTCCGGCGTCACGCCGAGGCCGATCAGCCGGTGCGCCAGCCGGTTGGCGCACTCGTCGAGCTCGCGGTAGGTCAGGCGGACGCCACCCCCGCTCACCGCGGTCGCGTCCGGCGTGCGTGCCACCTGGACGGCAAAAACCTCCTGGAGGGAAGCGGAGACCATCACCAGCTCCAATCGCTTCGAATTCCCGGCCGTCCACCAGACGTTTCCCCCGGCCGCGGACACCGGACCAGCGTCGCCCGGCCCGGTCACGGACGGCGTCTCCCGCATTGCGCTCGGACACGGCCCCACCGGCGGGACAGCACTGCGTGAGATGCCGCCGCCCCGGGCGCGGTGCGACGGTTCGGGGGCACGGATCGACGGTCACGAACGGCCTTGTCCCGTGGCCTTTCCCGAGGAGGACCTGATGACCATCGCCGATGCCCCGTCGAGGAGCGAGCTGGTTCGCCGCGCATCGGAACTCGTGCCGTTGCTGAAGAAGCACGCGATCTGGACCGAGGAGAACCGGCGCCTGCACGAGGACACCATCGAGGCGCTGACGTACTCCGGGCTGCTCAAGCTCCGGGTCCCGCGCCGCTACGGCGGGTACGAGGCCGACATGACGACCGTCGTCGACGTGCTCGGCGAGCTCGCCCGCGGCGACGGCTCCACCGCGTGGGTCACCGCGGTGTGGGCGATCAGCACCTGGATGACCGGGCTGTTCCCGGACGAGGTGCAGGACGAGGTCTTCGCCGACCCGGACGTGCGGATCAGCGGCATCCTGAGCCCGACCGCGGTCGGCGTCCCGACCGAGGGCGGCATCATCCTCAACGGCAAGTGGGGTTTCAACACCGGCTCCACGCAGAGCAAGTGGAACACGAACGCCGCGGTCATCGCCCACCCCAACGGTGAGTTCGAGCCGATCATGGTGCTGGTGCCGATCGACGAGCTGCAGGTGATCGACGACTGGCACACCGCGGGCCTGCGCGGCACCGGCAGCGTCAGCACGATCGCCAAGGACGTCTTCGTGCCGTCGGCGCGCGTGCTGCCGATGGTCCCGGTCCTGATGGGGCAGCACCTGTCCGTCGCCAACGCGGATTCGCCGCTGTACAAGGCGCCGTTCATGCCGACCGCGTGCACCACGGTCGCCGCGGTGCCGGCCGGCCTGGCGAAGGCGGCCAAGGACGCGTTCTTCGAGCGCCTCCCCGGCCGCAAGATCACCTACACCGCCTACGAAAGCCAGAAGGACGCGCCGATCACCCACTTCCAGGTGGCCGAAGCGACCATCAAGATCGACGAGGCGGACTTCCACGTGCACCGCGCGGCGGGCATGCTCGACACCAAGAGCGTCGCCGACGAGGAGTGGACCCTGGAGGAGCGGGCCCGGGTGCGCCTCGACATGGGCGCGGTCTGCCAGCGGGCCAAGGAGGCCGTCGACATCCTGAACACCGCCAGCGGCGGCTCGTCGGTGCACACCGACGTGCCGATCCAGCGCATCGAGCGGGACGTCCAGACGGTCAACCTGCACGCGATCATGCACCCGAACACCAACCTGGAGCTCTACGGCCGGATCGCGTGCGGTCTCGAGCCCAACACGAACTACATCTGATCCGTGCCCCGGTCGTGAGTGAGAAACAGGGTGCCAACCCTGTTTCTCACTCACGACCTGCCTTGTCCCGTGATCGTTGGAGATGCCCCATGGAAGAGCGTTGCCCCGTCGCCCTGGACCCGGCCGGGACCGACATCCACGGCGAGGCCGCGCGGATCCGCGCGCACGGCCCGGTGGCGAAGATCGAACTGCCGGGCGGCGTCCACGCCTGGTCCGTCACCGGGTACGCGGAGGCCCGGCAGGTGCTCGGCGACCACCGCTTCTCGAAGGACCCGCGCAAGCACTGGGTCGACTTCGTGGAAGGCCGCATCGGCGAGGACTTCCCGCTGATCGGCTGGGTCCTCATGGACAACCTGACCACGTCGCACGGCAGCGACCACACGCGGCTGCGCAAGCCGTGCGCGCAGGCGTTCACCCCGCGCCGCGTGGAAGCCCTGCGCCCCAACGTGGAGAGCGTCGCCGCCAAGCTTCTGGACGAGCTCGCCGCGCTACCGCCGGGTGAGGCCGTCGACATCAAGGACCGCTTCGCGCACCCCCTGCCGGCGTCCGTGATCTGCGACCTGTTCGGCATCCCCGAGGAGTTCCGCCGCGACTTCCTGCGCGGCGGCGAGATCAACGCCGACACGACCACCAGCCCCGAAGAGGCCGCCGCGAACTTCGAGCGCTGGCACCAGGAGATGCTGGACTTCGTCGAGTCGAAGCGGCGCGAGCCGGCCGACGACCTCACGTCGGACCTCGTGCGCGCCGGCGACTCCGGCGCCGGGCTGACCGACGACGAGATGGTCGGCACCCTGCACATCATGCTCGCCACCGGCACCGAGCCGGTGAAGAACCTGATCGCCAACGCCGTCCTGCTGCTGCTCACCCACCCCGAGCAGCTCGCGCTGGTGAGGTCCGGGAACCGCAGCTGGAGCGACGTCCTCGACGAGACGCTGCGGGTGCAGGCACCGGTCGCGCACCTGCCGTTCCGGTTCGCGGTCGAGGACGTCGAGCTCGGCGGCGTCACGATCGCCAAGGGCGACCCGGTCCTCATGCACTTCGCCGCCATCGGGCGCGACCCGCGGCTGCACGAGAACGCCGACGTCTTCGACATCGCCCGCCCGGACAAGGAAAACCTCTCCTTCGGGCAGGGCATCTACCGCTGCATCGGCCGCCCGCTCGCGCTGCTGGAGGCGGAAACCGCGCTGGCGGCGCTGTTCGAGCGCTTCCCCGACCTGTCCCTGGCCGTGCCGGCGGCGGAGCTCACGCCGCAGGTCACGTTCATCATGAACGGCATCGGCTCGCTGCCGGTGCACCTGAAGACGCCCGGCCCGGCCGGCGCGTGACGAGGGAGCGTGCGATGAAGGCAGCAGTGGTCCCGGCGGCCGGTGCCCGCTGGGAGCTGACGGACGTCGCGACGCCGTCGGCCGGCCCGGGCGAGGTGCTGGTCCGGGTGCGCGCGTGCGGGGTGTGCCACAACGACGTCTTCCTGACCGACGGCACGTTCCCGTTCCCGGCGTTCGACCCGGTGATCGTCGGGCACGAGGCGGCGGGCGAGGTCGTCGAAGCCGGCGCGGGCGTGACGATCCGCAAAGCCGGCGACCGCGTCGGCACGACGTGGGTGCAGGGCACCTGCGGGCAGTGCGATTACTGCAAGCTGAACCTGCCGCTGACCGGGCAGTCCGGGATGAACTGCGCCGCGCCGCGGATGAGCGGGCTGACCGTCCAAGGTGGACACGCGCAGTACGTCGCCGTTCCCGCCGAGAGCACGGTCCTGCTGCCCGACGGCCTGAGCTACCAGGCCGCGGCACCGATGCTGTGCGCCGGCTACACGTCGTGGAGCGCGCTGCGCGCGGCCGGCCCCAAGCCGGGCGAGCGGGTGGCCGTCCTCGGCGTCGGCGGGCTCGGGCACCTGGCCCTGCAGTTCGCGAACACGTGCGGGTTCGAGACCGTCGCGATCACGCGGTCGCCGGAGAAGCACGGCCTGATCCGGGAGCTGGGCACCGAGCACATCGTGGCCGACGGCGCGGAGCTGAACGAAATCGGCGGCGCGGACGTCGTGCTGGTGACCGGGACGTCGTACCGCGCGGCCACCGACGCGCTCGCCGGCCTGCGCGTCAGCGGGCGGCTCGTGCTGGCCACGATCGACCCCGAGGGCACGTTCGAAATCGGGCCCACGAGCCCGGTCTGGGCGCAGCGGCAGAGCATCATCGGCGCGACGCACAACGGGCTCGACCAGCTGGCCGAAGCCCTGCAGTTCGCCGCCGACGGCCGCGTCACCCCGATCATCGAGGAGTTCGACGCCGGGCAGGTCGCCGAAGCGGTGGCCCGCGTCGGGAAGGGCGACGTGCGGTTCCGCGCCGTCGTGAACTACTAGAGGGGGCCAGGCCGTGACCGTGCTCAGCTTGTGGGTGCCGATCTACCCGATCATGCCCGAGTACCTGGGGCAGATGCGGGCGCTGGCGGCGCAGTTCGGCGAGGCGCACCCGGAGTACCGGGTGGAGGTCGAGGGGTTCGGGTACCTCGACCTGCCCGGCGAGATCCACCGGGCCGCGCTCGCCGGACGGGCGCCGACCATCGCGCAGTACTTCTACACCTCCGCCCAGGAGGCCAAGGACACCCGCACGGCCGACGGGCGCCCGCTGTTCGCCTCGGTGGAGCGGGCGATCGGCGGCCGTGAGGAGATCCTCGGCGAGCAGGTGGTGCTCCGCGACATCGTCCCCGGTGTCCGGGGCTACTACCGCTACCACGGCGCGGTGGCCGCGCAGCCGCTGCTGACGTCGACGACGTTGCTGTACGCCAACACCACGCTGCTGGCGCGGGCCGGCGTCCACGAGATCCCGCGGACGTGGGCCGAGGTCGAGGCCGCGTGCGAGGCGGTCGGCCGGCTGCGGGGCGACGGGCCGTCGCACAGCATCACGTGGCCGAACCACGGCTGGATGTTCCAGCAGTCGATCGCGCAGCAGGGCGGGTTCCTGGTCGACCACGAGAACGGCCGCCGCGGCCGGGCCCAGAAGGTCGACCTGGCCTCACCGGAGGCGCTGGCCTACGCCGGGTGGTGGCGCAAGCTGCACCGGGCCGGCCACTACTGGTACCTGCACAACGGCGACGCCGTCGACTGGGACGGCAACTTCCGGACGTTCGCCGAAGGGAAGGCCGCGCTGACGCTGACGTCGTCGGTCGAGGTCGACCGGATGGTCCAGGCGGGCCGCGACGGCGGGTTCACCGTGCGGGCGGCGCGGATGCCGTACAACCAGGACGTCCCCCGCGCGGGCAACGTCATCGGCGGCGACGCGCTGTGGCTGACCGACGGACTCGACGAGCACACCCGCGACGGCGCGCTGGCGTTCATGCAGTTCCTCTGCCGCCCGGAGCACGCGGCGGCCCGCCACAAGGCGACCAACTTCGTCCCGATCACGACGCCGACGATCGAGCGGCTGGCGGCCGAAGGGTGGTACGAGGAGAATCCGGACTTCCTGGTGGCGCTGGACCAGATCGCGACGACGACGGGTTCGCCGGCGGCGCGCGGGGCGTTGGTCGGCGAGCTGGCGCACATCCAGGAGATCTCGGCGGCGGCGATGCACGACGTGCTGCTGTCCGATGTGGACGTCAAGACGCGGTTCACGGAGGCGACGGCCGAGGCGCAGGCGCGGCTGGACCACTACAACGCCTACTGCCGCGGTGAGGTCGAGCGGGGCCCGATCCACGTCGGCTGACGGACAACGAAGAAGGGCTTCCTCGCGCTCGCGGGGAAGCCCTCTTTCGCGGGTGGGTCGGCTACAGCGGCGCGTCCGGCCGGGTGACCGTCTCCCCCAGCACCTGGACGAACTGCTCGACCATCGCCGCGACCGAAGCTTCCTCGAACAGGTTGGTGTTGTACTGGATCCCCGCCACGATGTCGCCCGACGGGTCCAGGTTGAGCGTCCACAGTGCACCGTTGGGCACGTCCGAGCCGACCGGCTGGGAGAGCAGCCGGCGGCGGACCTCGGAGAACTCGAGGTCGCCGACCAGCTCGCCGTCGAGCAGGAACGGGAACGGGAACACCTGGAACACCACCGCCGCGCGGCGGTCCTCCAGCGTGCGGGTCATCAGGTCCGGGGCCTGGGCGGCGACCTGGCCGAACGGGATGTCGTGCGAGTACGCCTGCAGGCACGACCGCCGGACGCGCGTGGCGACCTCGCGGAACGTCGCCGCGCCCGCCAGGTCCGTGCGCAGCGGCAGGTAGTTGAAGAACGGCCCGACCGTCAGCTGGAACTGCTCGTGCCCGCGGCCCGGGGTGAACGTCGGGACCGTGACGTCGGTTTCGCCGGTCGTGCGGTGCACCAGCACCTCGAACGCGGCCAGCAGCACCATGAACGGCGTCGAGCGCATCGCCGACGCCAGCTCGAGCGCCGGCTTCACCAGCTCCGCGGCGATCTGGAAGCGGTAGACCCCGCTGGACTCCGGGATCCCGGCCGACTTCGGCAGGTCGGTCGGGATCGAGTGGACGCGTGCGCCGTCGAGGGTCTTGCGCCAGAACTCGCGGGAGCGGTCCAGCTCGGTGCCCGACACGTTTTCGGCCTGCCATTCGGCGAATTCGCGGTACTGGCGGGGATCCGGCAGCTCGCCGACGTCGAAGCCGCGGCGGGCCGCGTACCGCGTCGCGAGGTCGCGGATGACGAGCCGGACCGACCAGCCGTCGGCCGCCGTGTGGTGCACGATCAGCACCAGCACCGAGTCCTTGTCGTCGAACCGGCCGAGCACCGCGCGCACCAGCGGCGGGTCCGGGTGGATCTCGCCGGACTCCACCTCGATGATCAGCTCTTCGACGCGGCGGTCGCGATCGCCGTCGGCCGAGCCGAGCTCGCGCACCTCGAGGTGCGGCTGCCCCGCGGGCAGGATCTTCTGGTAGCGCTCGGGTTCGTCGCGCACGATCAGCGTCCGCAGGGCCTCGTGCCGCTCGACGACGTCGACCAGCGCGCCCCGCAGGGCTTCGACGTCCACCTCGCCGCGCAGGCGCCAGCCGTGCACGATGTGGAACCGCGGGCCGAACGGCCCGTCGGCGTCCCCGAGGTCGAAGCCGCAGAGGAACTCCTGGTTCGCCGACAGCGGCGCCCGCGCCACCGGGCCGTCGGGACTAGTCACGTTCGCCGCCTCCTCGCGCGTGGCCGGTTTCGGAGGAACGCTAGCGAAATCCCGGCCCGCACCGAGTCTCGCGCCGTGCGGAAACCGGGCCCGCACTCGGTGAGATGCACCGGAGGCGGCCGCCGTGTGACGCTCGACCGGTGGTGACGAACCGACCAGGACAAGGAGCCTCTTGGCGATGACGACGGTCAAGGACGTTACCGGGGCAGATTTTCCGCTGCCGCCCGAGCCGGGCCTGACGCCGGCGGAGGTGATCGCGCGGGCCGAGGCGATCGGGCCGGCGCTGGTGGCCCGCCAGGCGGAAACCGAGCAGCGGACCTTCTACGCCGAGGACACCCATAGGGAGTTCGAAAAGGCGGGGTTCTACCGCCTGCTCACGCCGCGGCGCTACGGCGGCTACGAGTTCGGCATCGACACGTTCCTGCGGGTCACCACGGCGCTGGCCCGCGGCTGCCCGTCGACGGCGTGGATGTTCTGCCTCGGCGCGACGCACGCGCTGCAGGCGGCCACGCTCTTCGGCGAGCGCGCGCAGGCGGAGCTGTTCAAGGAGGGGAATTTCATCGCCCCGGCCACGATCGTGCCGAGCGGGACCGCGGAGTCCACTCCGGACGGTGACTGGATCATCGACGGGACCTGGCACTACTGCTCGGGTTCGCCCTACGCCACGCACTTCATCGGCCACACTCTGATCGACGGCGAAGACGGCGAGAAGGTCCCGATGCTGTTCGTCGTCCCGCGGGAGCAGTGGCGGCGGCTGGACAACTGGGGCGGCCAGCTCGGCCTCAAGGGCAGCGGCTCGCACAGCATCGTCATCGACAACGCCCGCGTCCCGGCGCACCTGACGCTGCCGGGCACGCACATGAGCGAGATCGACGTCACCAAGGGCACGCCCGGCTACGCGTTGCACGGCAACGGCGAGTACGGCGGCGGGCAGCTGAGCTTCATGTTGCTGGAGGTCGCGTGCCTGGCGGTCGGGATCGCGCAGGGCGCGCTCGACGCGTACGAGGAGCTCATGCGTTCGCGGCTGACCCTGTTCCCGCCGGTCGTCCCGCGCCACGAGCACCCGGACTACCAGTTCTGGTACGGCGAAGCGGCAGGCATGATCGCCACCGCCGAAGCCGCGGTGCAGCAGGCGACCCGGACCTGGCAGGAGATCTGCGCCGCGGGCCCGTCGGCGTTCAGCCAGGAGAACGACCTGCGGCTGGCCACGATCTGCCGCGAGGTGATCCGGCTGAGCTGGCACGCGGTCGAGCGGAACCTGTTCCCCACCGCGGGTTCCAGCGCGGTGCGCCAGGGCGAGCGGATCGAGCGGGTGTGGCGCGACCTGTCGACGTTGCAGAGCCACGCGGGCATCGGCGTGCTGCTCGCCACGGTGACCACCCGGAGCCTGGCCCAGGCCCACTTCGGCGAAGCCGCCTGACCCGAGGAGTCCCCCGATGCTCGTCAGCCAGCCCGGCGACGCCGCCTACGAGCGCGCCACGCGCGTGTTCAACCTGATCGCGCCGGTCGAACCGGCCGCGGCCGCCGAGGTCCGGACCGTCGACGACGTCCGGGCCGCGCTGGCGCACGCGCGGGCGGCCGGGCTCGCGGTCCGCGTCATGGCCACCGGGCACGCGTCGGCGACGGCCGGCCCGATGCCCGGCGCCCTGCTGCTGCGCACCTTGCCGGACGGCCCGGTCGAACTCGACCTCGAAGCCCGGCGCGTCCGGATCCCGGCCGGGACGCCGTGGGGCGACGTCGTCGCGGTGACCGCGCCGCACGGGCTCGCGGCACCGCACGGCTCCTCGCCCGGCGTCGGCGCGGTCGGCTACCTGCTGCGCGGCGGGCTGAGCTTCTACGGCCGCCACACCGGGCTGGCGGCCAACAGCGTCCGCGCGGTCGAACTCGTCACCGCGGACGGCGAACACCGGCGGCTCGACGCGGAAACCGACCCGGAAGCGTTCTGGGCGATCCGCGGTGGCGGGGGCGGCCTCGGCGTCGTGACGGCCGTCGAGGTGGACCTGTTCCCCGCGACGAAGGTGATCACCGGCGCCGCGTTCTGGCCGGCGGCACACGCCGACCGGCTCTTCAAGCAGTGGCGGCAGTGGACCGCGGACGCGCCGGACACCGTCACGACGGCGTTGCGCGTCATGAACCTCCCGGACCTGCCCCAGATCCCGGAAGCCCTGCGCGCCGGGCCGGTGCTGGGCATCGACGGCGTGGTGCTGAGCCCGTCGGCCGAAGATCTTCCGTTGGCCCGCTCGCAAGCCGAGGAACTGCTCGGCCCGCTGCGCGCGATCGCCGAGCCGGTGTTCGACACCTGGCACGAGGGCGGCCCGGAAGACGTGCCCGCCACGCACATGGACCCCGCCGACCCCGCGCCGGTGCACGGCGACCACCTGCTGCTCGGCGACCTCGACGACGAAGGCGGCCGCCGGTTCACCCGGATCATCGGCGAACGCCGCGACTCGCCGCTGGTGACGACGGAACTGCGTCAGCTCGGCGGCGCGTTCGGCCGGCCGGACCCGGCGGGCGGCGCGCTCTCGCACCTGCCGGCCGGGTTCGCCTACGTCGCCGCCGGCGTGCCGTTCGGCGACGTCACCATTCAGTCCATAGTGGACACGCTGGCCGCCGCCCGCGAAGCGCTGACGCCGTGGGACACCGGCCTGACGACGCCGACGCTGGTCGAGACACCCGAGCAGCCGCAGGGCATCCTGGCGCCGGACACGATCGCCGCGGTGGACCGGGTGCGCGACCGGCTGGACCCCGGTGGCCTCTTCCGGCAGGACATCGCCCGCAACTCGAGCGAGCGCACGTAAGACCGGGGCCGGTTCCTCCGCGGAGGAACCGGCCCCGGCAACACAGCCTCGATCAGGCGGGACCGGCCTCGTGGATGACCTTGCGGACCTCGATCGCGGTGTGCTTCGCGTCCGGGATCTGCCCGGCGAGCTCCACGGCGCGCTCCTCGCTCTCGACGTCCACGACGTAGTAGCCGCAGAGGAACGCCTCGGACTCGACGAACGGGCCGGACGCGACGTCGGTGGCACCCTCGCGGACGCGCACGGTCTTCGTCGCGTCGGGGTCGGCCAGCGCCTTCGTCTCGATCATTTCGCCGGACTCGGAGATCAGCTGGTGGAACTTGCCGTGCCCTTCGAAGACCTCGTTCTTCTGGTCGTCGGTGAGGCCCGCCCACAGCGTCGGGTTCATGTGCATGATCAGCAGGTACTTCGCCATTGTTCTACTCCCCGGTCGGGTGTGCCTTTTCTCGGATGGGTCGGAGCGGGCCGCTGGCCCCGGACGTCCGACGGGAAGAGCGCGGTGGGGTTCACTCGTTCGGCTCACCGGCCGCCTGACCGACAGTGGCCTGGCGGAACCTCTTCGGCGGCGAAGCTAGCACGGTGTGCAGGCGACCGACTACGCCTCGCCGATCACCCCAGCCCCGGCAAGGCCTGCGGAAACCCCTTCGGAACTCGTCGAAAAAGTGGCCTTCACCAGCCGAAACCCGAGCGCGACGAGGTCCTGCGGCACGCCGGTCCACCGGGCCTAACAGAGCAATACGGAAGATGCAACGATCACTACTTTCCGTGACCATTGTGGACATGACCGAAATCCGAGGAACCACCGGTGTCCGGATCGCGAGGGCGGCCCCGACTCCCCGGTGAGCGGCGGCCCGCGGGCGCCCAGACGGCTTGATTCGCAATAGGAAGGACCAACCCATGAACGACACTACGCAGACAGGGGCCGACGTCCGTGCCGGCCGGCGGGAATGGATCGGGCTGGCCGTGCTCGCCCTGCCCACCCTGCTGGTGTCCATCGACGTCTACGTGATGCTGCTCGCCCTCCCGCACCTGACCGCCAGCCTGGGGGCCAGCACCACGCAGCAGCTGTGGGTCACCGACATCTACGGCTTCCTGCTCGCCGGCTTCCTGGTGACGATGGGGACGCTCGGCGACCGCATCGGCCGCCGCAAGCTGCTCCTCATCGGCGCGGCCGCGTTCGCCGTCGCCTCGGTGCTCTCGGCGTACTCGACCAGCCCCGAGATGCTCATCGCGGCGCGGGCGCTGCTCGGCATCGCGGGCGCGACGCTGGCGCCGTCGACGATGTCGCTCATCACCACGATGTTCCGCAACCCCAAGCAGATGGGGATGGCGATCGGCATCTGGGCGATGTGCTTCTCGGTGGGCGCGGTGATCGGCCCGCTCGTCGGCGGCCTGATGCTGGAGCACTTCTGGTGGGGCTCGGTGTTCCTGCTGGGCGTCCCGGCGATGGTGCTGCTGCTCGTGCTCGGCCCGGTCCTGCTCCCGGAGTTCAAGAACCCGGACGCCGGCAAGCTGGACCTGCCGAGCGTCGCGCTGATCCTGGTGACCGTGCTGCCGGTGATCTACGGCCTCAAGCAGCTGGCCGCCGAGGGCTGGAGCGTCGTGCCGGTGCTCTCGGTCGTCGTCGGGCTCGCCTTCGGCTACGTCTTCGGGCGGCGCCAGGGCCGGCTCGAGCACCCGCTGCTGGACCTGAAGCTGTTCGCCAGCAAGGCGTTCAGCACGGCGCTGGGCAGCATGCTGTTCGGCACCATGCTGATGGGCGCGATCATGCTGTTCATCACGCAGGACCTGCAGCTGGTCAACGGCCTGACGCCGCTGAAGGCCGGGCTGTGGATGCTGCCCGCGGTGGCCGCGAACACCGTCAGCTTCCTCGTGTCGCCCATCCTCGGCCGCCGGTTCCGGCCGGCGTACCTGATCGGCATCGGCCTGGCGATCTCCGTCGTCGGCCTGCTGGTGCTGACCCAGGTGGACGCGACGGCGGGCCCGGCGACGCTGGCGACCGGCTTCGCGCTGATCTTCCTCGGCGCCGGTCCGCTGGTGACGCTGGGCATGAACCTGATCTTCGCCTCCGCGCCGCCGGAGAAGGCGGGTTCGGCCGCGGGCCTCAACGAGACGAGCGGCCAGTTCGGCTTCGCCCTCGGCATCGCGGTGCTCGGCAGCATCGGCGCCGCGGTGTACCGCGGGCTGGTCAGCGTCCCGGCGGGTACGCCGGAGCCGGCCGCGAGCGTGGCCAAGGACAGCATCGCCGGCGCGGTGGACTCCGCCGCCACGCTGCCCGCCCAGGCGGGCGGTGAGCTGCTGAGCTCGGCCCGCGAGGCGTTCACCAGCGGCCTGCACGTCGTGGCGATCGTCAGCGCGGTCCTGCTGGCCGCCGTCGCGGTGCTCGCCGCGCGGCTGCTGCGGCACGTCCCGCCGACCGGGGCGGCTCCGGCCGGTCCGGCCGAGGAGGCACCCGCCGAAGAGGCCACCGAAGAACCGGCGGCGACCCCCGCCGGCTGATCCCCCCGCGGGGGGGGGGGGCGGGGTGGTGGCGGGGGGGCGCCCCCCCGCCACCACCCCGCCCCCCCCCCCCGGTTCCCCCCCCCCCCCCCAACTTCCCCGTCAACCGCCCCCTTCACCACCCGCCGGCCGGTGCCGCGCTCCCCCCGTGAGCACGGCACCGGCCGTCGTCGTGTTCCCGGACCGTCCACAGTGGAACCCACCACGATCGGCAACGCGGAAGACGCCCGGGCGGGGGTCCGCATGTGACGGTCATACTGTGCCGCTGGTTACCAATCCGGCCACAGTCACGGCCGAATAGCTTCGTGGCAACGGTCACGTGCCGCACGGGGGGTCGGCCTGCTTTTGGCCGGATTGGTAACCGGACGTCCGCTATGGAGGAACGAGATGACCGAGCAGTTCCCGGCCTTCGGGCCGGTCACCGTCACCCCGGCCGACCCGCGCTACGAAAACCTGGTGGAGAGCTACAACCACCGGTTCGTCGGCAAACCGGACTACGTCCGCCTGGCCGGCTCGACCGAGCAGGTCGTCGCGGCCGTGCAGGAGGCCGTCGACGCCGGCAAGCGCCTCGCGGTGCGCAGCGGCGGGCACTGCTTCGAGGACTTCACCTCCTCGCCCGACGTGCAGGTGCTGCTCGACCTCTCGCGGCTGAACGCCGTCTACTACGACGAGTCCCGCCGCGCGTTCGCCGTCGAGGGCGGCGCGACGCTCGGGCACGTCTACCGGGTCCTCTACAGCGGCTGGGGCGTCACGATCCCGGCGGGCACGTGCTTCGAGGTCGGCGTCGGCGGCCACATCTCCGGCGGCGGCTACGGCCACCTGTCGCGGCGCGACGGCCTCGTCGTCGACCACCTCTACGCGGTCGAGGTCGTCGTCGTGGACGAAGCCGGGAAGGCCTCCGCCGTCGTCGCCACGCGCGAGGAGGACGACCCGCACCGCGACCTCTGGTGGGCCCACACCGGCGGCGGGGGCGGCAACTTCGGCGTGGTGACGCGGTTCTGGCTGCGCTCCCCCGGCGCGGACTCCGACGACCCGGCGCAGCTGCTGCCGAAGGCGCCGCGCGCGATGCGCCGCCAGGCCGTGGTGTGGCCGTGGCCGGCGTTCACGCCCGAGTCGTTCAAGCGGGTGCTGCGCAACTACTGCGCCTGGTACGAGCGCAACAGCGACCCCGGCTCGCCGTACGAATCGTTGTGGAGCAACCTGATCATCACACACAAGGACGGCGGCATCTTCACCGTCACCGCGGTGCTGGACGAGGACGTGCCCGACTCCCAGCAGCTGCTGGCCGCGTGGTTCGCCGCGCTGACCGAGGGCGTCGACGTCGAGCCGGTCATGAACGACATCGCCGTGCTGCCGTGGTTCAGCACCTGGATGCCGTCCTACAGCTGGCCGAACGACCCCAACGGGCGCTACAAGAACAAGGCCGGCTACCTGCGCAAGGGGTTCACCGAGCACCAGCTCGACGCGATCCACCGGCACCTGACGGTCGAGGGCGGCACCGCGGGCGGCTGCCTGGTGGTCACCGGGTTCGGCGGGCAGGTCAACGCCGTCGCCCCCGACGCGACCGCGATCCCGCAGCGCGACTCGATCCTCAAGGCGTCGATCAGCACCGGTATGTGGCTCTCGCCCGAAGAGGACGAGGCGAACCTGGCCTGGGTGCAGGCGTACTACCGGGACGTCTACGCCGAATCCGGCGGCGTCCCGGTGCCCGGCGAGGTGAACGACGGCTCGTACATCAGCTACCCGGACGTCGACCTGGCCGACCCGGCGCAGAACACCTCCGGCGTGCCGTGGTCCACCTTGTACTACAAGGACAACTACCCGCGCCTGCAGGACGTCAAGCGCCGCTACGACCCCCGCGACGTGTTCCGGCACGCGCTCTCGATCCGGCTCCCGGACTGACCGGCGCCGTCTCCCCACCCACCGGAGAAAGGGACGAACGATGTCCAGCCACGTTGCCGCGGGAGGTGACCGCGCAGTCGTCCTCGGTGCGAGCATGGCCGGCCTGCTGGCCGCCCGCGTGCTCTCCGAGACCTACGCCGAAGTGGTCCTCGTCGACCGCGACAAGCTGACCGGCGAGACCACCTACCGCCGCGGGGTGCCCCACGGCAGGCACGCCCACGGCCTGGTGGCCCGCGGGCAGCAGATCCTCGAGGGTCACTTCCCCGGCCTCAAGGACGAGCTGTCCGAGGCCGGGGTGAAGTGCGGGGACTTCAGCTCCGACGTCCACTGGATCTTCAACGGGCGGCGGATGAAGCCGGCCCCGTCCGGGTTGGACTGCGTGCCCGCGATCCGGCCGCTGCTCGAGTACCACGTGCGCAAGCGCGTGCAGGCCATCCCGAACGTCGTCTTCCTGGACCGCCACGACATCCTCGGCCTGGAGTCCACAGAGGACGGCGGCCGGATCACCGGCGCCCGCGTGCAGGCGCACGGCGGGGACGGGCCGACGGTGTTCCCCGCCGACCTCGTCGTCGACACCACCGGCAAGGGCTCGCGCACGCCGCTGTGGCTGGCCGAGCTGGGCTACGACAAGCCGGTCGAGGAGCGCGTCAAGATCGACCTCGCCTACACCACCCGGCACTACCGGCTGCCGGTCGACCCGTTCGGCACCGACCTCGCGATCATCCCGGCGGCGACGCCGGAGACCCCGCGCGGCGCGTTCTTCCACCGGATGCCCGGCGACGACGGGCGCGTCGAGCTGTCGCTCACCGGCGTCCTCGGCGACCACCCGCCCGCCGACCCGGACGGCTTCACCGCGTACGTGAAGTCGTTGCCCATCCCGGAAATCCACGATGCGATCGCGACCGGCGTGCCGCTGGACGACCCGGTGACGTTCCGGTACCCGGCGAGCATCTGGAAGCACTACGAGAAGCTGCGCCGGTTCCCCGCCGGGCTGCTCGTGATGGGCGACGCGGTGTGCAGCTTCAACCCGATCTACGCGCAGGGCATGACGGTCGCCGCGCTCGAGTCGCTGGTGCTGCAGCAGCACCTGCGGCGCGACCCGGTGCCGGCGGCGCGGCCGTTCTTCAAGGAGATCGCGAAGAAGATCGCGGGCGCGTGGTCGGTGTCGGCGGGCGGCGACATGGGGTACGCCGGCGCCGAAGGCCGCAAGGGCCTGATGACGGACTTCGTCAACCGCTACGTCGCGCGGCTGCAGGAGGCGGCGGTCGAGGATTCGGTGCTCACCAACGCGTTCATCCGCGTCGCCGGGCTGATCGACCCGCCGCAGTCGCTCCTGAAGCCGAAGTACGCGCTCCGGGTGCTCCGGCACCGGCGGCGACCGCCCGCCGCCCTCCCGCCCGCGGCCGAGCCGCCGGCCCCCCAGGCCCGCGACCTCGCGGCCTGACCGACGATGCCAGACAAGGATGGGGAACCAGTGGCCGAGATCAGACCGTTCAAGATCGACATCTCGCAGGACGCGCTCGACGACCTGCACCGGCGGATCGACGACACGCGCTGGCCGTCGGAGCTGCCGGGCGTCGGCTGGGACCGCGGTGTCCCGGTCGGCTACCTGAAGGAGCTGACGAAGTACTGGCGCCACGAGTTCGACTGGCGCCTGGCCGAGCAGCGGCTCAACGACATCCCGCAGTACATGACGACGATCGACGGCGTCAACGTGCACTTCCTGCACGCCCGCTCGCCGGAGCCGAACGCGCGCCCGCTGATCATCACGCACGGCTGGCCCGGCTCGGTGGCCGAGTTCCTCGACGTCGTCGGCCCGCTGACCAACCCGGCGGCGTACGGCGGCGACCCGGCGGACGCGTTCCACGTCGTCATCCCGTCGGTGCCGGGCTACGGGTTCTCGGGCCCGACGGGCGCGATCGGCTGGGACGTGCCGCGGATTTCGCGGGCATGGGCGAAGCTGATGCGCGCGCTGGGCTACCACCGCTACATCGCCCAGGGCGGCGACTGGGGCATGCCGATCTCGCTGCACCTGGGCCTCGCGGACCCGGCGCACGTGGCGGGCGTGCACGTCAACATGTTCGTGACGTTCCCGCCGGACGACCCGGCGGCGTTCGCCGGCCTCGACCACGCCGAGCGCGCGCGGCTGGAGTTCGCGGCCCACTTCGAGCAGGACAAGGCGGGCTGGCGGCACATCCAGTCGACCCGGCCGCAGACGCTGTCGTACGCGCTGACCGACTCGCCCGTCGGGCAGCTGGCGTGGATCGTCGAGAAGTTCAAGGAGTGGACGGACTCGGACAACGTCCCCGAGGACGCGGTGGACCGGGACCTGCTCCTGACGATCGTCTCGATCTACTGGCTGACGGCGACGGCGGGGTCCAGTGCCCAGCTGTACTACGAGTCCAACCGGCTGGACTTCGCGAAGACGTGGGGCGGGCCGTGGGACCTGGCGGCCCCGGTGGGGGTGGCGTACTTCCCGGCGGACGCGGTGCGGCCGGTGCGGCGGTTCGCGGAGTCGATCCTGCCGACGTTGAGCCGGTGGACGGAGTTCGACCGCGGCGGGCACTTCGCGACGATGGAGCAGCCGGAGTTGCTGGTGGACGACTTGAGGGCGTTCGCTCGCACGCTGGGCTGAGTGAGTTCGGAAAGGGGCCTTCCCGCCTGCGGCGGGAAGGCCCCTTTTCGTGTGGCCGAACTCGGGTGCGCGGGGCGCGGGCGGGCGCGGGCGCGGGGCGCGGGGCGCGGGGCGCGGGGCGCGGGGCGGATGTCATGAAAGAGTCGTTCATGACGCCAGACGACAGGGTCTCGGCAAAGTCAGGTCAGCGCGGCCGACCCGGTCGCCCGCACGCCATGAACGGGTCGTTCACCTCGTCAGACGACATGAACGACCCTTTCATGACATCGCCGCGACGCCGGTCAGACCGCGCGGCCACGACTTTGCCGGAGCCCTGACGCCAGACGACATGAAAGAGTCGTTCATGTCGTCCAGGCGAGCCAGGTCCCGAACTCGCCCCCCGAAAGCCGAAGGCCCCCTGCCACCGAAGCGGCAGGGGGCCTTCACGGACTGCGAACTCAGGCGGGCTTCTCCGCCGTCACGAAGATGAACGAGCCCGGGCCCGACTCGTCCCGGACCACCAGGCCCGCCGCCTCGACCCAAGACCGCACCAAGGCCCTGCTGAACAACGGCATCCCGCCGTCGGGGAAGCCCGGGCCGCGGAACGTCGACTGGTAGTACGCCAGCACCGGGTCCTCGGCCGAACCGAACGTCAGCAGCGTGAACGTCCCGCCCGGCTTCAGCACCCGCCCCACTTCGGCGATCGCCTGGGCCGGGTCCGGCATCGCCTGCAGGGCGTTCCAGCAGTTGACCCCGCCGAACGACGCATCCGCGAACGGCAGGTCGAGCGCCGAAGCCTGGACCGCGCACACCTCCGGCAGCCTTCCGCGCAGCCAGCTCAGCATCGTCGGGTTCAGGTCCAGCGCGACCAACCGGTCCGGGCCCAGGAGCTCGGCCAGCACCGCCGTCCAGCGGCCCGCGCCCGCCGCCAGGTCGAGCACCGTCCCGTCGACGGAACTCAGCCGGGCGGCCAAGTACTCGTCCTCGTCCGCCGGCGTGACCTGGCCGCCCCAGTTCGTGCCCATCAGGCGCAGGAACCCCGGCCGCAGCACTTCTTCGTAGTACAGCCCGATGCTGTTCATCGCCGCCGCGTTGCTCAGGACGTCGTCGGGGTCGTCGGCCGCGACCGGGCGGGTCGGGTCCGCCGTGAAGTCCAGGACGCCCCGGGCCAGCGGGTACGTTCCCGGGCACACCGGGCAGTGCGCGCCCGAGGGCCGCGCCGCCAAGGCACCGTGGCACACGGGGCAGCGCAGCACCGGAGCGTGCCGGGTGATCCCCGCCAGGCCGTCGTCCGACGCCTCGACCGGGACGGCGTCGCGCAGCGGGTTCGTGTCCGCCGCGACCACCGGGGTGCCGGCCAGCTGCGCCCAGTACGCGTGCGCGCCGGCGTAGCCCAGCACCATCTTCGTGTCGCCGTCCCAGGTCGCCTTCGCCTGCGCGTCGGGCAGTTCGGCGACCCAGCGGCGGTCGAACTCGCGCTCGGCGTCGGTCAGCGCCCACTCCGCCGGCGACGGCCAGACCCGGCCGAGCACCAGGTTTTCGCGGTCGTACGGCTCCAGGCAGCGCTCGAGGCGGCTGCGGTCCTCGGCCGTCAGGTTGCGGTGCGCGACGGCCGCGAGGATCCGCTCCGAGTCGGCCGGGAAGTGCGCGACCAGGTACAGCAGGCCGAGCGCCACCGGCTCGCCGTCGGCGTGGCGGTCCAGGACGTCGAGGTAGGTGTCCAGGCCCTTGGCGACCTGCGTGAAGACCTCGGTGCCGAGCCCGTGCTCCTCGGCCAGCAGCCCGAGCAGCACCGCGAGCCGGCCCGCCCGGGCGTCGTCGGCCACGGCGAGCAGGTCGACGAACTCCGGGACGAGGTCGGCGGCGAGGGCAGCGTCGTGCCACACGCGCGCGGTCAGGTCCGCGAACTCGGCGTCGAGCCGGTCCGGGGCCGCGGCCGCGAACCCGGCGAGCGCCGCCGGGACGTCGGGGTTGGTCATGTGCGTCCTTTCACCGAGGGGCGGGAAGGTCAGGCCGCGGCGCGCAGCGTCTCCGGCTGCCCGCGCCGCGCCTTCTTGCGCGAACCGCGCTCCCACGCCCACTGCGCGACGAGCACGTTGAGCACCCACAGCCACGACGACAGCTCGAGGAACACCATGATGTCGATCTGCACGCCGATCTGGACGCCGAACAGCGGCAGCACCAGCCCCATCACCCGGCCCCACGACGTGCCGAGCGCGAGCGCGAAGCTGTAGTACATCCAGCGGCGGTGTTCGGCGTAGCGGTGCTTGCTCTGCTTGCGGAACCCGACGAGCGTCACCGCGATCCAGCCGACGGACATGGCGAACAGGCCGACGGCACCGGTCGGGGCGGCCGAGAACGGCAGCAGCACCAAGCCGAGCAGGGCGCTCGGCAGCACGCCACCGTAGAGGTAGACGTAGCCGCTGATCTTGTGCACCTTGCGGTTGCGCCCGCGCAGCGCCGGCATCACCTGCAGCAGCAACGTGATCATCGCGATGTTGCCGAAGATCGCGTGCAGCGCCACGGTCGGGAAGTGCAGCGCGAAGCCCGGGTCCGGCGGGATCCGCGACTGCGCCGGGTCGAAGCTGAGGTAGCGCGGCAACGCGTAGAGCGCGTTGAACACGACCAGGGCCAGCGTCGCGAGGACCCACGGGTTGAGCACGGTCCGGCGCCACGAGAGCGCGGCCTTGCCGCGGGTCGGGAGTTTCCGGACGGAATCGCCGGCCAGGTTCTGCGTCACGACGGATTCCTGCCTTCCTACTTGAAGATCCACTGTGGATCGGCGGAGCGACCGCCGGGCGCGAAGTACCCGAGGAGCGTCACACCGGCGCGTCGCGGTGGGCACCTCCCGCCGTGCGATGTTCCGCTGTGCCAGGGATTTCCACTGCGCACGGCGCGAGAAGTACCCCGGGCGCACCGGTGCGAGGATCGGGCAGGCCGAGACCTCGACGTCCGCACGCCACTGGGGAGAAACACAAGATGCTGAACAGAAGACGCATGCTCGCGCTGGGCGGCCTGACCGTCGGTGGCGCGGTCGGCGGGCTGTTGCTGCCCAAGGGAACCCCGGGCGGCACCGCCGCGGCACCGGCGGTGACCGACGCGGTGCGCCCGCTGACCCAGCACAAGATGGACGGCATGCCGATGGGCGGGCTCGACGTCAGCGGCCCGTCGGCCGAGTCGCTCGCCGCGGTCGCGCCGCCGGTCACGCCGTTCTCGGTGCCGATGCCGGTGCCGGCCCAGCTGCGCCCGTACCTGCGCGACGCGGCCGCCGACCACTACCGCCTCAGCGTCCAGCCGTCGGACGTCGAGATCTTCCCGGGCCTGCGCACGCCCGCGCTCACCTACGGCGGCACGTTCCTCGGCCCGACGATCCGCGCGCGGACCGGCCGGACGACCAGGGTCACCGTCACCAACCGGCTCGCCGACGACACCAACGTGCACCTGCACGGCGGCCACACTCCGGTCGCCAGCGACGGCTACCCGATGGACGTCATCGCGCCCGGGCAGGCCTACACCTACGAGTACCCGAACGACCAGCAGGGCGCGACGCTCTGGTACCACGACCACGTGATGGGCCTCGAGTCCGACCACGTCTACCGCGGCCTGCACGGGTTCTACCTCATCGACGACCCCGCCGAGGCGTCGCTGGGGCTGCCCTCGGGCGAGTTCGACGTGCCGATCATGCTGCGCGACGCGCACTTCGACGAAAAGGGCGCGTTCGTCTTCGACATCCCGCGCAGCACGATCCTGGCCAACGGCAAGGTCCAGCCGTACTTCCAGGTGGCCGCGCGCAAGTACCGCTTCCGGCTGCTGAACGGCGCCAACGAGCGGATGCTGCAGCTCAACCTCGGCGGCGCGCAGCTGCTCCGGATCGCCTCGGACGGCGGGCTGCTGCCGGCGCCGGTGGCGGAAACCGAGCTGTCGCTGGCTTCGGCCGAGCGCACCGAGTTCGTCGTGGACTTCTCCCGCTACAAGGTCGGCACGCAGCTGGTGCTCTCGGACGCGACCGCGGGCCCGGTGCTGCGCTTCGACGTCGTGCGCACCGCGCCGGACTTCAGCCGCGTGCCGGACAAGCTGCGCGCGCTGCCCGCGTTGACGAAGGCGAGCGTCACCCGCGAAATGGTGATGAGCTTCGACCTCACCGGCGTCCCGCTGGGGCTGATCAACGGCAAGGCGTTCGACCCGAACCGGATCGACTTTCAGGTCAAGCGCGGCAGCACCGAGATCTGGAAGATCGTCAACGGCGACACCGCGCACCCGATCGACCACACCTTCCACTGCCACCTGGTGCAGTTCCGCGTCCTCGAACGCGAGGGCGCGCCGCTGCTGCCGCAGGACGCCGGCCGCAAGGACACCGTGTTCCTCGGGTCGGGCAAGTCGGTCACCGTCCAGGCCACCTTCACCGACTTCCTCGGGAAGTACCTGTACCACTGCCATTTCCTCGAGCACTCCACGAGCGGGATGATGGGGCAGTTCGAGATCGTCGCCTGACGTTCCCGGAAGTCCCCGTCGCGCACCGCATTCCGACTCCGCCACGAGAAGAGGGTCCAGCCGCGATGGTCGATCAGCAGGGCACCGAGACGGGTTCCGCGAACCAGGCCGCCACCCGTCCGCTGACCGGTGCCGAGTACGTGGAGAGCCTGCGCGACGGCCGGGAGATCTACCTCTACGGCGAACGGATCAAGGATCCGGTGGCGCACCCGGCGTTCCACAACCCGATCCGGATGACCGCGCGGCTGTACGACGCGCTGCACGACCCGAAGCACCAGGACGTCCTCACCAAGCCGGTCGACGGCGGCGGAACCGGGTACACGCACCGGTTCTTCACCACCCCGAAGACGGCCGAGGACCTCGTCGGCGACCAGAAGGCGATCGCCGCGTGGGCGCGGATGAGCTACGGCTGGATGGGCCGCAGCCCGGACTACAAGGCGTCCTTCCTCGGCACGCTGGGCGCGAACGCGGACTTCTACGGGGAGTTCGCGCCCAACGCCCGCCGCTGGTACCGGGAGTCGCAGGAGAAGGTGCTCTTCTGGAACCACGCGATCGTGCACCCGCCGGTCGACCGGAGCCGGCCGCCGGACGAGGTGTCCGACGTCTTCGTGCACGTCGAGCGCGAGACCGACTCGGGCGTGATCGTCAGCGGCGCGAAGGTCGTCGCGACCGGGTCGGCGCTGACGCACTACAACTTCATCGCCCACTACGGCCTGCCGATCAAGCGCAAGGAGTTCGCGCTCGTCGCGACCGTGCCGATGGACGCGCCGGGCATGAAGCTCATCTGCCGCCCGTCCTACACGCAGGCGGCGGCGACGATGGGCCGCCCGTTCGACTACCCGCTGTCCTCACGGCTGGACGAGAACGACACGATCCTCGTGCTGGACAAGGTGCTGATCCCCTGGGAGAACATCTTCGTCTACGGCGACATCGGCAAGGTCCGGCTGTTCGCCGGGCAGTCGGGGTTCATCGAGCGGTTCACCTTCCACGGCTGCACGCGGCTGGCGGTCAAGCTCGAGTTCATCGCCGGGCTGCTGCTCAAGGCGCTGGAGATCACCGGCACCAAGGACTTCCGCGGCGTGCAGGCCCGCGCCGGCGAGGTGCTGGCCTGGCGCAACCTGTTCTGGGCGCTGTCGGACGCGTCCGCGCGCAACCCGGTGGCGTGGAAGAACGGCGCGGTCATGCCGAACCCGCAGTACGGGCTGGCCTACCGCTGGTTCATGCAGCTGGGCTACCCGCGCATCCGCGAGATCATCCTGCAGGACGTGGCGAGCGGGCTGATCTACGTCAACTCCGGCGCGGACGACTTCGCCAACCCCGACGTCCGGCCCTACCTCGACAAGTACCTGCGCGGCTCGGACGGCGTCGAGGCGGTCGACCGGACCAAGCTGATGAAGCTGCTGTGGGACGCGGTCGGCACCGAGTTCGGCGGCCGGCACGAGCTCTACGAGCGCAACTACGCCGGCAACCACGAGAACACCCGCGTGGAGCTGCTGTTCTCGCAGCTGGCCGGCGGTGAGGTCGACGACTACAAGTCCTTTGTGGACGAGTGCATGAACGAGTACGACCTGGACGGCTGGACGGTCCCGGACCTGTCGTCCTTCGACGAGCTGCGCCGGCCGAAGCCGTTCGCCGCCTGACTTAAGAGGAGCCCCAGGTGCTGGAGAACAAAGTCGTCGTCGTGTCCGGCGTGGGCCCCGGTCTCGGCCGGTCGCTCGCCGTCCGGAGCGCGGCCGAGGGCGCGGACGTCGTGCTGGCCGCGCGCAACGAGGAGCGGCTCGCCGAGGTCGCCCGCGAGGTCGAAGGCCTGGGCCGCAAGGCGCTCGTCGTGCCGACCGACATCACCGACGAAGCCTCGGCGCAGCACCTGGCCGACACCGCGCTCGAGACGTTCGGCCGGGTCGACGCGCTGGTGAACAACGCGTTCGCCGTGCCGCCGATGACGCCGCTGACCAGCGTCGACGTCGCCGACATCCGGCCCGGCTTCGAGACCAACGTCTTCGCGGCGCTGCGGCTGAGCCGGCTGTTCGCGCCGTCGCTGGCCGAACACAAGGGCGCCATCGTGATGATCAGCTCGGTCGTCATCCGCCACTCGAAGCCGCCGTTCGGCGTCTACAAGATGGCCAAGGCCGCGCTGGTTTCGCTGGCGCAGAGCCTGTCCTCGGAGCTCGGCCCGCAGGGCGTCCGGGTCAACACCGTCACGCCCGGCTACATCTGGGCGGACGCGCTGAAGGGCGGCTTCGCGTACATGGCCGAGCAGCGCGGCGTCCCCGCACAGCAGGTCTACGACGAGGTCGCCGCCAACCTCGACCTGCGCCGGCTCGCGCTGCCCGACGAGGTCGCGAACGCCGTGCTGTTCCTGCTGTCCGACCTCGCGAGCGCGATCACCGGCCAGAACCTCGACGTCAACGGCGGCGAGTTCCACCACTGAGTTCCCGAACAACGCACGAACCGCGCCCGGCCCGCCGAAAGCGGCCGGGCGCGGACGTAAGGAGGCAACGGTGGCCGACACCGACATCCGGCCGGTCCGCAAGATCCGGCGCAGACGCCTGCGCACCGGGCTCGCCCTCGTCGCGCTCGCGGTGGTGTCCGGGATCGCCGGCACCGAGCCGACGGCGGCCGCGGACCGGCTCTCCTCGGAAAGCCTGGCCGCCTGGGGCGGCCGGCCGAGCCAGCCGTGGCTGGGGCACAACTACGACCTGGCCAACACCCGGGCGACCACGCGCACCGCGATCAACTCGCGCACCGTGGGCGATCTGAAGGTGAAGTGGCGCTACCCGCTTTCGGGCACGCCGACCTTCGCCGGGCTGATGGCGAGCAACCCGATCGTCGTCGACGGCGTGACCTACTTCGCCGACCTCAACTCCAACGTCTACGCGCTGGACTCGAAGACCGGGCGCGAGCTGTGGAAGCGGGCGTTCAACGACCCGAACGTCGGCCCCAACGGCGTCGCCTACGGCAAGGGCCTGATCGTCGCGACGACGTTCACCGGCGTCTTCGCCCTCGACGCCCGCACCGGCAAGACGGTGTGGACGCGCGAGCTGATCGAGGCCGGCAAGGGCGGCGTCGACGTCGCCCCGCAGGTCTACGGCGACACGGTCGTGGTCAGCACGGCGCCGTCGACCTGGACCGAGTACGTACCCGGCTCGATGGGCATCGTGTACGCGCTGAACGTCCGCACCGGCGCGGTGCAGTGGGAGTTCAACACGGTCAAGGACGGCGACCTCTGGGGCCACCCGGAGATCAACAGCGGCGGCGGCCTCTGGTACCCGCCCGCGATCGACGACGAGGGCCGGATCTTCCTGACCGTCGGCAACCCGGCGCCGTACCCGGGCACGCCCGAGTACCCCAACGGCAGCAGCCGGCCGGGCCCGAACCTGTACACCAACTCACTGGTCACTTTGGACGCCCACACCGGGAAACTCCTGTGGTACCAGCAGGTCCTGCCGCACGACGTGCGTGACTACGACCTACAGGACTCGCCGGTGATCACGAAGGTCCGGCTGCAGGGCAAGCTGACCGAGGTGGTCATCGCCGCGGGCAAGATGGGATCGGTGCACGCCTACCGGGCCTCGGACGGCAAGCCGCTGTGGTCGCTGCCGGTCGGCAAGCACCTCAACGACACCGGCCCGCTGCCGGTCGAGGTCACCGAGGTCTACCCCGGCACGTTCGGCGGGGTGGAGACGCCGATGGCGGTGTCCGACGGCACGCTGTTCGTGCCATGGGTCGACCTGGCGACGCACCTGAGCGCGATCGAGCCGCTGCAGGCGTGGCCGGACCTGGCCTCGGGCAAGGGCGGCCTGCTGGCGGTCGACGTCGCGACCGGCCGGGTCAAGTGGACGCAGCCGCTGCCCCAGATGGCGTTCGGCGCGGCGACGGTGACGAACGACGTGGTGTTCACGAGCACGTTCGACGGGACGGTGTACGCGTTCGACGTCCGCACCGGACGGCAGCTGTGGACGACGAAGACGGGCGCGGGCATCAACTCGTTCCCGGCGATCGACGGCAACACGGTGATCGTGACGGCGGCGGCGCCGGGCTTCATGGCGAACCCGGTGCCCGAGGTGATCGCGTACTCGCTCCCCTGATCCCCGACGCACAACGGCCCCCGGTGCGCGCACCGGGGGCCGTTGTCCGTTCTTCACCCGGCCAGCAGGCGGCGGTTCCACCACGTCGACAGCCGGCGCCCGACGACCGCGGTCAGGTCGTCCAGCTCCGCCGACAACCGCCGCAGGTCCTCCGTCATCAAGGCCTGCGGGCCGTCGCACAGGGCTTCCTCCGGCTTCGGGTGCACGTCCACCAGAACGCCGTCCGCCCCCACCGCGATCGCCGCCCGTGACAGCGGCAGCACCAGGTCGCGACGGCCACCCGAGTGCGACGGGTCGATCATCACCGGCAGGTGCGACAGCCGCTGGACCACCGGGACCGCCGAAATGTCCAACGTGTTGCGCGTCGCCGTCTCGAACGTGCGGATGCCGCGCTCGCACAGGACGATGTCGAGGTTGCCGCGCTGGGCGATGTACTCCGCCGCCATCAGCCACTCCTCGATCGTCGCGTTCATGCCGCGCTTGAGCAGCACCGGCTTGCCCGCCTCGCCCGCCGCCTGCAGCAGCCCGAAGTTCGACATGTTCCGGGTGCCGATCTGCAGCATGTCGGCGTACCGCGCGACCATCTCGACGTCGTGCGCGGCGACCACCTCGGTGACCACCGGCAGGCCCGTCTCGGCGCGGACGTCGGCCAGGATCTTGAGGCCCAGCTCGCCCAGGCCCTGGAAGGCGTACGGCGACGTGCGCGGCTTGTACGCGCCGCCGCGCAGGAGGACCGCGCCGGCGGACTGGGCCATCCGCGCCGCTTCCAGGGTCTGCTCCGGCGTCTCCACCGCGCACGGCCCCGCGATCAGCGTGACGGTGTCCGGGCCGATCGGCACCCCGCCGACGTACACAGTGGACCGTTCGGCGTGGTGCTCCCGGCTGACCAGCTTGTACTTGGCGGAGATCCGCGTGACGCTCTGGACGCTCGGCAGGCCGCCGAGGTTGAGCGTCTCGAACCGGTCGACGTCGCCGACCAGGCCGATGATCACCCGGCTCACCCCGCGGCTGACGAAGGCCTCCCCGCCCGCCGCTTCCACCCGCTCCACGACCGCCTCGACGTCCTCGGCCGTGGCGTGCGTGGCCATGACGATCACCATGAGTCGACAACCCCTTCAGCGTTCCGGGCCGTGCTCGGCCGGCGGGCGCCGGTCGTGGTCCCGGTCACTTCATGATCCGGCTTGCCCGCGCATACCCACGTCTCCACGGTTGCGCACCCGCTCGCGTGCCGTCTTACCCGAAACCCTTGACGGACAACGGTTTCCCGCAACCGGCAGGTAGTCCGGCCGGAGCCGCGGCGCCTAGGCTCGAAGGACTCGCGCCCACCGAGGGAGAGGGAATCCCGGTATGTCCACCAGCAATGGCACGTCCACCGTGGCCACCGAACAGGCCGCCGTCGCCGCCGTCCCGCAGCGGATCGTCGCGGCGTGGGCGGAAAACGACGCCGAGGCCTTCGCCAAGGCCTTCACCGAGGACGGCACCATGGCCCTCCCCGGCGGCGTCTTCGTCAAGGGCCGTGACGGCATCAAGGCGTTCATGGGCGCCGGGTACGCCGGCCCGTACAAGGGCACGCGCGTCTTCGGCGAGCCCGTCGACCTCAAGTTCCTGGGCAAGGAAGCGGCGGTCGTCATCACCGTCGGCGGCGTCCTCGCCCCCGGCGAGACCGAGGTCAGCCCGGCCCGCCAGGTGCGCGCCATCTGGGTCCTGGCCAAGCAGGACGGCGAGTGGCTGATCGCCGCCTACCAGAACACCCCGATCGAGAACTGAAACCCGACGGAGGCCACCGGGACCGCGGTCCCGGTGGCCTCCGTCGGGTCCGGTTCAGGCGTCGGCGAGCAAGCCCGCCAGGCCCGCGTAGCCGCCTTCCTTGAGGCGCTCCCCCGACGTCACCGTGTAGGCCGCGTCGGCTTCGATGCCGAGCCCCTCGACCATCCGGTTCATGAAGTTGAACAGCGCGCAGACCAGGACGGCGTCGTGCAGCGCGCGCTCGTCCCAGCCCGCCGCGAACACGGCTTCTGCGTCGGCCTCGGTCATCCGCGACGGCGTCCGCGTGAGCTTGCCGACGTAGGCCAGCACGGGCTTGAGCTTCTCTTCCACCGGCGCCGAACCCAGGTCCTCGACCGCCGCGGCGAGCACGCCTTCGGGGACGCCGAACGCCTCCGCCGTCACGGTGTGGATGCCGTGGCAGTAGTCGCAGGCGTTGACCCCGGACACGTACGCCGCGATCATTTCGCGCTCGCCGGGGGTGAACGGGGACTCGCCGCGCAGCAGCTCCTCGTGGAAGGCCAGCAGGTGCCTGGCGGGACCCGGGTAGGCCCGGAAGACCTGCAGCAGCGTGGTTTCAGCCGGCAGGGACTTCAGGTACGACATCGAAGGGTTCCTTTCCGTCCGCCAGCCCGGCGGCGAGCTGGTCGACCTCGGTGCCGCGCAGCGCGCACGCGGTCAGGTACGCGATCGTGCCCGCGCCGGCGCCGGGCATCGCCGCCGCGACGAGGTCCAGGCGGCGCTCCCACTCCCGCCGCAGCGAACCCGGCGACGACGTCGACGGCGGGTCGCCGAGCCGGTCGCGCAGGTCCAGCCACTGCCCCCGGCCGGACTCCAGGAGCCCGCCCATGCCGAAGGCGGCCGACCCGTGCCGGGCCTGGTCGACCACCTGCGTGACCATGGCCGGGTCGTCGGCGAGCCGGGCGAGCGCGAGGCCGGCGAGCAGCCGGTCGGCGTCCAGGCCCAGCAGGATGACCCCGGCCTCGGTGGTGCCGGGTGCATCGACTTCCGGAAGCGCGAACCGCGAATCAGACACCGACAACCGCCTCGGCCGGCGCGGTGGCCCCGCTGCGCAACTGGGCGGCGATCGCCGCGGCGACCCGGGTGGTGGCGACGCGGTGGCCGTCGATGTTGCGGGCGGCCGGGCCGAGCACCATCCCGGCGGCGGCCCCGACCACCGACACGCGCGGCTCGCGGCGGTAGGACAGCGTGCGCTCGTCCAGGGACGGCCAGCCGTCGCGGGCGTCGACGACCTCGTCGGGCAGCAGGCCGGTGCCGATCGACGGCGTCGTGCCCAGCGCCAGCACGACGTGGTCGCCCGCGACCCGCCGGCCGCTCTCCAGCCGCAGGACCACGCTCCCGCCGACCGCGGGCGCGATCTCCTTGACCGCTTCGCCGCGGTGCACGACCAGCCGGCCTTCGGCTTCGGCGCGCTCGAGCAGCGGCCGGAACTCGAACATGATCGACGCGCGCCGGAACCGGCCCATCAGCTCGAGCCGCTCGGCCCAGCCGACGCCGTCGAAGCGCTTGCGGCCCTCCGGCCGGAAGAAGGTGGAGTTGACGTCGGCGCACTGGTAGCGCTCGCCGGTCTCGCGGACCACCCAGTGCACCTCGCGCCCGGCTTCGAGCGCGCCGGTGATCAGGTGCGCGGCGGTGAGCCCGGCGCCGACGACCACCTGGCAGCGCGCGCCCGACGGCACCGATTCGTCCCAAAAGGACACTCCGCGCGGCGGATGGCCGCCACCCCACCAGGTTTCCGGCGCGGGCCGGCGTTCCTCGCCGGGGCACAGCACGACGTGGCGGGCGGCGACGGAGAAGCGGTCGGTGTGCACGGTGACGGCTTCGGGGGTGGGCACGACCTCGCGCACGGTCGCCTGCCAGGTCTTCTCGCCGACGTGGTGGGTGGTGACCAGGTGCGCGCAGTAGGCGTCGAAGACGTCGACCGGGACGACCGACCGGTGGCCGGACTGCGACATCCGGATTTCGCGGCGCTCGACCGGCGTCAGCCGGCCCCAGTGCAGCCGCGCGAAGTCGAGCAGCTCGCAGTCGCGGAAGCCCTCGACGCCGGGGTGGTGCTCGTAGGGCGAGCGCAGCACGCGCTGGCCCAGCAGGTCGATCCGGCCGAAGAACCGCCCGCACGGCCGCCCGGTGCGGTCCACGACGACGACGTCGGTGACGCCGTGGTGCCACAGGGCGGAGGCGACCGCGAGGCCGGCCGGGCCGGCCCCGACGACCACGACGTCCGCGGCGGGCGCGGGCGACGCCCCCCGCGCCGGGGACGGTGGCGCGGGCGGGCGCGGCCAGGCGCGGCCCCGCGGCGAGTCGAGCAGGTGCGGCTCCGGTACGAACGTGATCACTGCTCGGCCCGCCGCCGGCTCAGAGCACCGTGACGGGGACGATCAGCTCCACCACCGGCCGCTGGCTCATCCCGTTGGTGACCAGCTCGTCCAGCGTCTGCTGGGACTGCTCGGCGCTGTCGGTGGCGATGGGGCTGTAGCGCGAGTAGAAGTACGTCGGCTTGCGGCCGCTCGTCTCCATCGAGTACGTCTTCAAGACGGTTTCGCCCGGGCGGACCTCGCCGTCGTAGAACGTGAGGCGGCGCGCGTCCGGCGTCATGAAGCTCTTCGAGAACTGCGGCGACATCAGCATTTCGTCGTCGAGGAACGTGGAGTCCTCGTCCATGACGGCCTGCATCGCGACCCAGGTCTGGTCGGTGAGGTTGGTTTCGGCCTTGATGACCTGCCAGCGGCCCGGCTCGGGGAGGTTGACGCTCACCGAGACGTCGTGGTCGGTGGTGTCGATGGCGCCGGTGATCATGAGCACCCGGCGGCCGACGTCGGCGGTCCCGGTCATCTGGACGTCCCGGGCGCGCACCCGGCCGGAAACGTCGAGTCCTGGCAATTCCGGTGAAGACATGGTGCAGCCTCCTACGTTTACCCACCCCAGAAATAGCGGCCTGACCAGCGAACACGCAAAGGCTTTCACATCGCCGGAGACACTGTCAAGGTGAGGAATGCACGTACGGGAAGCCGAATAAACGGCGGCCGATCAGCGGAAGTGCCGGCACCCGGGTGCGGAGGGCGGATTGGTCCGTTCAGCTCAGCACTTTCGAAGTGCGGTCACTCCGGGCTGGACGTCTCCTGAGCTGCGGCAGCGGCGTCAACGCCGTCTTCGACCGTGCCGACATAGCGGATTTCGAACGCGGAATCGGCGCGCTGCACCATCACTTTCAGGACCAGTCCCGGTTTCACCATCACGAGGAAATTGCCGGGATCGCGGGGGTCACCGAAAATGTCGTAAACGAGAAAAGCGGAGCCGTCACCAACGGCGAACAGGGCTTCGTAGACGACGTTCCGCTCCGCCTGCGACGCCGTCTCGGCCCAGCTTTCGAGGACCTCGAGGCCCGCCGTGAGCTGGAGGCGCATTGCCATCCGCCGGCCTCCCAACCGAACGTCGCAGATCGCCGTCACGCATGGGCCACCGTGCTGCGGTGACACTCCGGCCCGAACACTGTCGATTCTCCCGGGCGGGCGGCGGGGTGCTCATCTCCGAGCGTGCGCTCCGGCACCGTCCGTGTCCGGCGCCGGAGCTCCCGCGGCTCAGTTGTAGCCGAGCACGATGTGCTCTTCGACTTCCGGTTCGGGTGCTGCTGCTTCCACGAGCCGGAGCCCGCGGGGTTCTTCGGCGGGTGGCGGGGTCCAGTCGCCGGCCGGGACCGCTGCTGCTGTCATGGCGTTCCTCCGTGCTTTCGGTGTGGATCCACCATGCGCCACGGTGGTCGAGGATCGGACGTGCGCAGCTTTTGAGTGGTCGGGATAGGGGTCCGGGAGGTGCACTGGGAGTGACTCGATGGCGAGGTGCAGGCATGGCGGAAGAGCGGAAGCCCCTCGGCGGCGCGGCCGACCGGCAGCGCACGTGCGCGGTGTGCGGAGCGGAGTTCAGGCCGGGCGAGCGCACGGAGGTGGAAGCGTTTTCGGACGGCGTGGTGCGGTACGTGGCGGTGCACCCGGGGCACACGACGCACTCGCCGGGCCGGGAACGGGCCGCGGCGCGGCGGCTGCGGGGCCAGGCGGCCTGAGAGCGGCGCGGGGGCTCGCTCAGGTCCGTGACCGGGAGCGAGCGCCCCAATGTGGCCTTCGGTGCGTTGAATCAGCACCTCGGCGCGAAGCGCCTCCGTTGAGGGTGGCGGCGGGGGCATGGATGGAGCAACCAAGGCCACCTTGGGTGCGTCAGACGCAACCAAGGTGGCCTTGGGGCGCTCCGGCCGGAAGGCTGAGCAGGCGAGTCAGTGCGGCAGGCCCGACAGGCGCCAGGCTCCCTCGGCGGCGCGCACCTCACGTCCCCGCCAAGCCGGATCCCCCCACACCGACGGCCGCGGCGCCGCCTCCGGCGGGCGGGCCGCCGAAAGCGAAAGCACCGCCACCAACGCCGCCAGCTCGCAGTCGTCCGGAGCGCCCCGCACCACGCGGATCGCGGACATCCGGGTACACCCCCTCAGATCGGCAGATTGCCGTGTTTGCGGCCCGGCGCCGGCTTGCGCTTGTCCCGCAGCATCGCCAACCCGCGAGCCACCGCCGCGCGCGTCTCGGCCGGGTCGATGATGTCGTCCACCAACCCGCGCTCCGCCGCGTACTGCGGGTTCAAGTACTCCTCCGTGTACTCCGCCACCAGCTTCGCGCGCAACGCCTCGGGGTCCGCCGAAGCCGCCAGGTCCCGGCGGTACAGCACGTTCACCGCGCCCTCCGCGCCCATCACCGCGATCTGGTTCGTCGGCCACGCCAACGACAGGTCACACCCGATCGACCGCGAGTCCATCACGATGTACGCGCCGCCGTACGCCTTGCGCAGGATCACCTGGATGCGGGGCACCGTCGCTTCGCAGTACGCGTGCAGCAGCTGTGCCCCCTGGCGGATGATGCCGCCGCGCTCCTGCTCCACCCCCGGCAGGAACCCCGGGACGTCGACCAGGCTCACCAGCGGGATGCCGAACGCGTCGCAGAACCGCACGAACCGCGCCGCCTTCTGGGACGCCGGCCCGTCGAGCACGCCGGCGAACACCACCGGCTGGTTGCCGACCAGGCCCACCACGCGGCCGTCGACGCGGGCCAGCGCGCACAGCACGTTGCGCGCCCAGCCCTCGTGCAGCTCGAAGAACTCGCCGTCGTCGGCGACCTCGGCGAAGACGTCGCGCATGTCGTACGGCTGGTTCGGCTCCACCGGGACCAGCTCGGCCAGCCGCGGCCGGTAGTCGTCCGTCGCGTTCGTCGGCACGGTCGCCGGCGGCGGGTCCAGGTAGTTCGACGGCAGCAGCGACACCAGGTACCGGACGTCGGCGAGGCAGCTCTCCTCGTCGTCGTGCACCACCGTCGCGACGCCCGAGGCACTGCCGTGGACGTCCGCGCCACCCAGTTCCTCGTGCGTGACGCGCTGGCCGCTCACGGCCTCCACGACGTCCGGCCCGGTCAGGTACATCCGCGCGGTGTCGCGCACCATGAACGTGAAGTCCGCCAACGCCGGCGAGTACGCCGCGCCGCCCGCGCACGGGCCGAGGATGACGCTGATCTGCGGGATCACCCCGGACGCCTCGACCTGGCGGCGGAAGATGCCGCCGTAGCCGTTGAGCGCGAGGACGCCTTCCTGGATCCGGGCGCCGCCGCTGTCGTTGAGCCCGATCACCGGGGCGCCGTTGGCCACCGCGAGGTCGAGCACCTTGTGGATCTTCGCCGCGTGCGCCTCGCCGAGCGAACCGCCGAAGAGCGTGAAGTCCTGGGCGTAGACGAACACCCGGCGCCCGTCGATCGTGCCGGAGCCGGCGACGACGCCGTCGGTGTGCGGGCGGTTGCCCGCCAGGCCCGGGCCGGTCGCCTGGTGCCGCCGGTAGGGCTCGATCTCGGTGAAGGAGTCGTCGTCGAGGAGGAGGGCGAGCCGTTCGCGTGCGGTCAGCTTGCCCAGCGAGTGCTGGCGGCGGACGGCGTCGAGCCTGCCCTCGTGGATGTGCGCGCGCAGCTCCTCGCGGCGCCGGCGCAGCAGCGGCATGTCGGGCGGCGCCGGCCGCGCCAGGTCGGCGGCGCGGGCCAGCTCGATGACCTGCGCGTCCCCGGACGGCGCCGGACGGCCGAGACGGCGGCGCCGGACCCCGTCGGGAACCGGCACCACCTCCGCGTCGTCCGCCCGCGCCGCGCCGGACTCCTGGCTTCCGCTCACGCGGCATCCCTCATCCGGGCCCGGTGGTCCCGCTCGATCTCGGCGACGATGTCGGACCACACGATGCCGCGGCCCAGCCGGGGCATCGGGCGGACCAGCGCCTCGACGGGCGGCGGCGTGGTCACCGCGGGCTGCCGGTCACCGGTGTCCGCGTGGCCGGCGTCGCTGGTGGTCATGGCAGGACCTCCTCGGTCTGGCCGGCCCCGGGTCCGGGACCGGTGAGAACTGCGTGTCTTACGTCCACAGTGGACAAAGCTGAGCCCGCCTGCCGGTCGGTGATCCGCCCGGCGGCGCGCAACCAGGCCACCGTGTCCCGCACGGTCTCGAGCACCGGCCGGGCCGCGACCCCGCCGCTGGGCACGTCCCCGGCGACCGGCACGGCCGTCGCGCAGACGTGGATCGCGCCGTACTGCACCGGCAGCGCCCACGGCCACACGCGCTGCAGCCGGTCGGCGAAGCGGCCCACCGGGTACAGCGCCCGCGCCGGCAGGACCACCGCCGGCAACGCCCGCCCGGTCGCCTCGCGGGCGGCCGCCAGGTACTCGCGGGTCGTCAAGTAGTGCCCCGGCCCGAAGAACGCGAGGCCGGACACCGACCCGTCCAGGATCCGCGCGTGCAGCTCCGCCGAGTCGCGGACGTCCCCGATCGGGAGCCCGCCGCCCGGCCAGATCGGCGTCAGCCCGCGCAGGACGTCGCGCAGCCGCGCGTTCTGGTCGCCCAGGCGCGGGTCGTCCGGCCCGAGCAGCGCCGGCGGGTACGTGACGACGACCGGCGCGCCCACCGACCGGTGCTGCCGCGCGATCCGCTCGGCCGCCGCCTTCGACGCCAGGTAGGGCTCCCGCGACTCGCCGACCGGGCTCGCGACCCCGATCGACGGCGCGGTCGCCGGGTACAGCGCCCCGACCGTCGACACGTGCACGACGCGACCGGTCCCCGCCCGGCGCGCGGCGGCGAGCACCACCTCGGTCCCCCGGACGTTCACCCGCCACAGCTCGTCGCGACGCCGGCTGTCGAACGTGTAGACGCCGGCCGCGTGCAGCACCGCGTCCGCCCCGGCCACCAGCCGCCGGACCGCCACGACGTCGGTGACGTCGCCGCCGACGACCTCGACGCCGGGCCGGGCCAGGCCGACCGGGTCACGGGCGAGCAGCCGGACCCGGTGCCCCCGCCGCAGCAGCGCCGCGACCGTGTGGGCACCCAGGAAGCCGGTGCCGCCCGTGACCGCGATCAGCATGACGTCCCCTCCCTCAGGCCGCGCGGGCCTTCCCGTCCACGTGGTGGTAGCCGCCGCCGTAGAAGACGAGCGCGTGCTCGCCGGTGCCGCGGCTGGTGGCGAGCACCCGGCCCAGGAAGATCGAGTGGTCGCCGCCCTCGATCACCTGCGCCAGCTCGCACTCCACCCAGGCCAGCGCCCCGGTCAGCAGCGGCGCCCCGGTCTTGCTCCCCGGCGTGTAGCCGACGGCCTCGAACTGGGCCATCCCGTCGGGCCGGCGCCAGTCGGCGAAGTACTTCGACGTGTCCTGCTGGTCCGCCGCCAGGATGTTCACCCCGAACGAGCCGGCCGTGACGATCGCCGCGTGCATCCGGGCCGCCTTCGACACGCAGCACAGCACCATCGGCGGTTCCAGCGACACCGACGAGAACGCGTTCGCGGTCATGCCGTGCGCGTCCTCCCCGCCCGCCGTGAGCACCGTGACCCCGGTGGCGAACTGCGCCATCACCTGCCGCAGTCCCGGCTGCGCCGAGAGGCCGCGGCGTGCCGGCGACTTCGGCAGCCGCTTCAGCACGTGAGGCTCCGATTCGTAGCCCACAGTCAGACTCCCTTGCCGTTGACCGCGGCCGTCCAGTAGGGCACCAGCGCCTCGCGCAGCTGCTCGGGCACCCGGGACGGCACGGTGGCCGTGTTGGGCCCGCGCATGCAGGCGATCCGCTGCCGTCCCCGGGCCACCAGCACTTCGCCCTCGGCACGCAGGTGGACGTAGTCGAACGCGAACTGGATCTGCGTCGAGGTGAGCTCCTCCAGCCGCAGCCGGATGGACAGCTCGTCGAACGCGGTGATCTCGGCGAAGAACTCGCACTCCACCTTGAGAGTGAACAGCTTGAGGTCGTGCCGGACCTCCTCGAGCACCGCCGGGGCCTTCTCCTTGAGGAACATCTCGCGGCACCGGCCCTGCCAGCGCACGTAGTTCACGTAGTAGACGTTGCCCACCAGGTTGGTCTCTTCGAAGCCGACCGTGTGGCGGATCTCGTAGTAGTCGGACATCTTCAGTTCCCCTCTGCGTGGAGCACGGCGAAGACGATCGGGTCGGTCCGGTCGTTGACGGTGGTCGACCAGGTGGCGATCCGGGCCCCACCGGAGGCGAGCAGCGCCCACCCGTCGGCGTCGACCTGGCGCACGGTGAGGGCCTGGGTCATCGAGCCGGTCTTGCGGACGCACTCCAGCGCGCTCCAGACCCGCGTGTTGGCCACGCTGATCGGTTCGCCGGTGTCCGCGGCCAGCAGCCGGCCGAGGGCGAGGAGCTCTTCGCCCAGCAGCCCGGCCCAGTCCTCTTCGGTGCGTTCGATCGCCGTCTCGATGTCGCAGGCGACCTGGTCGGCGCCGGCGACCACGAGGGTCAGCTCCGAGGTGTGCGACGCGGTGACGTGCACGCCGCCGTCGCACTCCGGCTTGCCGTCGGGGCGGTAGCGGACCTCGACCGGCTTGTCGAGCGCCCGGCCCGCGGCGAGCGCGGTCTGCGCCCGCCGTTCGGCGATGCCCGCCGCCGGGCGGCCGGCGGGGTCCGGCTCCAGCACGACCGACCGCGACCCGCCGAGCAGCCGCTCGCAGGCACGCTCCACATAGGACCCGAGCATCGACGGGACCCACGGCCCCGCGCCGTCGCGCTTGCGGACCGCGCGCAGCTTCAGGCCTTCCCAGCGCTCGACCAGCGTCCCGTCCGGGTTGCGCACGTCGAGGTCGTAGACGTAGCTGTCGCCGTCCTGGAGCCGTTCCTTCGCGTCCAGCAGGACGTACTCGTCGTGCTGGCGGCCCGGCTCGGCCAGGTACAGCTTCTCGATGCCCTGCGGCAGCAGCGTCGCGTCGGGGACGCAGCACTGGATCGCGTGCATCATCGCGTCCCGGGTGCCGGGGTCGGCCAGCAACCGCTCCTGCGGGAGGAACGGCGCGAACCAGTAGTGGTCCGCGTTCGTCGAGATCTCGGCGACGGCGTGCCGGGCGCTCGCCCGGCGGTAGCCGAGAACCCGCTGGAACCGCTTGCCCTGGAACAGGACCGAGCCGTACAGCTCGCTGATCGGCTCCACCGGGACCGGCGGCAGCGCCACGTCACGCGGGACGCACTCGCCGATCTGGTCGGGCCGGGCGAAGCTCAGCCGCGCCTTGAAGTGGTCGGCGCTGAAGCCGGTCTCGTCACTGCGGATCACGACGTCGACGGTGTCGGCGTCGCGGGCCAGCGTGGCCAGCCGGACGGTGGTCGACCCGCCCGGCGAGACGATGATCGGCCGGAGGAACTCGACGTCCGACAGCACCGGGGTGCCGGTGCGGTCCAGCGTCGCCGCCGCGGCCTGCGTCATGGCCTCCATGCCGAGCACCGCCGGGAACAGCAGCTGCCCGTCGAGCAGGTGGTCGGTCAGGTACGGGTCGGCCCCGTCGGAGAGGTCGGCTTCGGTGATCAGCTCGACGCCCGGGTAGTGCACGACCGCGCGGTCGACGAACCGGGTCAGCGGCAGCTCGCGCTTCTGGATCGGCAGCGTGGCCAGGCCCGACGTGCGGCCGCAGACCACCAGCACCGGCGGCGCGGCCGGGTCGGCCAGCACCTGGCGGAGGATGGTGATGCCCTCCTCGGTCGGGATCGGCGTGATGCCGTCGCGCATCAGGGCGCTGACCACGCCGAGCTTCTCGCCCATGCCGGTGCCCGACCAGACCGACCACTCCAGCGCGATCGCCCGCGCCTTCGGGTGCTCCTGGCCGAAGCGCAGGGTCAGCTCGGTCATCCAGTCGTTCGCCGTGGCGTAGTGCGCTTCGCCGCGCAGGCCCGCCCGGCCGATGATGCTGCCGAAGGTGACCAGGAGCTTGATCCGGTCCTGGTCGACCGCGGCGAGCACCGCGTTCAGCCCGCCGATCTTCGGCGCGAGCGTCTTGCGGAAGCTGTCCTCCGTGAGGGAGAACAGGGCGGCCGGCTCGTTGCGGCCCGCGCCGTGGAGGACCGCCGTGACCGGGCCGAGGTCGGCCTGGACCCGGGCGACCGCCTCGGCGATCTGCGGGGCGCTGGTGACGTCGGCGCGCTCGTAGCGGTAGCGGATGCCCGCCGCCTCCATGCGGTCGAGGTTCTCCGCCAGCTCGGTGTCGGTCTCCGGGTCCGAGCGGCCGAGCAGGGCCAGCCGGGCGCCGGAGTCCTTGGCCAGCGCCAGCGCGCTCTCCGCGGTGATGCCCTTGCCGCCACCGGTGACGAGCAGGACGTCGGTCGAGTCCAGCGAGTCGCGGATCGGGCCGGGCTTCGGCGCGGCCAGCGCGGACAGCCTCGGCACCGTGCGGCCGCCGTCGGCGCCGTAGCGGGCTTCGGTGAAGTCCGTGGTCGCGGCGACCTCGGCCACCACGGTGGACACCGCGGACGCGAGCTCGTCGGCACCCGAAGGCGTCGGGTCCGCGAAGTCGATGATCGTCGTCTTCGCCGAGGGGTCCTCGAGCCGCAGGGTCCGGGCCAGGCCGGCCGCGCCGTAGCCGTGGTGCACGACCACGAAGCGCGTGCCGTTGGGGGCGGCCATGACGGCGCGGCCGGCGTCGAGGAACAGCCCGACGTGGCTGGAGTCGCAGTCCGCCGGCAGGCAAAGCAGCACGCCGTCCCCGGCGCCGGACGCCGCGAGCGCGGCCTTCAGCGGTTCGGCCAGCGGGTGCCGGGGCGTCGAGAAGACCTGCCACTCGGCGCGGCCGGCCCCCGGCGTCAGGTCCGCGGTGGGCCGCGGCGCGGGCACGTACTCGACCGCGAACGGCCGGACCCACGGGCCGACGCCCGGCGCCTCGCCGACGTGGGTGTCGGTCGGCTTCGCCGTCTGCGCCAGCTCGTCGATCATCTCGGCGAGCTCACCGAGGCACACGGTCGCGAAGTTCGGCATGCCCTCCAGGGCGGGCCGGCCCAGCGCCCGGGTGACGTCGTTGACCAGCTGCCCGACCGTGATCGACGACAGGTGCAGGTCGTCGAGCGGGTGGGTGTCGGCGGTGACGGCTTCCAGCGGCAGCTCGACGCGCTCGGCGGCGAGCTTGCGCAGCAGGTCCAGCGTCGAGCCGGAGTCGCCGTCCGCGGTGCCGGCGTCGGCCTCGGCGGCCTGGGCCTTCTCCGCGGCCAGTTCGGCGGCCAGCTCGCTGTCGATCGACGGCGCCGCCTCGCAGGGGCTGGCGAGGAAGCTGAACTCGCCGTCGGCGGGCAGAGCGCGCACGACGCGGCCTTCGAACAGCGCGTCGGTCGTGATCGGGGCGCCGAGCGCGAACGCCGCGCCGACGATCCGGAGCAGGGCCTGCAGCGACGCGTTGTCCGTGTCGATCGCGAGCACCGGGGTGTCCGGCGCGATCTCCTCGAAGAGCCCGGTCAGCACCCGGCCGGGACCGACCTCGACCACCAGGTCGCTGCGCTCGGCCACCTTGGCGGCGGCCTCGCGGAAGCGGACCGGCAGCACGATCTGGTCGCGCAGCAGCTCGGGCAGGTTCTCGGCGGCGTGCAGCACGTCGCCGCTGACCGTCGAGACGACCGGGCGCTCCAACCGGGCGAAGGAGAACTCGCCCAGCTTCTCGGTCATGGCGTTCGCGGCCGGCTCGACGGCCGGCGAGTGGAAGGCGTGCGAGACCTTGATCCGGGTCGCGCCGACGCCCTGGGCCTTCGCCCGGGCGACGATCTTGTCGATCGCCCCGGCCGGCCCGGAGATCACGGTCTGCTCGGGCGCGTTGTAGCCGGCGATGACGACGTCGTCGCCCAGGCCCAGCTCCTCGACGCGGCCCGGCGAAGCGGCGATCCCGGCCATCGCGCCGGTCCCGTCGCCGGTCGTCGTGGCCATCACCTTGCCGCGGACCTTCGCCAGCGCCAGCAGCCCGCGCTCGTCGAGCGCGCCGCCCCAGTGCAGGGCGGTCAGCTCGCCGAGGCTGTGCCCGGTCGCGGTCGAGGCCTCGATGCCGAACGAGCGCAGCACCCGCAGCGCGGCCAGCGAACCGGTGACGATCCGCGGCTGGGCCACCTCGGTGGCGACCTGGTCGCCGGAGGCGGGCAGCCCCGCGGCGCGGAAGATCTCGTCGGCCGCGGTGAACCGGCGGCGCAGGGCGCTGTCGCCACCGCGTCCCGATCCCTGGCCCGGGAACAGGTAGCCGATCTTCGGCGCGGAGCCGCGGCTGCTCGCGAAGATGCCGTCGGTCGAGTCGAAGATCGAGTCACCGGACTCCAGCTGCTCCAGCAGCTTCGTCAGCTTGCGCTCGGCGTGCTCCGGGTTGGCCGCGACGACCGCGGCGCGCACCGAGCGGCCGGCCAGCTTCCCGGCCAGCTCGCCGGCGAGGTCGGTCAGCTCGGCGAACGACAGCTTGGGCACGACCTCGAGCGTCGCGGCGATGTCGCCGCGCAGGGTCGCGACGTCGTCGGCGTCGAACAGCAGCAGCTCGGCGTCCTGCCGGCCGGCGACCAGCGTCCGGGCCCGCTCGTCGAGCTCGCGGCGGCGGGCCGCGGTCGGCGCTTCGGTGACCGTGACGTGGGAGTTGATGCCGCCGAAGCCCATCGCCGAGACCCCGGCGCGGACCGGCTGGTCCTCGGGCCAGAGCGACGCGTCGCGCGGGACGTACATCCGCGCCGACGTGCCGGTCAGCGACTCGTGCGGCTCGTAGTGGCCGGTGGCGGGCGGGATGACCTGGTGGTAGACCGCCAGCGTCGCCTTGATCAGGCCGGCGACCCCGGCCGCGGCCTTGGTGTGCCCGATGTTGCCCTTGATGGTCGACAGCGCGGCCTGCTTGGCCAGCGGGTCGGCGTCGCGGCGGGCGGTGGACAGCGCCTCGATCTCGGTGGCGTCGCCCAGCGCGGTGCCGGTGCCGTGGCCTTCGAAGTAGGAGACGGTCTCGACGCCGTAGCCCGCGCGGTCGTAGGCGCGCTTGAGGGCCAGCCGGTGCCCGGCCGCCTCGGGCCGGGTGATGCCGCCCTTGCCGTCGGAGGAGACGCCCCAGCCGCCGATCGACGCGTAGATCCGCTTGCCCTGCTCCAGCGCGTCGCTTTCGCGCATCAGGACGAGCATGCCCGAGCCTTCGCCGGGCCAGAAGCCGTTGGAGTCGGCGTCGTAGACCTTCATCTCGCGCTTGGCCAGCGCGCCGGTCTTCGCGAAGCCGATCACCTCGAACGGGTCGATCGAGAGGTCGACGCCGCCGGCGATGGCGAGGTCGAGGTCGCCCTGGGCGAGCGCGTTGGCCGCGGTCACCACGGACAGCAGCGAGGACGAGCAGGCGCCGTCGACGGTGTACCCGCCGCCGGCGAAGTCGAAGTGGTTGCACACGCGGCCGGCGATGGTGTTCGCCAGGCCGCCGGCGAGGGTGTCCTCGTTGATCTCGGGGAACGGCTCCTTGTACTGGATCTCCAGCTCGCGCAGGAAGCTCGCGGTCTCCTCGTCCTCCCAGCCGCGGGAGCTCAGCGCCGCCGCGACCGTGCGGCGGACGTACGGCCAGCGCAGCCGCATGATGTTCGCGCGGGAGAACTCGCCGGTGAGGCTGTTGCCGATGACGACACCGGTGTTCTGGCGCGGGGCACCCTCACCTTCGCCGAAGCCGGCGTCCGCGAGGGCCGCGGCGGCGACGTCGAGGGCGAGCCAGTGCGTCGTGTCGGTCGCCCGGAACGTGCTGCCGGCGACCTTGTGCGCGACCCGGTCGAACTCGTAGTCCCGCAGCACGGCCGCCTTCTGCGCGTAGAAGCGGTCCGGCGCCTTCGGGTCGGGCGAGTAGTAGTCCGCCCGGTTCATCCGTTCGTCCGGCAGCCTGCGGAACGCCCGGCGCCCGGCCAGCACGTTTTCCCAGAGCTCCTCCGGAGAACTCGCGTCGGGGTACCGGAGACCGATACCGACGATCGAAATCCGCTCTACGCTCATGCCACCGCACTCCCACTGGCTCTCGAGCCCCGTATCACCGGAACCATCAGGTCCCCGCTGTCCTCCGGCGCGGGACGCGGTCCCGCCGCCGGTCTGTCGTCCTCGGGCGGCGGCGCCGCCCGGTCTCGCCCGGCCCGCCGGGCCGCCGGGGTCCAGCATCTCCCGGGCGGCGCGGACCGTCTTCTTTCTCCCTGCCCCCGGGCCGCACGTCAGCACGCTGGGACAACGATTTTTTTTGTCTACTGTGGACTGGTCAGGCGTTGAACTGCCCCGGACGGCGGCCTTGGCCGGCCGGTCCGCGGTAGGCCTGGGCGATGTCGAGCCACTGGTCCGCCAGCGTGCCCTTCGCCCGGATGTCGAGGTCGTAGCGGTGCCGTCGCCGGGTGACGAGCAGGCAGAAGTCCTCGGCGCTGCCGCTCACCCGCTGAGCCGCGTCGGCGGGACCGAACGTCCAGAGCGCGCCCGAGGGCGCGGTGAGCTCGTACCGGAACTCCTCCGCGGGCGGCGTCAGGTTCCGCGCCTCGTAGCCGAAGTCCCGGACCCGCACGGCGAACCCGGCCAGGTGCTTGATCCGGTCGGTGCGCTCGAGGCGGACGCCGAGCGCGTCGGCGACGTCCTGCCCGTGGCCGAACAGCTCCATCATCCCGGCGCAGGCCAGCACGTACGGCGGCAGCGGGTTCACCAGCCACGGCACCAGCCGGTCGCCGGGAACGGCGGCGAGGGCCTTGATGCCCGTGTCGCGCTCGGCGCGCCAGCGGGTCAGCAGCACCTCGGCCGGGTCGTGGATGAACTCCTGCAGCGCGCCTTCGACGGCCTTCTCGAAGCCGATGGACGCGACCGCCTTCGTCATCTGGAGGAAGGCCTCCGGCTGCGCGGCCGAGAGGCCGGCGATCCGGAAGATGAACGCGAGGTGGGCGATCTGGTGCTTGACCGCCCAGCCCGGCGCCGGGGTCGGGGTGTCCCACCCCGCCTCGGGCAGCCCGGCGACGAGCGCGTCCACCTCGGCGGCCTCGGCGGTCAGGTCGGCGATCACGGCCGTGGTGTCAGTCACCTGTCTGTCCTCTCACCGGTGCGACGTCCTTCTTGTGGGAAAGCGGCCGCCGCGGGGGTGGCGGGGTAAGGGGAGCCACCGTCGCGGCGACCGCCGTCCGGCAGACCGGGACCGGCCGGGGCGGCGTCACGGACCGGAGTTTCGTTGCGTCCCGGTGCTGCGCGCCCCGGCGGGCGATCTGACCTTTCGATCATCACCCGCGCCGACCTGCGGAGTCTTCTCTTCGCGGGCGGTGCGGCAGCCGCTCACCGGCCGCCACGGCCGCCGTGAGAGCCGCCCACGACACCAGCTCCACCAGGCCCCGATCGTCCGTCCTTTCCGGACGGACGCCGGCGTCGGCCTGGTACGCCGCCTTGGCGGTGAAGAGCGCGAGCCGGCCCGCCGCGCGATCGTGAGTGGGGAGTTCGGCGAGCACCGGCTCGGCCCAGGCGCGGCTGAGCCCGGGCGGTTTCCCGTCCCACGCCTTGACTTCCCGGCGGACGAGCTCCCGCACGCGCGACGGCACCGAGCGCTCCCCGGCGGCTTCGATCGCCGCCGTGGCGCGCGCGAAGGCGTCGGCCAGGGTACCGCCGGGCGGCGCCCAGCCCGGGCCGTCGGTGGCGGCCGGCGGCAGCAGGCCGAGTGCCTCCCCGGCCGGCGGCGCGGCACCGGGCTTGAGCAGATGTCCCAGTACCGCCTTGGCTTTCACCCGCGCCTGCGGCGGAACCGCCTCGGGCAGCGGCGACGGGCCGAGGAACACGCTGACCATCCGGTTGAGGTAGTGGAAAGCGACGGCCACGGCGGTGAACTCGGCGGCGGTGTCGGCGGGGACGTCGGCCGGCAGCCGACCCTCGCCCCGCGCCCACGCGGCCAGCGCGCGCGTGTCCCGGTCCTGGATGGCTTGCGTGTCCCCGGCTTCGATGGCCGCGGCGGCGTCCGGCTCGCCCAGCGACCCGAGCGCCATGCCGTGCACTTCGACGCAGTAGGGGCAGGAGTTCGCCGCCGACACGGCCGCCGCGACGACCTCCTTGTCCGCCCGGCTCGCGGTACCGGCCGCGACGAGCGACTCCCGCAGCAGGAGCCACGCGGCGGCGAGCACGTCCGGCGCGGGCGAGTGCAGCGCGATCGGCGGGGCGAGCATCCCGAAGTCCCGTTCCACCTGCCGGTAGACGTCCCGCACGACCCCCCGCGCCCGCCGCGGCCGCACGGCCTCGACGTGCTCGATGTCCCGCAGCGTCCGCCGCAGGGCGAACCGCACCAGTCCGGGCGCCATGGTTCCTCCTCGAGATTGGGCGAAATCACCGACGAAGCCGCGGCCGCGTGACGTGAATGACTCATTCATGTCGCCTGGCGACATGAATGAGTCATTCACGTCACCGGAGCCCCGGTCGGACTCGCGCTCCCAGGAACCCAGGAGCGCGAGTTCGAAGTACCCGTGCATCAGTTGCCGGCGACCAGGTCCAGTTTGGACACCGCCCGCCGGCCCGTGATCGAGCCGTCCGGCGACGGGGCCCCGTACTTGACGGCGACGCCGCGCGACTGCAGCTCCCGGACGATGCCCGGGATCGACCGCTCGGCCAGCGCCGCGATGGTCATCGCCGGGTTCACCGTCAGCGCGCCCGGCACCGACGCGCTGTCGGTGACGAAGATGCCCGGGTGGTTGCGCAGCTCGTGGTTCGGGTGCAGCGCGGACGTCGCCGCGTCGTCGCCGATCCGGCAGGACGCCAGCGGGTGCACGGTGTACGCCCCGACGACGTCGTTCGTCCAGGGGGCCACGCGGCCGATGCCGTCCTTCTCGATGATCGCCTTGCAGTCGGCGTCCGCGAGCGCCCAGCCGCGGCGCGTGTTCGGCGTGGGGTCGTAGCGCAGCGCGCCGCGGCCGAGCATCTGCTGGGAGATGCGGTACGCGTTGCCGGTCGGTGGCGGGGTGCCGAAGACGCCCTCGTTGTCGTCCTCGGTCATCAGGAAGATCGTCAGCCAGTTGGCCCACTGGTTGAGGATCTCCTTCTTCTGCGCCCCGTACCAGCGCGGCTCGTCCCCGCCCGGCACCTGGGCGAGAATCGTCCCCAGCCCTGGCGGAAAGTACAGCTGCTCCAGCGAGTACCGCTCGTACTCCGGCAGCGATCCGTCGAGCTTGTCCCAGTTCGCGACGGTCGGGCCCTTGCCGATGTGGTTGGCCGAGTACACCGGACCGTCCTCACGGGACAGCCCGAGCACCTCGCGGACGCGGTCCTCGTCGATGATCGCGGTGTTGAGCCGCTCGCCGTTGCCGGAGAAGTACCGGCCGACGCCGTGCGGCATCGTGCCGAGCGCGGCCTCCGACCGCTGCAGGATCACCGGCGTCGCGCCGGCGCCCGCGGCGATGATGACGACCTTCGCCTCGATCACGCCGGTGCCGGTGTGGATCCGGTAGTCCTCTTCGTCGATCAGGTCGAAGTGGACGCGGTAGCCGCCGTCCTCGGTCCGTTCGAGGCGCTGGACCTCGTGCAGCGGCCGGATCTCCGCGCCGTGCGCCAGCGCCGCGGGCAGGTAGTTCGTCAGCATCGACCGCTTGGCGTCGAACTTGCAGCCGGCCATCATGAAGTTGCAGTTGACGCAGGTGTCGTTGTCGACGGCCACCGGCGCCGGGTTCGCGGTGCGCCCGGAGTGGTTACAGGCCGCCGCCCACAGGCCACCGGCGTAGGAGACGTCGTTCCAGTCCTGTTTGGACACCGGGATCGACTCGTCGACGCGGTCGTACCACGGCTCCAGGGTGTCGCGCGTGATGACCGACGGCCACATCCGGCGCCCGATGCTCCCGTGGCGCTCGAACACGAAGCGGGGCGCCCGCGGCATCGCGGCGAAGTACACCACGCTGCCGCCGCCGACGCAGTTGCCGCCCAGCACGCTCATCCCGTCGCCGACGACGAAGTCGAACGCGCGGGTGTAGGACGAGCCGAGCAGGTAGTCGTGCTCGAAGTCGGCCGCGGCCAGCCACGGCCCGCGCTCGAGGACCGTGACCTTGGCCCCGCCCGCGGCGAGGTGGTAGGCCGGGATGGACCCGCCGAAGCCGCTGCCGACGATGACGACGTCGGTCTGGTCGATGGCCGTCATGCGGGGCTCCCGGAAGGCGTCGTGTCGGGGTGGATGTCGGCCAGCTTGCGGCCGTAGCCGTACTTCGGGAACCGCCAGAAGCCGTCGGCGTCCGGGGCCTGGTACCCCAGCGCCAGCAGCCCGGGGTGCCCGGCGCGGATGGCGTCGGCGGTGTGCAGGTGCGGGGCGCTGTCGTAGGCCATGTTGCAGAACAGCGCGAGGCTGACCCAGCCGTCCTTCTCCGGGTGCCCGGGGGTGGTCAGCCGCCGCACCAGTTCGCGGCGGTGCTCGTAGGGCAGCGCGACGAACGGCGGCACGTCGTGGTCGAGCTCCAGCGCCACCTCGCCCGCGTAGGACTTCGCGTGGTCGTTGAGCGACTGCGCGAGGTAGGGCAGGCCGGCCGTGACGCCGGTCGCGTCGAAGTTCAGCAGCTCGAGCGCGCCCGCCTCGACCGAGCCGGGCCCGGGCGCGGCCCCGGCGACCGCCCGGTCCTCGGGGAACCGCTTCTCCCCCGGCACGATCGTGTCCGCGTAGGCCTCGAGTGTCATGTTCTTCACGCGTTCTTCTTCGGTGGCCTCGGGTTGCACCGGCCTACCTCCTCATCGAATGTCCACAATAGAGCCTGGGCGGCTCGCCGCCGAAGACGTCAGGCTGCCTGCGCCCGCCGCGTCCGGTCCCGGCGGTGCACGGTCATCGGCAGCCCGCCGCGCACCCGCAGCGAGAGCATCGCCTCGGGTTCGACGACCTTGCCGGGCACCTTGCGCAGTTCCAGGTCCCGGGCGGCCATCGCCAGCACGAACACCGCCTCCATCACCCCGAGGCTGTTGCCGATGCAGAACCTCGGCCCGGCGCCGAACGGGAGGTAGGCGTAGCGCGGCGGGCGCTCCGCGGCGGTGAACCGCCCGGGGTCGAAACGCTCGGGCTCGGTCCAGAAACCCGGGTGCCGGTGCAGCGTGTAGGGCACCACGACGACGTCGGAGCCGGCCGGCACGTGGTACCCGCCGATCTCGTCGTCGGCCTGGGCGATCCGCGGCAGCAGCCACACGGGCGGGTACAGCCGCATGACCTCCTCGACGACCGCGACGGTGAACGTCAGCCGCCGCAGGTCCTCGTGCTCGGGCAGCCGGTCGCCGAGCACCTCGACGGCTTCGGCGTGCAGCCGCTCGCCGACCTCGGGGTGCTCGTCGATCAGGTGGAACGCCCAGCCGAGCGTGCTCGCCGTGGTCTCGTGCCCGGCCAGCAGCAGGGTGATCAGCTCGTCGCGCATGCGTTCCCGCGACGCGCCCTGTTCGGACCCGGACGCGATCAGCCGGGACAGCACGTCCTCGCCGTTCTCGACCGGGTCCGCCAGCCGCTGCTCGACGAGCTCGTCGGCGATCCGGCGCAGGTCGTCGCGCGCGGTCCGGAAGTGCAGCTGCTTCTTCAGCGGCACCCACTGCGGGACCATGCTCAGCGTGACCGCCTCGAACATCGCCTGGTCCTGCACGGCCTCGAACGAGTGGCCGAGCGTCTCGTACCCGCCCAGCTCGGCGTCGAGCAGCGTCTTGCCGAGCACGCCGAGCGTCAGCCCGGTCATCTCGTGCAGGATCTCGACCGGCCCGTCGTGCTCGGCCAGCCGCTTCACGAGCCCGTCCACTTCGGACGCCACGACCGCGGCCTGCCGCGAGATCCGCTTGGGCTGGAACACCGGCTGGATGGTCCGGCGCTGCTTCTTCCAGGTGTCGCCGTCGCTGGTGAGCAGGCCGTCGCCGAGGGCCCGCCGGGCCTCCTGCAGGCCGATGCCCTTGTGGTAGTTCGCGGCGTTGTCGGCGAGGACGTGCTTCGCCAGGTCCGGGTGGTTCACCAGGTACATCGCCTTCGGGCCGATGGCGATGCGGACGACGTCGCCGTAGGTCTCGGCGTTGTCGCCCATGAGCGCGAGCCGGTCGGTGAAGAGCTGCTTCAGCAACCGGAACGTCGCCCGGCGCGGCGGCCCGGGCGGCGCGGTGCGCGCCGCCCGGGCCTCGTCCGATCCGACGGTCATGCCGCGACCGCTCCCGGCTTCTCGTCGCCCGCCGGCGGCGCCGAGGCGAGTTCCAGCTTCGCCTTCTGCGCGGCCTGGTCCGCTTCGAACTTGATCCGCGCCTTGTTCGAGAAGTGCAGGCCCCACAGGAACATGCCGCGGATCAGGCAGATGGTCGCCGTGGCCAGGAACAGCCCGTAGGCCACGTGCACGGCGGTGAAGAAGCCGTAGGCGAGCGCCACCCCGGACCCGAAGAGGAACTGCGAGACCGGCTTCGACGGCGACGTGCCCGGGTCGGTCACCATGTAGTTGGTGTAGAGCACGAACGCGACGCCGGTGCCCATCGCCAGCGCGCCGGGGATCGACGTGCCGAAGAGCCAGCCGCGGACGAAGGCCTGGACGACGAAGAAGCTCAGCCAGCCCGCGATCAGCCACATCCGGTTGGTCAGCAGCGCGTTGAGCACCGTGCCCGACACGAGGATGATGCCGACGATCAGCCAGCCGCCCCAGGTCGGGATCTGCTCGGTGAAGTGGTAGGGCGGGGCAATGCTGGCCCACGGGAACACGAGCAGGATGATCGTGATGCCGAAGTTCGACGGGTTCATGTAGTGCCGCATGCGGCCGTACACCGGCGCCTGCAGGACCCACTTCGCGCCGACCGCGACGACGACGCCGAACATCATCACGAGGATCTGGTCGTTGACGTAGGTCAGCATGTTGAGGGCGAGACCGGTGATGTGCGCCGGCAGCAGGAACTCCATCAGCCCCTTGAACCCGTTGCCCCGGAACCGGACGTCGCGGTGGGTAACCCGGGCGTTGATGATCTCGAGGCCGATCTCCGTGGTGTACGCGGTCGCCAGCGCGACGAACGGGTACAGCCACGGCTGCTCGAAGCCGAGCACGGTGTAGCCGATGATGTTGAAGATCGTGATCGAGATCGCGAAGCGCCGCAGCGCGGTGATGACCTTGTTGGTCCGCTTCGGTGGCGCGCTGTCCACTTTGGTCAGAGTCGGGGTGGCCATGCCGGTCACTTCGCTTCCTTAACCTGGGTACCGAGCTGGAGGGAGTACTGGCCGGGCGCCAGCTTCAGGTCCTGCTGGTGCAGCTGCCCGGTGCGGTCGCGCCACTGGAGGTGGGCGGTCAGCGGGCCGCTGACGTCGTGCCCGAGGCCGATCTGGATGTCGAAGCTGCGCCGGCCGGCCTCGCCGCTGCTGCCGTCGACCCGGCCGAGGTACTTCTTGCCGTCCGCGGTCGTCACGGTGACCTGGGCGCCGATCGCGGGCGGACCGGCCGCGGGCAGCGGGCCGGGCGCCACCGGGGCGTCGGTGGTCAGCTTCAGCTGCAGGTACTTCCCGGGGTTCGGGCTGTCGTTGTGGTAGAAGATCGGCTGCTCCCACTGCCGGGCCACGGCGAACTCGGGCAGGCCGTCCCCGTCGGTGTCGCCGACGGCGATGCCGCGGGTGGGCACCGGCACCGCCAGGCCGAGCTGCGGCGCGAGGTCGGTGTACCGGCCGTCGGAGCTCTTCACGAAGAAGTGCAGCGTCTGGTCGCCGCCGATGTCGTCACCGGCGCGCGCGTTCGGCCACCAGAAGGGGTTGGACAGCAGGCCGTCGTGGGCCGTGGCGATCTCCTGCAGGTTCGGCCAGCGGTTGACCTGGCCCTTGACGAACCCGGTGGCCTGCGCGATCTGGTTCTCGCCGCTGTTGTTGAAGTCCTGGATCTTGACGTCCCAGCCCCAGCCGGACCACGCCGTGCCCTTCGCGGCGCTGTCGTCGTGGAACGGCGCGACCCCGTCCTTGAACTGCCGGGTCAGGTCCGCGTTGTCCTTGGCCTCGTTCATGAACTGGAAGTTCGACTCTTCGATACCCCAGGACGTCGTGATGTTGCTGACGAACAGGTCGTAGAGGCCGTCGTGGTTCAGGTCGCCGAAGTCGACGCCCATCCCCTTGAAGGAGTCGTGGCCCAGCACCTTCGACTTCGGGTCGGCGATCCCGCGGACCCCGGTGACCTCGGCGAGCTCGATGTGGCCCGGCGTGGACTTGTTGTACAGGAAGTGGTCGTGCCCGAAGTCGTTGGCGATGTAGAGCTCCGGCAGGTTGTCGCCGTCGACGTCGGTCGCGCTGGAAGCCAGCGTCCAGCCCAGCCGCGCGGACTCGGGGATGCCCTGCGACGCGTCGGCGAACTTCGCGCTCGGGTTCGCCCCCGACGTGGCGCCGGTCCAGCGGAAGATGTACTTGGCGCCGGAGTTCTCCGCGTGCGACATCGACTGGTTCAGCGTGATGCCGCCGTCGGCGTTCGGGTCCAGGACCCGGCTGTCCGGGAAGTAGTTGCCGACGAAGACGTCGACGTGCCCGTCGCCGTCGAAGTCGCCGATGGTGACCGAGTCGGTGTTCCACAGTGGACCGTTGTACTTGCCGTCCGGGCCGCGGTGGTTGCCCGCCACCAGCTCGGTCGGCTGGAACGCCGAGGCGTCGAACTTCGTCGCGGTGGCCTTCTGCAGGAACAGGACCGGCGTCCGGCCCCAGTAGTAGGCGAGGATGTCGGTGCGGCCGTCTTCGTTGTAGTCACCGGGGACGCAGCCCATCGGCGCCATGTAGTCCCACGTCGGCAGCGCCGGCGCGGGATCGAGCGCGAAGGGCGCGTAACGCGGGCCGGAGTCCGGCGCCGGCGTGATGACGACCTGGTCGCTGCGCGGGTCGACGAGGCAGAGGTCGTTGGCCTTGCCGCTGCCGCTGATGTCGTTGATCGCGATCGCGGCGCCGACCGAGGAGATCCACGCGGCGATGTGCTCGTACTCCTTGTTCACCGTCCGGATCGACTGCGACTTCGAGGCCGCCGGCAGCGCGATCGTCATCGGGGTGAAGTGGAACTGGCCCGCCATCGAGTCTTGCTCGGAGGCGGAAACGCTGGGCAGCCGGGCGACCAGGAACAGGCCGAGGATCAGCACCAGCGCCACGATGCCCGCCAGCTGCTTGCGCAGCCAGCCGAAGGTCGCGGTCATTTCTTCTTCCCTCCGTGGGTCAGCACTTCTTCGGCGATCCGCTGCCGCCAGGTTTCGAAGGCCGGGACGTCGTCACCGTCGACGACGGCGGCCGGCCGGACCTCTTGGGTGATGGCCGCGGCGCGTTCGGCGGACATCCCGCAGATCGCCCGGGCCGCCAGCTCGGTCTCCGGGATCAGCAGGCCCGAGCGCACCCGGCACTCGGCCGCGAAAGCGCTCCCCTGGGCCAGCGGCCCGTGGTGGATCCCGGCCCGGTCGACCAGTTCCGCCAGCTCGTCGGCGGTGACGCCGCACGCGTAGGTCGAGGCCAGCCCGACGCCGGCGTACAGGTCGCCGTGGCGCGACTCGGGGAACTCCTCGATCGTCTTGGTCACGAGCTCGACGTCGGTGCCGCAGATGAACCACAGCGCCCGGCCGATGCCCTGGTCGATGGCCCGCAGCGCGTAGCCGTCGTACCGCCGGTCCGGCCAGGAGAAGCCCGGCTCCTGGTACTGGTTCCGGATGTAGGAGTCGGTCTTGAAGTACGCCTGGTGGAAGCCGTAGCCGTCGAGCACCAGCCAGCGCAGCAGCGGGTCGAACGCCGACGCCTTCGGCCACGCGAACCGCGGGAGGCGGCACATCGCCCAGCCGACGCCGACGTAGATGATGTAGTCGTGCTTCTCGCCCGGGCCGGCCAGGAACTCGGCGATGTTCGTGCTCTTGCCGAACGGCAGTCCATCGAGGACGCCGTACCCCATTCCCGCGCCCTCGTAGGCGAATCCGCGGAACTGCGGGGGGATGCGCTCGAGCCATTCCTCGGCCTGCTCGACCGACTTCGCTTCGACAGCGTGCGCGTACCCGAGGAGGAACTTCTCCCCGACGGTCTCGAGCCGTTCCTGTGCGGCTGGGCTCTTCCGGTGGAAGCCCCGCTTCTCCAGCAAGGTCTCCGAGACGTTCGGTGTCAGGATGCGGCGCCTGAGCGTACGCCAGCCATTGCCCAACGCACTCTCCCCCTTAGGGTCGACTGGGATGTTCCTTCTACGGTCACAGATTCGCTGGTCAGCGCTCTACTCCGCGCTTGCCCGCGATCACTTTCTCAGGCTGTGCGCCACCGCGCGGCCGGGTCGAACTCCGCCCGGATCCGCTGCCGCCACAGCTCGTAGGGCGGCTCCGGGCCGTCGTCGCCGTCGGCCTGTTCGGTGCGGTCGGCGAGGTTTTGCGCGCCCTGCACCGAAAGATCGGTGAGCACCCCGGCGGCGAGGTGGGTGTGGGCGGGCACGTACGACGAGTACGTCCGCGCCTTCACCGCGAACACCACACCGAGCGCGAGCTCGTCGTAGTGCTCGCCGGACGCCCGGCGCAGCCGGCCCAGCCCGCCCTGGTCACTGCCGCCGGCGAACGTCGCGGCCAGCCCGACCCCGCTCCACAGGTCCGCCCGGCGGTGCTCGGCGAAGCGGCCGACCGCCGCGGCGACGGCGTCCGGGTTGCCACCGTTGACGAACCACAGCGCGCGCCCGGCTCCCTGGTCGAACGCCCGGCCGAAGTACTCCGGGCGGCCGGCCCACGGGTAGGGCTCCGGCTCGGCCTGCTCGTCGATCCACTTCTTGGTGTCGAAGTAGGCGCGGTCGAAACCGAAGCCGTCGACGGCCAGCCAGCTCATCACCGGGTGGTAGGCCACCCCCGTCAGCTCGGGCAGGATGTTCTTCCACAGTGGACGCGGCAGCCGCGCCATCGCGAAGCCGATCCCGATGTAGGTCAGGAAGATGTGCGGGCGCGCGGGTCCTTCCAGGAGCTCGCGGGTGCGGTCGCGGCCGCCGCCCGGCATCGCGTCGAGGATCGTGTAGCCCATCGTCGCGCCCTCGTAGGCGAACCCGCGCTGCTCGGGCTCGATCAGCGCGAGCCGGCGCTCGATCTCCCACAGGGAGGCGCCTTCGATGGCCCACTCGAACCCGCACACGACCGCCTGCGGCACCGCCTCCAGCCGGGCCGTCGCGTCGGTGTGGGTGACCGGGAAACCGCGCTCGGCGAACCCGACCGAAGCGAGCGAAGGAGCGAGGAACCGCTTGCGGAGCACTCCGATGACGGTGGACATGCTGGTGTCTTCCTTTGTTCGGCGTGAGGTCAGGCGACGGCGCGCAGGTGCGGCCGCTGGGCGGCGAGCATGCGCTGGGTGAACGGCGACTGCTTCGACGCCAGCGTGATCGCGATCGGCGCGTCGGTCGCGGCCGGCGCGCGCAGCCCCACCCGCGCGGTGGACTGGCCGTAGGGCGCCACGGTCACGCCCTGGTAGCCGATCGAGAAGCGCGGACCACCGGCGCCCGGCTGGTGCTGCGCGACCGCGATCGCCGTCCACCGCCCGGCGGGCACGCCGTGGATGGTCAGCTCGCCGGAGCTCATGTTGGCCATGCCGCCGAAGGCGACCGGGCCGCACTGCGGCACCGGGTCGGCGAAGAGCCCGACGAGGGTGTCGGCCGGCGCGGAGCCGCGCGGCATGTCCAGCCGCATCGACAGCACGCCGGTGCCGGTCTGCAGCGAGGCGCAGCTGCGGCCGGCCGCGCGCAGCGTGCGCAACGGGGGAAGCCGCTGGAACGTCGGGGAGATCGCCACGAGCAGCTCGGCGACCTGCGGCTCGCGGTACTGCGTCGGCGTCATCCCGACCGCGCGCGAGAACCGGCTGGTGAACGTGCCGACGCTGCTGTAGCCGACGCTGCACACGATGTCGGAGACGTTCAGCGACGTCGTCAGCAGCAGCCGCTTCGCCTCGAACAGGCGCACGGCGGTGAGGAACCGGCCGGGCGTGACGCCGGTGGCGTCGGCGAACATCCGGGAGAAGTGGAACCGGCTGACGAACACCTCCGACGCCAGCTCCGCGAGCGTGATCGGCTCGAAGTACCGCTCCTGGATCGACGAGATCGCCTGCAGCACGGCGGGCCGGACCGACTTCTCGACCCGCTCGAGGGCGGGTACCCGGGGCGGTTCGTCGAACTCGCTGTCGTGTCCGACAGCCGCAATAGACCGCAACATCATCCGTCCAACCTCGAATTCCCCTGATGGCAGTTCTCCTCATGTCAGGGAAGACGCCGGTCCTTGCAGGACGATCGACGGGCGATGGAGGCGTCGCGGGCGAAACGCACCCGGTCGGGCGAACCCCGCGCGGCCACGGGTGATCCACACTGGACGGTCCGTGCGGAACGCACGGTGCCGGCGTGCCGGACACCCGCCCGCGCGGTCCCCGGCGGCCCCGCCGCACCCCGCGCCTGGTCCGTTCCAGCGACGCCGCCGCGCGCCGCGCCCCAGGTTGGGCCGGATGGCGGACCATGCGGAACGCACGTCGCGAACCTGCGAAATCCACGGGGCCACGGGGCAAACGCACGTTGACTCTGGTGGGTGACTCACTGGTCGCCGGAGAGACGCTCTGTCACATTCGGATAGAAGCCCGGAGTCGGCCGTCCCCCGACCCCGCGCGGCTCGACTGGGGAGCGCGAGGACGCATTGACGACGCTGGAGGCCTGCCATGTACTCCGAACTGCCGCCAACGGAAGCACCGGACGACGGTGGCGTGACGTTCACCGTCCTGGGCCCGCTGGAAGTGCTGCGCGCCGGCGTCGATTTCGCGCCGACCACACCGAAGGTCCTGCAGCTGCTCGCCGTGCTGGTGATGCGCCCGGGCAAGATGGTACACATCGACACCCTCATCCGGGAGCTGTGGTCGGACAACCCGCCCCGGACGGTCCGGACGACGCTGCACACCTACGTCTACCACCTCCGCCGGTGCATCGACCAGAACCGGCTGGCCGCCGACGGTGAGAAGATGCTGGCCACCAAGCAGTCCGGCTACACCTTCTACATCGATCCGTCCCAAGTGGACACCTACCGGTTCGTCCGGCTGCAGCAGCGGGGCCACGAGCACCAGGACGCCGGCGACCACGCCGGGGCGGCCGACGCCTACCGCGCGGCGCTCGACCTCTGGTCCGGCCCGCCGCTCGCGAACGTCCATTGTGGACCGATTCTGTCGGCGTACCGAACCGAGCTGCTGGAGCAGCGCCGCAGCGTGCTGCACCTGCGGATCGAAGCCGAGATCACCAGCGGCAAGCACCGTGAGCTGATCGGCGAACTGCGCTCGCTGGCCACCGGCAGCCCGCTCGACGAAGCCCTGCACGGCCAGCTGATGCGCGTGCTCGGCCGCAGCGGGCGGCGTTCCGACGCGATGGCCGTCTACCGCCGGCTCCGGTCGCGGCTGGCCGGCGAGCTGGGCGTCGAACCGTGCGACGACCTCCAGGTGCTGCACCGCGAGCTGATCTCCGAAGGCGACCACCGCTGATCCACCGCTTCCCCGGCTCCGGCCGATCACCCCGCTCCGCCCGAGAAAGAAGTGAGGAAGTTCGATGCCCGCTCCCAACACCCGCGCCTACGGCCAGTTCTGCGGCCTCGCCCGCGCTCTCGAGATCATCGGCGAGCGCTGGTCGCTGCTGATCGTCCGTGACCTGGTGCTCGGTCCGAAGCGTTACGACGAGCTGCAGGCCGGCCTGCCCAAGATCCCGCCGTCCATCCTGTCGGCCCGGCTCAACGAACTCGAGGCGACCGGCGTGCTGCGCCGCCGCGTCCGCGCCGAGCTCGACGCCGGCCTGGTCTACGAGCTGACCCAGTACGGCAGCGAGCTCGACAGCATCCTCCTCGACCTCGGCCTGTGGGGCGCGCGGTCGCTCAACCAGCCCGGCCCGGACGACGTGTTCACGCTGGACTCGGCGATCCTGTCGCTGTACACGACGTTCCGCGCCGACGTGGCCGAAGGCGTCCAGATCACCTACGAAATCCGGTACGACGACCGGATGATCGTCCACGCGCTGGTCGAGGACGGCGCGGTCAAGGTCGGCGAAGGCCGGTTCGCGGGCGCGGACCTGGTGGTCAAGGCGTCCAGCGGCGCGGCGATGCTGGACCTGATGAGCGGGCACGTGACCGCGGCGGACGCGGTCCGCACCGGCAAGCTGTCGATCGAGGGCGACGTCGCCGACCTCGAGCTGCTGGCCCGTCTGTTCCACGTCCCGGCGGCCCCGGAGCCCCCGTCGGGCATCGTGGTCCGCTGAGTCCCGCACCGGACCGGCGCCGGGCCTCGCTCAGTTCTGCGCGGGGTCCGGCGCGATCCGGCCGGCCCGCTTCATCAGGTACCGCCGCTCGGGCAGGCTCGCCGTCCGCTGCGCGGCCTTCAGGTAGTGCTCACGCGCGCCCGGCAGATCCCCGGCCAGCTCGAGCAGGTGCGCGCGGACCGCGTCCAGCCGGCGGCCGACGTCGAGCTTCGCGTCGACCGTGTCCAGCAACTCGAGGCCGCGCGCCGGGCCCGACGCCTGGGCCACCGCCACCGCCTGGTTGATCGTCACCACCGGGCTCGGCATCAGCGCCTGCAGCACGTGGTACAGCTCGACGATCTGCGGCCAGTCCGTCTCCTCCGTGCTCGGCGCGGTGGCGTGCAGCGCCGCGATCGCCGCCTGCACCTGGTACGGCCCGAGCGCCGCGTGACCGATCGTCGCGTCCACCAGCGCTTCGCCCTCGGCGATCATCGCCGCGTCCCAGCGGCCGCGGTCCTGGTCCTGCAGCGGCACCAGCTCGCCGTTCGGGCCCGTGCGCGCCGCGCGCCGCGCGTCGGTCAGGAGCATCAGCGCGAGCAGGCCCGCGACCTCGCCCTCGCCCGGGGTCAGCGCGTGCACCGCGCGGGTCAGCCGGATCGCCTCCGCGGCCAGTTCCGCGCGCACGAGGTTCTCCCCCGACGTCGCCGTGTAGCCCTCGTTGAAGATCAGGTACAGCACCTGCAGGACGACCCGCAGCCGGTCGCCGAAGTCGTCCGGCGACGGCTCGTTGAACGTCGACCCCGCGGCGGCGATGCTCTCCTTCGCGCGGGTGATGCGCCGGGTCATCGTCGCCTCGGGCACCAGGAACGCGCTCGCGATCTGCGCCGTGGTCAGGCCGCCGACCGCGCGCAGCGTCAGCGCGACCTGCGAAGGCGGCGACACGGCGGGGTGGCAGCACAGGAACAGCAGCTTCAGCGTGTCGTCCTCGCCGCCGGGCTGGTCCTCGCCCGGCCCGGGGACGACGGTCACCGGCTCCCGCACGGCGACCGACTCCTCGCGCCGCCGCCGCGCGCTCTCGCTGCGCCAGTGGTCGGTGAGCCGCCGGGTGGCGACCGTGACCAGCCAGCTGCGCGGGTTGTCCGGGACGCCTTCGGCCGGCCACTGCTCGCTCGCCGCCAGCAGGGCCTCCTGGACGGCGTCCTCGCACGCGTCGAACTGGCCGTACCGGCGCACCAGCACGCCCAGCACCTGCGGCACGAGCGGGCGCAGGACCTCGGCGACCGGGGCGGGCGCGGTCACGTCACGAACCGGGGATCTCGGTTTCGGCGTCGGCGAAGAAGACGATCTCCCGCACCTCGACGCCCATGCCGTCGAGCGCGGCGTCCGGGATCATCGCGGCCAGCTCGACCGCGCGCTCCTTGCTCGCGCAGTCGACGAGGTAGTAGCCGGCGAGGAACTCCTTCGACTCGAGGAAGGGGCCGTCGGTGACCGCGGGCAGTCCCCCGCGCACGCGCACGACGGTGCTGTCGGCGACCGGCGCGAGCGCCTGCGTGCCGAGCATCTCGCCGGACTCCCGGATCGTGCGGATGAAGTCCTGGTGCCCGCTCATGATGGCGTCCATGTCCTGCTTGGACAGGTTCGCCATGACGTCGGGGTTGAGGTACATCGCCAACAGGTACTTCACGCCCGCCCTCCCATCGTCGGTGGGCATGAACATAGCCGACCCCGCCGCCGCCCGTGGCGTCACGTCGCAAGCGCGGAGTGGAGCCGCCGCGGGGCACCCTGCCAGCCTGGAGTACCGGTTACCCGGACCCAGGAGGGTGGCACCGATGGCCGACGTGTTCACGGACCTGCAGACCGAGACCGAGGCGCTGGCCGAACTGGCCGAGCGCCACGGGTACGGCCCCGGCCCCGACCTCACCGGGCACTTCGCCCGGCTGACGTCGACCGCCCGGCTGGTCCGGCTCAGCGCCGAGAACCCGGGCGCGTTCGGCGTCACCCCGCAGATCTCCTACGACTCGCTCGACGAGGCGATCGTGACGTGGCTGATCGAGCAGCGGAAGGCGAACGCCCTGCTCGCGTCGGCACCGGCGAAGCCGGAGCTGCCGTGGAGCGACGGGCCGCTGCGCCCGTCGGTGCTGGCGGCGGCGGCGTTGACGGAGCTGTTCGCGTGCGGCCAGGACATCGCGGACGCGCTGGGCGTCCAGCCCCGCCGCGACGACGCGATCGGCCACGTGGCGTACTACGGCGTCCGCACCCGGGACCGCGCGTACCACCGCCGCCAGCGGACGCCGCCGGGCCAGTTCCGCTTCGAGCTGCTGGCGCCGTCGGGGACGCGGTGGGACTTCGGGCCCGAGGAGGCCGGCGACCGGGTGACGGGCCCGGCGGAGGACTTCTGCCTGCTGGTGACGGGGCGCCGGCACGCGGAGGACCTGGGACTGACGTTCAGCGGTGGGCACACCGCCGAATGGCTGGAGCTGCTGGAGAACTGACCGGCGTCACTCGAACGGCGCAGGGTCGCCCGCGCCGTGCCGCAGGATCTCCGGTTCGCCCGAGGAGAAGTCGACCACCGTCGTCGGCTCCACTCCGCAGTCCCCCGAGTCCAGAACCGCGTCGAGCTGGTGGTCCAGCTCCTCCTTGATCTCCCAGCCCTGCGTCATCGGCTCGGCCTGGTCGGGCAGCAGCAGCGTGCTCGACAGCAGCGGCTCGCCGAGCTCGGCCAGCAGCGCCTGGGTGACGCGGTGGTCGGGGATGCGGACGCCGACCGTCTTCTTCTTCTCGTGCATCAGCCGCCGCGGCACCTCCTTGGTGGCCGGCAGGATGAACGTGTAGCTGCCCGGCGTCGCCGCCTTGATCGCGCGGAACACCGCGTTGTCGATGTGGACGAACTGGCCCAGCTGGGCGAAGTCCTGGCACACCAGCGTGAAGTGGTGCCGGTGGTCCAGCTTGCGGATGGTGCGGATCCGGTCGAGCCCGTCGCGGTTGCCCGGCCGGCACCCGAGCGCGAAGCACGAGTCGGTCGGGTAGGCGATCAGCCCGTCGGCGCGGAGGAGCTCGACGACCTGCCCCAGCGACCGGCGCTGCGGGTTCTCCGGGTGCAGGTCGAAATAACGTGCCATGCCCGCAGAGCCTAGGGTCCGCCCGGCCGCCGGGCACGGCGAGGGCTTCGGCGCCGCTCCGCGTCTCCCAGCTTGCGGTTCCCGGCCCGAACGCTGGGAGCCGCCCGGGCCCCCGAGCCACACTCCGACCGGGGACCACTTCCAGGGAGGGCGAGCCATGACGGAGCTGACCGTGCCGGAGCTGGACCGGCCGCGGGTCGTCAACGCGGCGAAGTACCTGTTCGAAGGCCCGCAGGGCCGGATCTCGCTGGCCGACCTCTTCGACGGGCGCCCGCGCCTCGCCGTGCACCACACGATGTCCGGCCACAGCGGCCCCTTCGCCGACGCGGCCGCCGCCGACGTCGCCGCCGCGCTGCACGACCCCGGCCTGCGGCTGGTGCTGGTCTCCACCGCGCCCTACACCGAGCTCGAGCGGTACCGGCGGCACTTCGGCCGGGACCTGCCCACGTACTCGGCGGGCCGCGCGTTCACCGCCGACTTCCCGGTGACCCGGCGGCTGCCCGAAACCACGGGCGGCGAGTTCTGGGACGACCTCGAGTCGGCGCTGGGCTTCTTCCGGTGCGAGCGCGGTTCCGTGCTGCACACCGCGTCGGTCGCCCTGTCCCGGCTGGATTTCCTGAGCCTGCTCGGCGTCCCGGACCGCCTGCGGTCGGCGTCCGGCCGGCACTGAGCCCGCGCCCCCGCCGCCGTCGTGCCGTCTTCCCGGGTCCGCCGCGCGCCCTCCCCACGTCTTTTCGGCGCACGGAATCGGACGTCCCGTGGGTTAGGATCGGTCGGCAGCAGAACGCACACCGCGCCCCGGCCGGGCCGCCTGGGGCGCCCCGGCCACCGCCGAGACCCCGGGGGTTCCGCACTGATGTCGCCGGTCGCCGCGCTCGAACCGGCCGCGGAGCTGTCCGCCACCGCCGAACCCCGCGGCACCACCGCGGCCGACCGCCGTCCCCGGCTGGCCGCGTACCTGTCCGCGGCCATCATCGTCGTGGTCATCGCCGGGTTCAGCGTCATCGGCGTCGTCAACCTGCTGCCCAGGTCGGTCGACCCCTTCCACGCCGTGTACGCCGTCCTGGCCGCCGCCGGGCTGCTGGCGATCCAGCTGCTGTGGTTCAGCCGCCCGACCACCCGCCTCGGCTCCCCGGCCAGCCGGGTGCTGTTCGGGGTCATGGTCGCGCTCGCCTACCTGCCGCTGCCGACCTTCGGCGTGTCTTGGGCGATCATGCTCGTGTACGTCGGCGGCACCGCGCTCCTGATCTTCCCCGCGCGGTACGGCTGGGCAGCGGTCGTGGTGGTCCTCCTCAGCACCGTCGTGGTCTACCAGGTGTTCGGCGCGGCGCCGGTGAGCACCGGCTACAACGCGGTCGGGACGCTGTTCTACATCCTGGTCTTCTACCTGCTGTCGCGGCTCGCGCGGATGGTCCACGAGCTGCACGCGGCCCGGACCGAGCTGGCCCAGCGCGCGGTCGCCGAGCAGCGGCTGGCCTTCGCCCGCGACCTGCACGACCTGCTCGGGCTGAGCCTGTCGGCGATCGCGCTCAAGGGCGAGCTGGTGTCGCGCCTGATGCGCAAGTCCGCCGAGCGCGCCAAGGCCGAGCTCGGCGAGATCACCGCCACCGCCCAGCGCACCCTCTCCGACGTCCGCGCGGTGTCCCACGGCTACCGCGAGCTGTCGCTGGAGAAGGAGTCCCGGACGGCCGAATCGCTGCTGTCGGCGTCGGAGATCGCCGTCCGGATCCACCTCGACCAGGGGGATCTGCCGGTCCAGGTCCGGACGCTGCTGGCCAAGGTGCTCCGCGAAGGCGTCACCAACGTCCTGCGCTACAGCGACGTCGAGCACTGCGAAATCGACGTCCGGCACCAGGACGGCGAGGTCGTCCTCGAGATCGTCAACGACGGCGTGGCGGCGGACGACCCGGCGCTCGCCCCGGGCAGCGCGCTGACGGCCCTGCCCGACGAAGTCGCCGCGCTCGGCGGCCGGGCGAGCGCGAAGACGGGCGCGGACGGCCGGTTCCGGCTGCGCGTCGAGGTCCCCGTGCCCGGGCGGCCGGGCGAAACCGCCGCGCACGACACCGAGGAGCGGTCGGAAAACACCTCGAAGCAGATTCGCCGGCTGCTGCCGGTGATCATGGTGCTGATGGGGATCGGCGCGACGGCGCACCTGCTCCAGCTGACCCCGAGCCCGTGGGAGATCGCGCTGGTCCTCGGCTCGATCGTGGCGTTGCTGGCCCTGCAGTTCTCGTACTTCAACCGGCCCTCGACCCAGCTGCGGACGGCGCAGAGCTACGGGATGCTCCTGGTGCAGGCCTGCCTGATCTACCTGCCGCTGCTGCCGCTCGGCCCGGCCTGGGTGAGCCTGCCCGGGCTGCTGATCGGCAACGCGCTGCTGGTGGTGCCGCCGGTCGCGGGCTGGGCGTTCTTCGTCGTCAACATCGCCGCCTACGCCGAGATCCAGCGGATGTCGGGCGCGGACATCGCGTCCACGATCTTCTACACCGCGGCGACCGTGATGACGAGCCTGGCCGTGTTCGGGCTGCTGTGGCTGGTCCGGCTGGTCACCGAGCTCGCCAGCACCCGCCGCCGGCTGGCCGAGATGGCGCTGGCCGAGGAGCGGCTGCGGTTCGCCCGCGACCTGCACGACCTGCTCGGCATGAGCCTGTCGGCGATCGCGCTGAAGAGCGAGCTGACCGCCCGGGTGCTGCCCCTGGACCGCGACCGCGCGGCGGCGGAGCTGACCGAGGTCCTCGGCCTGACCCGCCAGGCGCTGTCGGACGTCCGGTCCGTGGCGAGCGGCTACCGCGAGCTGTCGCTGGACAGCGAGTCCCGCACGGCGAAGTCGGTGCTGGCGGCCGCCGACGTCCGCGTGCGCATGGAGATGCTCGGCGACGACCTCCCGGCCCCGGTGCGCACGGTGCTGGCGGTGGTCCTGCGCGAGGGCGTCACGAACGTGCTGCGGCACAGCAAGGTGGAGAGCTGCGAGATCGCGATGCGCCGCACGGACGGCGGCATCTGCCTCGACATCGTGAACGACGGCGTGGAGCGCACCGGGGCGGCGGAGCCGGTGGTGCCGGCGCCGCGGGCCGCGGCGGTGCCGCGGGACTCGTCTCCGGGGAGCGGGATCGGGAACCTGTCCCACCGGGTCGCGGACCTCGGGGGCGAGCTGACGGCGGGAGTCGAGCCGGACGGCCGCTTCCGGCTGCGCGCGGTCGTCCCGGCCTGAACCCCGGCTCCGGCAACGGGATCGGCGTCCTCCCGGATTCTTCGAACCGGCCGCTGCTTCAGGCCTGGACCACTCGGGCTGGTCTGGACCTCCGCCCACCACAGCAGCGGCCTCGGCGCCGGGGCCCCGGCCTTCCCGGGCGGGGAGTGGCAAAGTCGTGACTGGTCTGGACCTCCACCGCCACCACGGCCGGCGGGTCACAGCCAGCCGGCCTCCTCCGCGATCCGGATCGCGTCCACCCTGTTGCGGGCGTTGAGTTTCGCGACGACCGTCGTGAGATAGTTCCGTACTGTCCCGGCGGAAAGGTACAGCCGGGCCGCGACTTCGACCGTTCCGTAGCCCTGCGCGGTCATCCGCAGCACGTCCAGCTCGCGAGCGGTCAGCGGGCAGTCCACCGTGTCCCACGCGGCCAGCGCCAGGTCGCCGTCGACCATGCGGCGGCCGGCGAGCACGCCGCGGACCGCGTTCGCCAGCTTGTCGGGCGGCGCGTCCTTGAGCAGGAACCCGCCCACCTTGGCGTCCAGCGCCCGCCTCAGCGTCCCGGGACGGCCCAGGCTGGTCAGGATGAGGGTCCGGCAGTCCGGGAGGTGTTCGTGCAGCTCACCGGCCGCGGTGAGGCCGTCCTTGCCGGGCAGGTCGATGTCGATGACGGCGACCTGCGCCTGCTTGGCGCGCGCCGCGGGCAGGATCTCGAGCCCGGAGGCGACCTCGGCGACCACGTCGATGTCGGGTTCGAGCCGCAGCAGCGCCACCAGTGCTCCCCGCACGATGTGCATGTCCTCGGCCACCAGCACTCTGATCACGGGTGCCTCCGCACTCACGATTCCCCAGAAGCTCAGTTAAACATTCTGCTTGACGAATCGGTTGCACCATTCGGGCACCACTTTTGCGGTGCTGCCGCGAAATGCACATGCACGGGTTAGGACCAGGTTAAAAACGCCTACTCGCGCCCGGGCGGCTACCAGCCGTCACGATCGCCGGGGAGTTCTCGTCACCCGTGTCGGAAAATTTCCGGCCACGTCGCTTGTGGACTTCCCCGGCGATCCCGGCGCGGCCGAGCCGGCCGCGGCGGGCACGTTGAGCGCCCTCCGTGACCGGCTTGCGACGCCAAGAACTGCGCAAACACCCGTCAGGCCGCGTCGAGCATGTCCGCCCGGCAGATGCAGGCGCCGCCACAGCCTCGCACGGTGCCCTGGGAACCGTCGATGCTGAAGTGCTCGAAACGGTCGATCACGAGGTCGGAACCCACGTTCTCGAGCTCGATTCCCAAATCGACGAAAAGCGCGCGGACGTTGACGGTACCCAGTGCGGACATGTTCTGCTCCCAGTGGCGAAGATGAATGCTTCACGTGCCATAAATCGTCGCCAACGAACGCAGCATCAACCAGTGCCCGCATCATCGCCGTGCTGTGGCTTACACATGGTCCGTGCGGTTTCGGGGAAGACTCCGAACGGGCTAGCAAGGGGATCGAACGCCGTCGAACACCCCGGTTTTCGTCACATTGCGCACTCGCGCGCATCCGGCCCGCGACCGCGGGTGTGAGAAACGCATGTGCTCCCGGCACCGAAGTTCCCGTTCCCGGCCCGCTTCACACCCGATGTGCAAAACGCATGTCCGGGACCGGTGAAATCCACGCGGACCAGTGCACAGAGCACTTAAGAAGTAGACGCCCGCCGACCTACAGTTTTGGTCGAAATCACATCTTCCGCACCGGACGCCTTCATCGCCGGAGGTGACCGGGCGGCATTGTCGACCGGGAGGGACGGCCACCATGGATGAGATCGTCCGGCAAGCCGTGGCACGCGCCATCGTGACCATGCGAGACAACCTGGGTGAGCGGCTCACGATCGACGACCTCGCCCGCGCGGCCATGTTCAGCAAGTTCCACTTCACCCGGGTGTTCCTGCGGGTCACCGGGCTGTCGCCGGGCCGCTTCCTGTCGGCCCTGCGGCTCGCGGAGGCCAAGCGCCTGCTCGCGACCACGGTCATCTCGGTGGCCGACATCAGCCACCAGGTCGGCTACAACAGCGTCGGCACGTTCAGCGCCCGGTTCAGCGGCAGTGTCGGCGTTTCGCCGTCGGGTTACCGGCAGCTGCGCGGCATGGCGCCGCGGCTCACCGACCGGCAGGCCCAGCCGGGCTCCGGGACGACCGTGCGCGGCCAGCTGCGCGTCGCGCCGTCGGCCGAGGTCGGGCCGGTGTTCGTCGGGCTGTTCGCGGCCCGGATCGCCGAGGGCGCGCCGGCCCGGTTCGCCGTCCTGCCCGGTCCGGGGCCGTACGCACTGGCAGACGTCCCGCTGGGCTCGTGGTACGTGCTCACCCACGCCTACGGCTGCGGCGAGGTCGACAACCACACCCTGCGGCCCTACACCGGCCTGGCCGGCCCGGTGACCGTCCACCGCGGCGTCACGGCGAGCCTGGCCGACGTCCGGCTCCGCCCGCGGCACGGCTTCGACCCGCCGGTCCTGCTCGCGCTGCCCGACCTGCGCCAGCCCGCGGTGGCCCGCCCGATGGCGGTCTGAGCGTGCAATTCCCGGGTGCCGAATCCGCCGTCCGTTATCGGCGGGCGGCGGACTCATCCCGTCCGCGTTCCCGGCAGCCATTCGGACCAGCGGGCGTCGCGGTGAATTCCCGGCCATTCACCTTCGGTGCGCTTGCGCGAAACACCGGCGCGGCCGGGCAATGGCGTACAATTGCCGTTCGGAGTCAACGGACTGGGGTGCGAGGTACCGTCGTGATCAAGGTGTTGCTGGCCGAGGACATGCACATGGTCCGCGGCGCCCTGGTCGCCCTCCTCAACCTGGAGTCCGACATCGAAGTGGTCGCCGAGGTGTCCAGCGGCGACCAGATCCTCCCCGCCGCCAAGGCGGCCCAGCCGGACGTCGCGGTCATCGACATCGACCTGCCGGGCAAGGACGGGCTGTCGGCGGCGGTCGAGATCCACGAGAGCCTCCCGGACGTCCACACGCTGATCCTGACCAGCCTCGGCCGCCCCGGCACGGTCCGCCGCGCGCTGGACGCGAAGGTGAACGGCTTCCTGCTCAAGGACTCGCCGTCGGACAAGCTGGCGAACGCCGTGCGCTCGGTCGCGATCGGCCGCCGCGTCATCGACAGCGAACTGGCGCTGGCCGCCTGGGAAACCGACGACTGCCCGCTCACCCCGCGCGAAATCGAGATCCTGTCGCTGGCGGCGCGCGGGCGCAACGTCGCCGACATCGCGGCGGAGCTGTTCCTCTCGGCCGGCACGGTCCGCAACTACCTGGCCGCGGTGGTCACGAAGCTCAACGCGCGCAACCGGGTCCACGCGATCCGCATCGCGACCGAAGCGGAATGGCTTTAGCCCCAACGGGTGACGCGCGCCGGGAACCGCCGGAAAGCGCTTACGCCGTCAGCTCGTCCGCCGCCCGGTGCCGGCGCACCCCGCCGCACCCCACCGGAACCGCCGCGAGCAGCCGGTGCGTGCCGTCCGCACCGGACTCCGCCACCAGCGTCCCGCCCAGGGACTCCACGCGGTCGACCAGGTTGCGCAGGCCCGAACCCGAACCCGTGCCGCCGTCCGCGGGCCCGCCGGCGCCGTCGTTGACGATCTCCAGCCAGGCGGTGCCGTCCTCCTTGCTCACCGAGAACGCGCACCAGCTCGCGGTGCTGTGCCGCACCACGTTCGTCACCCCTTCGCGCAGCACCGCCGCCAGCGCGGTCGCCACCTCCGGGGGCAGGTCCGCGATCCCCGAACGGGCGACGGTCACCCGGGTCCCGGCCGCGCTCAGCACCGCCGCCGCGGCCCGGCACTCGTCGTCCAGCGACAGCTCGCGGTAGCCCGCCGCGACCGTGCGGACGTCGGCCAGCGCGCGCCGCGACATGATCAGCAGCTCGGCGAGCTCCTCTTTCGCGCGGTCCGGCTGGCCGATCACCAACCGGTCCACGAGTTCACCCTTCAGGGTGATCGCCGAAAGGCTGAGGCCGAGCAGGTCGTGGACGTCGCGGGAGAACCGCTTGCGCTCCTCGGCGATCGCGTCCCGCTTCAGCTCGCGGCGTTCCTCTTCGCGCTCGGCGGTCAGCCGCACCGCCGCGCCCACCCCGGAGAGCGCCAGCGCGGCGATCCCGGCGGACACCGCGCCCGCGAGACCGGCGTCCACCGAACCCGCCGCCCACGCGGCCAGCAGCCCCGCGCCGACGCACACGAGCCCCGCCGCGGGCACCGCCCTGGCCGGCCGGACGACCAGCAGCAGCCCGCCGGCGAGGAACCCGCCCGCGGCGCTCCACAGGGCTCCCAGCTGCACCATCGGCCCGTAGCCCAGCAGGGCCTGCGCGGCCAGCGCCAGGCCGGGACGGCGGACGCCGCCGTGCGCGAACGCGGTCAGGTGCACCCCCGCCAGCGCCGCCGCGCAGGCGAGCGCGAGCAGCCGCGGCGCCCAGGATTCCCGCTGGGCCAGCACGGGGAGCAACGCCGTCAGCGCGACCGCGGCGGCGGCCGCCACCGGGCCGGCCGCGACGAGCGCGTGGAAGTCCGGCCGCTCCTTCGCCGGCAGTTCTGCCCGCATTCGGAACTTTCCCCGCAGCCGAACCGGATACGCCACGGCGCCTCCCACCTCACCCGCTCCCCAGATCCCCAACGGTAACAGGGTGAACGGTCCCGACGGGGGCTTCTTCCGGTCAGCCGATGCCATTGCCGATCGGGAAATCGAGCACGCACTCGCCGACGCTGACCTCGGCGGGCCACTCCAGCTTCAGCGACCGGTCCACCCGGTCGCCCGCGTCGACCGGCACGGCGTGCGCGGCGAGTCCCATCGCCTTGGCCGCCAGGTAGAGCACCTGCTGCAGCGCGCCGACGTGCACCAGCGTCGTCGCGTACGCCGCGCTGCCGAGCACCCACGCGATCCGCGACATCCGCGCGGTCATCGTCAGCAGCACCGAGGGCCGGCGGTGGCTGCCCGCCCCGACCATCGCCAGGTCCAGCATGCCGTCCAGGACGCCGAGGTCGTCGTTGATCAGCGTCAGCGTGTGCCACAGCGGGTCGTAGTGGTAGATCCCTCGCGCGAGGTCCGCGCACCGGTTGATCCCGACGTAGATCTCCAGCTCGTACAGGCAGGCGACGCTGAAGTACGGCCGCTGCGAGGCCTCGTGGCCCGGCCCGCCGGGCAGGTACGCCGGGCCGATCGAGCGCACCCGCGCGGCGCGGAAGAGGAACTCCCCGACCTGTTCGGCCGACAGCGCGTGCTCGGTGACCTCGGGGCACGCGTGGTCGTCTTCGAGCAGCGTCGCGAGCGTCGGGTCGGTCGCCTTGAGCACCGCGGGGTCGGGGCGGTGCAGCGGGAAGGTCGGGCCCGCGGTGATCTGCTTGACCACCGGCGGCTCGGCGCCCGCCCGGTGCGCCTCCGGGTCCGGCGGCCCGGCGGGCGGGCGGCTCTTCAGCCACGTCCGGCTGCGGGCGTGGAACATCAGGTCGTCCGGGGACCAGACGGCGAGGTCGGTGTCGGTGTCCTCGGCGAACCCGGCCCAGTCGTCGGCGACCAGCACGACGCCCGCGGCCACCAGGAACGCGACGACGTCGGCCACCACCGCTTCGGTCAGCCCGCAGGTCACGGCGACCTGCGCGACGGTCACCGGCCCGGCCAGCGACGACGCCACGGCCACCGCGGGCGGCCGCAGCAGCGCGACGCGGTACCGGGCGCGCGGCGACTCCAGCAGCAGCCCGCCGTCGTCCGGGCGCATCGCCGAGTACCGCGACAGCTTGATCAGCCGGCCGGGCGGCACCGCGTCGGCCGGGAAGACCGGCGCCTGGGTCACCGGGATGGCCGAGAGCAGCGGCCCGCGGCCGTCGTTGAGCGCGAGCGAGTGCACGACGGAGCCGGACAGCCGGCTGAGGACCTTGCGCAGCGTTCCCGCCCACGCCTCGGCGCCGTTGCCCGCCGACGTCGCGAGGTTCCCCATCGAGATCGGGCCGAGCGCCATCCGGCCGAGCGACTCGCGAACCGGCCGGGGGACGTCCGCCAGCTCGTACTCACCCCACCAGGTGATCGCGACGAGCGTGTCGTCGTCACCCGCTTCGAGCAGGGTGTCTTCGGTGAGGGACCAGAGCCGGACGGTCTCCGGGATCCCCTCCGGGGGGTAAGCAGGCACGGCCAACTCCTCAAGCAACAGCGAAACCGAGCCCGTGACGGCACTCAGAGGAACATCGGGAACGGGTTGAGCCGTTCGTACGGGGTCGGCGCGTCGAGCCGGCCCAGCCGGACCGGGACGTCGAAGAGCCGGCCGGGCGCGAACCGGGCCCAGAACGGCCGCAGCCCCGGCGCGAGGACCTTGGCCACCGGGATCCCGACGTCCGGCCGGGTCTGGTCGAGCACCAGCAGCTCCACGCCGGCGCGGTCGAACACCCGGGTCAGCGCGTCGACGTCGTCCCGGACGTCGGCGCGGTTGACGAAGGGGAAGTCCCCGGCCGCGCGCATCCGCTCGCCCGCCACCGGCCGCAGGTACGGCTGGTTCGCGACGGTGGCGCAGGCGAGCCAGCGCCGCGCGTCCGGGTCGTCGACGTCGTGGCCGGCGGCCTGCACGGCGGGCAGCATCTGGTTGAGCTCGGTCACCGCGCGGCGCACCGCGATCCGCGGGTCGAGGTGCGCGCCGAAGCCCATCATGATGTCCTCGGACGGGCCGTCGGTCCGCCGCGAAAGCGCGACGGTCACCGGGATCCCCAGGTCCGACGTCAGGTCGAGGACCCACATCTCGCGGCCGATGCCCGCGTACCCGGCGGCCATCTCGTCCAGCCACGGGTCGGCGAAGGACGCGAGGTCGACGCCCGGCACCGGCGTGCGGTTGTACCACCACAGCGCCACGGCGTCGCGCTCGACGAGCTCCAGCGCGCCCTGCAGGATCGCGTCCTCCAGGCTGCTGCCCGCCGCGGTGCCGTTCGAGTCCGCGCGCACCCCGCGGGCCGCGCTCTCCCGCGGGATCCCGTAGTACAGGTAGGAAGTCGGCAGCAGGCGACGGCGCCCGGCCGGCGTCCACACCGGCGTCCAGTCGACGACGGCGGCCGGGTCGAACGGCTCCGGGACGTGCTGGAAGGACGCGTGCTCGACGTTCCACTCCGCGCGCCCGGCGTACTGGCGGTCGGCGAAGAGCATGCACGCGTTGGGGTGGACGGCTTCCTCGCCCAGCTCGGCGAAGGACGCGCGGATGCGCAGCTCGTCGCCCTGGAAGTTGCCGGAGAACCGTTCCGCCGCCTCGCAGAGCGCGCTGACCTCGGCGTCGAGCGGGCTGACGCCCTTGCCGCCGTTTTCGCAGCGCAGGCCGGCCCGCAGCGCGGCCATCGCGGTGACGCCGCGGGCGACGTTGGGCCCGGAGCGGTACGCGTTGGCGAACCAGGGCGCGTCCGGGTCGCGCCGGATCTCCTTGATGATCCCGGTGACCGGGCTGACCAGGTGGCGGTGCCGCTCGAGCATCTGCGCCGGCGTCGCCGTGCGGTGCCCGCCGCCCCCGGTGGTCGCCTTCTTGGCCGGCCGGAGCTCGACCGGCCGCACCGAGCGCCACGTGACCAGCCACCGGTCGCCGCAGCGCGGGCACTGCGGGCGGCGGTGCAGCTCGTGCAGCCGGCCCTGCAGGTCGAGCGTGTCGAGCGTCCAGACGCACTGCTGGCCGTGGTGGCGGTACCCGGCCACCCACTTGGCCGCCTCCAGCGCGACCAGGTGCGCCGCGGCCGAGGTGAGCGGCGGCAGCGCGGGCACCGGGCGGCGCGCCGGGCCGGCGTGGCCCAGCTCCTCCTGCACGCACGCCTCGGCGTGCCGGTGGCCCCACAGCCGGTGGGTCAGGCAGTGCCAGCAGGCGCCGTCCGGCTGCAGCACCGGCCCGATCCAGACCTGGGCCCCGGACGGGCGGGCCAGCAGCCACGGCCGCCTGGCGCGCCGGTGCTCGGCGTCGATCACGGCCAGCCGCGGGTCGAGGTAGTCGGCGCACAGCACGACCGACAGGTCGGCGGTGCCGGTGTCCGTGCGGACCACCTCGAGCCCGGCGCCGGCCAGTGCCCGTTCGACGGCGCCGGAGTCGACGCCGTCGGCGCTGTCGCCGACCGCGGTCAGCCGCACGGTGCCCCGCCGCGCGGCGACGACGTCGGCGTCCACCCCGCACGCGTCCCAGTAGGCCAGCGCGCGTTCGTCGCCCGGCACCTCGTCGGTACCGGGGCTGCGCAACGTCACGAGCCCGGCGTCGACGAGCTGGGCCAGGAGCGCGGCGACCTCCTCCGGCGCCATCCCGCCGGGCCGGCCGCGCAGCAGCCGGTCGAGGTCGTGGGTGCCGTCGAGCAACGCCGCGAGCGACTCGATCTTCGCCCCCCGCATCGCGATCACGCCCTGTTCGGAGAACAGGTACGCGCCCTTGCCTTCCCGGACCTCCGCGCGCAGGTGCCGCCGGAACGCCGGGGCGCGCACGGGCACCGGGGCGTCCGTGGTGCCACCGCCGTGCGCGTCCACCGCTGTCGTGCGCATGGGCCCTCCTGCCGGTCTCGGGCTGGGCGGGACGAGAGAAGGAAATCGTGCTCCACGAGAGGTCTACTCAGCCAGTGCTCAAAGCACGGGCAGGTCATGCGAAACGCATGGTTTGACGTGGAAAACGCATGGGGCACCGGTGCGTCGCTCACTGGCCGCGCCCCACGGGGAACCGTCACCGTAGACAGCGACGCCCGTGGCGGCACGGTGCGTCGGGGGCACCGTAACCGAAATTCGCGGCTCGCGCGCGAACCGGGCGGCGCCCGGTCTGCCACCCGAGACAAGTGAGGACCCGAGTATGCCTACCTCTGCTCGCACGTACGGACAGTTCTGCGGCCTGGCCCGGGCGCTCGAGATCGTCGGCGAACGCTGGTCGCTGCTGGTGATCCGTGACCTCATGCTCGGCCCGAAGCGGTTCAACGACCTCCAGCGCACGCTGCCGCGGATCCCGGTGAGCATCCTGACCTCGCGCCTCAACGAGCTCGAGGAGTCGGGCGTGATCCGCCGCCGCGTCCTGTCGCAGCTGGACGCGGGCGTCGTCTACGAGCTCACCGAGTACGGCTGCGAACTCGACCACATCGTGCTGGACCTCGGCCTGTGGGGCGCCCGCTCGCTGAGCTACCCGCGCGCCGACGAGGTCTACACCCTCGACACCGCGATCATCTCGCTCTACACGACCTTCCAGGAGGAGGAGGCCGCGGGCGTGCACGTCAACTACGAGCTGCACCACCTCGGCGGCGAGATGATCGTGCACGCCATGGTCGACGACGGCTCGCTCAAGGCCTCGGCGGGCTCGCTGCCCGCCGCCGACCTGGTGATCGAGCCGCAGGGCCCGGCCATCCTCGACCTGCTCAACGGCAGCCTGTCCGCCCAGGACGCCATCTCCAGCGGCAAGGTCCGCGTCGAAGGCGACCCGGCGCACCTCGAGCTGTTCACGCGCCTGTTCCACATCCCGCCGGCACCCGAGCGCCCGACCGGTCTCTCCGTCCACTGAGCCCGGGGCCGCCCGGCGGTACGCAATCCGCCGGGCGTCGCAACTTCCCTTGCGGGATCAGCAATCCGGAGTAACGGAAGCCACTCCGGGAACGGTTATCGTCGACGCACATCGTCGTCTTGGTGAACTGGGGGCTGCATGTCGACGTCCGAACTCGCCCGTCCGTCGGGGTTCCTCGGCCCGCTCAACAGCCGCTGGCACCACCGCGCGCTCGCGGTGTTCATGGTGATCGTGATCGGGCACTGGGCCGAGCACATCGTGCAGGCGTTCCAGATCTACGCGCTCGGCTGGCCGACCCCGAAGGCGCGCGGCGTGCTCGGGATGCCGTTCCCGGCCCTGATCAGCTCGGAGTGGCTGCACTACGGCTACGCGCTCGTCATGCTGGTGTTCCTGTGGGTCCTGCGGCACGGGTTCGCCGGCCGGTCGCGGCAGTGGTGGAACCTCGCGCTGGCCATCCAGTTCTGGCACCACATCGAGCACCTGCTGCTGTTCGTCCAGGCGCAGAGCGGCTGGCGGCTGGCCGGGCAGAAGGTGCCGACCAGCCTCATCCAGCTGCTCGTGCCGCGGGTCGAGCTGCACCTGTTCTACAACACGATCGTCACCATCCCGATGATCGTGGCGGTCGTGCTGCACCGGCGCGCCTCGGTGGCCGAGCACGAGCTGACCGGCTGCACCTGCGGGCTGCGCCCACCCGCCCTCGCCGCGTCGTGAAGCGCGCGCTGGTCCTGCTGGCCTTCCTGGCCGGCTGGCTGGTGCTCACCGCCGCACCGGCGTCGGCGCACGTCGAGATCGTCTCCACGAGCCCCGGCGACGGCGCGCGGCTGACCGCGGCGCCCGCGCAGGTGTCGGTGACGCTGTCGGAGAACGTCGGCATCCAGCCGGGCTCGCTGAAGGTCGTCGACACGCAGGGCACGGCCGTCGACACCGGCCCGGTGTTCCAGCCCGGCGACGTCGCGGAGCAGGTGGCCGTCCGGCTGAAGCCGGACCTGCCCGACGGCAGCTACCTCGTCGAATACGCGTTCGTCTCGACCGACTCCCACCCGGTGCGGGGCACGTTCGCCTTCGTCGTCGGCGCCGGCCCGCTGATCACCTCGGCCGGCGCGGTCGCGGCGGCGACCGGCACGGACCCGGTGGTCGACGTGGTGTCCACGGTCGTGCGCTGGCTGTCCTTCGCCGGCATCGTCCTGCTCGGCGGCCTGGTCTTCCTGCTGACGTGCCACCCGGCCGGGCGCGCGGACCCGCGGGCCCGGCGGCTGCTTCGCGCGGGCGTCTGGCTGACGGCGGGCACGGCGGTCGCGACGTTCCTGCTGCAGGGCCCGTACGCGGCCGGCCGCGGCCTGGGCGCGCTGCTGGACCCGGGCCTGCTGGCCGACACGCTCCGGCTGTCCTACGGCAAGCTGCTGCTGGTCCGGCTGGCCGCGGCCGGGGTGCTGGCGGTGCTGCTGCCCCGCGTGCTGGCGGCTTCGCCCGCGTCGGCGCGGCGCGGCCGGCTGGAGAACCTGGCGATGATCACCGGGTTCGCGGCGCTGCTGAGCTTCTCGGCGAGCGGCCACCCGGTGACCGACCGGGTGATGTACTTCTCGGTGGCGGCCGACCTGGTCCACTGGGGCGCGATCGCGGTGTGGGCGGGCGGGCTGGTCCAGCTGGCGTCGTGCCTGTTCCGCCGGACACCGGACCTCGGACCGGTGGTGACGAGGTTCTCCCGGCTCGCGATGAACTGCGTGGCGCTGATCGCGATCAGCGGCGGCGTGCTGGCGTTGCGCATCGTGCCGTCGGTGCCCGCGCTGTGGACGACGACGTACGGGCTCCTGCTGCTGGGCAAGATCGCGGGTTTCGCGGTGCTGCTCCTGGTGGCGAACGTAGCTCGCCGGGCGGTCCTGCGCGGCGTGCCGGACAGCGAGGGCGGCACGGCGGTGCTGACGACGGAGCTGCGCCGGCTGCGGCTGGCCGTGACGACCGAGGTCGCGCTGGCGTCGGTGGTCCTGGCCCTGGCGGCGGTGCTGTCGGCCACCCCACCCGGCGGCTGACCGAGTTCAGACGCCGGGTGAGCGCGGCGGGCTGAACGGGCCCCAGCTGAACGCGGGCAGCCACGTCCCCGGCGCCGCGTCCCACTCCAGCCCCGACAGCTGGGCGAGCGACCGGCGTCCGGCCAGCGCGCGGTACAGCTCGTGCGCCGGCGCCGTCAGCGTCGCCCTGGGACGGCCGACGCCGGCCGTCCACTGCGAGCCGCCCGTGGTGCGCAGGCGCAACGCCGGCAGGCCGCGGCCCGCGACCGACCCCGAAAACCCGCGGACCAGCACCTCGAAGCTCGGCGCCCAGGCCGCGTGCTCGACCGGCGGCGGCACGCCCAGCGCCGCGCGCAGGTCCAGCTCGTGGGTGTAGGCGTCCATCACCATGACCTCGCCGCTGCGGCCGCCCGCCTCCGCGAGCCGCCGGTCGAGGTCCTCGCCGACGTCGTCCCAGTGGTCGAGCAGCTCCGGGACCGTCGACGCCGCGGAAACCGGCACCGCGCCGCCGTGGCGCGCGAGCACCCGCTCGGCGATCCCGGTGAGGTGACCCAGCAGGTCGGCGACGGTCCACTCCGGACACGCCGGCACCCGCCGCCGGTGGCCGTCGGCGCGCGCGCCGAGCAGGGCGCGGACGCCGCGACGCACCTCGGGGTAGCCCACGAAGTCCGGGGCCGGCCGACTCGCTGTCACGCGTTCCACCTCACCTGGCACGATCGGGGCTTCCGGCCCAGTATCCCCAGGTGACGGCCCCGGCGAGTCTCCTCGCTTGCCGTCACCGAAGACCCCGGGAGGTAGTGACCTTGCCCACTCTGTGGTCCACGCCGGCGCAATGGGAGCTGCTGCCGCCGGTCCTGCTCGCGCTGGTGCTCAGCGTCGCGATCGGGCTCGAGCGCGAAGCCGGCATGAAAGCCGCGGGACTGCGGACGCACAGCCTGGTCGGCGTCGGCTCGGCCGTGTTCATGCTCGTGTCGAAGTACGGCTTCGCGGATCTGCTGAGCAGCGACCACGTCTCGCTGGACCCGTCGCGGATCGCCGCGCAGATCGTCTCCGGCATCGGCTTCATCGGCGGCGGCCTGATCTTCGTCCGCCGCGACGCCGTGCGCGGCCTGACGACGGCGGCGACGATCTGGCTCACCGCCGCGGTCGGCACGGCGTGCGGTGCCGGGCTGCCGGTCCTCGCCGTCGGCACGACGATCGGGCACTTCGTGGTGACCCGCGGCTTCCCGCCGCTGCAGCGCTTCGTCGCGCGGCACCGGCGCGAACCGCCGGTCGTGCGGCTGAGCTACCTCGACGGCCACGGCGTGCTGCGCGCGGCACTGGCCGCGTGCACCGGACGCGGCTGGAGCGTGCACCACGTCGACGTCGACCACGAGTCACTTTCCGAAGAGGGGCAACGGATCGCGGTCGTGACGCTGCGCCTCGACGGCCGCGGTGATCTCTACGACCTGGCCGCCGAACTCGCCGAGCTGCCCGGCGTCCGGAGCACGTCCACCGGTCCGGGAGAACCGCTCGACGAATGATCACCCGCCCGGGCAGCGCGCGGGGGCGGGTTTGCGGCACACTGGGGTGGACGCGGAATTCCCCGGTACCGCAAGGAAAACGTGCGGCCGAGGAGAAACCATCCAATTCGGAGGTGAGGCATGGCCCCCGGCGGTGGCGAGGACGTGGAGCGCACGCAGCCCGGATTCGACCTGGCGTGGCGCGGTTTTCACCGCGCGCAGGTCGCGGAATACGTCGCGTGGGCCGAAGAAGAGCTGCGCAGACTCGCCGCCGAACGCGACTCCGCGAGGCAGCGCGTGGCCGCGCTCGCCGAGGACAACCGTGAGCTCCGCGTGAAGATCGACCGGATCAGCCGCACCCCGATCGAGCCGGACGCGCTGCAGGAGCGGTCCCGCCGGATGATCGAGCTGACCCGCGAGGAAGCGGCCGAAATCACCGCGCGGGCAACGGAAACGGCCGAGCGCCTGGTCCGCGAAGCCGAGCGGGAAGCGGTCCGGCTCACGGAGAAGGAACGCCGCCTGGTCGCCGAAGCCGAGGCCGAGGCGGAACGCCGGCGCGCCGAGCACGAGGAACTCCTGCGGGCGGCCGAGCAGCGCCGCCGCGAGCTCGACGAAGCCGCCGCGCACCGCCGCGCCCAGCAGGAAGAGGATCACACGCGCGCGATGACCATCCGCCGCGCCGACGCGATGCGCACGCTGGCCGAGGAAGAAGCGGCCGCCCGCGCGAAGGCGGATCAGCTGGTCACGACGGGCGAACGCAAGCTCGCGGCCGCCGAAGCCACGGCCGAACGCCTGGTCACCACCGCCCGAGCCGAGGCCAAGACGCAGGTCGAGACCGCCGAGGCCAAGGCCGCGAAGCTGGTCACCACGGCTGAAGCCCAGGCGAGCGAGCAGCTCGCGGCCGCCGAAGCGAAGGCGAAGAAGCAGGTCGCAGCCGCCCAAGCCCGGGCCGAGAAGCTCGTCACCACCGCGGAAGCCGAAGCCGAACGCCTGGTCACCGAAGCCACGCACCACGGCGAATCCCTGGTCGAAGCGGCCCAGCGCCAGGTCACCGCCCTCACGGAGGTCCGCGACAAGCTCCAGGCGAGCCTCACCGGCTGCCGGTCCCTGCTCGCCGACGCGGCCGTCGCCCTCGACGACCGGCCCGCGCCCTTCGATCCGGAGGCCACCCTGCCGATGTCGAAGAGAGTGCCCGTGCAGCGGCGCTCGCCCGCGGACCTCACCGACGCCGTCGGCTGACCCTTGCCCGGCGGCCGGGCAGCCCCCATGATCGTCGGGTGAGGCCCCCGAAACTCGCGCTGGTCACGGCCCTGGCCGCCGGCGCCCTCAGCGCGTGCGGCGCCGGGTCCGGCGTCACGATCAACCTGTACGTCTCGCCGGAGAACAACCTCCAGCACGTCGTCGACGCCTGCACCGCGGCCGCGAACGGCCGGTACCGGATCGTCTACCACAAGCTGCCGCGCAGCGCGGACGGCCAGCGCGAGCAGATGGTCCGGCGGCTGGCCGCGGAAGACCCGTCGCTGGACGTCCTCGGCCTCGACGTCACGTGGGTGCCGGAGTTCGCCGAGGCCGGCTGGGTGGTGCCGTGGACCGGCGCGGCCGAGGCCGAGGCGACGCGGGACGTGCTGCCCGGCCCGCTCTCGACCGCGCGCTGGAACGGGAAGCTGTACGCGGCGACGAAGCACACGAACGTCCAGCTGCTCTGGTACGACGACCGGCTCACGCCGTCGCCGCCGAAGACGTTCGACGACATGATCGCCCAGGCCAAGGCCCTCAAGGCGGCGGGCAAGCCGGGGAACGTCCTGTTCACCGGCGCCCAGTACGAGGGCCTGGTCGTCTTCTACAACACGCTGGTCGCGTCGGCGGGCGGGCACATCCTCTCCGACGACGGCAAGTCCGTGCTGATGGACGAGGGCGCCGTCCGCGCGCTCGAAGTGCTCAAGACCCTGACCACGGCCGGGGTCACGGACCCGTCGCTGGGCAACGCGAAGGAGGACGAGGTCCGGCAGGCGTTCCAGCGCGGGCAGGGCGCGCTGGAGCTGAACTGGCCGTACGTCTACGCGTCCTACGCCAAGGAGAAGCCGCGGGACCTGGCGCACGTGCGCTGGGCGCGCTACCCGTCGGTGGTGCCCGGCCGGCCCAGCCGCGTCACGATCGGCGGCTTCAACCTCGCGGTCAGCACGTATTCGCCGCACAAAGCGGAGGCCTTCGAAGCGGCGTTGTGCCTGCGCAGCCCGGCGAGCCAGCAGTTCCAGGCGATCGAGGACGGCCTGGCCCCGACCACGCGCTCGGTCTACGACGACCCCGCGCTGGCGGCGAAGTTCCCGATGAAGCCGGACATCCTCGCCGCGCTGGCCGACGCCGCCGTCCGGCCGCTGACCCCGGCGTACCAGAACCTGTCGACGGTGATCTCGAAGGTGCTTTCGCCGCCGTCCGCGATCGACCCGGAGCAGACCGCGGCCGAGCTGCGCGACCGCCTGACCGACGCGCTGAACTCGCGGGACATCATCCCTTGACGCGAACGTTCGCCCTGGTCACCGCGGTCGTCGTGCTGGCCGCGTCGACGACGCTGGCCAACCGCGTGCTGCCGGGCTGGGCGTACCCGGTGTGCGGGCTCGTCGCGGCGGCGATCCTGGTGGCGCTGGGCCGGGCCGCCGGGTGCACGTGGACCGACCTCGGGCTGGGCACACTCCGCCGTCCCGCACTGGCCGGCCTGGCCGGGGCCGGGCTGATCGCGGTGGTGTTCGGGATCGCGCTGGCGGTGCCGGCGCTGCGCACGGTCTACCAGGACGGCCGCGTCGGCGACCCGGACTTCGGGCAACTGCTGTGGCTGACGTGCGGCCGCATCCTGTTCGGGACGGTGCTGATCGAGGAGGTGGCCTTCCGCGGCGTCCTGCCGGGCCTGCTGGGCGCGAGCGACGACCGCTGGCGCTGGCCACCGATCCTCGGGGCGGCGGCGCTGTTCGGACTGTGGCACGCGCTCCCGGCGCTCGCGATCGGCCGCAACGCGGCGGTCCACGCGGTGTTCGGCGCGACGCCGGTGGTGGTGCTGCAGGTGCTGGCGATGGCCGCCGCGGGCGTCGCGGGGGTCTTCCTGCACTGGTGGCGGCACACGGGCCGAGGCGTGCTGGCGTCGGTGATCGTGCACTTCACGACCAACGCCGGCGGCCTCACCCTGGCCGTGCTGGTGCGCTAGGACCGCACCAGCCGCGCGATCGCGTCCGACGCTTCGCGCACCTTCAAGTCCGCCTCTTCACCGCCGGCCGCGGCCGCCTGGACCACGCAGGTCGCCAGGTGCTCGTCGAGCAGTTCGAGCGAGAACGACTGCAGTGCCTTCGTCGCCGCGGAGACCTGGGTCAGGATGTCGATGCAGTACTTGTCCTGCTCGACCATCCGCTGCAGTCCGCGGATCTGCCCCTCGATCCGGCGCAGGCGCTTGAGGTAAGCCTCCCGCTCGGTCCCGTAACCCGTCATCGCCCACCTGTCCCCGTCGTCGCCCGTCCCTGACCACCGACTATACCCTCCGGGGGTTCAGCGGAACCGGCGCAACCGGAGGCTGTTGCTCACCACGAACGCCGACGAGCACGCCATCGCCGCCCCCGCGATCATCGGGTTGAGCAGGCCGAGCGCGGCCAGCGGCAACGCCGCGACGTTGTACGCGAACGCCCAGAAGAGGTTGCCCTTGATGGTGGCCAGCGTCCGCCGGGCCAGGCGGATCGCGTCCGCGGCCACGCGCAGGTCGCCGCGCACCAGCGTCAGGTCGCTCGCCTCGATGGCCGCGTCGGTGCCGGTGCCCATGGCCAGCCCCAGGTCGGCCTGGGCGAGCGCGGCCGCGTCGTTGACGCCGTCGCCGACCATCGCGACCACGCGCCCCTCGGCCTGCAGCCGCTTGACGACGTCGACCTTGCCCTCCGGCAGCACCTCGGCGACGACCTCGTCGATCCCCGCTTCGGCCGCGATCGCCCGGGCCGCGCCGGCGTGGTCGCCGGTCAGCAGGATCGGCGTCAGGCCGAGTTCGCGCAGCTCGGCGACCGCCCGCGCGGACGTCGGCTTGATCGTGTCGGCGACGACCAGGTGTCCGCGGACCTCGCCGTCCCAGGTCACGCCGAGCGCGGCGCCGTCGGCTCGCCCGACGCTGACGGTGCGTCCCTCGACGACGCCGGTTACGCCGACGCCCGGGGTGCTGCGGAACTCCGTGACGGCGGGGAGCGTGCCGAACCGCTGTTTCGCCGCGTCCGCGATGGCGCGGCCGATCGGGTGCTCGGACGCGGCCTCGACGGCTCCGGCCAGCCGCAGCGGCTCGCCGTCGCCTTCGACCAGCGTCATCCGGCCGGTGGTGACGGTGCCGGTCTTGTCCAGGACGACGGTGTCGACGCGGCGCGTGTTCTCGAGCACCTCGGGGCCCTTGATGAGGATGCCGAGCTGCGCGCCGCGGCCGGTGCCGACGAGCAGCGCCGTCGGCGTCGCGAGGCCGAGCGCGCACGGGCAGGCGATGATCAGCACGGCGACGGCGGCGGTGAACGCCTGGTCGGGCTCCCCGCCGGTCGCGAGCCAGACCACGAGCGTGGCCAGCGCCGCGAGGACGACCAGCGGGACGAAGACCGCCGACACCCGGTCGGCGAGCCGCTGGACCTCGGCCTTGCCGTTCTGCGCGGCTTCGACGAGCCGGGCCATCTGCGCCAGCCGGGTGCCGTCGCCGACGCGGGTGGCGCGGACGAACAGCCGCCCGCCGACGTTGACGGTGGCGCCGGTGACCGCGTCGCCCGGCCCGACCTCGACCGGCACCGGCTCCCCGGTGAGCATGCTGGTGTCGACCGCGGAGCCGCCTTCGGTGACCACGCCGTCGGTGGCGATCTTCTCGCCGGGCCGGGCGACGAAGACGTCGTCGACCTGCAGTTCTTCGACGGGGATCAGGTGCTCTTCGCCGTCGCGCACGACGGTGACGTCCTTCGCGCCGAGGTCCATGAGCGCGCGGAGGGCGGCGCCGGCGCGGCGCTTGGAACGGGCCTCGAAGTAGCGGCCGGCCAGGATGAACGTGGTGATCGCGGCGGCGACCTCGAAGTACAGGTGCTCGCCGGCCAACCCGAAGACGAGCGCGTACAGCGACCAGACCACCGACGCGACGACGCCGAGCGAGATCAGCGTGTCCATGGTGGCGGTGACGTGCCGCAGGTTGACCGCGGCGGCGCGGTGGAACGGCCACGCGCCCCACGTCACGACCGGGGCCGCGAGGGCGAGCATGACCCAAGGGTCGACCTGCCAGGCCGGGACCATCGCGAGGACGACCAGGGGGACGGTCAGGACCACCGAAAGGAGCAAACGCTTGCGCAGCGTGGGCGTCTCGTCGGGCGCTTCGGGCTCGGGCAGCCTCGCGGAGTACCCGGCGGCTTCGACGACGGCCTTGAGGTCGTCGACCGACAGCCCGCTCGGGTAGCTGACCTGGGCTTTCTCGGTGGCGTAGTTGACCGTCGCGGTCACGCCGCCGACCTTGTTGAGCTTGCGCTCGACGCGGGCGGCGCAGGACGCGCACGTCATCCCGCCGATGGCTAGTTCGACCCGGGTCGCGGTGGTCATGGTTCAGGCGACCAGGCGGTATCCGGCCTCGGTGACGGCCGCGGCGACGGCATCGGCGGAGAGCGGGGTGTCGCTGGTCACGGTGACGCGGCCGCTCTCGACGTCGACCTCCACGCTCTGGACGCCTTCGAGCTCGGAGACCTCTTCGCGGACCGACGTGGCGCAATGTCCGCAGGTCATGCCCTCGACGGTGTAGCTCGCCTCGGTCATCGGCGGCTCCTTTCGTTCTCCTTCCTTTATACCCATCGGGGGTAGGGGTTCACTCGCGACCCCCACCACACTCGCGGTATGCGCAAGCTCTACGCGATCGGGATCGGCGCCGGCGACCCGGAGCACCTGACGGTCCAGGCGATCGACCGCCTCAACCGCGTCGACGTGTTCTTCGTGCTCGACAAGGGGTCGGAGAAGGCGGACCTGGTCCGCTTGCGCCAGGAGATCCTCGACCGGTTCGTGACGCGGCCGGGCTACCGCGTGGTGCTGGCCACGGACCCGCCGCGCGACCGGACGCCGTCCGACTACCGAGCGGCGGTGGCGGACTGGCACGCGGAGCGGGCCTCGGTCTACGAACGGCTCATCCGGTCCGAGCTCGGCGAGTCCGAGACGGGCGCGTTCCTGGTGTGGGGCGACCCGTCGCTGTACGACAGCACGATCGCGCTGATCGAGGCGGTGCTGGCGCGGGGGAACGTGGCGTTCGAGTACGAGGTGGTCCCGGGGATCAGCAGCATTTCGGCGTTGGTGGCCCGCCACCGGACGACGATGAACCAGATCGGGCGGTCGGTCCAGCTGACGACGGGCCGCCGGCTGGCCGCGGGCTGGCCGGAGGGGGTCGACGACGTGTTCGTGTTGCTGGACGCGAACACGACGTTCGAGAAGTTCGCGGACTCGGGGTTGCACATCTTTTGGGGGGCGTACGTGGGGACGCCGGACGAGGTGTTGTTGTCGGGTCCGCTCACGTCGGAGCTGGCCGGCGAGATCCGCCGTGTTCGAGCTGAGGCGCGGGAGCGGCACGGGTGGGTCATGGACACGTACCTGCTGCGCCGCCCGGCGGAGTGACCGCGCCGGCCCGTTTCGTGGCGGGCCGGCTCGGTGCGGGCATGCGAAAAGGCCCGGGAGAACCATTGCTGGTTCTCGACCGGGGCCTTTCCGTAAGTAAGTTCGGCGGTGTCCTACTCTCCCACAACCCTTCGGTTGCAGTACCATCGGCGCTGTCAGGCTTAGCTTCCGGGTT
>NZ_JBDLYJ010000002.1:903300-1204749 GCF_051337345.1 Amycolatopsis sp. MEPSY49 | reverse complement strand
CGGTGCGTCTGACGCACCGAAGGCCACATTGGGGCGCTCAGGTGCGGGGGAGCGAGGCCACTCCGGCGAGCAGGGCGTCGACGTCGGCTTCCGTCGTGTACGGCGCGATGCCCGCCCGCACCGCGCCCGTGTCGCCGAGCCCGAGGTGGCGGGAGCACTCGATCGCGTAGAAGCTCCCCGCCGGCGCGTTCACGCAAAGCGCCCCGAGGTGCTCGTACACCGCCTGCGACGCGACGCCGTCGACGGAGAACAGGACCGTCGGCGTCCGGTGGCGCCCCGGCGCGCCGTACCGGGTGACGCCGGGCAGCCCGGCCAAACTCTTGTCGAGCCGGGCGAGCAGCGCGTTCTCGTGCTCCTCCAAAGCAGCAAGGGAACTCAGGAGCCGCGCGCGCCGCGAGCCCGGACCCGGCACCAGCCCCGCCAGGAAGTCGATCGCCGCGGTCGTGCCGGCCAGTAGCTCGTACGGCAGCGTCCCCAGCTCGAACCGCTCGGGCACCGCGTCGGTCGAGGGCAGCAGCTTGTCCGGGTGCAGCGTCTCCAGCAGCGACGGCGCCGCCACGACCAGGCCGAGGTGCGGGCCGAGGAACTTGTACGGCGAGCACGCGTAGAAGTCGGCTCCCAGCGCCGTGACGTCGACCGGGGCGTGCGGCGTGAGGTGCACGCCGTCGACGTACAGCAGCGCGCCGGCGTCGTGCACCGCGGCCGCGATCGCCGGGATGTCCGGCCGGGTGCCGAGCAGGTTCGACGCCGCCGTCACCGCCACCAGCCGCGTCCGCTCCGACAGCAGCCCGGTCACGGCGCCCGGGGCCAGCTCCCCGGTCCCGGGATCGAAGTCCGCCCAGCGGACGGTCGCGCCGGCGGCTTCGGCGGCCTGCACCCACGGCCGGATGTTCGCGTCGTGGTCGAGCCGGGTGACGACGACCTCGTCGCCCGGCCCCCAGTTCTTGGCGAGCGTGCGGGCGAAGTCGTAGGTCAGCTGCGTCATGCTGCGCCCGAAGACCACTCCGACCGGGTCCGCGGCGAGCAGGTCCGCGACGGCCTGGCGCGCGTCGGCGACCACCGCGCTCGCCCGGCGCTCGGCCGCCGTGACGACGCCGCGGTTGGCGATCGCGGCGCACAGCGTACCGGCCACGGCCTCGCCGACGACGTCGGGAACCTGCGACCCACCCGGGCCGTCGAAGTGCGCGGCGGAGAGGGCGGGGAAGTGCTTGCGGATCGTCTGCACGTCGTAGCTCATGGCGCCAGCGTGCCAGGAAGTCACCGGTTCCGGGGGTGCTCGCGGGCCCGCCGTTCGTTGCCGTGCTTGTAGTTGCCGGTGGCGCGGGCCATCAGCAGCTGGCGGTCGTCCCCGCGGTCGGCGGCGGCCAGGAAGCGCGTGGCGGCGGACCCGCGCAGCGTCCCGGCCGGGCGGCCGTGGTGGGTGATCGTGACGGTGCCGCGTTCGTCGACGCGGTAGGCGAAGCCGGTCGGTGTCCCCATCCGCCCAGGCTGGCACGGCGGGCAACCTGTTTTCAGGAGCAGAGGCCCGGGGCCGATCCGGGGGTTTCCCGGATGGCGCCCGCACGGTGACCCGACAGAATGCGAGAGATGATCAGAGGGGGACGAGGGGTGCGGGCCAGGCTCGGGAACGCGTACGTGCTGCTGGGGGCGCAGGTGCTCGTCCTGGCGGTGCTGCTGGTGTCGTACAACGACGGCCGCGTGCGGTTCCCCGCCTACCGCGTCGACCTGGACGTCTACCGGCTCGGGTCCGGGGCGCTGCTGCACGGCGACGCCCTCTACGGCACCCTGCCGCCCACCGGCGACGGCCAGCTGCTGCTGTTCACCTACCCGCCGTTCGCGGCGGTCGTGCTGGCGCCGCTGGCCGTGCTGCCGTACTGGGCCGCCTGCCTCGTGGTCACCGTCGGCACCCTCGGTCTGCTCGCGCTGGTACTGGTCACGGTCCTGCGCGCACTGGGCGCGCGGGCCGACTGGCGCCGGGTCACGATGCTCCTGCCGGCGGCCGAGATCCTCGAGCCGGTGCTGCGCACGGTCTACGCGGGACAGATCGACCTGCTGCTGCTCGCCCTCGTCGTGCTCGACGTCCTCGTGGACACCCCGCGGTGGCCGCGCGGCCTGCTGATCGGGCTCGCCGCCGCGATCAAGCTGACCCCGGCGGTGTTCCTGCTCTACTTCCTGCTCCGCCGGGACACCCGGGCGGCCGTGACGAGCGTCGTCACGTTCCTCGCCGCGACGGCGCTGGGCTTCCTGCTGGCCGGCGCCGACTCGGTCCGGTACTGGACCGGCGCGCTGTGGGACACCGGTCGCGTCGGTGAGCCGACCTACGCCGGCGACCAGTCACTGCTGGGGCTGCTGGCCCGCGCCGGGGTGCCCGCCGACGCGCGGACCGCGTGGTGGCTGCCCTGTGCGGCGGTGGTCCTCGTGCTGACGGCGCTGGGTGCGCGGCGCGCGCTGAACGCGGGGGAGCGGACGGTCGCGCTCGGCGTCAACGCCGTCGGCGGCCTGCTGATCTCCCCGATTTCGTGGACGCACCACTGGGTCTGGGCCGTGGTCGTGCTGTTCGGCTGGGCGGAGCTGGCGCGGCGCACGCGGCGACGCGGGTTCGCCGTCGCGGCCGGGGCAGGTGCGGTGCTGTTCGTCGCCGGGCCGCAATGGTGGTGGCCGCGCGGCGGGGAGGTCGAACGCGACTGGACGTTCCTCCAGCAGCTGACCGGCAACGGCTACGTCCTCTTCGGGTTCGCCGTGCTCGTCGCGGCGGCCCTGGTGCGCTTCCCGCGGCCGGCCGACGACCTCAGCGGCGCCGTCCCCGTTGCAGCCAGCCCGCTCCCAGAACGAGCATGACCGTGCCGAGGGCGAGGGCGAGGCAGACCCCGGCGGTGTTCATCGGCAGCACGTCGGTGACCGCGTGCGGCAGCGGGAGCAGCCCGGCCAGGCCGACCACGGCGTAGCCGATGCCGGTGGCGAGCAGGAACCGGGCGGCCAGGCGCGACGAACGGGTGCAGAACACCGCGACGGCACCGGTCAGCAGGTGCAGCAGCGCCCACAGCCCGGACACCGAGAACAGCCCGAACAGCTCGTGCGGGCCACCGCCGTCGGTGACCCCCGACATCAGCTCCAACGCGGCGAGCACGAGGAACAGCAAGCCGATCAGCATGCCCAGGCCCTGGACGGGGGCGGGACCGCGCCGGGTCTCGGGTTCGGTGGCCGTCATGTTCATCAGGTTCCCCGGAAAACGCCTTTTAATGCACGACTTCAGGGGTAACCCAGGGGGCCGACGAGAGGTGAGCCGATGACCGAGTACCGCCACACCGCGACGGCCGACGTCCCCGCGGACGAGCTGTTCGCGTTCCTGAGCCACCCGGAGAACCTGCCGCGGTACTTCCCGGAGATGAAGGTCGCCGAGCCGAAGGGCGGCGACAGCGTCCACGTCGAGGCGGAGGTGCACGGCCGGCGCGTCGCCGGCGAGGCGTGGCTGCACACGGACGCGGCGAACCGCTCGCTGTCCTGGGGCGCCGAAGGCCCCGACGACTACCACGGCGAACTGCGCATCGCCGAGGACGGCCCGGCGTCGTCCGAGATCACCGTGACGCTGCACAGCGTCCGCGAGGCCGACGGCGGCGAGGTCCAGCAGGGGCTCGAACGCACGGTGGCCGCGATGACCCACGCGGCGAGCGCCGACGCCGACGTCGAAGCAGCCGAAGGCGAAGGCGGCTGGACATCTTATGACACCAAGGGGGACTCGTCGAGCTGAGGCGGGAACACGGCCTGTAGGCGTCGCGTCGGCAGGTCTAGCCGGGGTGCGGGCCGTGGTAGGCCGCCAGGACTTCGTCCAGTGAGCCGCTCGCGCGGATCCGGCCCTCGTCCATCCAGAGGGCGCTGGTGCACAGCGCGCGCAGCAGTTCGTCGGAGTGCGACGCGAACACGAGCGCGCCGGCCCGGCGGGCGAGGTCGACGAGCCGCCCGCGGGCCTTGTCGAGGAACGCCGCGTCGACCGCGCCGAGGCCCTCGTCGAGGACGAGGATCTCGGGATCGATGGTGGTCACCACGCCGAGGGCGAGCCGGACCCGCATGCCGGCGGAGTAGGTACGCAACGGCAGCCGCAGGTAGTCGCCGAGTTCGGTGAACTCCGCGATGTCGTCGACCCGCTGCTCCATCTGCTTGCGGGACATGCCGAGGAAGAGGCCCCGGATCAGGATGTTCTCGTGACCCGAGACCTCGGGGTCGAGGCCCACCCCGAGGTCGAACACCGGCGCGATCCGGCCGGCGACCCGCGCGGTGCCGCGGGTCGGCTCGTAGATCCCGGAGAGCAGCCGCAGCAAGGTGGACTTGCCCGCGCCGTTGTGCCCGACCAGGCCGACGCGGTCGCCGTCGCCCATCGACAGCGTGATGTCCCGCAGTGCCTCGATGACGGGGACCTTCGACCCGGTGCCGATCGCGCCGCCGGCCTTGCCGAGCACCTGTTTCTTGAGCGATCGGGTCTTGGCGTCGAAGACCGGGAAGTCGACGGAGGCGTTCCGCACCTCGATGCTCACCATGCTGCCCTCCCCGGCGACGAATGCGAACGCAAGTTACCATTCGCATTCGAGCGCGTGTCAAGCGCCCGCGGGAGGGAGGTAACGTGCGGCCCGTGCGTCAGCCGTCCGCCGAGCCGGGATTCCGCCCGCCGCAGCAAGCACGCAGCCGGGAGTCCCTGCAGAAGGTGCTCGCCGCGGCCGAGCACGTACTCGCCGAGCGCGGCGTCGACGAGTTCACCGTCGGGGCCGTGGCCGAGCGGGCGGGGCTGTCGGTCGGGGCGATCTACCGCCGGTTCTCGGGCAAGGACCAGCTGCTGTACGCCGTCAAGGACGAGCTCCTCGGGCAACTGGAGGCCGGCGTCGGCGAAGCGCTCCGCTCGGCGGCGCCCGAGCTCCGCGAGGTCGTCGAGGCGTTCACGACGGCTTTGGCGCGCACCTTCGCCACTCGCGACCGCATCTTCCCGGAGCTGCTCGACGGTCAGCGCGCCGACGGGCGCGATCGCGGCTTGCGGGCCCTCGCGGGAATCCAGCAGGCCTTCGTCGAAGCCGCGCAGTCCTGCGCCGGCGAGGTTCGCCGTCCGGATCCCGCGCTCGCGCTGCGGATGACCGCGCGCACCGTCATCGGCTCGTGCGTGCATCGGGCGGCCAGCAGCCGGTTCTGGCCCGACGAGCTGAGCTGGAGCGCCTGGGCCGCCGAAACGACCGAACTCGCCCTCGCTTACCTGACCGGACACGCGGCGCCGGGTTAGCGTTCCGGTCATGCGCGCTCTGGCTTCCGTATAACGTCCTATACCGCCGCCGTCTGTATCCCCACGGCCGGGCTTCGCGCCGGACCACGTCCGTACAAGGAACTGACCGTCGAGGCGTTGACGGCGTGGCTCACGCGCGCTCGGTTCTGCGCGAGGTCCGGGAACCCGCGCGCTCGACGGCCTTCACCAGCGCCCGCAGCGCGGCCACCTCCGCGGCCAGGGCGCGCCGGCGTATGGCGACCGTGCGACGCGGTAGGCGAAGGACTCGACGAGCGGGAACCCGAACGAGATCGCGGCACGCCGACCAGCCCGATGGCCAGGTAGCCGCGGACCGGCGTCCGCACACCGCTGCGGGAGCCGCGGTGGAGGTACCGCGCGGCGGTGGCGAGGAACCCGCCGACGACGGCGAGCAGCCAGTAGAGCTGCCGGGGCGTACCGAACCGGAGTACCCCGACCGCGAAACGGTGTGGGTCGTCGTCCGCCCACAGTGGAGCGAGCAAGACGAGCGCGCCGAACAGGAACAGGGGCGCCACGTACGCGTGGCGGTCGGCGCGGGAGCCCGGTCTGCGATCATGACGCCGTGAAGCCACGCCGCTGGAATCCTGACACCGTCGCGCCGCCGCTGGGGCGCTACAGCCACCTCGCCGAGGTCCCTGTCGGCCACCGGCTGGTCTTCCTTGCCGGGCAGCTCGGCGTGGGTCCCGACGGCACCCTCGCCGGCGCCGAAGCGCAGGCCAAGCAGATCTTCGCCAACCTCAACGCCCTCCTCGCGGCCGAAGGCGCCGGGCCCCGGCACCTCGTCAAGCTGCTGACGCTGGTCGCGGGCACCGAGCACCTCGACGGCTACCGCGCCGCGCAGGCCGAAGCCTTCGCCGGCTGGTTCCCGGACGGCGACTACCCGGCGCAGACCCTCGCGGTCGTCGCGGGGCTGGCGCGGCCGGAGTACCTCGTGGAGGTCGAGGCGGTCGCCGCCGTGCCGGGCTAGGCGAAGATCGCCAGCGCCAGACCGGTGCCGGTGATCAGCGCGCACGCCGCGATCGTCGTGCGCCGGTAGTGCAGGATCAGCGCCGCGAACTCGCGCAGGAGCGCGCTCGGCAGGAAGTACCGCGCCGTCGGTGCGCCCGTCGCGTCGAACGGCAGGCCAAGCCGGCGGCACTCCACCGCCGTGCGGAAGACGTGGTAGTTGCTCGTCACCGCGAGCACCCGGTGCGGCCGCACGCCTTCGGGCAGCAGCTCGGCCGAGAACCGGAGGTTCTCCTCGGTGGTCGTCGCCCGGTCCTCCAGGCGGATCCGGTCGGCCGGGATCCCGCGCGAAAGCAGGTACTCCCGCATCGCGGCGGCCTCCGTGACCGTCTCGTCCGCGCCCCGGCCGCCGGACACGACCAGCAGCGGCGGCACGGTTTCCCGGGAGTACAACCGGATCGCGCGGTCGAGACGGGCGGCCAGCAGCGGCGTCACGCGGTCGCCGGCCAAGCCACAGCCCAGGACGATGATCGCTTCCACGCCCGTGCGGCGCCGCAGCCTGCCGTACAGAAGCGAGTACCCGAGTAGGGACGCGAACAGGAACCCGAAGTAGCACGCGAGCACCGCCGCCGTCGCGACCAGCGCCGAACCCCACCGGCCGAGCGGCACGAAGAACAGCCCCTCGAGCACCAGCAGGCCGACGCCGAGGACGAACGACAGCAGGTTCCCGAGGCTCCGGCCCTCCCGCCGCACCATCCGGACGCCGTTGCCGATCAGTGCGGCCGGCAGTACCACCGCGACGAGCACCGCGACCGCCGCCACGAGCCCGCCCAGCACCGGGGCGAGCCACTCCAGGTGCAAAGCCGCGCGCAGCAGCCACAACCCGAAGAGCAGCAGCGCGACGCCGAGCCAGACGGCGTTGCCGAGCCGCCGCGGTTCGCGGGCCAGCCGGACCGCGAACACCAGCAGCGCCACGGCCGCGCAGCCGGGCAACACGGCATCCGTGACGCTCACCCCCTCCCGTGAAAGGCCAACGTAGAGCATGGGGTTCCCGGCGCGGAGCTGGCATGGTGGGGGCGTGAGTGAGCGACCGGCTTTCGTGCTGCACGAGCACTGGCGCCCGCGGCACCACTTCGACCTGCGGCTCGAGGAGGACGGCGTGCTGCGCTCGTGGGCCGTCCCGCGCGGCCTCCCGCCGGACACCAAAGGCAACCGGCTCGCCGTCGCCGTGCCCGACCACGGGCTCGACCACCTCGCCTACGAGGACGACACCAAGAAGGTCGCCGACACCGGCTGGTGGGAGGAGCACGACCGCACGGACAAGCGCATCCTGTTCACCCTCCACGGCCGCACGGGCGCGGTCCGCTACGCGCTGATCCGCACCGACCGCGACTGGCTCCTGCACCGCACCCGCGACCAGCCCGGAGACGCCGATGCGCGCTGAAGTCCTGTCCGCCACGCCCACGCTCTTCCGCGACGACCTCGCGCTCGACGAAAGCGCCAACACGGAGCTGCTGACCTGGCTGCACGGCCGCGTCGACGGCGTCTTCGTCGCCGGCACGACGGGCGAGTTCCCCGCCCTGGACCGGGCCGAGCGCCGGACGATCGCCGGGCTCGCGCTGGACGTGTTCGGCGCGGAGCACACGATCGTGCACGTCGGCGCGGCGAGCACGCGCGAAGCCGTTTCGCTGACCCGGGACGCCCTCGCCGCGGGCGCCACGCGGCTGGCCGTGATCACGCCCTACTACCTGCCCGCGGACGCCGACACGGTCCGGCGGCACTTCGCGGCCGTGCGCGACGCCGCCGGCGACGCCGAGCTCTACGGCTACCTCTTCCCGGAGCGCACCGGCGTGACGCTGACGCCCGCGGAGTTCGCGGCGACCGGCCTGCGCGGCGGCAAGCTGTCCGGCGCCGCGGCGGCCCGGTTCGCCGACTTCCGCGCGGCGCTGCCGGCCGCGCGGTTCTGGTCGGGCGCCGACACCGACGTCGCGGCGGTGGCCCGGGTGGGTGGAGCGGGTGTGGTGTCCGGTTTGTCGTCGGCGTTCCCGGAGCCGTTCACGGACCTGGCCGTGGCGGTCGAAGCCGGAGACACCGAAGCCGAACGCGCGGCCCAGGCCCGGGCCGACGCCGTCCGGGCCGCGCTGGGCGGCACGGTCGAGGGGATCAAGGAAGCGGTCCGGCAGCGGGGCTTCGGGAACGGCCTGCTGCGGATGCCGGCTCCCGCGCCGCCCGTCGAGCGGATCGCGGCCTACGCCCGGAGCTGAACCCCGGCGCGCATCGCCCGGTGCGCCCACTGGCCCAGCACCGCGAGCAACGCGATCTCCAGCACCATCATCAGGCGCTCGACCAGGCCGGTCGCCACCGTCGGGAGGTGCCCGCCCAGCACGACGTTGACCGCGAACGGCACGATGAACGGCAGGTAGAACGGGATCGCCGCCAGTGCCAGCCGCCGCGACCAGGTCGCGAAGCGCCGCCAGCGCGGGTCGTCACGGTGGCGCCGGCCCAGCGCCCAGCCGACGATCGGCAGGCTCAGGCACGTCACGGCCGAGGCGTAGAGGTGGATCTTGCCGGTGGCGGTGATGGCGCCACCCTGCGGATCCTTCGCGAAGACGGCGACGGCGAGCAGGCTCACACACCACAGCGCCTTCGCCGCCACCAGCGCCGGGTTGGCCAGCAGGCCCCGCCGGTAGAGCGCCACCAGCAGCAACGCCGAGCCGGTGCTGGTGAGCAGCAGCGCGCCGTCCCACATCCACCGGCCCGGGCTGAGCGCGTAGTCGCTGAGCATCGTGCTCACCGGGTCCAGCGGGGCGAGCCGCCGGTCGAGGTGCAGCACCGCCAGCAGGATGACGGCGCCGGCGAAGGCGGCCAGCGCGCCGGGCACGAGCAGCCGGGCGCGGAGACGGGGACGGACGGGTGCGGGGCACAGCATGTAGAGGGACACTCCCGGGCGGCTCGGCTGGTTCAAGCGGAGCCGCGGACGCTACCCGTGACCATTCCGTGATCGTCACGCGACACGCCCGAGATGTGACCCAGCACACAAAGCCCGAGCTTTCCCTAGGAAAGATGCGTCCCCAGGCCTCCAGGACGCATCTTTCCTAGGGAAAGTGGCGTCTTCAGTGGTCGCCGTCCTGGGGGATTTCCGCCGAGTCGGTCAGCCGCAGCTTGCGTCGCGCCCGCTGGTAGAACGTCGTCATCCCGAGCCGGACGACCCGGGCGGCGCTGGGCCGGGCGCGCAGGTCGAGGCGGTCGCCGGGGGAGACGTACCCCGCGACCTGGCCGTCGACCTCCACCGCCAGCCTGCCGCTGGTCGGCAGCAGCTCCAGCGTCACCTCGTCGTGCACCGACAGCACCACGCCCCGGCTGTACGCCGAGTGCGGCGCCGCCGGCGTGACCAGCAGCGCCTCCACCGCCGGGCTGGTGATCGGGCCGCCGGCCGAGAAGCTGTACGCCGTCGACCCGGTCGGGGTCGCGACCACCACCGCGTCGGCCGAGTAGCTGACGAACGGCTGGCCGCCGACGCGGACCGCCACCACCGCGCTGCCCTCGCCGGGCACGCGGACCACGGCGATGTCGTTGAACGCCGTGATCTTCCGCCCCTCCAGCACCGCGTCCACGGCCAGCCGCGGCTCCACCGTGAACTGGTGGTCGTCGATGGCCGAGAGCGCGCCGGGCAGGTCCGGGACGTCGACCTCGGCGAGGAACCCCAGCTTGCCGAGGTTCACCCCGAGCACCGGCGCGCGCTGCCCGTCGGCCAGCCGCATGGCCCGCAGCATGGTGCCGTCGCCGCCGAGGCTGACGACCAGGTCGGACCGGCGGCCGAGCTCCTCGGCCGTCACGCCGACCGCCGCGCAGTTCAGGCGGACGATCTCGTCGGCGATGCCGAGGATCTCGATGTTCCGGTTGCCCGCCCAGCCGAGCACGGCCTCGACGGCGGCCGCGGAGTCGCGGCGGGGGTGCAGCACGAGTCCCGCGGAGTGCATGTCAGCGGCCCCGGGCGGGGGAGGTGAGCGTCATGCGGTCAGTCTGCCCGCTCCGGCCTTCCGTCGCGAGAACCGCAGCGCACCGTCGTCGAGCCGGCCGTGCCGCAGCTTGACGACGTCGTGGGCGTAGCTCATGCCGAGCTGCCACGGCGCCCGGGAGCCGGCCTTGGGGAATTCGTCGATCGACCGCAGCACGTACCCGGCGTCGAAGTCGAGCAGGGGCCGCTCGGTGACCGCCGGGTCGTCGTTGACCGGGACGGCCTGGTCGTAGCCGTGCCGGTCGAGGTGGCGCAGCAGCCGGACGACGTACTCGCCGACGAGGTCGGCCTTGAGCGTCCACGACGCGTTCGTGTACCCGATCGTGAACGCGAAGTTCGGCACGCCGCTGAGCATCATCCCCTTGTACGCCATGGTTTCCGGCAGCTTGACGGGGTCGCCGTCGACGACGAGGTCGATGCCGCCGAAGGCCAGCAGCCGCAGCCCGGTGGCGGTGACGACGACGTCCGCGTCGAGCTCGTCGCCGGACTCCAGCCGGATGCCGGTCTCGGTGAAGGTCGCGATCCGGTCGGTGACCACGGAGGCGTCGCCGCGCTTGATGGACCGGAACAGGTCGCCGTCCGGCACCAGGCACAGCCGCTGGTCCCAGGGCTGGTACCGCGGCTTGAAGTGGGTGTCGACGGCGTACCCGGGCGGCAGCTGCTTCATCGCGGCCTTGCGGATCAGCGCCTTGACGACACCCGGGCGGCGCCGGCTGAGCTGGTAGATCAGCGTGCTCACGGCGACGTTCTTCCACCGCGCGATCGGGTACGCCAGCTTCGGGCCGAGCAGCCCGCGCAGGCGGTTGGCCAGCGCGTCCTCCGACGGCAGCGACAGGATGTAGGTGGGGGAGCGCTGCAGCATCGTGACGTGCCCGGCGCGGTCGGTCATGGCCGGCACCAGCGTCACGGCGGTCGCGCCGCTGCCGATCACGACGACCTTCTTGCCGGTGTAGTCGAGGTCCTCGGGCCAGTGCTGCGGGTGCACGACGGTGCCGCCGAAGTTCTCGATACCGGGGAACTCCGGGGTGTGGCCGCCGGCGTAGTCGTAATACCCGCTGCACAGGTAGAGGAACTTCGCGGTGAATTCGACGGGCTCGCCGTCGTGCACCGCCTCGACCGTCCACAACGCGTCCTCTGTGGACCATGCGGCGCGGACCACCTTGTGGCCGAACCGGATGTGCCGGTCGATGCCGGCGTCGGCCGCGGTGTCGCGGACGTACTTGAGGATCGACGGGCCGTCCGCGATGGCCTTCGCGTCGGTCCACGGCCGGAACCGGTAGCCGAGGGTCTGCATGTCCGAGTCGGACCGGACCCCGGGGTAGCGGAAGAGGTCCCAGGTGCCGCCGATGGCGTCGCGGGCTTCCAGGATGGCGTACGTCTTGCGCGGGAACGCCGTCCGCAGGTGGTGCGCCGCGCCGACGCCGGACAGCCCGGCGCCGACGATCAGGACTTCGACGTGCTCGGTCATCGAACGGCCTCCGTCCGCCGCGGGCGCCTCATCACGCGCGAGAGCACGGCGTTGTAGTGGGTGGGGGTGATACGGGCGAGCGCGTCGAACAGATAAGCGTCGGGGCCGACCAGGATGCGGGCCTTGCCGCGGTCGACGCCCGCGTGGATGATCGCGGCCGCTTTGTCCGGCGACGTCATCGTCATGGCCTCGAACTGGGCGGCCATCTCTTCGCGGGTGCGGCCCAGTCCGGTGGGGTCGCGCCGCACCCGGGCGTTGCGCGCGATGTTCGTCGTGATGCCGCCCGGGTGCACGGTGATGGCCCGGACCGCGGAGCCGTGCAGCTCCTGCCGCAGCGACTCGGTGAAGCCGCGGACGGCGAACTTCGCGGCGCAGTACGCGCTCTGGTTCGGCATCCCGAGCAGGCCGAACACGCTGGAGGTGTTGACGATCGCGCCTTCGCCCTGCGCGACGAGGATCGGCAGGAACGCGCGCGTGCCGTGGACGACGCCGTGGAAGTTGATGTCGTGCAGCCAGTCGTCGTCCTCGATGACCGCGTCGAGGACGGTCGAGGTGACCGCGACCCCGGCGTTGTTGAACACCGCGGCCAGTGGAGCGGGGAGCCAGTCCTTCACTTCGGCGGCGAAGCGCAGCTGGTCTTCGGCGTCGCGGACGTCGAGCACGCGCGTCAGCACCCGGCCGTGCAGGGCGGCCGCGGTGGCCTTCAGGCCGTCCTCGTCGACGTCGGCCAGCGCGACCGGGGAACCGAGCCGGGACAGCCGCGTGGCCAGCGCGCGGCCGATGCCGGAGGCCGCACCGGTGATCACGACGGGGCGGCCGGTGATGCTACGGGGCCGTGACATCGCTGCTCCTCGCGTGCTTGTCGATGAGGTCGAGGATCGTGGGCCACGCGCCTTCCGGCAGGTCGTGACCCATGCCGGACACGGTTTCGAGGCGGGCGCCCGGGATCGCGCGCGCGGTGGCGGCGCCGCCGGTGGGGTGGACCATCCGGTCGCGGTCGCCGTGGATCACCAGCGTGGGCGCGGTGATCTTCCGCAGCAGCGGGGTCCGGTTGCCGGACTTCATGATCGCGGCGAGCTGGCGGCCCACGCCGCCGGCCGTCGGGTCGCGGTCCCAGCCCGTCCCGGCCAGCTCGCGTACCCAGGCTTCGTCGAACGGGAAGCCGTGGGAGCCGATGTGCCGGAACATCCGGACGGCGCTTTCGACCGCCTCTTCACGGGACTTCGGCGGCTTCGCGCCCATCATCCGCAACGTCGAGAACGCGGGACGGCCGAGCAGGCGCGACCCGGTCGTCGACATGATCGACGTCAGGGTGCGGATCCGCTCCGGGTGCAGCGCCGCGACGGTCTGGGAGATCATGCCGCCCATGGAGACGCCCGCGATGTGCGCGGTCTCGAGGTCCAGGGCGTCGAACAGGCCGATCGTGTCGGCAGCCATGTCCTTCAGGTCGTACTGCTGCGCGGGGAACCGGCCCGCGAGCATGCCGAGGAGGCTCGGCGGCCGGAAGTGCGGGTGGGTCGAGCGCCCGGCGTCGCGGTTGTCGAACCGGACGACTTCGAAGCCGCGGTCGGCGAGCTGCGCGCAGAAGGCGTCCGGCCAGCTGTGCAGCTGCTGGCCGAGCCCGGCGACGAGGACGACCGGGTCGGCGCCGCGGTCCCCGATCCGTTCGTAGGCCAGGGAAATCCCCCGGCCGGCGTCGGCGATCTCTTCGGTCACTGCTCTCCTCCGGTGCTTCGGCGGCGCACGACCGCGCGGCCGCCCTTGGCGGGGGCGTAGGCCACGCCCCGCGAGTGCCAGCGTTCGTCGGGTTCTTGCGTTGGGACCAGCGTGAAGTCCCGCAGCAGGGTCCGCAGCACGACGGTCATCTCCATGGTCGCGAAGGCGGCGCCGAGGCAGCGGCGGGTGCCGCCGCCGAACGGGATCCACTGGTAGAGGTCCGGGCGCGCGCCGGCGAAGCGGTGCGGGTCGAAGGTGGCCGCGTGCGGGAACACGGCGTCGTCGTCGTGGATCAGCGCGATGCTGACGAGCACCGCGTACCCCTTCGGCAGGGTCCAGCGGCCGAGCCGGAAGCCGTCCTGCTTGACCTGGCGGGCGGTGAGGTCGATGACCGGGCGGGTGCGCTGGACCTCGAGGATGGTGGCGTCGAGGAGCTTGCTGTCCTTCTGCAGCTCGTCCAGGAGGGCCGGGTGCCGGCGGAGGCGTTCGACGGCCCAGGCCAGCGTCGTCGCCGTCGTCTCGTGGCCGGCGGTGAGCAGGGTGAGGAGCTGGTCGGAAATCTCGTCCCGGGTGAGCCCGGACCCGTCGTCGTAGCGGGTCTGCAGCATCATCGAGAGGACGTCGTCGCCGTCGGGGCTCGCCTTCGCGATCAGCCGGTCGACGATCGCGTCGTACTCGCGGCGCATCCGTTCGAAGCGGCGCCACGGGTTGAAACGGCCCTTCTTGGAGATCGGCGCGACGGCCAGCCGCGAGCCGAGCGTGACGAACGGTGGCAGCAGCTCGCGCAGCTCGGCGAATTCGGCTCCCTCGGCGCCGAACACCGCGCGCAGGATGGCGTTGAGCGTGATCCGCATCATCGACGGCAGCGTGGCGAACGCTTTGCCCTCGGGCCAGGTCGCGAATTCGCGGACGGTCTCTTCCTCGACGATCTTCTCGTAGGTCGCGAGCCGCTTTCCGTGGAAGGGCGGGACCAGGAGCTTGCGCTGCCTTTTGTGCTCGTCGCCGGAGAGGGCGAACATCGAGTGCGGCCCGAGCACGCGGCCGAGGTTGACTTCGAGGTTGTCGACGAGTTCGGGGCCGGAGGTGAACAGCTGCTTGATCTCGGCGGGGTCGCTGAGCACGACGGCGCGGCCGAAGATCGGCACGTTGACCGTGAAGGCGTCCCCGTAGCGCGCTCTGAGCCGCCGCATGCCGCGCAGGGGCTGAGTCAGCGCGTAGGCGCCTTGGACGGCGCGGGGCGCGGTCGGTCCCGGCGGCAGCCTTACCGCGCTTGTCATGGTCGTCATCGACCCTCCCGAAAGGTGGTACGCGAGCGTACCGTCGGTACGGTACGCCGGTGTACCATCCGGTTTCAAGAGGAGGGGTATACCGTGACTTCCGTGGACGTCGACACCCGCCGGCACCGGCAGCGGCTGCTGGACGGGCTGGCCGCGTCGATCACCGAGGACGGCTTCCGCGACACGACGGTCGCCGGCATCGTCCGCCGCGCGCGCACGTCCCGCCGGACTTTCTACGAGCACTTTTCCAGTCGTGAAGAGTGCCTGATCGCGCTGCTGTCGGACGCGAACCGCGCGATGATCCAGCAGATCTCCGACGCCGTCGACCCGGACGCGCCGTGGGCGCTCCAGGTGCGTCAGGCGATCGAGGCGTGGATCGCCTGCGCGGAGTCGGAGCCGGCGATCACGCTGAGCTGGATCCGCGACGTCCCGGCCTTGGGCGTCGCGGCGCGGGATCTGCAGCGCGACGCGATGGAGGGGTTCATCGCGATGACGCAGCGGTTGACGGACACGGCCGCGTTGCGGGCAGCGGGGATCAGCCCCCCGTCCCGCCAGACGGCGATCATCCTCCTGGGCGGGTTGCGCGAGCTGATCGCGACCACCGTGGAGGACGGCGGCCGGGCCGGCGACGTCACCGAAGTCGCGGTGCGGGCGTCGATCGCGTTGCTCGGCCCGGCCTGACTAACCCACGTTGACGGTCAGCTTCGGCGGGTCGCGCAGTTCACTGTCGACCTTGTCCAAGCGCGCGGTCAGCTCCTCGATCGCCGCGCGGGCGTCGTCGCAGATCCGGTTGGCGGCCACCAGGTACGAATCGCAGATCTCCCAGTAGTTCGAGCCTCCGATCGCCGCGGCGGGCTTGCGCCGCTGCGCGCCGTCGACCGCCTCGGCCAGCACCGTGTCCAGCTCGAGGATCTTGTCGAGTTCGAACGGGAACTTGCCCAGCACCCAGTCGCCGATGGCCTTGAAGACGGTCAGGCCGACCCGTTCGAACCCGGGGTCGGTGAACGTCGCGGCCTGCAACGCCCCGACGAACTGCTTCATGACCTTGACCATGTCGGCCCGGGCCTGCTCGAAGATCTGGGAGTACGCGATGAGGCACTGGCCGAGCTTGCCGACCGCGAGGATGTAGGGCTCGCTGTAGTTCTCGAGTTCTTCGCGGTAGGTCTGCACTCCCACCGCGACGTCGCCTTCCCACTTGCCGAGGGCGGCACCGAGTGCGCTGTCGAGGCTGTTGAGGACGTCGATGCTCGGGTGCTCTTCGCCGGCCGACTTGTAGCGCAGCCCGTCGATGGCCAGCCAGGCCTCGTGCATGACCTTGATCTGCTGCTGCGCGATGACGTCGGACGGGTAGAAGAACCGCTCGAACGGGTAGTTGGCCCACCGGTCCGGGTGCGGACCGGTGGGACCGTATTCGTGGAGCAGCCAGTCGACCCACCCGGCCACCCAGCGGGCCCAGAGCGCGACTTCGCCGCACTGGTCCTCGTACCGGTCGAACTGCGGGTAGTGCCCCGGCGGACGGTCGGGGAAGTACGGCGGCTGGTTCACCGGCTTCCCCCGTCCGCCCAGGATTCGCCGATGCGCCGCAAGTGCTCGCTCGCGGCCGAGTCGGCCTCGGCGTAGAGCTTGGACGCGCCCTGCAGACCGCCTTGCAGCCGCCGGGCCGTCTCGACGAAGTTGTCGTTGTGCGAGATGAGCGTGTCGAAGATTTCTTTGAACTTCCGGTCGAACCTCTCACAGGCGTGGAAGAACACTCCGGCGTCGCCGTAGTCGCCCAGCAGGGCGGTATTCCCCTCGATCGTGGCCTGCGCTTTCTTGACGGCCGAACCGTGCGCTTCGAAATGCGTCACCGCCTCGGTCGCGCGCTCGGCGGCGTGCTGGACCAGTTTGGGATCGACCTCGAATCCTTGCACCATCTTCCCCCTTTACACGGACGCAATCCGGCAAATCGGTCTGGATGCTACGCCTGCCGAACGCGTCCGGAGGGGACTTCAGGAGAAACTCACGCGTCCAGGTCTCGCGCGATCAGTTCGGCCAGCGCGTCGACCGACGCCTGGGCGTCGTCGCCGTCGGCGGTCAGCTCGACCTCGTCGCCGAACGCGGCGCCCAGGGTCATCAGGCCGAGAACGCTGGCCGCGTCGACCGGGTCGCCGGCCACCCCGCCGGTGATCTTCGCTATCCGAACCTTCGCCGGCTGACCGGCGGCCGTCTTCGCGACCAGGCCCGCGGGCCGGGCGTGCAGCCCGACGCTGCTGGCGACGAGCGTGCGGCGTTGGTACACAGTGGACTCCTTCACGCGTTGACGGTCTGGCCGGTAACGGCAGCGGAACGTTCGGCGGCGCGGAAACGCACCTGCTTGAGCGCGATCACCGAACCGGCCGCGACCGCCGTCCCGGCGACCAGTGCCACCAGGAACAGCAGCGGGCTGCCGATCAGCGGGAGCACGAAGATCCCGCCGTGCGGGGCGCGCAGCGTCGCGCCGAACGCCATCGACAGCGAACCCGTGACCGCCGAGCCGAGCATGATCGACGGGATCACCCGGAACGGGTCCGCCGCGGCGAACGGGATCGCGCCTTCGGTGATGAACGACGCGCCGAGCAGCCAGGCCGCGCGGCCGTTTTCGCGCTCGGCCTCGGTGAACAGCTTCTTCCGGACGCTGGACGCGAGCGCCAGGGCCAGCGGCGGCACCATCCCGGCCGCCATCACCGCGGCCATGATCTGCAGCGACCCGGTGGCGCCGGTGGTCAGGCCGCCGACGGCGAAGGTGTACGCCGCCTTGTTGACCGGACCGCCCATGTCGAACGCCATCATCAGGCCGAGCAGCGCGCCCAGCAGCAGGGCGCTGGCGCCGCTGAGGCTGTTGAGCCAGTTCGTCAGCCCCGTCGTCGCGGCCGCCATCGGCTTGCCGACCACGACGTACATCAGCACACCGACCACAATGGACCCGAGCAGCGGGTAGACGACCACCGGCATGATCCCGCGCATCGCCTTCGGCACCTGGATCTTCTTCAGCGCCAGGACGACGCCACCGGCCAGCAGGCCGGCGACGAGGCCGCCGAGGAAGCCGGCACCGACGGTGACGGCGATCGCGCCGCCCACGAAACCGGGAGCGATGGCCGGGCGGTCGGCCATCGCGAAGGCGATGAACCCGGCCAGCACCGGCACCAGGAAGTCGAAGGCGGCGCTACCGATCTGGAACATCAGCGCGGCCCAGCCGGCGACGGACCCCGCGTCGAAGTGCTCGGTGACCTTCGGCGCGTCGACGATCTGGTAGCCGCCCAAGGCGAAGCTCAACGCGATCAGCAGCCCGCCCGCGGCGACGAACGGGATCAGGTAGCTGACCCCGGTCATCAGCCACTGGCGGACCTTGGTGGCCGCCTTGTCGTTCGCGCCGACCTTCGTGGCCAGCTCCGGAGCGGCGGCGGGTGCGACGGGCTCGCGGGCCGCGGCCTTCGCGCGTTCGAACAGCCCGGCCGCGTCATTGATCGCGGCCTTGACCGGAGCCTCGACGATCGGCTTGCCGGCGAACCGCTCGCGCCCCTGCACGGCGAGGTCCGCGGCGAAGATGACGGCGTCCGCGCTCGCGATGTCCTCGGCGGACAGCGGCTCCGAACCCGCCGAACCCTGCGTCTCGACGACGATCGTGTCGCCGTTGGCCTTCGCCGTCTGCTCCAGCGATTCGGCGGCCATGTACGTGTGCGCGATGCCGGTGGGACACGCGGTGATGGCGACGAACTTCATGGTCAGGACACCTCCTGGCGGATGTAGTCGGCGACGGCGGCGGGGTCGGCGGCGTCCAGGAGGTGCTGCTTGAACTCCGTCCGGACGAGCCGCCGGGCGAGGGCGGCCAGGACCTTGAGGTGGTCGCTGCCGCCGCCTTCCGGCGCGGCGATGAGGAAGATCAGCGTCGCCGGGCCGTCCGGCGCGCCGAAGTCGACGCCGGCGGCGCTGCGGCCGAACGCCAGCGTCGGCGCGGTCACCGCGGCCGAGCGGCAGTGCGGAATGCCGATGCCGCCTTCGAGGCCGGTGGCCATCTGCTCCTCGCGGGCGGCGACGTCCTCGAGGAACAGGTCGAGGTCGGTCACCCGCCCGGCGTCGACGAGCCGCTGCGCGAGCGCCCGGGTGGCGCCGCGGGAGTCGGCGGCGTCGAGGCCGAGGTCGACCAGGTCGGCGGTGATCAGGTCTGCGGTGGTCATGCGGCGGCTCCGCTGAGGGTGAGGGTGGGGTCGGCGTCGAGCACGCGCACCTGGTCCGGGTGCACGTCGTGGGGGGTGGGCATGCGGCTGCCCTCCTGCGTGACCGCGGCGGTGCCGTAGGCGACCGCGGTGCGCAGGGCTCGGGGCCCGGTTCCGCCCGCGTGGAGGAACCCGGCGAGTGCGGCGTCTCCGGCGCCGACGGTGCTGCGCACGGCGACCAGCGGGCCGAGCGCGTGGTGTGGTTCGGTTTCCCCGACGAGGACCGCGCCGCGCGCGCCCAGGCTGACGAGCACGGTGCCGACGCCGCCGGAGACCAGCTCGCGGCAGAAGGCGACGACGTCGCCGAGCAGCGGCAGCGGGCGACCGGCGAGCTCGATCAGCTCGTCGAGGTTCGGCTTGAGCAGGTCCGGGCCGCCCGCGCACGCGGCGGCGAGCGGCGCGCCGGAGGAGTCGACGGCGACCTTCGCCCCGGCGTCGTGCGCGAGTTTCGTGAGCCGCGCGTAGAAGTCGTCGGGCACGCCGGCGGGGAGGCTTCCGCAGCACACCAGCCATTCCCCGCGCGCGGCCAGCTCGACGGCGCGGCGTTCGAGGGTGGCCAGTTCGCTGGGGGAGATCTCCGGACCGGGCTCGTTGATCTTCGTCGTGGTCCCGTCGGCTTCGACGAGCGTGATGTTGCTGCGGGTCGTCCCCGCGATCGGCACGGCGACGACCGGGACGCCTTCGGGGGCGAGCAGGTCGGCCAGGCGGTCGCCGACCAGCCCGCCGGCGGGCAGGAGCGCGACCGTCGGGGTGCCGGCGGCGGCCAGCGCGCGGGCGACGTTGACGCCCTTGCCGCCGGGGTCGAGCCGCACGGCTTCGGCCCGGTTGACTTCGCCGCGGCGCAGGCCGGACAGCCGCGCGGTCCGGTCGAGGCTCGGGTTCGGGGTCACGGTGACGATCACGCCAGCACCACCTCCGGGCCCGCCTCTTCGAGCTCTGCCACCGCGCCGGCGTCGAGGCCGCTGTCGGTGACCAGGACGTCGATCTCGGCCAGCCGCGCGAACCGGCTGAGCTGGTCGGTGCCGTACTTGCTGTGGTCGGCCAGCAGCACCCGCTTGCGCGCGGCGGCGACCACCGCGGCCTTCACCGCGGACTCGGCCATGTCCGGCGTCGTGCAGCCGTGCTCGGCGGAAAAGCCGTTGGCGCCGAGGAAAGCGACGTCGACGAGCAGGCCGTCGAGCGCGTGCAGCGTCCAGGCTTCGACGGCGGCGAGCGTCGTCCCGCGCACGCGGCCGCCGAGGATGTGCAGGGTGATGCCGGGGCGGGTGGCGAGGATCGAGGCGACCGGGATCGAGTTGGTGATCACGGTCAGCTCGCGGTCGGCGGGCAGGAGCGTGGCGAGCCTGCTGGTGGTCGTGCCGGCGTCGAGCAGGATCGAGCCGCGGTCGGGAACCAGGTCCAGCGCCGCGCGAGCGATGGCGTCCTTCTCGGCGGCGTTCGTCCGGTCCCGTTGGGCCACTTCGGGTTCGAAGTCGAGCCGTTCGACGGCGACCGCGCCGCCGTAGACCCGGCGGACGACGCCCTGGCGTTCGAGGACGCCGAGGTCGCGGCGGATGGTCTCGGGGGCGACACCGAGTTCGCCGGCGACGTCGTTGACGTCGACCCGGCCGTCGCGACGTGCGCGTTGCGCCAGGAGCTGGTGCCGTTCGGCGGCGTACATGCCCGTTCCTCTCCGATGTCTGCCCGTTGCAGTTTGATTGTGCCCGTTGTTACCGTACTGTCAATCCCCAGTTACGAGATCCTTTGCTCCCGGAGGTCCCGCCATGCAGTTGTCCGGAGTCGGAGTCAGCCCCGGCCGGGTCGCCGGTCCGCGTGTAGTCGTGGCCGCTGACCTGCGGGAACCCGCTTCTTCGCCGGTTCCGGACGATCTCGCGGCCGAAGCGGGCAAGATCGGGCCGGCGGCGGAATCGGTCGCGGCGGCGCTGTCCGATCGTGCCCGTTCCGTGTCCGGAGACGCCCGGTCGGTCCTGGAGACGACGGCGGTGATGGCGTCGGACCCGGCGTTGGTCGCGTCCGCTTCGGAGCTGGTCCGCACGCGGGCGTTGCCGGCGCCGCGCGCGGTGTGGGAAGCGGCGGGGGAGTTCATGACGGCGCTGCGCGCGGCCGGTGGCTACCTGGCCGAACGCGCCGCGGATGTCGCCGATGTCCGCGACCGGATCGTCGCTTCGCTGCTGGGGCTGGCTCCGCCGGGCGTCCCGGACCTGACGTCGCCGAGCGTCCTGGTGGCGCGCGACCTGGCGCCGGCCGACACCGCCGGCCTCGACCCGGACCTCGTGCTCGCGCTGGTGACCGAGGAAGGTGGCCCGACGAGCCACACGGCGATCTTGGCGCGGGCGCTGGGCATCCCGGCGGTCGTCGCGTGCGCGGGCGTCCTCGACCTGGCCGGCCCCGGGCTGGTGGTCGACGGTTCCGCGGGCACGGTCTCGCCGTCCGACGGCGTGGTTGCGGCACCGGCTCGGGCCGCGGCCGCGTCGTGGGACGGCGTCGGGCGGCTCGCCGACGGCCACCGGGTCAAGCTGCTGGCGAACGTGGGATCACCCGCGGACGCCCGCGCGGCTTCCGCGGCCGGTGCCGAGGGAATCGGCTTGTTCCGCACGGAGTTCTGCTACCTGTCGGCTCAGGCCGAGCCGAGTGAGGCCGCGCAACGGGCGGCGTACGCCGAGGTGCTGGCGCCGTTCGCCGGGAAGCCGGTGGTGGTCCGGACCCTGGACGCGGGTTCCGACAAGCCCTTGGCGTTCCTGCCGATGGGCGCGGAACCGAACCCGGCCCTGGGTGTCCGCGGCCTGCGCGTGGCGTTCGACCGGCCGGAGCTGCTGGACCGCCAGCTGTCGGCGATCGTGTCGGCGGCCGCCGACACGGAAGTCGAGCTGTCGGTGATGGCCCCGATGGTGGCGACGGCTTCCGAAGCGGCGTGGTTCGCCTCGCGCGCCCGGGCGGCGGGGGTTCCCCGGGTGGGCGTGATGATCGAGATCCCGGCGGCGGCGCTGTGCGCGGCTTCGATCCTCGCGGAAGTCGATTTCGTTTCGCTGGGCACGAACGACCTCGCCCAGTACGTCTTCGCGGCGGACCGCCAGCTCGGCGCGGTGGCGTCGTTGAACGACCCGCACCAGCCGGCGTTGCTGCGGTTGGTGGAGATGGTGGCTTCGGCGGGAGTGGCGGCGTCAAAGCCGGTGGGGGTCTGCGGCGAGGCGGCGGCGGACCCGGCGTTGGCGCGCGTTCTGGTCGGGCTGGGCGTGACGTCGTTGTCGATGAACGCGGTGGCCTTGGCCGGCGTCGGGGCGGCCTTGCGCGAGGTGGATCTCGCCGGGTGCCGGTCTCAAATTGCGACAGCCGGGCGGCTTCCGCGGTCCTAGCGTCGAAAGCGGCCGAGCCCGGCCACGGGAGCCGGGCGGCCGACGGAGGCGACGATGAAGGCGCTGGTCTACCACGGTCCGGGCGCGAAGGCTTGGGAAGACGTCCCGGACGCCGTCGTCGAAGAGCCGACCGACGTGGTCGTGCGCGTCGACACCACCACCATCTGCGGCACCGACCTGCACATCCTGCAGGGCGACGTCGCCGCGGTCACCGACGGCCGGATCCTCGGGCACGAAGCTGTCGGCACGGTGACCGCCGTCGGAGACGCCGTCCGCGCGTTCGCGGTGGGGGACCGGGTGCTGGTGCCGGCCATCACGCAGTGCGGGCGCTGCGAATACTGCGGGCGCGGGATGCCCTCGCACTGTCAGACGGTCGGCGGGATCGGCTGGATCTTCGGACACCTCATCGACGGCACGCAGGCCGAACTCGTGCGGGTTCCGTACGCGGACACGTCGTTGTACGCGGTGCCGCCGGAAGTCACCGACGAGCAGGCGATCTTCCTGGCCGACTCGCTGCCGACGGGCTACGAGGTCGGCGTCCTGGCCGGCCGCGTCCGCCCGGGCGACGCGGTGGCCGTGGTCGGCGCCGGCGCGGTCGGCCTGGCGGCGATCCTGACCACGGGGCTGTGGGGCGCGGCGAAGGTGATCGCGGTGGACTCCAACAAGTTCCGGTTGGAGAAGGCCCTGGAGTTCGGCGCGACGGACGCGTTCGAAGCGGGTCCTGGCGTTCTCGAGGACGTCCGGTCCCTGACCGACGGTCTCGGTGTGGACGTGGCGATCGAAGCGGTCGGCTACCCGGAGACGCTCCGGACGGCGGCGTCCCTGGTCCGCCCGGGCGGCCGCATCGCCAACATCGGCGTCCACGGCGTGCCGGTCGAGCTGCCGATGCAGGAGATGTGGATCCAGAACCTCACGCTGACGATGGGCCTGGTGGACACGGTGTCGATCCCGACGCTGCTGAAGATGGTGGCCTCGGGCCGCATCCCGGCCGAGCGCATGGGCACGCACCGGTTCACGTTCGCGCAGCTGGAGGAGGCGTACGAGGTGTTCGGCAACGCGGCCGCGAACTCGGCGCTGAAGGTGGTCATCACGCCTTAGGTGACGGTGGGATCCCCGAGCCCGAGCTCGGGCGGCCGTCCTCGCCGCGTGACGACGACGGCCGCGGACCCGAACGGGGACGCCGCGACGCCCGGCCGCGACATCTCGAGCCGGAGCTTCAGGGCACCGGTGACATCGAGGTCGATCGTGGCCGGCTTCCCGACGGCCACGTCGTGCTCGGAACGCGGTCTGCCGTCGAGGAGCACGCGGACGCGGCCGACCTGGAAGCGGTCGGCGGCTTCGTCGAGCACCCCGGCCACGGTCGAAAACCGCTGGTAGTGACCCCCGAGGTCGAGTTCGACGAACCCGGTCCCGTAGGTCGCCGACGCGGCCGGCCGCAGGACGATGCTGTGCTCGTACCGCACGTCGCCGATCGACGCCGCGCCACGGCGGACGCCTTGGCTGGCGCAGGTCCAGGGGAGGTCGCTCGCGAGGATCGGCTGCGGCTCAGCCGATCCGCCGAGCCACCGGCCGCGTGGAGGTATCGGATGCTTTCCCCGCCCGGTGATCGCGGCGCGCAGCTCGGCGACGCCTTCGTCGCTGATCTCCCCGATTTCGTACCGCGTCATCGAGTAGGGGTTGAGGAACGCCGGGATGTCGTCGATCGAGCCGCCGGGCAGCACGACGGGCAGAATCCGCCGGGTGCCGTCCTCGATGTCCTTGGTCATCTTGTTGCGGAGCAGGGCGGATTCGAACTGGGCGCCGCGTCCTTCGTCCGGCGGCGCGTCACCGTCGGCGCGCGCCCGGTAGAGGGGAGAGGCCACGGCGACGACGAAGTCCGCCGCCTTGATGTTCCGGGTGGCCCACAGCGACCAGTCGATGCGGTGGTTGTCGTCCCACTGGTCGAGCACCACCTCGAGGCCGACCCGGCTGCGCAGCAAGGTCGCGAACCGCCGGACCTGGTCCTTGTGGTCCTGGGTGTCGTGCGAGTAGCTGATGAACACCCTGGGCGGATCGGGCTCGGACATCGGGTTCCCCTCGTGATCGGTCGGTGATTCACCGATCCGGGAGATCGGTTTTCCGGAAACACTTCGCGCCTGGCGCGCGCGGCTTCCGCCTGTCATCTATCTGTGCCGGTAAGATTTGTCAAGATGCATTTTCCGGCGGCACTTGAGGTCTGGCCAGTTATTGTCCTGGATCTGTCAGGTTTCCCGCCTTCTTCGTCGGCGCTTAGCGGACCTAGGATGACATCCGCCTGGTGGGGAGCGGTGAAGGAGCGTCGGCACGCGTGTACGAGTACGACGTCTTCATCAGCTTCCAACGTGCCGCGACCGACATATCGGCGTGGATTCGCCACCATTTTCACCCGCGTCTGCTGGAAGTGCTCGACAACAACCGGTACGAAGACGTGCGGATATTCTTCGACGACCAGGTGCGCGTCGGGGCGCAGTGGCCGGCGGAACTGAGCTCGGCACTGCAGCGTTCCCGCGTGCTGGTTCCGGTCTGCTCGCCGAAGTACTTCCGGGACGAGTGGTGCCTGGCCGAGTGGGCGACGATGGAGGAGCGGGAGGCGCTGACCGCCGGTCCGCGGCGGGACCACCGGAGCCCCCTGATCTACCCGGTGATCTTCTGCGACTCCCGGAACTTCCCCGACTGGGCCCACGCGCGGCGTCCCCGTGACCTGCAGCAGTGGAACCACCCGTTCGAACACTTCCAGGCCGCCCCGGCCTACCTCGAGTTCCACCAGCAGATCAAGCAAGTCGCCGCGGAGCTGGAGGACCTCATCGAACGAGCGCCGGAGTGGCGGGACGACTGGCCGGTGCGCACCCCGGCCCCGGAACCCTTGAAGCGGGCACGAAGGCCGAGGTTCTGACGGATGCCGGGTTCGATCTTCACGTTCTACTCCTACAAGGGCGGGGTCGGCCGGAGCTTCGCGCTGGCCAACATCGCCGTGCTGCTCGCCCGGTGGGGCCACCGCGTCCTCTGCCTCGACTGGGACCTCGAAGCCCCCGGTCTCGGCGACTACTTCCGGCCGCGGTTGCCCGCGCGTCCGAGCGGCGGTGTGGTCGACCTCGTCGACGATTTCCGGCAGGGCCGCTTCAGGCCGGAGGCGCACGTCCAGAGGCTGACGGACGTCGGTGTTCTCGACCTCCTCGCCGCAGGCCGCGAAGATCCGGGGTACGTCGGCCAGGTCCAGGAAATCGACTGGGACCGCCTGTACGAAGACGGGTTCGGCGAATACCTCGAGCAGTGCCGTGAGCAGTGGATCGCGCACTACGACTTCGTTCTCGTCGACAGCCGCACCGGGATCTCCGACATCGGCGGAATCTGCACGGCGCACCTGCCGGATCACCTCGTCCTGCTGTTCACCGCGAACCGGCAGAGCATCCTCGGCGCGATGGATGCCGCCCGGCGCGCCGACGCCGCACGCAACCTGCTGCCGTTCGACCGCGCCAGGCTGACAGTCATGCCGGTGCTCTCGCGGTTCGACAACCGGGAGGAGTACGACCGGTCGGAGACGTGGCGCCGGATCGTCGCCGACGAGACGGCCGAGCTGTACCGGATGTGGCTCGACCAGACCGTCGAGCCGGCGACGATGGCTCGCCACCTCACGCTGCCGTACGTGTCGTACTGGAGTTTCGGTGAGCAGCTGCCGGTGCTGTCGGAACAGACACCGAGCGCCGACCAGATCGGCTTCGCGCTGGAGACGGTCGCGGCGGTGATCGCCTGCCGGCTCGACCGCACCGACCTGCTGGCGGAGAACCGCGATGCCTACGTGGCGGCCGTGCGCACGAGCCGGCGGGAGTTCAAGTACGAAGTGCGCGTCAGTATCCCGCGTCCCTTGGTCGGCATCGCGAACGAGCTGGTCGGCGCGTTGGAAAGGCGCGGTGTGCGAGTGGTGAAGTCACTCTCCGGCGACCGGTCCCTGCTCGCGCGTGCCGAAGACGACGCCCGGCACCTGTGCCTGCTGGTCGACGGCAAGGTGAGCCGCTGGCAATCGGCCGAGGTCGAGCTGTTCCTGCACCGCACGCTCGGCCAGGACCGCCGGGTGATCCCGGTGCTCACCACGGGCACCGACGCGGCCGGGCTGCCGGGCTACGTCGGGAACCTCCGCTACTTGCGGTTGAGTGACGCACGCGGCCCGGCCGGGGTGGCGCGCGACCTCATCGGCCAGCTGAAGGGATTCACCCCGCTGGTCGAACCGGACGACGACCTCGACCTGCCCGGGCTGCTGGGCCGGGCCCGCGAAGCGAAGCTGCGCGCGTCGCGCTGGGACCTCGTCGACGAACTGGTGACGGCCCTGCAGCCGGCGGTCGGGTCGGGAGACAGCGGCCGCACTCGCGACCTGGCGACGGACCTCGCGATCGCGATCAAATCCCGCTCCTCGAACGACGACCTGCACGCGGCACCCCCGCAGGTCCGCCAGTCGATCGACTGGCTACTGAGGACTCTCGACGTCCGCGCCCGGACCACGACGAAACCGAACCACCGGAAGGATCTCGGATGACCGACCGCTTGGGACACAAGCAGACCGCGGCGATGTTCACGCTGATGGTGCTGGGCCGCGAAGTGCCCAACCAGGAATTGCAGGAGGTCGTGGGGTTCACGCTCACCGGCAAGGACCGGACGAACCTGAACGCGCTGGGGTACGTCGAGAGCGAGCCGACCGGGCCGAGGAAGAGTTTCGTGCACGTCCTGAGCGACAGCGGCTGGGCGTGGTGCGAGGAGGAGCTGGCCGCCGGCGATCCGCCACCGCCCCGGGGGCAGAGCACGTTGGCGTCGGCCCTGTACGTGTTGCTGGGTGGTTTGAACGAGTACCTCGTGCGGGAGAACAAGCGGTTGTTCCACGTCTTCGGCCCGGGCGAGACGCGGGCGGAGCCCGGACCGATCGCCGAAGCGACGACGGCCGGAGACCTCGAAGACCGCATCCGCGTCGCCTACCGCGAACTGGTCAGAGAACCGCGTGGCTGGGTGGCGCTGGTGGACCTGCGGCCGAAGCTCGGCGCGCCCGCGAACGAGGTCGATGCCGTCCTGAAGGAAATGAGCCGCGCGGGCAAGGCGCACCTCGTCCCGGAGGACAACCGCAAGGTGCTCACCCCGGCCGACCGCGAGGCGGCGATCCGCATCGGCGGTGAGGACAACCATCTGCTCTCGATCGAGGCGTTGTGATGGACGAGCTGAAGGCACTGGCCACCCTGAGCTTCGACTGGGCGGACACGCCGGACCACGTCTGGCGGGATTCGCCCTACCACGTCGACGGATTGCACGCCGACGCGTTGGCCTCGCTCGACACCGGGATCCGGGAGGCGGCGGTCAGCGACGGTCCCAGCCCGATCGGGCTGGTCCTGCGCGGGCTCAAGGGGGTCGGCAAGACTCACCTCCTGGGGCTTGTCCGCCGCCAGGTGCACCGCGCACGCGGGTACTTCTTCCTCGACGACGTTACCGCGGCCGAGGCCTTCTGGGAGAACACGGCCGAGGCGTTGCGCCGCGGGCTGGCCCGCCCGGACGACTCGGGCGACTCGCAGCTGAAGAGCTTCCTGTTGCGTGTCTGCCTGCGAGCCCACGTCGACGCCGAAGTCGAGGCGAGGATCCGGCGCGGACGCGGGTTGACCAAAGACGATGTCGAGGCGTTCGTCGACGGGGTGTCGTCCCTCAGCGAGATGGTCGGCGACGAGTGCGGAGACACCGCGCGCGCCCTCGTGCTCATCGCCAGCCGGGACCGCGGCATCAAGTACATCGGCGAGGACTACCTGGACGGGGACGCCGAACTCACCTCCGAAGCCCGGACGTGGAACATCTATTCGCGGCCGAAACCCGCACGCGTCCTCGTTCAGGAGATCACCCGGCTGCTCGCGTTGACCGGGCCAGTCGTGATCGCTGTGGACCAGCTCGACACACTCGTCGCCCGGTCGATGAAGCGCACCGAGGCGACCGGTGACAGCGCCGAAGAAGACCTGCTCGTCGCGCGGATCGCCGACGGGCTCATGGGCCTGCGGGAGGTCACCCACAAGACGCTGACCGTGCTGGCCTGCCTGCCCAGTACCTGGGAGCAGATCAAGACGAAGGCGGCCGGCACCGTGCCCGACCGCTTCCGCGAGTCGGTGACGCTCGGCCGGATCACCGAGGCCGGAGTCGGCCGGGCGCTGGTGGAAAAGCGGCTCGGGGTGGTCTACGAGTCCCTGGACTTCACCCCGCCGTATCCCACGTGGCCCGTGGCTCCCGCCGCGTTCGAGGGGCCGTGGGACCAGTGGACACCGAGAGAACTGCTGAAGCGCATCGGTGCGCACATCGACGTTTGCCTGCGGGCCGGGCAGGTCCGGGAGCTCACGTCCTTCGACGAGAAGGTTCAGGTGCCGGTCGCTCCCGTGCGTACGGCGGTGGAGACCGACCGGTTCGCCGAACTCGACGCCGAGTTCGAAGCACTGAGGGCGGAAGCGGACCCGGGCACACTGCTCGCCGAGAAGACCGTGGACAAGGTGATGCCCGATCTGCTCTCCGCGGCGTTGCGCTGCTGGGTCACCGAGGTCGGCGACGACGACATGGAGTGGTCGTGCGAGCGCCAGAACGGGCGAAGCGAAGTACACGCCTGGCTCACTCGGACGCTCGAAGAGAAAGCGGACCTCCAAGAGCACTGGGTTTTCCGGGCGATCGCGGCCCGGGACCCCCGTGCCGCGCTGAGCCGGTTCCGCAAGGCCCGCTCCGCGGCGGGGCAATTGCAGGGGGCCGACAACCGGCACCTCGTAATCCTGCGGGACGCCTGGGGACGCGGGGCCAAGACGCGGGAGGAGGTCGTGAAGTTCACGGCCGCGGGCGGGAAGACGATCCGCCTCTCCGATGCGGACGCGCGGACCTTTTGGGCGTTGCAGAAGATGCTCGGCAACGGCGGTCGCGAACTGCACGAGTGGCTGATCGACCGCCGCCCCGCCAGCCGGTCCGAGCTGCTCTCCGCCGTCCTGCCGGAGAAGCCGTCGGGGCAGCCCGCCGAAGGGACGCACCCGCCGCCCGTGGCAGCAGCCACGCTGCCCACGGTGGCAGCTACACCGCCCGCCGAAGGGGAGATCACCCTCGGGACCGTCGTCGGCTCGGGCGAACCCGTCCGGATCGAACTCTCCGCCCTCCGCAAGCACGCCGCCGTCTTCGCCGGGTCCGGTTCCGGGAAAACCGTGCTGCTGCGGCGGATCATCGAGGAGTGCGCCCTGCTCGGGGTCTCCGCGATCGTCCTCGATCCGAACAACGACCTCGCCCGGCTCGGTGACGCCTGGCCCACTCCGCCCGATGGCTGGGGGCCCGACGACGCCCAGCTGGCGAAGCGGTACCTCGCCGAGACCGACGTCGTCGTCTGGACGCCCGGGCGGGCCACCGGGCGGCCGCTCGCCTTCCAGCCGCTGCCGGACTTCGCCGGGGTTCTCGACGACTCCGACGAGTTCGCCGCCGCCGTCGAGGTGGCCGTCGCGACCCTCGCGCCGCAAGCGCGGCTGACCGGGAGCACCGCCAAGACGAACATCGGGCTCGCCGTGCTGCGACAGGCCGTCGTGCGGCACGCTCGGACCGGGTCGCGCAGCCTGCCCGAACTCATCGACCTGCTGACCGACCTGCCCGAGGACGTCAGCAACCTCAACGACGCCCCGCGCATCGCGGCCGGGCTCGCCGAGGTGCTCAAGGCCGCGATGGTCAACGACCCCCTCTTCGCCGGCGGTGGCGAGCCCGTCGATCCCGGGGCGCTGCTCACCCCGGCGGACGGCAAGCGGGCGCGGGTGTCGGTGATCAGCTTCGTCGGGCTGCAGGCGGAGGAGCAGCGGCAGAACTTCGTCAACCAGCTGCAGATGGAGCTGTTCGCCTGGATCAAGCGCAATCCGGCGGGCGAGCGGCCGCTGGGCGCGTTGTTCGTGATGGACGAAGCCCAGACGATGGCCGCGTCCGGGACGCTGACGGCGAGTACGCGCAGCACGATCGTCCTCGCCTCGCAGGCGCGCAAGTACGGTCTGGGGCTGCTGTTCGCGACCCAGGCGCCGAAGGGGCTGCACAACCAGGTGGTCGGCAACGCGATGACCCAGTTCTTCGGCCGGCTGAACAGCCCGGCGCAGATCGCCGCGGCGAACGAACTGGCGCGGGCCAAGGGAAGCCCGGTCGCGGACATCTCCCGTCTGGAGCGCGCGCAGTTCTACGTGGCGGGGGAGGCGTTCGGGTTCCGCCAGGTGGCGACGCCGCTGTGCCTGTCCCACCACCCGGCCAGCCCCCTGCGCCTGGAGGAGGTGATCGCCCGGGCGCGCGACGAACGGGAGTGACGGGCCTGTCGATCCGCGGGTTCCCCGTTCGACGCACCGGTGTAGCCCACTCCAGGAGGGAGTCCGCGATGACCGGACCGATCAGGCTGTACATGACCACGTCGCTCGACGGCTTCGTGACCGGGCCGGACGACCGGCCCGGTCAGGAGCTGGGCCGCGGCGGCTTCCGGCTGTTCGACTGGCTCGACGACCGGCACGGCGACGGGGCGAGCGCGCAGGTCTACGCCGAGGCCATGGCGACCGGGGCGATCATCTCCGGCCGGCGGACCTTCGAGCTGGCCGGCCGCTGGAACGGCGATCACCACGACGGCGTGCCGATCCACGTCCTGACCCACCACGTCGACCCGTCCGACACGCCGCCGGGGAGCGCGCGGTTCTACACGGATGTCGTTGCGTGCGTGGAAGAAGCGCGCTCGGCCGCGGGTGGCCGCGCTGTCATGGTGCACGGCGCGAGTGCCGCGCAGGCGTTGCTGAAGGCGGGCCTGCTGGACGAGCTGGAACTCCACGTGGTGCCCGTGCTGCTCGGCGGCGGCCGCCGTCTGTTCGGGGCAGGGGAGCAGATCGAGCTGGACCTCGTCCGGCAGCTGAGCGACCGCGACGTTCTCCACCTGCGCTACCGAGTGCGCCGCTGACCGGTCCCGGGGTCGCGCGGAGCCCCGGAACCGGTCAGGAGATCAGTCCGCGTCGGGGAAGTGGATGTCGGCGACGTGGACGTCCACCGTGGCCACCTCGAGGCCGAGGTACTCCTCGACCGCCTCGATCACCTGGACGCGGATCTGCTCGGCGAGCGTCTTGACCGCGCGGCCGAACTCGACCACCAGCGTCACGGCGATCGTGGCGACCTCGCCGTCCACCTCGACCGACGTGCCCGCCTCGTCGAGTTCGTGCACGCCCTCGGCCCCGCGGGCGACCCGGATGACGATCTTGCTGACGACGCCGTCGGCCACCGTCGTGCTGCCGCGGGTGCCCGCGGCGGGCCGCGACGGCTCTTCCGCCACGGCGGCCGGCACCTCCGCCTCTTCCACGGCCGGAGCCTCGGCTTCCTCCGAAACCGCTTCCTCGGTGTCCTCGGCGGAATCCGAAGACTCGGTGTCCTCTTCGGAGACGGCCTCGTCGGCGTCGGCGGTGTCCTCTTCGGAGACGGCCTCGGCGGTGTCCCCTTCGGTCTCGACCTCGGCGGTGTCCCCGGCCGGCTCGACGGTCTCGGTGTCCGTCGTGCCCGCGTCCACCGTGCCGGTGGCCGTGGTGCCGTACTCGTAGCTCTCTGAACTGGGCGTTTCGTTCTGGGCGCGACCGAAGATGCTGTTGATGACGTCGGACATGATTTCCCCTTTTCGGGATCGTCGACTGCGGATGGGGGACGAGCAGACGGCGACATGATAGGGGCAGGCCGGTGATCCACGTCACCGGACCCGGAAGTTCGAGACTCGCTTGTGTCCCAACGGATACCCGTTGACTGGACCACTGATCACCCAGCGTCAGACCGGGTTCGCCGGTCCGTGATCGCGGGCCGGAAATGGCGTCCAGGAATTGTCCACTTCCGGCCCGCGGGACAATTCCTTCACCCCGCGCGGAATAGGCCGGGCGGAATGCTGGCACCCAGCGCCCGGTACCCCGCGGGGTTGAGGTGCAGGTGGTCACCGACGTCGTAGGCGGGCAGCAGCCGGGCCGGGGCCGCCGGGTCGCGGACCACCCGGTCGAAGTCGAGGACCGCGTCGAAGTGGCCGCGGATCCACGCGTTCACCGACGTCCGGGCCGCTTCTCGCTCCGGCGAGTCGTAGCCGGTGTTGCCGCCGAACGGCGTCAACGTCGCGCCGTACACCCGGATGTCGGCCGCGTGGGCCCGCGTCAGGATCTGGTCGTACGCGTCGATCAGGTCCGAAGCCGTGGCCGCCGCCGCGTCGGGGGCCGCCGTGCCGATGTCGTTGACGCCCTCGAAGACGATCGCCCACGACACGCCGCTCGTCGCCAGCAGGTCGCGGTCCAGCCGGGCCAGGACGTTCGGGCCCAGGCCGTCCTGCAGCACGCGGTTGCCGCCCGCGGCCTGGTTCACGACGGCGGCCGGGATCCGCGACGCCAGCACGTCCGGCCAGCGGTCGTTGCCGTTCGTCGTCGACCCACGGCCGTCGGACAGCGAGTCACCGATCACCGCCACCGCCGACGCCGGGGACAGCACCTCGACGCCGCTCAGGAAGTACCAGTGGTCGACCGGCGTCGCACCCGGCAGCTCGGGAGCGGCCACCTGGTCGCCCGCCATCAGGTAGGACGTCGTGCGCGAGCCCGGGTGCGAAGTGATCGACAGCGACGCCTGGCCGTGCGCCAGGTACGTCGTCACCGTGATGTTCTCGAACGGGCGCACCGGGAACGGCAGCGGATCGGACACCACCTGTGCGCCCACCGGCACCGTCGTCGACGGCTTGCCGTGGAACGTCACCGGGACGACGCTGCCCGGCACCACCGCGGAAACGCCGGCGGCGCCGGAAACCGGCCGGGCCACCGAAACCGCGGTGAGCGGCAGGGCGGAACCGCCGAAGGCGTTCGAAAACCGCAGCCGGATCCGGGGCCCGCCGACGGAAACGTGCGCGGTCTGGCGCACGGAAGCGTTGTCCAGCACCCGGTCGGTACCCGTGAACGGCGCCGGCGGCATGTTGGCCGGCTCCGTCAGCTGCGGCATCGACGTCCAGGTCGCCACCCAGTGCGACGCGGGCGGCCGCCCCGACGCACCCACGAACAACGCGGTCAGGACCGCGAGGCAGAAGACGGCCAGCGTGCGCTTCACGACCCGAACTCCGGCGTCATCACCCGCTCGACGCCGACGTAACGCCGGGGGCCGGTCAGCGTGCAGTGCAGGGTCGTGACGATCTGCTCGCTCGACGTCCCCACCCGCAGTTCGACGTCGCCCGGCTCGACCAGGCGGCGGCCCGCCCGGCCCGTGTACGACGTCAGATCCGCGTGCAGCCCGATGTCCACCACCACCGTCGCCCCCGGTTCCACCGCGACCCGGCGGGCCGCGATCAGCTGGCGCTCCGGCCGCGCGACCTCCGCGACCGGGTCGTGCAGGTACACCTGGACCACTTCCGACGCCGTCCGCGCGTGCTCGTTGCGCAGCGTCACCCGGACCCGGCAGACGCCGTCGGTCGGCCACAGCGACCCCGTCGCGCTCACGTCGGCCCAGGTCACCGGCGTGTAGGAAAGCCCGTGCCCGAACGGGAACAACGGCGAGGGGTCGACCGTGCTCACCTCGCTGCGGCGCCCGAGCGGCGCGGCGAGGTACGTCGACGGCTGGCTCGCGCCGGCCGCCGGGAAGCTCACCGGCAGCCGGCCGGAGGGGTCGATCCGTCCACTGAGGACACCCGCCAGCGCCGGGCCGCCTTCCTCGCCGGGATAGAAGCCGCAAACCACCGCCGCGAGGCGGTCGATCTGCCGCGAAAGCTCGTACGGCCGCCCCGACAGCAGGACCACGACGACCGGCTTCCCGGTGGCGAGCAGGGCTTCCAGGAGCTCCTCCTGGCGGCCCGGCAGCCGCAGGTCGGCCGCGTCGCAGCCTTCGCCGGACGTCCCGCCGCCGAACAGCCCGGCCAGGTCGCCCAGCACCGCCACGCACACCGACGCCGAATCGCACGCGGCGACGGCCTCGGCGATCCCGTCGTCGTCGCCGCCGGTGACCGGGCAGCCGAGCGCGTAGGTGACTTCGAAGGACTCCCGCAGCGCCTCGACCACCGTCGGCACCGAGACGCCGAACGGGACGTCCGGGTGGTGGACGCCGACGTGCAGCGGGAAGGAGTAGCAGCCGAGCATCGCGCCGGGCGCGTCCGCGCGCGGCCCCACCACGGCGATCGACGCGCCGGGGGAGAGCGGCAGCGTCCCGTCGTTCTGCAGCAGGACAATGGACTTCTCGGCCACTTCGCGGGCCAGCGCGCGCGATGACGGATCGTCGAGGTCGACTTCTTCGGGTACCTCGGGCGCCCAATCCGCGTCGAGCAGGCCCAGCNGCCCCACCACGGCGATCGACGCGCCGGGGGAGAGCGGCAGCGTCCCGTCGTTCTGCAGCAGGACAATGGACTTCTCGGCCACTTCGCGGGCCAGCGCGCGCGATGACGGATCGTCGAGGTCGACTTCTTCGGGTACCTCGGGCGCCCAATCCGCGTCGAGCAGGCCCAGCTCGCACTTCTGCCGCAGCACCCGCTCGAGGGCGCGGTCGACGGCGGCGGCGTCGACCGCGCCCCCTTCCACCGCGGCGAGCAGCGGCTCGCCGTAGCAGTCCATGGTGGGCAGTTCCACGTCGATGCCCGCGGTCAGCGCCTGCCCGGCGGCGTCGGCGCGGTCGGCCGCGACGCCGTGCAGCCGGTGCAGGAAGGCCACGGAGAAGTAGTCCGAGACGACGGTGCCGCTGAACCCGTAGGTGTCCCGCAGCAGGTCGGTCAGCAGGGACGGGTCGGCCGCGCCGGGGACGCCGTCGATGTCGGTGTAGGTGTTCATCACCGACCGGGCGCCCGCGCGCAGGGCCAGCTCGAACGGCGGGAGCAGGACGTCCGCGATTTCCCGCGGTCCTGCCGAAACCGGTGCCAGGTTGCGTCCGGCGCGGGATGCGGAGTACCCGACGAAGTGCTTCAAGGTCGCGATCACGCCGGCGGACTCGAGCCCGGCGACGTACGCGCTCCCGATCGTCCCGACCAGATAAGGATCTTCGCCGATGGTCTCCTCGATCCGGCCCCAGCGCAGGTCGCGGGCGACGTCGAGGACCGGCGCGAGGCCCTGGTGCACGCCGAGCCCCCGCATGGTCTGCCCGATGCGCTCACCCATGCGGCGCACCAGGTCCGGGTCGAACGTCGCGCCCCAGGACAGCGGCGCCGGGTAGATCGTCGCCTGCCACGCGGCCAGCCCGGTGAGGCATTCCTCGTGCACGACGGCGGGGATGCCGAACCGGTTGCTCGAGACGATCTGGCGCTGCGTGCGCGCGAGGCTGTGCGCGCCGACCAGCGGGTCGACCGGCCGGGTGCCGAAGACGCGGGTCAGCTGCCCGATGCCGTGGCGGACCAGGTCGTCGAAGTCGACCGCCGGGTCGTCGAAGTCGTGCTGGTGCGGCGCCACCTCGCCGCCGGAGTCGATGCCGACCCAGATGCCGTAGAGCTGGCCGAGCTTCTCGCGCAAGGTCATCCGGTCCAGCAGGGCGCGGACTCGCTCGGCGGGATCGGCCGCGGGGTCGCGCCACGGCTCGGGAGCCGTGGCAGGCTGCGTGGTCAAGGCTTTCCGCCCTTCGTCAGAGGGGAGCTTTCGGGGGTCCGGGTGGCAACGCCCCCGGCCCGGGGCGAAGCCCCGGATGTCACAGGGAGATCAGGAGAGGGCCCGGGTGGAGTGCCGCACCACGAGGCCGGTGTCGAGGGTGACGTGCGTGCGCGGGACCTCGTCGCCGTTGATCAGCGCGATGAGCATGCTGATCGCCCGGTGGCCCATTTCGCGGATCGGCTGGTCCACTGTGGTCAGTGGCGGGCTGCAGAGCGCGGACTCGGGGACGTTGTCGAAGCCGACCACGGAAAGGTCGTCGGGCACCGAAAGGCCCAGCTCGCGGGCCGCGCCGACGGTCGCGATGGCCGAGATGTCGTTCGCGGCGAACACGGCGGTCGGCCGGTCCGGGCCGGTCAGCAGGTCGTGGGCCGAGGCGGCGGAGACCTCCGGGTCGTAGGCACCGATCCGGATCAGGCTCTCGTCGGCCGGCACTCCCGCGGCTTCGAGCGCGCGCAGGTAACCCGCCTTGCGCAGCGTCGCCGATTCGAGGTCGGGACGGCCGGAGAGGAACGCGATCCGCCGGTGGCCCAGCTCGAGGAGGTGCTCGGTGGCCAGTTGCGCCCCGCGCAGGTTGTCGGAGTCGATGGTGGGCAGGTGTGACGGCCCGGTGTGCGGGTCGACCGCGACGACCGGCGTACCGGGGACGGCCTCCAGCGAGACCGCCGGCGTGACGAGCACGGCACCGTCGACCAGGGTGCCGGAAAGCCGGGACAGGTACCGCTTTTCCCAGCCCGACGGGTCGCCGGTGCGCCCGCCCGCGGAGTAGACGACGAGCTCGAACCCGCTGCCGCGGATGGCGTCCGCGGCCCCTTTGAGCAGCTCGGTGGAGAACGGTTCGAGGTCGGCGACCAGGATCCCGATCACGTTGGTCCGGTGGTTTCTCAGGCTCTGGGCCACGAGGCTCGCCTCGTAGCCGAGTTCTTCGATCACCGCGCGGACCTTCGCGAGCGTCGCGGCGGAGACGCCGTAGCGCTCGTTGATCACTTTGGACACCGTGGCCACCGAGACGCCGGCCCGGGCCGCGACGTCACGGATGGTCACCCTGGAACTGGGCTGCATCGGCTCAGACTAACCATGGAAAACGTTATCGACAACGATTGACATCCGATTTGCCCGGGAGCAGACTCTTCGCCAACCCGGGCGCAGTCGCGCCCCGTCCAACTCGGCCGAAGTCGTCAGGAGTGGACCCACGATGTCTGTCAAACGCCGGATCCCCGTTCTCGCCGCCCTGGCGGCCGTCGTCCCGCTCGCGCTTTCCGCGTGCAGCGGGGGGAGCGAAACCCCCGCCCAGCCGAGCGGGCCGGTCACCCTCACCTGGTGGCACAACGGCACCACCGACCCGATCAAGTCGATCTGGGAGAAGGTCGTCGTCGACTACCACCAGGCGCACCCCGACGTCACGATCAAGGCGCAGCCGCTGCAGAACGAGGACTTCCCCACCAAGGTGCCCCTCGCCCTGCAGGGCGCCGAGCCGCCGGACGTCTACCAGTCCTGGGGGGCCGGTGAGCTCGCCTCGCAGGTCACCTCGGGCAAGCTCGCCGACATCACCGACGCGACGAAGTCGTGGATCGGCCAGGCCGGCAAGTTCGCGGAGAGCTGGCAGGTCGACGGCAAGCAGTACGGCGTGCCGTTCGCCCAGCACTTCGTCGGCTTCTGGTACCGCAAGGACCTCTTCACCCAGGCCGGGATCACCGCGCCGCCGAAGACGATGGACGAGCTCAACGCCGCCGTCTCGCAGCTGAAGGCCAAGGGCATCGCACCGATCGCCGTCGGCGGCAAGGACCGCTGGCCGGACGCGTTCTACTACAACTACTTCGCGGTCCGCGAGTGCTCCGCCGACGTGCTCAAGCAGTCGGTGAAGGCGGTCAAGCTCGAGGACCCGTGCTGGACGAGGGCCGGGCAGGACCTGAAGAACTTCCTGGCCACGCAACCGTTCCAGACCGGGTTCGCCGGCACGCCCGCCCAGCAGGGCGCGGGCAGTTCGGCCGGCCTGGTCGCCAACGGCAAGGCGGCGATGGAGCTGCAGGGCGACTGGGAGCCGGGCACGATGTCGTCGCTGACCGATGACAAGCAGCTCGATTCGAAGATCGGCTGGTTCGCGTTCCCGTCGGTCGCCGGCGGCCAGGGCGACCCGGCGGCCGTGCTCGGCGGCGGTGACGGCTTCGCCTGCACCAGCCGCGCGTCCAAGGCGTGCGCGGACTTCCTGCAGTACCTGAACTCCGAGCCGGTGCAGACCCAGCTCGCGTCGCAGGGGACCGGCCTGCCGGTGAACGCCGCGGCGGCGAAGTCGCTGAAGACCGACACGCTGAAAGAGGTCTTCGACTACGGGACCAAGGCTCCGTACCTGCAGATGTACTTCGACAAGGCGTTCCCGACCGCGGTCGGCGCGGCGCTGAACGACGCGGTGGCCAACATGTTCGCCGGCCAGGGCACGCCCGAAGGCATCGTGGCCGCCGTCAACCAGGCCGCGGCGGGCAACAAGTGACCACGGCGACGTCACCGGTGCGGACGGCCGACAAGCCGTCCGCACCGGCGGCCCGGCCCCGGGCGCGGCGCCCCGGCCTGGGCAAGCGGCTCGAGCTGGCGCTGCTGCTCGGGCCGGCCCTGCTGCTGTTCGCCGGGTTCGTCCTGGTGCCGATCGGGATCGCCGGGTTCTACAGCCTGTTCCAGTGGAACGGCTTCGGCCCGCTCGACAAGTTCATCGGCCTCGACAACTACGTCGACGCCTTCAGCGGCGAGGTGTTCCAGGGCGCCATCGGGCACAACCTGATCATCGCCGGCCTGTCGATCGTGGTGCAGCTGCCGCTGTCGATCGGGCTGGCGATGCTGCTCAACCGGAAGCTGCGGGGCCGCGCGGTGCTGCGCGCCCTGGTGTTCGCGCCGTACGTGCTGTCCGAGGCGATCACCGCGGTGATCTGGGTGCTCATGCTGCAGCCCAACGGGTTCGCCGACCAGATGCTGAAGGGCGCCGGGCTCGGCGGCCTGATCCACCAGTGGCTGGCCGACCCGAGCATCGTGCTCTACACGTTGTTCGTGGTGGTCACCTGGAAGTTCATCGGGTTCGGCATCATCCTGCTGCTCGCCGGGCTGCAGGGGGTGCCGGCCGAGCTGCGCGAAGCCGCGGCGCTCGACGGTGCTTCCGCGTGGCAGACCACGCGCCACGTCGTGCTGCCGCTGCTCGGGCCGACCATCCGGATCTGGATCTTCCTGTCGGTGATCGGCTCGCTCCAGCTGTTCGACGTCGTGTGGATCATGACCACCGGCGGGCCGGCGAACGCGTCGACGACGATGGCGACCTACCTGGTCGACCACGGTTTCAAGCGTTACGAGTTCGGGTTCGGCTCCGCGGTGGCGGTCATCCTCTTCGTCATCTGCTTCCTGTTCGCCCTGCTGTACCAGCGGTTCGCGCTCCGCCGCGACACCCAGGGCGCTCTGACGAGGATGGTGGGCTGATGCGCTCTCGCCCGTTCGGCTTGTCGATGGGTTACCTCGCGGCGATCGTCGTGATCGGCGTGACCCTCGTGCCGCTGCTGTTCGTCGTGCTCGGCGGGTTCCGCACCAACGCGCAGATCAACAACGACCCGGCCGGGCTGCCCGGCCCGTGGGTGACGGACAACTACGCCTCGGTCCTCGGCTCGAGCGCGTTCTGGACGTTCCTCGGCAACAGCGCGCTGATCGCCGTGATCGCGACCGCGGTCGCCGTCGGCTTGGGCTCCATGGCCGGGTTCGCGCTCTCGCGGTACCACTTCAAGGGCCGGGAGGCGTTCTACACGCTGTTCACGATCGGCCTGCTGTTCCCGCTCACCGTGGCGACGCTGCCGCTGTACCTGTGGCTGCGCCAGCTCGGCATGCTGGAGAGCTTCTGGGGGGTGGCGATCCCGGAGGCGGCGTTCTCCCTGCCGGTGACGATCGTGATCCTGCGCCCGTTCATGCACGCCATCCCCGGTGAGCTCGAGGACGCCGCCGTCCTCGACGGCACGACCCGGCTCGGGTTCTTCTGGCGCATCCTGCTGCCGCTGTCGACGCCGGCGCTGACCACGGTCGGCGTGCTCGCCTTCGTCACCAGCTGGAACGCCTACCTGCTGCCGCTGCTGGTGTTCAACGACTCCGCGCACTTCACGCTCCCGCTCGGCGTCGCGACGTTCCAGTCCCAGTACTCCCAGGACACCGCCCGCGTGCTCGCGTTCACCGCGCTGTCGATGATCCCCGCGCTCGCGTTCTTCGTGCTCGCCGAACGGCGCATCGTCGGCGGGCTGACCGGATCCGTGAAGGGCTGACTCAGGAGGTCTGCCGTGCCGTCCGAGGTCCACCGTCGTGCCTTCTTGCAGTTGCTCGCGCTGGCCGGGGCCGGCTCGGCAGTCCTCCCGGGGCTCGCCGAGGCCGGGACCGGGTTTCCGTTGGTGTCGCGGGGGAAAGCCGCGACGATCGTCGTGAGTTCGGGTGATCGGCCGGGGGTGCGGCGAGTCGTGGGCGACCTCGCCGCCGACGTCGAACGCGTCACGGGCGTGCGGCCCGCGGTCGCGTTCGACGTCGCTCCCGCCGAGGGGCCGGTCGTGCTCGTCGGCACGCTCGGCCACAGCCCGCTGGTCGATTCCCTGGTCGCCGCCGGCCGGCTGGACGTCCGGGGGATCGCCGGCAAGTGGGAGACGTCGCTGAGCCAGGTGGTCGACGGCCGGCTCGTGCTCACCGGCAGCGACCAGCGGGGCGTGATCTACGGCGTCTACGAGGTCTCGCGGCGCATCGGCGTCTCCCCGTGGTACTGGTGGGCCGACGTCCCGCCGCGGCGGCAGGCGGAGCTGCACCTGCCGCAGGAGCGGTTCAGCCTGGGGACGCCGCGGGTGAAGTACCGCGGGTTCTTCATCAACGACGAGAACCCGGCGCTCGGCACGTGGGCACCGGCGTACTTCGGGCCGGGGAAGGCACCGGGTTTCCCGAACGGCTTCAACCACCTGTTCTTCGCGAAGATCTTCGAGACGATGCTGCGGCTGCGGGCCAACTACCTGTGGCCGGCGGTGTGGGGCCGCGCGTTCGCCGAGGACGACCCGCTCAACCACGCCACGGCCAAGGAGTACGGCGTCGTGATGGGCACCTCGCACGAGGCGCCGATGATGCGCGGCATCGAGGAGTGGAACCGGCACGCGGTCCCGGCGGTCCGCGACTCGTCGGGGACGATCGTGACACCGGGCCACGACCCGTACGGCGGCACGGGGGAGTGGAGCTTCCGCCGCAACGGCGACGCCATCAAGGCCTACTGGACCGACGGCATCCGCCGGATGGCCCGCGAGGACTTCGAGGGCGTCGTCACGCTCGGCATGCGCGGCAACGGCGACGTCAGCCTGCCCGACGGCGACGGCATCGAGCTGATGCGGGAGATCATCGCGGCGGAGCGGGACATCCTCGCGCGCGAGCTGAGCACGGACGTCCCGCAGGTGTGGACGCTGTACAAGGAGGTCCAGCGGTACTGGGCCCAGGGCCTACGCCCGCCCGACGACGTCATCGTCGTGTTCACCGACGACAACTGGGGCAACGTCCGCAAGCACCCGGACCTTTCGCTGCCGCCGCACCTCGGCGGGTACGGGCTGTACTACCACTTCGACTACGTCGGCGGCGGCCGCAACTACAAGTGGGTCGACACCGCGCTGCTCGCGAACACGTGGGAGCAGCTGCACCAGGCCATGTCCTACGGGAACGACCGGTTGTGGGTCGCCAACGTCGGCGACATGAAGGGCAACGAGCTGCCGTTGCAGTTCTTCCTCGACTACGCGTGGGATCCCGCGTCCCTGCCGGTCGACCGTCTGTCCACATGGGAGCGTTCGTTCGCTTCGGAGAACTTCGGGTCCGCGCTCGCGTCGGACATCGCGTCGGTGCTGCACGACTACGGGCGGCTGCAGTCGCGTCGCAAGCCCGAGCTGCTGAACCGGCGGATCACGGTGGACGGCGCCGGGGTGATCACCTACGACGACCAGATGACGCCGTTCAGCCTGGTCGACTACCGCGAGCTGGACCGCGTCACCGAGGAGTGGCAGGACCTCGCGGCGCGGACGGCGCGGATCTCCGCGCGGGTGCCGGCGGCCCACCGGGACGCGTTCTACGAACTGGTGGGGTACGCGGTCACGGCGTCGGCGAACCTGTACGCGTTGCGGCGGGCCGAGTTCACGAACCTGTTGTACGCGGCGCAGGGACGCGCGTCGGCCAACGGGCTGGCCGCCGTCACCGAAGCCCGTTTCGCCGACGACCTGGCGCTCGCGGAGAAGTACAACACGGGCATCGCGGGCGGCAAGTGGAAGGGGTTCCAGACCCAGCCGCACATCGACTACGGCGACGTCGCGCGGTACGGGCCCAACGCGCCGTGGCAGCAGCCGGAGCTGAACAACGTCGCGCTGCCGGACGTCATCTTCCCCGCGGTGCGGCGGATCGAGTTGCCTGCTGGTCCGTCGTTGGGCGTCGCGGTCGACGGATCGGCGGAGGCGTGGCCGGGCGCCGCGGGACGTCCGGTGCTGCCGGAGTTCAGCCCGTACCAGAGCGCGCCGGCGCAGTACATCGACGTGTTCAACCGCGGCCGGACGCCGTTCCGGTGCCAGGTCTCCGTCGCCGGGGCACCGTGGGTCCGGGTCGAGCCGCGCGGCGGCCGCGTGGAGGAGGAGCTGCGGATGACCGTGCGGATCGACTGGAGCCGGGCGCCTCGCGGGACGACGACCGTGCCGATCACCGTGTCGGGCGCGGGGCAGTCGGTGGTGGTGGACGCGGTCGTGCGGCACCCGGACGTGCCGGTTCGCGGGTTCGTCGAGGCCGGTGGTTACGTGTCGATGGAAGCCGCGCACTGCAGCGCGAACGTGCCGGCCGGCCCGGTCGCGTGGCGCGCGATCCCGGACCTGGGCCGCACGGGCGCGGGGATGACGCCGTTCCCGGTGACGGCGCCGAGCCGCGCGGCGGGGGCGGGCCCGCGGCTGGAGTACCGGCTGACGCTGGTGACGCCGGGGCCGGTGACGGTGTGGGCGTACCTGTCGCCGCGCAGCAATGTGTTGCAGGGGGACGGTCTGCGGTACGCGGTGTCGTTCGACGACGCGGCACCGCAGGTCGTGAACATCACGAAGGCCACGGGTGCGGACGACATGACGATGAACCGCCAGTGGGAGCGGACCACTTCGGACAACGTGAACCTGACGTCGACGCGGCACGAGGTCGGGGCGGGCACGCACGTGTTGAAGGTGTGGATGGTCGATCCGGCGGTGGTGGTGCAGAAGCTGGTGGTCGACACCGGCGGCCTGCGGCCGAGTTACTTGGGGCCGCCGGAGAGCATGCGGTGGCCGGGATGAGCGGGCCCGGGAACCTGCCGAGCGCCCGCCGGGGGCGCCCCCCGTTTTCCACTCTACCGGTGGGCACCGACAATTCCGGCGCCCCGAGGTCCGGGAGCAGGGCCTGGCCCTCGCCGGTCGCGCACGTGCGGGAGTCCGGGAGCGACCGCCGACTCTCGCCGGTCGCTCAGGCGCGGAAGTCCGGGAACGACCGCCGGCCCTCGCCGGTCGCTCAAGCCCGGCCGACCGACACCACCTGGTGCGCCGGGGCGGCCGTGCTCTGCCGGACCACCAGGCTCGTCGCCAGCTCCAGCCGGTGGCTCTCCGGGTGCGTCCCCCGCGCGAGGGAAATCGCCAACCGGGCCCCCGCCGCCGCCATCTCCTGCAGCGGCTGGCGGATCGTCGTCAGCTCCGGGGTCAGCCAGCGGGCCACCGGCAGGTCGTCGAAGCCGACCACGCTCAGGTCGTCCGGGATGCGCAGCCCCGCGTCGCGCGCTGCCTCGTACACCCCCAGCGCCTGCAGGTCGCTGCCCGCGAACACCGCCGTCGGACGATCCGGGAGGGTCAGCAATGACGCCAGCTCCCGGTAACCCGACCGGACGTGGAAGTCGCCCTTGCGCACCAGCGCCGGGTCGAACGCCAGCCCCGCCGTCTCCAGCGCCGTGCGGTAGCCGTCGATCCGGGCCCGGCTGCACAGCACCCCGTCCGGGCCGCCGATCATCGCGATCCGCCGGTGCCCCAGCTCCACCAGGTGCCGGGTCGCGGTCAGCCCGCCCTGCCAGTTCGTGGCCCCGATCGAGGGCGTCTCCGGCCCCGGCGCGCCGGCCGGGTCGACCACGACCAGTGGGATGTCGCGGGCCCGCAGCTTCGCCAGCTGCCCGCCGGTGAAGTCGGAGCACACCGAAACGATGCCGACCGGCCGCCGCGCCAGGACGCTTTCCAGCCAGCTCTGGCCGGGCGTGTGCCGGCCCGACGATTCCGCCAGCACGACCGCCATTCCGTTTTCGCGGGCGACGTACTCGACCCCGCGGATGATTTCCAGCGCCCAGGTGCTTTCGAGTTCGTGGAACATCAGTTCCAGCAAGCGGGAACGGCGGGACCGTTCGTCGGCCCGGCGGCGGTAACCGTATTTCCCGATGACGGCTTCCACTCTCGCCCGGGTGCTTTCGGCGACGTCGGGGCGGCCGTTGAGCACTTTCGAAACGGTCGGCACGGAAACCCCGGTTTCGGCCGCGATCCGGGCGATGGTGACCCGGGACGGGAGGGGCTCGGGATCGTCGGACTTCGTTGTCATGGAGGAGATTCTAGGTCATCGAAACCCGGTTTGACACACCTCGAAACTTTCGGAAATTGGAGGATGCAGATGCTGCGAAGAATTCCTATTAAACGCGCGCTGATGACGGCGGCGATCGTCGCGGGTATTGCCGTGGGGCAGGCGCCCGCGGCTTCGGCGTCGGTTCCGCTGAAAGCCATCACCCACAAGTACGTCGGCAGTGCGGTGGCGGCCGCATACCTGGCGAACGAACCCGACTACCGGGCCGTGCTCACCCGTGAATTCGACAACGTGACGCCCGAGAACGAGATGAAATGGGGGACGGTCGAAGCCGTCCGCGGGCAGTACGACTGGTCGGGCGCCGACGCGATCGTCCGGTACGCGCAAGCGACCCACAAGACCGTCCGCGGCCACACCCTGGTCTGGCACTCCCAACTGCCGGACTGGGTCGCCGCGCTGCCCGCCGACGAGCTGCGTCGCGTCCTGCGCGACCACATCACCACGGAGGTCAAGCGGTACAAGGGAAAGATCCGCGCCTGGGACGTCGTCAATGAAATTTTCAACGAGGACGGCACGCGCCGCGACACCGTCTTCCGGCAGAAGCTCGGCGACGGCTTCGTCGCGGACGTCTTCCGCTGGGCGCACGCGGCCGACCCGCACGCGAAGCTCTACATCAACGACTACAACATCGAAGGGATCAACCCGAAGAGCGACGCGGTCTACGACCTGGTGAAGACGCTGCGGCGGCAGGGCGTGCCGATCGACGGCGTCGGCATCCAGGGGCACCTGTCGATCCAGTACGGCTTCCCGGGCCAGTACCGCGAAAACCTGGCCCGCTTCGCCAGGATCGGCGTGGAGACCGCGGTCACCGAGGCCGACGTGCGGATCCCGACCCCGCCCGACGCGGCGAAGCTGGACACGCAGGCAAGCTACTTCGACCAGCTGTGGGACGGCTGCCAGGCGGTCCGGCGGTGCGTCGAGTTCACGACGTGGGGCTTCACCGACCGGCATTCGTGGGTGCCGGACGTGTTCCCCGGCGAAGGGGCGGCCTGCCTGTTCGACGAGAACCTGCAGCCGAAGCCGGCGTACCTGCGGATCAACCCCTGGTGAGTCCGGGCCGCAGGCCGCGGGCGGCGAGCGCCGCGAGGATCCGCGGCACCGCCGCCACGGTCGCCGGGCGGCCTTCGTGCAACAGCACGACGCCGCCCGGCTCGGCGCGGTCGGCCGCCTCCACGATCTCGTCCGTGGAGGCGCCCGCCCAGTCGCGGGTGTCGACGGTCCACAGCACTTCGGTCAGTCCGTGCGCGGCGACGGTCCGCGCCACCGAAGGATCCGTGTCGCCGTAAGGCGGCCGGAACAGCGCCGGGCGCACGCCGGTCAGCGAAACCAGGAGGTCCTGCGTCCGCCGGACCTCCTGGTCGCGGGCCTCGGGGGAGAGGCCCGTCAGGTAGGGGTGCGTCCACGTGTGGTTGCCGATGACATGGCCGGCGGCCGCGATCTCCCGGACCAGCGCCGGGTGCGCGGCGGCGTGCTCGCCCCACAGGAAGAACGTCGCCCGCACCCCGCCGAGCGCCGCCAGCAGCGCCGGCGTGGTCGACGGGTACGGGCCGTCGTCGAAGGTCAGTGCCACCGCGTCCATCCGGCCAAGATCGCCCGGCGCCGCCGCGGTGGCAAGGACTTTCGGCGGGCTTTCGTCAGCGGGCCAGCGCGGCCAGCCGCTTGGAGGTGGGCCACCGGACGTTCCACGCCCAGCCCAGCTTCTCGAACGCCCAGATCACCCGGGCCGAGATGTCGATCTGCCCGCGCTGCGCGCCGTGGCGGGCCGACGTCGGGTCCGCGTGGTGGGTGTTGTGCCAGGACTCGCCCATCGACAGGATCGCCAGGGGCCAGAAGTTCGCCGACCGGTCGCGGCTGGCGAACGGGCGCTCGCCGATCATGTGGCAGATCGAGTTCACCGACCACGTCACGTGGTGCTGGAACGAGATCCGGGCCAGCCCGGCCCAGAGGAACGCGGTCAGCGCGCCCCACCACGACAGCGTGATCAGGCCGCCGAGCAGCGGCGGGAGCAGCAGGCTCAGCACGACCCACAGCGGGAAGAGCCGGTCGACGACGCGCATGTCGCGGTCGCCCGCCAGGTCGGGGGCGAACCGGTCGACGTTGGTCTTGTCCCGGCCGAAGAGCCAGCCCATGTGGGCGTGCCAGAAGCCGCGGGCGAGCGCCACCGGCGACGTGCCGAACAGCCACGGCGAGTGCGGGTCGCCCTCGCGGTCGGAGAAGGCGTGGTGCCGGCGGTGGTCGGCGACCCAGCCGATCACCGGGCCCTGCGCGGCGAGCCCGCCGGCGATGGCCAGCGCGATCCGCAGCGCCCGCTTCGCGCGGAACGCGCCGTGGGTGAAGTAACGGTGGTAGCCGACGGTGACGCCCAGCGTCGAGACGACGAAGAACGCGCCGCCGATGGTGAGGTCGAGCCAGCTGACGCCCCAGCCCCAGAACACCGGGACGGCCGCGGCGAGCGCGAGGAACGGGACCAGCAGGAACGTCCGGATGGTGATCAGCTCGGCCACCGTCTGGCGGCCGGATAGCACGGGCTTGGGGACGGAACGGGGAGCCTTCACAGAGGCTGTCATGCACTACTCGTTTCGAAGTCGATCGCGCGCGGAGCGGGGCTCACGCACGGGAGGCCGGGGAGCGAAACACCCGGCGGTCTGCGGTCTGCGGGTGGCCGGGCGCGTCGCCGCTCCTGTTCGGCGATCGGGCCCCGGTGGCCACGAGGCGAGAGTAATGCCGGTCGGACGCCGGTGTACTGAGGTGCTCTCGCTCTGATCCATGTTACCTGATCGTTGTGAGCCCGCAGTGTGGCCGCGCACGAGGAAGGCCCCCGCCCCGGTGGGGGCGAGGGCCTTCGGGCGCCTCGTGGCTCAGATGACGCTGACGCGCTGGGCCTGCGGGCCCTTCTGGCCCTGGCCGATTTCGAACTCCACGCGCTGACCCTCGTCGAGCGACTTGAAGCCGCTGCCCTGGATCTCGGAGTAGTGGACGAACACGTCCGGACCCCCGCCGTCCTGCGCGATGAAGCCGAAGCCCTTTTCGCCGTTGAACCACTTGACACTGCCCTGAGCCATACCCATACCTACTCTTTGTAGTGAGCCTGGGCGCCCCGTTCGGACACCCGGTCTCGGGACCATCCTCCCATTACCCGTCCAAAGAGGCCACCCCCGGTGGTCAAACTCCCCAATCGGGTCGCAGCGGCATGCCCATCCCGCCCTCGCTGTCGGTCCGCACGCCGAGGATGTGGTGCAGTTCGATCTCGCGGCGTTCGAAGGCCAGCCGGCAGGCCGCGAGGTAGAGCGCCCACACCCGGCTGCGCCCGGCGCCGGCCTCGGCGACCGCCTCGTCCCAGTGCCGGTCGAGATTGGCGCACCACCCGGCGAGCGTCTTCGCGTAGTGCTCGCGGAAGTTCTCCGAGTGCCGCACCTCCAGCCCGGCGTCGTGCATGGCCGTCATCAGCTCGCCGGGGGCCTCGAGCTCGCCGTCCGGGAACACGTAGCGGTCGATGAACCCGCGTGAGCGGTGCGCGACGCTCGTGTCGGGGTTGGTGATGCAGTGGTTGAGCAGGCGACCGTGCGCCTTGAGCTTGCCGGCCAGGAAGCGGAAGTAGCCGGGGACGTTGCGGGCCCCGATGTGCTCGGTCAGGCCGATCGACGAGATCGCGTCGAACCCGGTTTCGGTGACGTCCCGGTAGTCCTGGTGCCGGATCTCGGCGCGGTCGGCGATCCCGAGCGCGACGATGTTCTTCTGCGCCCACTGGGCCTGCTCGCGCGAGAGGGTGACGCCGATGGCCTCGACGCCGTAGTGCCGGACGGCGTGCGCGACCATGCCGCCCCAGCCGCAGCCGACGTCCAGCAGCCGCATCCCCGGCTTGAGGCCCAGCTTCTTGCAGACGAGGTCGAACTTGTGCGCCTGCGCCTCCTCCAGCGAGGCGCCCTCGTGCGGGAACACCGCGCACGTGTAGGCCATCGACGGGCCGAGGACCAGCTCGTAGAACCGGTTGGACACGTCGTAGTGGCTGGCGATGGCCTCGCTGTCCCGCTCCTTGGAATGCCGCAGCGCGGTCAGCCCGCGCCGGAACCGGCTCGGGTGCTCCTCGGCGGGCGGCTTGACCACGCGCAGGTGGCGCGGGCCGAGCTTGCGCAGCAGCCACAGCCGGTCGGCCGCGCTGAGCTGGTCGACCTGCGCCGCCAGCGCGTGCAGCGCCGTGTACAGGTCACCGGTGACGTCGAGCGCGCCGGCGACGTACGCGCGGGCGAGGCCGAGGTCGCCGGGGGAGGACATCAGGTAGTCCAGGGCCAGGGGCGAGCGCACCTGGATCGCGACCGGCGCGTCGGCCGGGCCGCTGCTGCTGCCGTCGTAGGCGGTGATCGACACGGTCGCGCGGGGGCCGAGCAGGCGCTCGAAGACCTCGCCGACCGGGATGCTTGCCTGGTTCACGTTCGTTCCTTTCACCGGCGGCGGACGCATTTCTCGTAGAGGCCGAGCAGCCGCCCGCCCGGGTCGTAGGTCCGCTTGAGGTCCCGGTAGGCGTCACCGTTGTAGAGCCGCCAGAACTCGTCCTCGGCGTAGAAGCTGTCCGAGTACAGCGACTTGTGCCCGCCCAGCCGGGTGACCTCCGCTTCGATCATCCGGTTGTGCACGCCGTCGCGCTCGCCGGGGTCGAGCGGGACGGCCGACCAGAACCCGAAGTTGACGTACAGCGCTTCGGGGTCCAGCTCGTAGAGCGGCCAGCGCACGCCGCCGGGGCGCTGCCGCAGCGGGCAGATCCACACCGGACTGATCGGGATCTCCCGTTCGAAGAACTCGAGGAACTCCGCGGCGCGCCCGATCGGGACCTCGATGTCCTGCACGATCGTCTCCTCCGGGGGGAGGCGACGCAGCTTGAGCAGCCGCTCGGCGATCCGGAACCGGCGGTCGAGCGCCACGGCCTTCCAGTAGACCGAGGACCGCAGGAACCGGCGGCCGAGCAGCAGCCGCGGCAACCGGTGCTGGACGCCGAACGCGCGTGAGCACCAGAACCAGTCGGTGTCCCAGCGCCAGAGGTAGTCACGGACGGTGAGGTGATCGGTCTCCCGCCGCTGGATCGAGCGGTAGTAGATGTCCAGCCAGGTGTAGTCGCTCGTCGCGGGCGCGCTGTCGGTGAAGCTCGCCAGGGTCAGGTAGAGCTCGTCGGAGCCGAAGACCGTGCCGTCGACGAAGTCGTGTTCGCCGCTGTCGCAGGCTTCCGTGAGGGCCCTGAAGTACGTGTCCCGGTCGTGGTAGCGGACGTGCCGCAGCGCCACGAACGGCTTGACCGGTTCGAGGACGATCTTCAGGCGCAGCGCGTAGCCGAGGGTGCCGTAGGAGTTGGGGAAGCCGCGGAAGAGGGCCTGGTGCTCGTTGTCCGGCGTCGCGACGACGATCCGGCCGTCGCCGGTGAGCACCTCGAGCTCGAGCACCGACTCGTGCGGCATGCCGTTGCGGAACGACGAGGACTCGATGCCGAGGCCGGTCACCGCACCGCCGAGGGTGATGGTCTTCAGCTGCGGCACGACCAGCGGCATCAGGCCGTGCGGCAGGGTGGCGTCGACGAGCTGTTCGTAGGTGACCATCCCTTCGACGTCGGCGGTGCGGCCGGCGGGGTCGACGCGCAGCACGTGGGTGAAGCCGGAGACGTCCAGCCCGGGGTGCCTCGCGGCGGCCCGGGACCGGAAGAGGTTGGAGGTGCGCTTCGCGAGCCGGACGGTCGCTTCACCGGCGATCGCCGTGAGCTGCCGCCGCAGCGCGTCGACGCGGGCTTCGTGTTCGGGAAACGGCGGGGCTTCCGGCACCCCGGCCTGATCGATGGTCACGAACTCGATCCTGCCTCACGCCGACGGCGGGCGCACCGTGCCGCCCCCGCCCGGTTTTCCGGCCCGTCCCGGGTCGTGGGAACAATTCAGGCGACGGCGTGCAGCGGGGTGTCCTCTTCGAGCAGTTCCGCCGCTTCGGCCAGGAACGCGTCGATCTTCCGCAGCCGGGCGGCGGTCCGGCGTTCGACGGCGGCCAGGTGCTCGGCGCGGCGCCGGGCGTAGTCGACCTCGCCGGCCGCGCGGGCCCGGGCGTCCTCGAGCCTCCGGGCCGCCGATTCTTCGGCTTCGCGGACGATCGCCGCCGCCTGCTGCCGGGCCGCCGCGACGACGCCGTCCGCTTCGGCGTGGGCCAGTTCGAGCAGGTGCCGCACGCGGTCCCCGACCGCGGCCGGGTCGGCGGGCGTCCGGCACAGGCGATCGGCGCGGGCCCGCAACGCGGCGTTGTCGGCGCGAGCCTCTTCGAGGCGCCGCGCGAGGTTCTCCGCTTCGGCGACCGCGGCGTCGCGGTCGGCGGTGAGCAGGCGGATCTCGGTGAGCAGCTCGTCGATCCGCTCGTCGACCTGGTCCCGGTCGTAACCGCGCAGGGTGAGCGCGAAGCTCTCGGGCAGGGGCAGCGTCATGACCGGCGGAGGAGGTCGGCGAGCCCGGCGTCGGCCGCGGACCGCAGCTCGACGGGATCCGGGCGGCCGACGGTGTGGTCGTCCTCGTGCAGCGCGGTGACGAACCGCGCGACCCGCCGCGGCGCCGGGGCGACCGTCGGCCCGCCCAGGTAGCGCAGGACGATCAGGTCCTCGCCGGAGTGCGTCTCGACGGCTGCCGCCCAGCCGCGTTCCTCGTCCCAGAGGAGCGCGACGTCGCGGTCGGGGTAGTGCGGCAGCCGGGTGTCGAGGGCGACGTACGCCGACAGCGGCGCGTCGTGGTCGAGGGTGCACGACTCGAGGCCGATCCCGAGCTCGGCGGTGACGTCGCGCAGGTAGTCGAGCAGCGCGGGGACGGCGGGGTGCTGGTAACCGGTCGGCAGCGCGATCGATGCGGTCACGGAGGACTGGACCTTTCTCGGTAGGGGTTCCGGTACCACCGTTCTAACATGTCATCGAAACGATGACAAGTGAGATGTCGCCGGATTGATGACGTCAGCCGATCGGGGTTGATCGCGGCGGTGGCGGGGTATCCGGCGCACGGACCGCGGGGATCCCGCGGCGGGACGGGAAGCGAGGCGGCGTTGAGCATTCTGATCGATTTCGGGCGCGACACGGAGTTCTCGTTCGAGCGGGGGTTGCGCGGGTACGTCGCGGCGGTGGCCCGCGCGGTGGGGGTCGGGCTGGAATCCTGCACACTGGACGCGGGCACCCCCGCGGCGGCGTACATCGCGCTCGACTGGCGCCTGAGCCGGTTCGCCGAACACGACTTGGCCTTGGTCTGGGACGAGGCGAACGGCTGGGCGGCGGCGATCGAGGACGCGGGCGGCGCCACGGTGTTGTCCTACCTGGGCGGCGAAGTGCTCCCCGAACCCCGCGCGGTGGTCCGCTTCCTGGCGGCGGTCCGCGCCGGCGACCCGGACGCCGGGACGTTGGAAGCCCCGGAGCTGCGCGAGCCGGGCCGGCACGAGGAACTGCTGGGCACGCTGGCCCCCGGCTGATCCCGGTTGCGGCACACTGGGCCGGGTGCTGAACGCCGAAATCGTGGTGGACCGGAAAGTGCCGCATGAGCCGCGGATCTCCCCGGACGGCCGGTGGGTGGTCCACTGGACCGCGCCGGTGGGCCGGGCCGGGAAGCACCCGGTGACCGAGTTGTGGCTGGCCCCGTCCGACGGCAGTGCGGCTCCCCGCGAGCTGGCGGCCGGTGTGGCTGCGGACAATCACGCGCCGCGGTGGGCTCCGGACTCGGGTTCGGTGTTCTTCCTGTCGGATCGAGCCGAGCGCGGAACCGCGCAGCTGTACCGGATCGGGCTCGACGGCGGTGAGCCCGAGCGGCTCGGCGACTGGCCGGCCGGCATCAGCGGCCAGGTCCCGCTGCCGGGCTCGGTGGTGGTGATCGCGCCGGATCCCGGGGAACGGCCGGGTGATCCGCGGGTGCGGACCGTGCCGTGGACCGCGGAGGCCGATGGCCGCCGGGACCGGCCGGGTGGGCCGCGGGTGCCGGCCGCCGCGGATGCCGGTGGCGGCGGAGCGCAGCCGGCCGGAGAACGCGAAGCCCGCACCGACCCGCCGGGTGGCCGGGACCCCGGGGCGGGCCGGGAACCGCCGGGCCGCTGGGACACCGCGGAGCGCCCCGATCGGCTCTGGCTGCTCGACCTCCGCACCTGCGCGGTCAAGCCCCTCGGCGACCTCGGCCGCCGGCACGTCCGCGAAGTCGCCGCCCGGCCGGACGGGACCACCCTCGCCGTCCTCACCTGGTCCTGCGCCGATCGCGAACCCGGGCTCTTCGAACCCGGCCTCCACTTCGTCGACGTCGCCACCGGCGAAGTCCACGACCAAGCCACCCCGGCTCTCGAAGCGTCCGACCCGGCCTGGTGGCACGACGGCACCGGCTGGCACCTCGCCTACCTGGGCCTGACCCCGCCGGGTCTCATCGGCGGCACCGCGGTCTTCGACAACGGCGAGAACCTCACCGCGGGCCTGGACGTCTGCCCGATCGAACTCACCCAGGTCGACGCCGGCCCACCCCTCGCCTTGTTCGCCGACGGCCTCGACACGACGATCCGCCGTCTCGACCCCGGCGGGAAGACCTTCACCGAGCTTCGCCGCGCGACCGGCGACCTGCAGGAACTGAGCGCGGGCGGCGGCCGGATCGCCGTGGTCGGGAGCACCGCCACCGAACCCGAGTCCGTCCACTGTGGACCACCCGGCGGCCCGCTCGTCCGGCTCGGCGAACCGCGGCCGAGCGGGATCCGGTGGGGCACCCAGGAACGCCTGTCCTACCGGGCCGAAGACGGCCTGGAGCTCGATGGTCTCCTGGTTCTCCCGCCCGGCCGGACCCGCGCGGACGGGCCCTTCCCCCTGATCACCCTGGTCCACGGCGGCCCGTACGACCGCTACGCCGACGGGTTCCAGCTCGGCTGGTTCCGCTCCGGCCAGTGGCTGGCCGCGGCCGGGTTCGCGGTGTTCCTCCCGAATCCCCGCGGCGGCCTCGGCCACGGTCACGCCTTCGCGGCGAGCGTCGCCGGCGACGTCGGCGGCGCGGAATTCACCGACCTCCTCACCGGCATCGACCTGCTCGTCGAGGCGGGCGTCGCCGACGGAGACCGGCTCGGGATCGGCGGCGGGAGCCACGGCGGGTTCATGGCCGCCTGGGCCGTCGCGCACACGGACCGCTTCAGAGCGGCCGTCGTGCTCGCCGGCGTGATCGACTGGCCCCTGCTCGCCGCCACGGGCGAGCACTCCCGGTTCGAAGCGGCGCTGGGCGGCCGGGAGAACAGCCCGATCACCCACGCCCACCGCATCCGCACGCCCGTGCTCATCCTGCACGGCGAGGACGACACGAACGTCCCGCTTTCGCAGGCCGACCTCCTGCACCACGCCCTCGGCGACCGGCCGCACGAGTTCGTCGTCTACCCGCGGGAGGGCCACTCGATCCGGGAACGTGACCACCAGCTCGACGTCCTGAACCGCAGCCGCGCGTGGTTCTCAGACCTGCTCGCCTAGCTTGAACTCCGCCGCCCCGGCGGTGAAGGAGAAGCCGTCCGCGCCGATGGTGACGTCGGCTTCGCGCGGCTCGGCCCGTTCGACGACCGGCTGGACCTCGCCGGCCAGGTCCAGCACCACCGACGCGTCGGTGTACCAGCTGGGCACCACGGGGTTGCCCCACCAGTCGCGGCGCTGGTTGTCGTGGACGTCCCACGTGATCACCGGGTTGTCCGGGTCGCCGGTGTAGTAGTCGTGCGTGTAGATCTCGACGCGGTGCCCGTCGGGGTCCCGGACGTACAGGTAGAACGCGTTCGAGACGCCGTGCCGGCCCGGGCCGCGCTCGATCATGCCGGGCTTGCGCAGCGCGCCCAGGTGGTCGCAGATGTGCAGGATCTGGTGGCGTTCGTGCGACGCGAACGCGATGTGGTGCAGCCGCGGGCCGTCGCCGCCGGTGAGGGCGACGTCGTGCACCGTCGGCTTGCGGAACATCCATGCCGCGTACACCGTGCCCTCGTCGTCCTGGATGTCCTCCGACACGCGGAAACCCAGGCCCTCGTAGTACTTCCGGGCCGCCGGGACGTCGGGAGTGTCCACATTGAAGTGGTCCAGTCGCGACAGTGCGCCGGCGCCGTGGACGTCGTAGCGCTGCGTGAACCGCTCGACGTGCTCGGCCTCGTGGAAGAACTCGACCGGGAAGCCGAGCGGGTCGATGACCCGGACGGCCTCGCCGATGCCGCGCGTGGCGCCCGCAGCGCGCCGCTCGACCCGGCAGCCGAGCGAGCGGTGGTACGCCTCCGCCAGTTCGAGGTCCGCGGTGCTCCGCACCCGGTAAGCGAGCACGGCGAGAGCGGGCGTCGGCCCCTTCCGCAGCACCAGCGAATGGTGCAGGTACTCCTCGAAGGCACGCAGGTACAACGCCTCGGAATCTTCGTGGGTCACGATGAGCCCGAGCACGTCGACGTAGAAGGCGCGTGACGCGGCGAGGTCGGTGACGACGAGTTCGGCGTACGCGCAGCGGAGGACGTCCGGCGGGGTGGCGGTCATGACTGTCCCTTCCGGACGCTTCCGAACCGGGCCGTGTGCACCGGCCCGAGCGAGACGTGGATCGCCTGCTGGTGGGTGTAGAAGTCGAGCGACCGATAGCCGCCTTCGTGACCGAGGCCGGACGCCTTGACCCCGCCGAACGGCGTCCGCAGGTCGCGGACGTTGTGCGAGTTCAGCCAGACCATCCCGGCTTCGACGGACTGCGCGAAGGTATGCGCCCGCCGCAAGTCGGATGTCCAGAGATAGGCGGCCAGCCCGTACTTGACGTCGTTGGCGAGGGCCAGGGCCTCGGCTTCGGTGTCGAATGGCGTCAGCGCCACGACCGGCCCGAAGATCTCCTCCTGGAAGATCCGCGCGGACGACGGCACGTCGGCGAACACCGTCGGTGCCACGTAGTTGCCGCTGTCCAAACCGGACGGACGTCCGCCGCCGGCGAGCAGCCGGCCCTCGGCCTTGCCCAGCTCGACGTACCGCATCACCTTCTCGTAGTGCTCGGGGTGGACGAGCGCGCCGACCTCGGTGGCCGGGTCGTGCGGATCTCCGACGACGATGTTCGACGCCCGTTCCGCGTACCGCGCGCAGAACTCGTCGTAGATCGGCCGCTCGACGAGGATCCGGCTGCCCGCGGTACAGCGTTCGCCGTTGAGCGAGAACACGCCGAAGAGCGTCGAGTCGAGCGCGGCGTCGAGGTCCGCGTCGGCGAACACGATCGCCGGGGACTTGCCGCCCAGCTCCATCGACATGCCCTTGAGGTGCGCCGCGCAGTTGCGGTAGATCGTCCGCCCGGTCGTGGTCTCGCCGGTGAACGAGATCAGCGGGACGTCCGGGTGCTTGACGAGCGCGTCGCCCGCTTCCTCGCCGAAACCGTTGACCAGGTTGAACACGCCGTCGGGCAGCCCCGCGTCGGCGAAGATCCCCGCCCACAGGCTCGCCGACAGCGGCGTGAACTCGGCCGGTTTGAGTACCACCGCGCACCCGGAAGCCAGCGCGGGGGCGAGCTTCCAGCTCTCCAGCATGAACGGCGTGTTCCACGGCGTGATCAGCCCGGCGACCCCGACCGGCTTGCGGTGCACGTAGTTCACCTGCCGCCCGGGCACCTGGTAGGTGTCGTCGGCCTGCGCGACGACGAGGTCGGCGAAGAACCGGAAGTTCTCGGCCGCGCGCTGCGCCTGCCCGAGTGCCTGGGTGATGGGCAGGCCGGTGTCGAACGTCTCCAGCTCGGCGAGCCGCGCGTCCTGCGCCTCGACGGCGTCGGCGATCTTGTTCAGGATCCGCGCGCGGGCCCGCGGCAGCATCCGCGGCCACGGCCCGTCGGTGAAGGCCGCGCGCGCCGCGGCGACCGCCCGGTCGACGTCCTCGGCCTGGCCCGCGGCCGCCGTGACGTACGGGGTGTTGGACACCGGGTCGAGCACGATGAACGTCTTGCTCGAGACGCTGTCGACCAGCTCACCGCCGATGTAGTGCTTCAGCTCGCCCGGCAGTCCTTCCGGGACGTAGTGGGTCATGCCGTTCCTTCCACGGTGAAGCCTTCGGTCGGCGACAGGTACTTGGCGCCTTCGGCCATGAGGTCCTTGATCCGGGCGACGCCGGCGTCGGTCGGCGGGATCAGCGGCGGCCGGACGTGCCCGGAGGCGATCAGCCCGCGCTGCTCCAGCACCCACTTGCCGGGCGCCGGGTTGGTCTCGACGAACAGCAGGTCGACCAGCGGGTGCAGGCCGTAGTGGATCTCCCGCGCCCGCTCGTGGTCGCCGGCCTGCCACGCGGTGTACATCTCCGCGCACGCGGCGGGGGCGATGTTGGCCGTCGCGCTGACGAACCCGGCACCGCCGAGGGCCAGCAGCGGCAGGCAGAGCAGCTCGATCCCGGACCACACCAGCAGTTCGCGCCCGCAGAGGTGCAGCACGCGGGAAAAGTGCTCGAAGTCCTTCGTCGTCTCCTTGATCCCGACGAAGTTGTCGCACGAGCGGTACAGCCGCGCGACCGTCTCCGGCGCGAGGTCGACCGCGGTCCGGCTCGGCACGTTGTAGGCGACGATCGGCAGGTCCGGGAACTCGCGGCAGACCGTGCGGTACCAGACGAACAGCGCGTCCTGCGTCGGCCGCGCGTAGTACGGCGTGATGACCAGCGCGGCGTCGATGCCGGCGTCGCGCGCCAGCGCGGTCAGCTCCAGGGTCTCGTCGAGCTTCGCCGAACCGGTGCCCGGGACGAACGGCACGCGGTCGCCGACCTCGGCGGCCACCGTCCGGATCGCCGCGGCACGCTCGGCGACCGTCTGGGAACCCGGTTCGCCGGTCGAGCCGCCGATCGAGATGCCGTGCGAGCCGGACGCGAGCTGCCAGCGAACCAGGTTCGTCAGGCCGTCGTGGTCGACGGCCCCGTCGGCGGTGAACGGCGTCATCAGCGGCGCGATCGACCCGCGGACGGCCTGGGGGTCGGAGCGGAAGCGCATGGGGATCCTTCCTGGGTCAGGGGTGGCGGTGGGCGAGGAACGCGTCCAGGGTGGCCAGCCGGTGGGCGCGGACGGCCTGTTCGACGTCCGCGGCCGGGGCGCCGGCGTCGAGCAGGCCGAGGAGGTGTTCGTGCTCGGCCACGGACTGGCGGGCGCGGCCGGGGACGAAGCTGAACGTCGAGGTGCGCAGGCCGCTCAGCCGGTCCCAGCCGCGCCGGACCAGGTCGAGGACGTGCGGGTTGGGGCAAGCGTCGAACAGCACGGCGTGGAAGTCGCGGTTGAGCGCGGTGAACCGGGCCGGCTCGAAGTGCCCGAGGCAGTCCGCCAGCTCGGCGTTCAGCGCCCGGGCCCGCTCGAGCGCCCCGGGCGGGAGCACCGGCGCGGCGAGCGCGGCGGCGTAGCCCTCGACGACGGCGAGCGTCTGCATCGTGTGCTGGTACTCGCGTTCGTCGACCATCACGACCTGCGCGCCGACGTGCCGTTCGAACGTGACGAGGCCTTCGGCTTCGAGGAGCCGGATGGCTTCGCGGATCGGCACGACGCTGACGCCGAGTTCGTGCGCGAGCCGGCCGAGGACGAGCCGGTAGCCGGGGGAGAAGGTGCCGTCGGCGATCCGGGCCTTGATCCACTCGTAGGCGATCCGCGACTTGCTCAGGGCGGTGCCGTTCACCGTTTCGCGAGCCATGCGGCGTACCTCCCGCGCCAGTGCTCGTCCATCGGGTAGAGGCCTTCGACGCGCTCGCCCGCGGCGACCTGCTCGGCGATGAACGTCTCCTGCCGCTCCTGCTCGATCGCCGCGTCGACGACCTCTTCGACGAGGGCCGGCGGGATGACCAGGACGCCGTCGCCGTCCCCGGCGAGCACGTCGCCGGGGCACACGGCCGCGCCACCGCAGGCGATCGCGACGTCGACGTCCCACGGCACGTGCCGCCGGCCGAGCACCGCCGGGTGCGGCCCGGCGTGGTAGGTGGGAATGTCCAAAGCGGACACCGCGGCCAGGTCGCGGACGCCGCCGTCGGTGACGATCCCGGCCGCGCCGCGGACCTGCGCCCGCAGCGCGAGGAGGTCGCCGACCGTGCCGGTGCCGCGTTCCCCGCGCGCTTCCACGACCAGGACGTCACCGGGCCCGAGGTGGTCGATCGCCCGCTTCTGCGCGTTGTAGCCGCCGCCGTGGGACTTGAACAGGTCTTCGCGGTAGGGCAGGTACCGCAGAGTCCGCGCGCGGCCGGTCAGCCGGGCGCCGGGCCGGGTGGACGTCAGCCCGTCGATCGACACCGCGTCGTACCCGCGCTTGCGCAGCTGTGCGGACAGCGTCGCGGTACCCACGGATTCGATGCGGCGCTTGAGGTCCTCGGTCAGCACGAAGTCCGGTGTGGACGTTCCGTGGGCGTCCGCCCGCTGCCGCTCGTCCACGCGGGGGAGCGCGCCGTACGGTCCGAAGGGGACGGTCCCCTCGGTGATCGGCGTGACCAGCCGGCCGGTCGTGTGCCCGGCGGTGTCGACCTCGACCTCGACGACGTCGCCGGGGATGGCGACCGACGCGCCCGCGGGCGTGCCGGTCAGGACGACGTCGCCGGGGTCGAGGGTGATCAGCTGGGAGAGGTCGGCGACCAGCCGGCCGAAGCCGAAGAGCAGGTCGCCGGTGGTGTCCTCCTGGACCAGCTCGCCGTTCAGCCAGGTCCGCAGCCGCAGCGCGGCCGGGTCGAGGTCCGCGGCGGGCAGCACCGCCGGGCCGAGCGGGGTGAAGCCGTCGCCGCCCTTCGACCGCAGGTTGCTGCCCTTGTCGGCGTACCGCAGGTCGTAGACGCCGAAGTCGTTGGCGGCGGTGACCCCGCCGACGTACGACCAGCCGTCCTCGGGGGAGACCCGGCGGGCGGTGCGGCCGATGACCAGCGCGATCTCGCCTTCGAAACCCAGTAGCTCGGTGCCCGCCGGCCGCTCGAGCGCGGCGCCGCTCTCCGCGACGGACGTCGAGGGCTTGAGGAAGTACGACGGCTGCTCCGGGAGCCGGCCGCGCTGGGCGGCGCGGGAGCGGTAGTTGAGGTGCAGCGCGATGATCTTGCCGGGCCGCTGCGGGAGGGTCGTCATCCGTGGTCCTGCCTGCCGGTTCGAAGAAGGTATCTCAAATGATATACGATCTGCGGCGTAGCGAAACCCCCTTTCGCCCGCCGTGGTCGAGCCAGCGGGACTTGACCACGGCGCCGGCCGCGCGGCGCTGGTCGGCCCCTCTGCTGGCGCCCACCCACCTCCGCGTGTGATCCTCCTGGCGGGGAGGAGGGGCGGGGATGAACGCGTTCGGGACCCGGTTGCGCCGGCTGCGGCGCGCCGCGGGGCTCACCCAGGAGGCGCTCGCCGAGAAGTCCGGGCTCAGCGGTCAGGCCGTGGGCGCGCTCGAACGAGGCGACCGGCGCTTCCCGCACCGCGACACCCTCGACCGGCTCGCCGACGCCCTCGGCCTCACCGGCGCCGACCGCGAGGACTTCGCCGCCGCGGCCGCGCGTCCGACGAAACCCGCCGCCGCGAAGGGGGTCGTGCCGCGGGAGCTGCCCGGCGGGGTCGCCGTCTTCACCGGCCGCGACGCCGAGCTCGACCGCGTCCGCACCCTCTTCGACTCCCGGGAAAGCGTCGTCGTGGCCATCGGCGGGATGGCCGGCGTCGGCAAGACCGCGCTCGCCCTGGAAGCCGGCCATCGGCTCGCCGGGCGCTTCCCCGACGGCTCGCTCCACCTCGACCTGCGCGGCCACGCCACCGACCCGCCCGATCCCCTGGACCTGCTCGACCGGCTCATCCGCGAACTCGGCGACGAACCGCCGAAGCCGCTGTCGCTCGAGTCCGCGTCCGCGCGCTTCCGGACGCTGCTCGCCTCGAAACGCGTCCTGCTCCTGCTCGACAACGCCCGCGACGCCGCGCACGTCGCGCCGCTGCTGCCCGGTGCCGGTGGCTCCGGGGCCATCGTCACCAGCCGCGCCGCGCTGCCGGACCTGCCGCAGGCGCACCAGGTCCTGCTGGACGTCCTGCCCGAGGCGGACGCGCTCCGCCTGCTCGCCGCCGAGATCGGCGCCGAGCGCGTCGCGGCCGAACCCGCCGCCGCGCGGACGGTCGCACGCCTCTGCGGTTACCTGCCGCTCGCCCTGCACCTCGTCGGCGCGCGGCTGGCGACCCGGCCGCGCTGGCCCGTCGCCCACCTCGCGCACCGGCTCGACGACGAACGCCGCCGGCTCGACGAAACGGGCGTCCGCGCCAGTTTCGCCCTGGCCGTCGACGCCTTGGACGAAACGGCCGCCCGCGCGTACCCGCTGCTGTCGCTGCTCGACGTCCCCGAGCTGTCGGTGCCCGTCGCGAGCCGGCTGCTCGACGCGCCCGAACCCGAGACGGAGGAACTGCTCGAACGGCTCACCGACGAGCACCTGCTGACCACGCCCGCCCCGGGGTGGTACCGGCTGCACGACCTGCTCCGGCTCTACGCCCGGGAGCAGGCGCCGCCGGGTGAGCGGGCCGCCGCGATCACCCGCGTCGTCGAGCTGTGCGCGGCGATGGCCTGGCGGAGCATGGCGCTCGTCTCGGCGGCCTCGCACCGCCACGAGTGGGCGGCCGGCCGGTGGGCCGCCGCCGGACCCGCGTCCGCCGACGAGGTGTTCGCCTGGCTCGACCGGCACCAGGAGCACCTCGTCACCGTCGTGCGGCAGGCCGCCGCCACGCCGGGCGTGCCACCGGAAGCGATCGCCGCCGTCGGGCTCGGCCTGTACGAGTACCACCGCGCGCGGGCCCGCTGGCGGGACGCCATCCAGGTCGACGAGGTCGCGCTGGACCTCGTCGACGGCGTCGACCCGGTCGCGGCCGCGACCCTGCGCAACGACCTCGGTGTCGCCGAAGCGGAGCTGGCGAGCGGTGGCGAAGCGGCCGGGTTCCGCCGCTCGCACGCGTTGCTCCGCCGGAGCCTCGCCGACTGGGAGGCGATCGGCGACAAGCGTCAGCTCGCGGGCACCCTCAACAACCTCTGCTTCGTGTACGGCCTCGGCGACGACGTCGAGGCGGCCATCGGGTTCGGCGAGCGGAGCCTGGCGCTCAACCGGTCGCTCGGGCTGCGGTACGTCGAGACGCTGAACCTGGTCAACCTGGCCGTGCTGTACGGCCGCCAAGGCGACCGCGCGCGCGAACTGGCGTACGCGACCGAGGCGGTGGCGGTCGGCGAAGACACCGGAGACGTGCGCGGCGTGGCGTACGGCCGGATGCGGATCGGGATCGTGCACCGCGACCTGGGCCGGTTCGACGCGGCGGTCGACGAGCTCGGCCGCAGCGTGGACCTGTGGCGCGAGGCCGGCGTGCGGCTGTACGAAGCCATGACGCTGGCGGAGCTGGGCCGGGCCCACCTCGGCCGGGACGAGCGCGACCGCGCCCGGGAAGTGCTCACGGAAGCCCTGGAGCTGCTGGAGGAGTACGGCGGAGCGGAGCGCGCGGCCGCGGTCCGGGCGGAGCTGGCGCGGTTGTGAAGGCGACGACCAGGTAGGGCCGCGCCCGGTGCACCGGGTGGCAGGTGATCTTGCCGGCGTGGTCCGCGCAGGCGACGGTGACGGTGTCGTGGACCCGTTCCAGCAGCAGCAGCCGTGCCGGGGCCTCCGCGGCGGCGGGCACCCCGGTGAGCAGGGCCGCGGCGACGAGCGCGGCGAGAAGCGTTCTGCAGGCGGCTCTCACCGGTGCCCTTCGCGTCGGGGGTGGCGGCCGGACCGATCTTCGCGTCGGCCGGCGGCGGGCGACAGCGACAACCTCTACGAACGACCTCTACAAAGGCGAAGTGGCCGGTCCGCGGCAGGCGTGTGAACGCTTTGCCCGCCGGGCACCCCGGTGGCATGACGAAAACCCGGGCCTACCGCGACGGCGCACTGCTCAAGGAAGACTTCCCGATGGCGGACGTCTCGGACTTCCTGGCCGAACCGGACACCGCCGTCTGGGTCGACCTCTGCGAACCGTCCGAAGCGGACCTCGGCGAGCTCGCCGGGGAGCTCGGCCTGCACCGGCTCGCCGTCGAAGACGCCGTGCAGGAACACCAGCGGCCCAAGCTGGATCGCTACGACGGCCACGCCTTCCTCACCGCCTACGCGGTCCGGTTCGACGCCGCGGTCGAGCGCACGACGACCTCCGAGCTCGCCGTGTTCATCACGCCCCGCGCGCTGGTGACCGTCCGCAAGGACGACGGTTTCGACATCGACGCCGTCACGCGCCGCTGGGACCAGGCACCGGACCTGGCGAAGACCGGGGTGCCCTTCCTGCTGCACGGCCTGCTCGACCACGTCGTCGACGGCCACTCCGAGGCCGTCCAAGCGCTCGACGACGAGGTCGAGGAGCTGGAGGACCTGGTCTTCGACGACCGCCCCGACACCGCCGAACTGCAGCGGCGCTCGTTCCGGCTGCGCAAGAACCTGACCGCGCTGCGCCGGGTGGTGGGTCCCGTGCCGGACGTCGTCGGCTCGTTGATGCGGCCGGACCTGAAGCTGGCCGACGACACCACCCGCCCGTACTTCGAGGACGTCCACGACCACGCCCGGCAGGCCGCCGAGCACGCCGACGCGCTGCGGGAACGCCTCACGACGGTCCGGGAGACCCAGCTGAACCTGCAGAGCGACCGGCTGAACCTGATCATGAAGAAGGTCACGGGGTGGGCGGCGGTGATCGCGGTGCCCACCGCGGTGACCGGGTTCTACGGGCAGAACGTCCCGTATCCGGGCAACGGCACCACGATCGGGTTCTGGGTGTCGACGGTCGTGATGCTGGTGCTCTCGGTCGGGCTGTACGCGCTCTTCAAGAAGCGGGACTGGCTCTGACGCCGGGACCGCCGCTCGACCCCGCCGGAGGCCGCGCGGGTGCACCTTCCTTCCACAGTGGATGGTCCATTGTGGACGTCAAAGCGCGCGCGAAAACCGGCGGCGCCCCCGCCGGAGTGCGGGGTGCCGCTGTCTGGGAGCGCGTTCAGCCGAATGGGTCAACGTGGCCGAATGGCCTGCGGGGAAAGGAAAGGCTCTCGAGCACCGCCTGGGAAGCGCGCGTGGACACGGGCGCGGCTGGTTGCTCAACCGTTGCCCTTCAGCATAGTGCAGCTGCACTATGCTGGGCCATCCGGTGTGCTGGCCGGGACGGCGCCCCCGGCGCCGACGAGCGGAGAAACGGGTGGCGGATGGGTGGGGCAATGGTCGAGGGGACGCGCCCGGGTGCCAACGGCGCAGTCGCAGGCGTCGGCGAGGCGGGGGAGCAGGAACTGCGCCGCCTGCTGGCGGGCCTGACCGCGGTCCGCGACGGCGACTTCGGCATCCGGCTGCCCGGCGGCACCGACGGGCTGCTCGGGGAGATCGCGACCGTCTTCAACGGCATGGCCGACCAGCTGTCGCTGTTCACCTCCGAGGTCACCCGCGTCGCCCGTGAGGTCGGCAGCGAGGGGCAGCTGGGCGGCCAGGCGAAGGTCCCGGGCGTGTCCGGCACCTGGAAGGACCTCACCGACTCGGTGAACGCCATGGCCGGCAACCTGACCACCCAGGTCCGCGACATCGCCCAGGTGGCGACCGCGGTGGCCAAGGGCGACCTGTCGCAGAAGATCGACGTCGACGCGCGCGGTGAGATCCTCGAGCTCAAGGACACCGTCAACACGATGGTGGACCAGCTGTCGTCGTTCGCGGACGAGGTCACCCGCGTCGCCCGCGAGGTGGGCAGCGAAGGGCGGCTCGGCGGCCAGGCCCAGGTGCCCGGCGTCGGCGGCGTGTGGCGCGACCTCACCGACTCGGTGAACTTCATGGCCGGGAACCTGACCGACCAGGTCCGCAACGTCGCCCAGGTGACCACGGCGGTCGCGAAGGGCGACCTCTCGCAGAAGATCACGGTCGACGCCCGGGGCGAGATCCTCGAGCTGAAGAGCACGATCAACACGATGGTGGACCAGCTGTCCTCCTTCGCGGACGAGGTCACCCGCGTCGCCCGCGAGGTCGGCACCGAAGGGCGGCTCGGCGGCCAGGCCGACGTCAAGGGCGTCTCCGGTACCTGGCGCGACCTCACCGACTCGGTGAACTTCATGGCGGGCAACCTGACCGACCAGGTCCGCAACATCGCCCAGGTCGCGACCGCGGTCGCGAAGGGCGACCTGTCCCAGAAGATCAACGTGACCGCCCGCGGCGAGGTCCTGGAGCTCAAGGACACGCTGAACACGATGGTGGACCAGCTGTCCGCGTTCGCGGACGAGGTCACCCGGGTGGCGCGGGAGGTGGGCACCGAAGGGCGGCTCGGCGGCCAGGCCGACGTCAAGGGCGTGTCCGGCACCTGGAAGGACCTCACCGAGTCGGTCAACGTCATGGCCGACAACCTCACCGCGCAGGTCCGCTCGATCGCCCAGGTCACCACCGCGGTCGCCCGCGGCGACCTCTCGCAGAAGATCCGGGTCGACGCCCGCGGCGAGATCCTGGAGCTGAAGGAGACCATCAACACGATGGTCGACCAGCTGTCGGCGTTCGCGGACGAGGTCACCCGCGTGGCGCGCGAGGTCGGCACCGAGGGCAACCTCGGCGGCCAGGCGACCGTCCGGGGCGTGTCCGGGACCTGGAAGAACCTGACCGACAACGTCAACGTGATGGCGTCCAACCTGACCGGCCAGGTCCGGTCGATCGCCCAGGTCGCGACGGCGGTCGCCCGCGGTGACCTGTCCCGCAAGATCACCGTCGAGGCCAAGGGCGAGGTCGCCGCGCTGGCCGACGTCATCAACACGATGGTCGACACGCTGTCGGCGTTCGCGGACGAAGTCACCCGCGTGGCCCGCGAGGTCGGCACCGAGGGCATGCTCGGCGGCCAGGCCCGCGTGCCGAACGTCGCCGGCACGTGGAAGGACCTCACCGACAACGTCAACTCGATGGCGAACAACCTCACCGGGCAGGTCCGCAACATCGCCCAGGTGACCACCGCCGTCGCGCAGGGCGACCTGACCCGCAAGATCGACGTCGACGCCCGCGGCGAGATCCTCGAGCTCAAGACCACGATCAACACGATGGTCGACCAGCTCTCGGCGTTCGCCGCGGAGGTCACGCGCGTGGCGCGCGAGGTCGGCAGCGAAGGCCGCCTCGGCGGCCAGGCCGAGGTCGAAGGCGTGTCCGGCACCTGGAAGCGGCTGACGGAGAACGTCAACGAGCTGGCCGGCAACCTCACCCGGCAGGTCCGCGCGATCGCCGAGGTCACCAGCGCCGTCGCCGAGGGCGACCTGACCCGCTCGATCACCGTCGACGCCTCCGGCGAGGTCGCCGAGCTGAAGGACAACATCAACTCGATGGTGGAATCGCTGCGCGAGACGACGCGAGCGAACCAGGAGCAGGACTGGCTGAAGTCCAACCTCGCCACCATCACCGGGCTGATGCAGGGCCGCCGCGACCTCGCCGTCGTCGCGGCCGCGGTGATGGACGAGCTCGTCCCGCTGGTCAACGCCCAGTACGGCGCGTTCTACCTGGCCGACGACACGACCGAGGTGCCCGAGCTGCGGCTCGTCGGCGCCTACGGCCACCCGGACGACGGCGACGGGCCCGCGATCCGGTTCCGGGTCGGCCAGTCGCTGGTCGGGCAGGCCGCGCGCAGCCGCCGCCCGATCGTCGTCGACGACGTGCCGCCCGGCTACGCCACCATCTCCTCCGGGCTCGGCGCCACCGCGCCGGCCGGCCTGATCGTGCTGCCGATCGTGGTCGAGGACCAGGTCCTCGGCGTGCTCGAACTGGCGTCGGTGCACGGCTTCACCGCCGTGCACCGGGCGTTCCTCGAGCTGCTGATGGAGCAGATCGGCGTCAATGTCAACAGCATCGTCGCCAACGCCCGCACCGACGAGCTGCTCGGCGAGTCCCAGCGGCTGACCGCGGAGCTGCAGGCCCGCTCCGAAGAACTCCAGGCGCGGCAGGAAGAACTCCAGTCGTCCAACGCCGAGCTGGAGGAGAAGGCGGCGCTGCTGGTCACGCAGAACCGCGACATCGAGACGAAGAACCTGGAGATCGAGCAGGCCCGCCAGGAGCTGGAGGCCCGCGCCCAGCAGCTGACGCTGGCGTCGAAGTACAAGTCGGAGTTCCTGGCCAACATGAGCCACGAGCTGCGCACCCCGCTCAACAGCCTGCTGATCCTCGCCCAGCTGCTCGCGCAGAACCCGACCCGCAACCTCACCGCGAAGCAGGTCGAGTACGCGGGCATCATCCACTCCGCCGGGTCGGACCTGCTGCAGCTGATCAACGACATCCTCGACCTGTCGAAGGTCGAGGCCGGGAAGATGGACGTCACGCCGGAGCAGGTGTCGCTGCGCGGCCTGCTGGACTACGTCGAAGCGACGTTCCGGCCGATGACCTCGCAGCGCAACCTCGACTTCCGGATCACCGTCGCCCCCGGCTCGCCCACCGAGCTGCTCACCGACGACTCGAGGCTGCGGCAGGTGCTGCGCAACCTGCTGTCGAACGCGGTGAAGTTCACCGAGGTCGGCGGGATCGAGCTGCACATCGAGCCGGTCGACCCGGAAACCCTGCCCCGGCCGCTGCGCGCGCACGGGCCCGCCGTCGCCTTCCGGGTCACCGACACCGGGATCGGCATCGCCGAGCACCAGCTGGAGTCGATCTTCGGCGCGTTCCAGCAGGCCGACGGCACCACCAGCCGCAAGTACGGCGGCACCGGCCTCGGCCTGTCGATCAGCCGCGAGATCGCCCAGCTGCTCGGCGGGGTCATCACCGCCGAAAGCACGCCCGGCGAGGGCAGCTCGTTCACGTTCTCGCTGCCGGTCGCGCGGCCGGACTTCGCGCCGCTGCCCGCGGGCGAGCACCCCGGCACCGCTCTCACGGCCGGCGACCCCGGCGCCGGCGTCACGACGTCGGCACCGCGGTCCCACCGGCGGCTGCTGGTCGTGGAGGAGCGCCAGCACGGCCTGCTGACGCTGGTCGCCGAGAGCGCCGCCGCGGACCTGGCCGACAGCCGGGACATCGGCATCTCGCCGGCCGAGGTCGAAGTCGTCACCGCCGTCGGCACGCAGGAAGCCGCGGCCGCGCTCGCCACCGACGCCTACCACTGCGTCGTGCTCGATCTCGACCTGCCCGACCGCGCGGCGTTCGGGTTCCTCGACGCGATGCAGGGCGACAGCGCGCTGCGGCTGGTGCCGGTGCTCGCGCACAACAGCCGCCGCCTCGACGGCGAGCTGGAGCAGCTGGTGCAGTCCCGCGCCGGCATGCAGTCGCTCGAAGTGCTGGCCGGGCTGGACGAACTGCGCGAGCGGATCGCGCTGCACCTGTCGGCGGAGGAGCCCGGCGCGGTGCTGCCGCTGGTCCGGCCGGACGAGCCGGCCGCGCCGGTGCGCGCGGCCGACGTCGACACGACCCTGGCCGGGCGCACGGTGCTGATCGTCGACGACGACCCGCGCAACGTGTTCGCGCTGACCGGGATCCTGGAGCTGCACGGCATGCAGGTGCTGCACGCCGAGGACGGCCGCAAGGGCGTCGAGACCGTCGCCGCGCACCCCGGCATCGACCTGATCCTGATGGACGTGATGATGCCGGAGATGGACGGCTACACCGCGACCGCGAAGATCCGGGCGATGCCGGAGCACGCCGGCATCCCGATCGTCGCGGTGACGGCGAAGGCGATGCCGGGCGACCGCGAGAAGAGCCTCGCCTCGGGTGCCACCGACTACGTGACCAAGCCGGTCGACGCGGACGACCTGATCGCCCGCATCAAGCGGCACGTGACGGCGTGATCGGGTGACCGCCGACGAGGAGACGCTGCCGGTGCTCGCGCCGCCGGCCGAGGTGTCCGCCAACCTGGCCCGGCTCGCCGACACCGTCGCCCGCCTGCGCGGCGAGGTCGACCACGCGCACGCCGTCGCCGACGGCCGCGCGCTGATCGAGCTGGCGAAGGGCGTCCTGATGGAACGCCTGCACTGCACGCCCGCCGACGCCGCGCGGCAACTGGACACCCTCGCCGAACGCGCGGGGCTGACTCCGCTGGAGTTCGCCGCGGACGTCGTCGGCGAAGCTGCCGAGGACCGGATTTCCGAGGTGACGCAGGAGTTCCTGGCCCGCGCCGAAGGCGAGGACTCCGTCGCGGTCCGCTTGCGCACCGCCGAAAGCGGCGTCCTGGCGGCCGGCGACACCCAGCGCGTCGCGGAGTCCATTTTGGAGCACGCCCTGCGGCCGCTCGGCGCGACGGCGGTCGCGGTGTGGCTCGCCGGGCCCGACGGGTCGATGACCCTCGCCGGGTCGGCGGGGTTGTCCGCCGAGGAAGCCGCGCGCTGGCGGTACGTCCCGCCCGGCGTCGCGACCCCCGCCCGCAGCGCGCTGATCGAGCGCGACACCGTCTGGTTCCCGACCCTCTCCGGCGGCGGGCTGCCGTCGATCGGGCAGCACACGCTGGGCGAAGGCGGCCGCGTCGCGGTGCCCACCGGCACCGGCGGCCGGATCATCGGCGTCGTCGAGATGTGCTGGCCCGAGCCCCTGCCCCCGGAACCGGGACGGCTGCGCCGTCAGCTGGAGGCGCTGGCCGAGCTGTGCGCGCACACGCTCGACACCTGGGACGGCGTGATCGCGCCGGTGGCGGCCGACGGTTCGGGCGACTTCCTCGGCGAGCTGGTGGACTTCGTCGACGGCCTGCACGACCCGGCCGTGCTGCTCTCGCCGTGCCTCGACGGCGGCCGGCTGAGCGACTTCCGGATCCACCACGCCAACGTCCGGTTCGCCGACCCCGGCGGGCGGCCCCGCAGCCGGATCGTCGGCACGCGCCTGCTGGAGACCTATCCGCTGGCCGCCGAGGAGAGCGGCCTGCTCGACATGATCCAGCGGGTCTACGCCACCGGCGAGCCGTTCCGCGCCGACAGCATGGCGATCACCACCCTGGTCGACACGGTGCCGCTGACCGTGCTGACCGACATCAGCCTGACCCGGTTCGCCGGCAACGTCCTGCTGATCCTGCGCATCCAGGACGACGCGGCGAAACTGGCCGTGCTGCTGCAGCACGCCCAGCGGCTCGGCCGGATCGGCGGGTTCGAAGAGAACGTCGTGACCGGCGCGATCACCTGGAACACCGAGCTGTTCTCGCTGTACGGCCTGCCCGCCACGGCGACGCCGCTGTCCTTGCACGACCTCGCCGCGCACGCGCACCAGGACGACGCCCAGGCGATCGGCCGGTTCCTGCGCGCGGTGCTGCACCACCGGCGTCCGTCGTCGACGGCGTTCCGGCTGCAGCGTTCCGACGGCGTCGCCCGGCACATCCGGGTGGTCGCCGAGCCGGTCGTGGACGGCCGCGGCGAGCTCGTCGCGGTCCGCGGGGCCTACCAGGACGTCTCGGCGCAGCACTGGACCGAGGTGGCGCTGGCGGCGACGCGCGACCGGCTGGCCGAGACCGAGCAGCAGGCGATCGAGCGCAACCGGCTGGCGCTGCAGCTGCAGCACGCGATCATGCCGCCGGCGAAGGGCCCGATCGACATGCCCGGCCTGCGCGCGGCGGTGCGCTACCGGCCGGCCGAGAAGGAACACCTGGTCGGCGGCGACTGGTACGACGCGGTGGCGCTGCCGACGGGCGAGGTCCTGCTGTGCGTCGGCGACGTCGCGGGCCACGGCATCGACGCGGCCACGGGAATGGTGAGCCTGCGCAACGCCCTGCGCGGCCTGGCGGCGACGGGCGCGGGGCCGGCGCAGCTGCTGACGTGGCTGAACCTGGTGGCCTACCACCTGACCGACCACGTCACGGCCACGGCGGTGGCGGCGGTGTACGACCCGGCGCACCGCAAGCTCCGCTGGGCCCGCGCCGGCCACCTGCCCCCGATCGTCCGCCACCGCGACGGCGGCGCGACGACGTTGCCGCTGATCCGCGGCCCGTTGCTGGGCGCGGTCCGCGACGTCACCTACGAGGAGTCGGACGTCGAGCTCGACGAAGGCGACATCCTGCTGATCTACACGGACGGGCTGATCGAGCGGCGGGACCGTCCGGTGCAGGAGACGGTGGCCCGGTTGGTGTCGCTGGTGAAGGGGCACGACGGTGGGTTGGAGCACCAGCTGGACACGCTGCTGACGTACAGCACGGCCGACACCGACGACGACACGTGTGTGGTGGGGATCGAGGTCCGGACGACGCCACCGGCCTGACGCGCTTAGCCGGCGTAGAGGAACACCCAGGAGTGCATCTCGTCCGACTTCACGGGACGGACGCCGTGTTCACCGATCTGGACCCCGTACTGCAGCAGCCCGTCCGGGACCGCGGACACCGTCAGGGAGAAGACGCACGCAGTGCCGATGGGAGTGGATTGAAAGGTTCCGTTCGGCAATGTGCCGTGAGCGATTACATCGCCATTGCCGTTGTAGACGCGAATCGGAGCACCAGCGGCCGCGTCCGAGTAGGTGCCAGTTCCTCTGCATGCGGCGCCCTGAGCGATCGCTTCTTCACCGCTGGCGGGGATATCGAAGGCGCCGTTCATGGTGAAGGTCGGTGCCGACGTGGTCGAGGTGGGACGCGCGGCTGATCGGTCACCTCGGCTCGGCTCCGGCTCGGCGGGCGCCTGGCGGGAGCACGCGGTGAGCGCAGCTGCGATCGCCCCGGAAGCAACCACTACCGCGATCATGCGCTTCATGGCCCATCGGTCGCGCGGATGCCGTAGCGTGTTACGCCATCCGGTCGCCACGCGCAGACCCCCACCTCCGGTGCCGGCCGCCCGGGCCGAGAGCTGGCCTCCGCCCCGCCGCTGTGCTGTGCTGGAGGTCATGGCCACCGTGAGCGTCCGGTACGTCGTCGACGACGTCGATGCCGCGATCTCCTTCTACTGCGGGTACCTCGGGTTCACCGAGCGGATGCACCCCGCGCCCGGGTTCGCGATGCTGACCCGCGGCGACCTCCGGCTGCTGCTCTCCGCGCCCGGCGGTGGCCCGGGTGGTGGGGCCGCGGTCGGCGGGGTCACCCCGGAGCCCGGCGGGTGGAACCGGTTTGCCCTCGAGGTCGACGACCTGGCCGCCGAAGTCGAACGGCTGGCCGCCGCCGGCGTGCGGCTGCGGGGGGACGTCGTCCACGGGGTCGGCGGGGATCAGGTGCTCGTCGACGACCCTTCCGGCAACCCCGTCGAGCTGTTCCAGCCGACCCGGGACGAGGCTCGGCTCACGGATTGACGGCCAGCACCAGGAACCCGGCCAGCAGCACCAGGTGCACGCCGCCCTGCAGGCGGGTCGCCCGGCCGGGGACCACCGTCAGCACGCTCACCACCACGGTCAGCGCCAGCAGCACGATCTGCGTCGAACCCAGCCCCAGCAGGAGCTGGACCGGCAGCCACACCGACGCCAGCGCGATCGCCGGGATCGTCAGGCCGATGCTCGCGATCGCCGAGCCGTAGGCCAGGTTGAGGCTGATCTGCATCCGGTCGCGCTGGGCCGCGCGGACCGCGGCGAGGGTCTCCGGCAGCAGCACCAGCAACGCGATCACCACCCCGACGAACGACTGCGGGAACCCGGCCGCGCGCACGCCGGCCTCGATCGCCGGGGACTCCACCTTCGCCAGCCCGACCACCGCGACCAGCGCCACCAGCAGCAGCGCGAGGCTGCCCAGCGCCGCCCGGGTCGACGGTGGTTCCGCGTGGTCGTCCTCCTTGACCTCGCCGTCGGCCGCCACCGGGAGGAAGAAGTCGCGGTGGCGGACGGTCTGCGTCAGCACGAACGTCCCGTACAGCACCAGGGACGCGAGCGCGGCGAACGTCAGCTGCGCCGGGGAGAACGCCGGGCCCGGCGTGCTGGAGGTGAACGTCGGCAGCACCAGGCTCAGCGCCGCCAGCGTCGCGACCGTGGCCAGCGCGGCCCCGCTGCCTTCGGGGTTGAACAGCGTCGAGCCGTAGCGCCGCGCGCCGACGAGCAGGGAGATGCCGACGATGCCGTTGGTCGTGATCATCACCGCGGCGAACACCGTGTCCCGCGCCAGCGACCCGGCCTCCGGCCCGCCGGAGACCATCATCGTGACGATCAGCGCGACCTCGATGACAGTGACCGCGACCGCGAGCACCAGCGACCCGAACGGCTCGCCGACGCGGTGCGCGACGACCTCCGCGTGGTGCACCGCGGCCAGCACCGTCGCGCCCAGCGCGATCGCGACGACCGCCACGAACACCGGGCCGAGGTCACGGCCCCACGCCAGTGCCAGCACGACGATCCCGAGCACCGGCGTGACGGAGGTCCAGGACGTCAGGAAGGATCTCAGCGCGGCCATGTCTCCACCCTGGCACACCGACGGGAGAACCGCCTGGTCCTAAGGCGGTTCTCACATAGTCCCTTGTGGACGGTCGAGGCCGGCGGCCAGGACGTACCGCCGGAAGGTTTCGCTGAGCGGCGGGAGAGTCCGCCCGGCCGCCCAGGCCAGGCCGATGTCGCGGGCAGCGTCCACATCGGTCAGTGCGAGGTGCGGCGCCGGGAACGTCGCGGTGTGCGGCAGCGGCAGCACGGACACGCCGAGCCCGGCGGTGACGAGCCCGCGCAGCGTCTCGACTTCGTCGCCCTCGAACCCGATCCGCGGCGTGAACCCGGCCTCGGCGCACAGCCGCTCGGTCGTCTCGCGCAGGGCGTAGCCGGGCCGCAGGAGGATGAACGTCTCGTCCGCGAGATCGGCGAGGCGGACCCGCCGGCGCCCGGCGAACCGGTGGTGCGGCGGGACCGCGAGCCGCAGCGGCTCGACGAGGAGGCGTTCCCAGTGCAGCTGCGGGTGCCCGGGGTCGCCGCTGGTGATGACGAGGTCCGCCGTGCCGTCGAGGAGCTCTGCTTCGAGGCCCGCTTCGCCATGCTGCCGCAGCTCGAAGCGGGCGCCGGCGTGCTCGCGCAGGAAGCCGCTCAGCACCGACGGAACCAGCCACGTGCCGAACGTGTGCAGGAAGGCCAGCGGCACCACGCCGGTGCCCGGGTCGACGATCTCGGCGACCTCGCGCAGGCCCTGGTCCAGCTGGTCGAGGACGAGCTCGACGTGCCGCCGGAACGCGTGCCCGGCCGGGGTCAGCCGCAGCACCCGCCCGGACCGGCGGAACAGCTCGGCGCCGGCGTCGTGTTCGAGCCGCCGCAGGGCCCGCGACAGCGCGGGCTGGGTGAGGTGGCCCCGCGCGGCGGTCTCCGTGACGGTGGCGCCGCCGGCGACCTCGCGGAAGAGCCGCAGCGTCTGGACGTCCATGCGCTCAGTGTATGGATTTTCAGCCAATCAGGCATTGGACGCATCGGTGGTGACGGGCCACCCTGGAGGTATGGCAACCGTGGCAGAACAACTGGTCAGGACCCTGCGGGACGCGGGTGTCGAGCGCATCTACGGCATCGTCGGCGACAGCCTCAACCCGATCGTCGACGCGGTCCGCCGCACCGACGGCATCGAGTGGGTGCACGTCCGGCACGAGGAGACCGCCGCCTTCGCCGCGGCGGCCGAGGCGCAGGTCACCGGCAAGCTCGCCGTGTGCGCGGGCAGCTGCGGGCCGGGCAACCTGCACCTGATCAACGGCCTGTTCGACGCCCACCGCTCCGGCGCGCCGGTGCTCGCGATCGCGTCGCACATCCCGTCCAACCAGATCGGCACCGGCTTCTTCCAGGAGACCCACCCGGACCGGCTGTTCGCCGAGTGCAGCCACTTCAGCGAGGTCGTGGCGGACCCGGCGCAGCTGCCGCGGCTGCTGCGCATCGCCACGCAGGCCGCCGTCGGCAAGGGCGGCGTCGCCGTGCTCACGATTCCCGGCGACCTCGCCGACCGCAAGGCCACCGGCCCGCTGACCGAGCGCCTCCCGCTGGTCACGCCGTCGCCCGCGGTGCCGTCCCCGGAGACCGTGCAGGAGCTCGCGGACCTGCTGAACTCGGGCGAGAAGGTGATGCTGTTCGCCGGCGCGGGCGTCCGCGGCGCGCACGACGAGGTCATGGCGCTGGCGGAAAAGCTCGCCGCGCCGGTCGGGCACTCGCTCGGCGGCAAGGAGTGGATCCAGTTCGACAACCCGTTCGACGTCGGCATGAGCGGCCTGCTCGGCTACGGCGCCTGCTACGACGCGATGCACGAGGCCGACCGGATCGTGTTGCTGGGCACGGACTTCCCGTACGACAACTTCCTCCCGCAGGCCCGCACGATCCAGCTCGACCACGACGCCTCGCGCCTCGGCCGGCGCACGCCGCTGGACCTGGCGGTGCACGGCGACGTGCGCGAGACGCTGCGTGCGCTGCTGCCGCTGCTGCGGCCCCGCACCGACCGCGCGTTCCTCGACCGGATGCTGCGCGAACACGTGCGGAAGCTGGAAAAGGTCGTCGGCGCGTACACGGGCAAGATCGAGCAGCGCCGGCCGATCCACCCGGAGTACGTCGCCTCGGTGCTCGACGAGGTCGCCGCCGACGACGCGGTGTTCACCGTCGACACGGGCATGGGCAACGTCTGGGCCGCGCGCTACCTGACCCCGAACGGCCGCCGCCGCGTGCTCGGCTCGTTCCGCCACGGCAGCATGGCGAACGCGCTGCCGCACGCGATCGGCGCGCAGCTGTCCCAGCCGGGCCGCCAGGTCGTGTCCCTCTCGGGCGACGGCGGGCTCGCGATGCTGATGGGCGACCTGCTGACGCTGCCCACCTACGACGTCCCGGTGAAGGTCGTGGTGTTCAACAACGCCACGCTGGGCATGGTGAAGCTGGAGATGCTCGTCGACGGCCTCCCGGACTTCGGCACCGACCACGCACCGGTGAACTTCGCGGCGATCGCGGCGGCGTGCGGGGTGTTCTCCGTCCGCGTCGAGGACCCGGCCGACGTCCGCGGCGCGCTGGAGAAGGCGTTCGCCCACCCGGGCCCGGCGGTGGTCGAGGTGGTGACCGACCCCAACGCGCTCTCGATCCCGCCGCGCATCACCGGCGAGATGGTGCGCGGATTCGCCTTGGGCGCGACGAAGACGGTGCTCAACGGGGGCGTCGGCAAGATGGTCGACCTGGCGCGCGCCAACCTGCGCAACGCGCCGCGGCCGTGAGCCGGCGGGTGGCCACCACGCCGTTGTGGTGGCCACCCGCCCGGTTCACGGGTCGGTGACGATGATCCCGGCGGCGGCCAGGTGGGCCAGCGCCGAAACCAGCCGGGCCCGGCTGGTTTCGGCGAGCTCCGCGGCGTCGAGCGCGTCGCGGGCCGTCGCGTGCATCGCCAGGGCGCGGGCGAACCGGACCACGTCCGGAGCGTCGAGCAGGCATCCTTCCCGGCGCTCGTGGACGAGCGCGTCGAGGGTCACCAGCGGGTTCATCCGGTACGACGCGTCGAGGTCCACTGTGGACTCCGGTGGGTCACTCGTGGACGATGACGCCGCGGATGTTCTTGCCGTCGCGCAGGTCCTGGTAGCCCTCGTTGACCTGCTCGAGGGTGTACTTGCGGGTCACCAGCTCGTCGAGCTTCAGCTGCCCGGCGTCGTAGAGGCGCAGCAGCCGGACGATGTCGTACTGCGGGTTCGCCGAGCCGAACAGCGTACCCTTGATCGTCTTCTCGAACAGCGTCAGGACGCCGCCGGAGACGTGCACGGTGAGCTTCTCGGGGTTGGCGAGGCCGGTGATGACGACCGTGCCGCCCTTGCCGACGACGTTGAACGCCTCGCTGACGACGTCTTCGTCGACCGTGCCGACGGTGATCAGCGCCTGGTCGGCCAGCTGGCCCCAGGTGAGCTCGGTGACCTTCTCGGCGGCTTCGGCCGCGGTCGCGAACGCGTGGGTGGCGCCGAACTTGAGCGCCGTCTCCCGCTTGAACTCGATCGGGTCGACCGCGACCACGTACTTCGCGCCGGCGTGCTTGGCGCCCTGCACGGCGTTGATGCCGATGCCGCCGATGCCGTAGACGACGGTGGTGTCGCCGGCCCGGACGCCGCCGGCGTAGTTGGCGGTGGCCCAGCCGGTCGGGACGCCGCAGCCGACCAGGACGGCGGTTTCCAAGGGCAGCCAGTCGTCGACCTTGACGACGGAGTGCTGCGAGATGGTGGCGCGCTCGGAGAACGTGCCGAGCATGCACATCGCGCCGAAGTCCTGCCCGCCGCCGTGGAAGCGGAAGGTGCCGTCCGGCATGTGGCCGTCGAGGATGGTGGCGCCCATGTCGCAGAGGTTCTGGCGGCCGGTCGAGCAGTAGCGGCAGGTGCCGCAGTTCGGGATGAAGCTGCAGACGACGTGGTCGCCCGCCTGCACCTTGGTCACGCCGGCGCCGACTTCTTCGACGATCCCGGCGCCCTCGTGGCCGCCGATGATCGGGAAGCGCGGCACGAGGTCGTTGTCGATCAGGTGCAGATCCGAGTGGCACAACCCGGCGGCGGTGTACTTGATGAGCACCTCGCCGGGACCCGGGCCGTCGAGGTCCAGCTCCATGATCTCGAACGGCTTGCCGGCATCGAACAGTACGGCTGCCTTGGTTTTCACGGCCATCTCCTCCACGTGCGGCGGTGCGCTCTGCGTTGCCTCGATTGTGTGGAGCGGGGGAGGGGACGGAGTGTCCAAATCCCGGACACCCGGGGCGCTCGGGCTCAGCGGACCCGCAGGGCGCGCATCCGGTTGTAGAGCGTCGAGCGGCTGATGCCGAGCTGCTTGGCCGCCCGGACCTTGTTGCCGTCGCAGGCTCGCAGCGTCCGGACGATCACGTCGTACTCCGCCTGCTCCCAGCCGCTCAGCGCGCCGCCCGGGGCCGTCTCCGCACAGCCCGGTGCCACGTCCTCCGCCGTCAGGTCGCCCGCCGAACGGCGGTCGGCCGCGCCCGCCAGGACTCCGGCCAGCTCGCGGAGGTTGCCCGGCCACTGCTGCGATCCCAGCAGTTCCAGCGCGCCCGGGGTCAGCCGGAGGGAGTCGCCGAAACCGCGCAGCAGCGCACGGGCGATCGCCGGGATCTCGTCGCGCCGCTCGCGCAGTGGAGGCAGCTCGATCCGCCGGTGCATGCGCGCCGCCAGGGTCGCCTGCTCGCCGCGCAGGTCCGCCGGTGGACCGCTGAGCAGCGCGAACCACGCCGTCGTCGTGTCCAGCAGCCGGGAGAGGCGAACCGCCGCCAGCGGGGGCAGCAGCTGGATGCCGTCCACCACGAGCAGGCCGCGCATGGACGCCCCCGCCTCCACCCGCGCGCACCACTCGGCTTCGCCGGCGACGACGTCGGACGCGTCGAACTCGTGCAGCGGCTCGTCCCCGGCGACGACGCGCGCCGCCGTCGTCCGGCCCGCGCCCGGCTCGCCGGAGATCAGCACGCGCCGGCGGGCCCGGCCCGCGCCGCGGAGCCGCTCGTCGATCTGCTCGGGGAAGAGGCCGCGCGCGGCTCGCGGGCGCGACACGACCGGGCTCGACGTCCGCACCGGCGCCAGCTCGAAGAGCAGCCCGGCGTTCGCCGACACCGCCTCGACGCGCACCTCGACCGGCGTGCCCGACGTCAGCCGGAGCCGCCGGAGCCCGCGCCGGGTGCGGCCCAGCTCCCGCAGCAGCCGGTGGTCGGCCGTGTCGACCAGCTCGGTCGCCGCCGTGTTCGCGAGCACGACGTCCTGGCCGAGCGCCAGCACCGCGCACGCCCGGTGCTGCACCGACTGGAACGCGGCCAGCAGCTGCTGCTCGGCGAGCTTCGCACCGTCGAGCAGCCGCCGTTCGATGTCGGCGACCGCGCGGCGCAGGAACGGGCCGAGCAGCGGGTTCGCGTCGCCCGCCGGGCCGGTGATGTCGAGGACGCCGGCGAGCCGCCGCGTCGCCGGGTGCACCACCGGGTGGCCGTAGCAGGTGAACTGCTTCATGGCTTCGAGGAAGTGCTCGTCGCCGTCGACGGACACGCCGCGGCGGGTCTCGAACGGCGTCGCGAGGGAGTTCGTGCCGGTCCGCTCCTCCAGGAACTGGCAGCCGGGCACCGCGCTGATGTTCTCCAGCGCCAGCTCGACCGACCGCTCGCTGAACCGGCGGGCCACGATCCGGCACTCGTCGTCGGCCAGCACGACGCAGAAGCGCGTCCCGGCCAGCTGCCGGGCCAGCTCGTCCAGCACCGGCGAGGCGGCCCGCAGGAGCCGGCTGCGGCTGTCGACGTCGGCGACGTCCAGGCGCTCGACCGACGACGCCGGCGAGAGCCCGGAAAGCTCCGCCCGCCGCCACGACTGCGCGATCTCGGTCCGCAGGTCCACTCGCACTCCTCGCCGAGCCGATCGGTGTCCCCGGACTGCCATCATCACACGCGGCGCAAGTGCGGTGCACCGTCCCGGCGGAATCCGTTGCGGCACAGGGGTTACGCGCCCCACTCCGGCAGCCGGACGCCGTGCAGGCCGCGGTAGGCGGCGCGCTCGGGTTCGCGCCGCCCGTCGAGCAGGCCGTCGCGCGGCTTGAACACCTCGACGCCGATCGGGTGGCAGACGTCGATCGGGTCGCGGGCGCCCGGACCCCAGAGCGGGATGGACAGGTCGCCGCCCGGGCAGGTGGACAGCGCGCACAGCAGGTCCAGCTCGGCGAAGAACTCGAAGTGGTCGCCGGGGCGGGCGGGGCAGGCCTTCATGAAGTACCGGTCCTCGTCGTTGAGGCCGGTGCACTGGAAGACGTTCAGGACGTCGTGCACGTCGAACTCGGTCAGCCCGAACGGCGCGACCGCGCGCACCAGGTTCGAGTGGCAGTGGAAGTCGAAGTCCTCGCCGGTGAGCATCCGGTTGACGTACGGGTCGCAGCGGGTGCCGAGCAGGTCGTGCACCCGGCCGCCGTCGGAGTCTTCGCCGTAGTTTTCGAGGGTGTCGGCAGTGATCGTCGCGAGCGGGCGGAGGAAGGGCAGTGTCGACCAGAGCCGGTCGAACGTGCTGACGTGCGCGCGCTGCAGCTGACGGGTGCGCGCGGCCCAGAAGCGTTCGCGGGGGTCGGCGGCGTTCCACAGGTTGAGGTCGCCGACCTGCGGGCCGTCGACGGTCTTGAGCCGGCAGAGGTGACCCGCGGGCACGCGCCACGCGCGGCCCGAGCGGATGGGGACTTCGAAGGCGTCGACGAGCTCCCGGCCGTCGTCCTCGGCGAGCCGCCGGTAGAAGTCCCGGTCGACGTCGAGCGCGCGGCCCTGGTAGGCGGCTGGGGGCATCGTGTCTCCCTCGTGCGTGCGGATGCGGTTCCAGCATGCCCGGCTACGCACGGTGGTGTTCGATCACTCGTTCGGCTGCTGGGGCGGCGGCGGGTCCGCTCTTACCGTCGAGGGAGCTCTACTCGTGGGAGGAGTGTGCGGCGGTGCTCGTGGCCTTCCAGCGCACCGGTGACGAGCGGCGCCTGCCCGCCGCCGCGGAGCACCTCGTGGGGTTGCTGCGTTCGTGGGGCCGGGGTCCGGATCACCTGACGGGGTTGGCACTGGCGGGGATCACGGTCCCGAGCCGCCGCGGTCCCCGGGTGGTGGACGCGCTGGTGTTCACCCGATCGGGCGTGGTGGTGATCGCGGCGCACGAGCCGGGGGTGGGCGTGTCGCCGGGGCCGGAGGAGCGAGCGGGAGCGGGAGTCGCGGCGGCGAAGGGGGCATTGGCCGCACATGACGGCGGGCGGTACGTGACGGGGCTGGTCGCGGTCGTGCCCCCGATCTCCGAGGCGGATCTGGGCGGACGATTGGCCGAGCCGGCGGCGGATTCGGTGGCGATCGAGCCCGGGCTTGGCGGCCACGAGGAACTGGTGGCCGGGCTGCCCGAGCCTCGGTCGGCGGACGACCCGCGACCGGAGTCCGGATCACACGAGCGACTGCCGGACATGACGGCCGAAACCGGACTGGCAGCCGTTCCGCACCCCCGCGAACCCGAATCCGTCCCCGACGTGGCCGTCGTCCTCGCCGATCCTCGGGGCCTGCGCCGGATCATCGGGCAGCACAACCGCTGGCGCACCGTCTGGTCGGCCGACGACGTCCTCGACGCCTGCTACGCCCTCTCCCTCGCCCACCTGGCCCCGCCCCGGTCGGCCCTCCTCGCCGACGGCTTCCCCGCGCGCATCCCCGCCCGGCTGCCCGTGCTGCCCGCCGTCGTCCAGGTCGCGCCCGATCCGCCGCCGCCACCGCCCACGGCCGACGAGGAGCCCCTCCCGCAGATCCCCGTCCAGCGCGGTCAAGCCGTCTTCCCGCGGCAACGGCCCATCCGGCTCGTGCCGTGGGCGCTGCTCTTCGTCCTCACCGTGCTCGTCACCGTGGGGGTCATCGCCGCGGTTTTCGTCGCGCAGGTCTTCCACGGCTCGTAAAGTTCGCGCCAACTACGCCATCTGCACCGTTTCTCCGCGACTCCGCTTGGGCACCTCCCGGTAGACGTGAAAGGGGTTCACGATGCCGCGCACCCGAGCGCTCGTCCTGCTGGCCGTCCTCACCGGCGTTTCCCTCACCGGCTGCAAGGTGCCGGACGGGCTCGCCGCCGGGAGCCGGCCCACCGGCACGCAGCAGGCTCCGCCCATCGCGCCCGCCGAAGCGCGGGCTCAGCTGGCGAAGCTCCCGATCGCCGTGCGCGGCACCATGGACGGCTACAGCCGCGACAAGTTCCCGCACTGGGACAAGGTCGACGGCGCCTGCGACACGCGCGAGCAGGTGCTCAAGCGCGACGGCAAGGACGTCACCACCAACGCCGACTGCGCCCCGAAGTCCGGTACCTGGGTCAGCGCCTACGACGGCGAAACCTGGCACAAAGCGTCCGATGTGGACATCGACCACATGGTTCCGCTCGGGCAGGCCTGGGTCAGCGGCGCCAAGAAGTGGACCCAGGAACGCCGCGAGCAGTTCGCGAACGACCTGATCCGCCCGCAGCTGCACGCCGTCACCGACAACCTCAACGAGCAGAAGAGCGACAAGGCCCCCGACCAGTGGAAGCCGCCGCTCGTCTCGTACTGGTGCACCTACGCCACGGACTGGATCGTCGTCAAGAGCAACTACGGCCTGACGATCACCGTCCCGGAGAAGACGGCTCTCGAGACCATGCTGCAGCGCTGCTAGAACGAGCGCGCCGCCGCGAGCGCCCGGCCGGCGTACGACCGTCCGAACAGGACCGTGTGGACCAGCAGCGGGAACAGCTGGTGCAGCCCGATCCGGTCGCGCCACCCGTCGGCCAGGGGCGCTTCCTCGTCGTACGCGGCGACGACGCGGTCGAGGTGCGGGCAGCCGAACAGGTGCAGCATCGCCAGGTCCGTCTCGCGGTGCCCGCCGTGCGCGGCCGGGTCGATCAGCCACGCCTCGCGCCCGTCCCACAGGACGTTGCCGGTCCACAGGTCGCCGTGCAGCCGCGCGGGCGGCTCCGCCGACGCCGGGATCCGGGCGCAGGCGCGCTCGAACACCGCCGCCTCCGAAGCGTCCAACGTCCCCGCGTCGACGGCCCGCCGGACGTACGGCAGCACCCGGTCCGACGCGTACCACGACGCCCAGTCTCCGGCCGGGACGTTCGCCATCGGCGCGAGCCCGATCCACGCGTCGGCCGGCCCGTCCGGGGGAGGCGAGCCGAACGCCGGCGCGCCGGCCGCGTGCAGCCGGGCCAGCCCGCGGCCGAAGCGCTCCGCCGCGGCCGGGGACGGACGCCCGGCCGGGACGCGGTCGATGACGAGCGTGTCGTCGTCCTGGCCGCGGACGAGCGGTACCGGGACCGTGGCCGTCGCGGCCAGCCAGCGCAGGCCCGCGGCCTCGGCGGCGGTCGCGCCGGGGGTGTGCCCCCGCTTGACCACGACGTCACGCGGATCGCTCATGTCCCGCACGGTACCGGCGCGCTACGGTGGTCGCCGGAGACAGGGGGAGCGACAGGTGACGGTCACGGTCCGGAAACTCGAATCGCTGCTCGGCCGGCTGGCGGAGGTCCAGCGGTCGGAGGCACGCGACTACTCGTCGTTCAGCGTGCGCGGCAAGCGGTTCGGCTACTTCTGGCCGCGGACCCGGACCGTCGGTCTCAAGCAGGAGATCTCCGAACAGCTCGCGCTGGTCGCGGAGCGGCCCGACGTCTTCGAGGTCCAGTTCACCGCCGGCGGCTTCGGCTGGGTCGTGGTGTACCTCGACAAGATCGACGCCGACGAGCTGGCCGAACTCCTCTACGAGGCGTGGCGGCTGTCGGCGCCCGACGAACTCGTCGAGGAGACGCCCTTCACCAAGATCGCCCGCGCGTAGAGCAGGTCGAACCCCTGCCGCTGCACGTTCTGCTGCGATTTCGACCCCGGCTGCGTCGTGACGACGGCGACGTCGCACCCGGCCTCGGCGGCCGCCGCGAGCCGCGCCCGCAGCAGGGCCGTCTGCACCCCGCGGCGCCGGAACCGCGGCACGGTGGCGGCGCCGGTGAACTGCGCGATCCCGTCGGTGACGCGGAAACTCGCCCCGCCGGCGAACTCGCCCTCGCGCTCGGCGACGTAGCGCCGCACGCCGGCCATGTCCCGCATCGCGTCGATCACGGTCTGTCGCGGGAAGTCCTCGTGCGACGGCACGCCCTCGATGTCGGCGACGGCGAACGCGTCGGCGATCTCGGCCAGCCACGTTTCCAGTTCGTCGTCGCCGGCGAGCCGCACGCCGTCGGGGGCGGACGACTCGCCGACCCGCCGGCCGAGCACGTTCTCGAACGACTCCAGGTGGTAGCCGCGCCGGGTGAGGAACGCCCCCACCGCGGGGTCGGCGAGCTGCGCAAGCTCGACCTGCACCGGCGCGCCCAGCTCGGCGAAGGCCTGCTCGACCTCGTCGAGAGCGTCGGGCAGGCCGTCGAAGCCGAGCCCGGCGATCTTGTTGAACGGCGAATCCGCCTCCGCGAAGCTCGCGACGCCGCCGGCGAGCGGACGCGCGAACCCCACGGAGTCCCCGCGCCGCGCTCGGGCGGCGTCGCTGCTTTCGGCGATCAACCGGGCTTCGGCGCGCTCGATGCGCGCGGCGAGCGCGGTGCCGCAGAAGAGCCGTTCCCCGTCCATGTCCCCAGACTGGCGGACGCGGACGGGGAACTCCAACCGGATTTCGTCAGCCCTCCACGCGGTGCGCGGCCCAGAACGACGTCAGGTCGGTCGACCCGGCCGCCGCCTGCGCAGCGGCCTTGAACTCGGCCGTGGTCGACACGCCGTACCAGTGCGACTGCGCGTACGACTTGAGCAGGTTCGCCATCGCCGGGTCGCCGATCAGCCGCCGCAGGTCGTGCAGGGTGCACTTGCCGTAGTTGTAGACGACCGTCGAGTACCGGGACGAATGCGCGTCCCAGTAGGCCATCGAGTTGGTCAGCTTCTCCGCGCTCGACTGCCACGTGATGCCGCAGCCGCTGCCGGTGACCCCGCGGTAGAGGTCGGTGGCGTAGTCGGTGAAGCTCTCGTCCAGCCACGGCGAGGTGTACTCGTCGTCGCCGACGATCCCGTAGAACCACTGGTGCGCCAGCTCGTGCGGGAGCGCCGTGGTCGACACGAGGTCGAGCACGAAGCCCGGGTACTCCATGCCGCCGAACCAGAAGTTGTTGTCCAGCACCACGTCGACCTCGCCGTACGGGTAGTCGCCGAAGCGGCCCGAGTGGACGTCGATCGAGTCGGCGGCCAAGGTCAGCATCTGGTTGGCGCTGCTGGTCGAGATCCCGCTGACCGAGTAGACGTTGACGCGCACGCCCTTGCCGGACGTCGTGGTGATCTTGGCGAACGGCCCGGCGGCCCACGCGAAGTCGCGCACCTTCGGAGCCACCGCGTGCGTGGTGGTCGTCGTGCCGCTGGTCGTCTCGGTCGACGTGCCGGTGGCCGGGGTCAGCAGCGACGCCGGGTGCACGAGCGTGACGTCGAAGTCGCCGATCACCGTGTAGAAGGACTCGCCGTTGTTGGTGTACGGGTCGAGGTGCCAGCCCGCGCCGTCGCGGACCGCCAGCACGGGCAGCGCGTTGCCGATCATGTTGTACGCGCCGTCGTGGCCGAACCGGTCGGCGCCGCTCGGCACGACGATGCCCAGGTCGAACCCGATGGTCGCCGACTGCCCCTGCGCCAGCGGCGAAGGCAGCGTGATCTTCATGGCGGTGCAGTTCACGCTCAGCGCGGCCGGCGTGCCGCCGGTGACGTTCGTGACCGTGATCGGCGTCGTCGGGCAGCTGCCGTGGTAGTTGTCCCAGAGTCGCAGGTAGACCTCGGGCAGCGCGGTCGCCGAGCCGTTGGTGAAGCTGACGCTCTGGTGGCCGGTCCACGTGGTGCCGGCGGTGTTCGAGGTCAGGTTGACCGTGTAGGCGGGGTTGATCGGGGTGCGGGTGGAGTCCGCGGGCGCGGCGGTGACCGTCCAGCCGAACGTCGCGCTGCCGCTGTGGCCGGCCGGGTCCTTGGCCGTGACCGTCACCGAGGACGTCCCGGCCGTGGCCGGGGTGCCGGTGATCTTGCCCGTGCTCGCGCCGATGGCGAGCCCGGCGGGCAGCCCGGTCGCGGTGTAGGTGAGCGCGTCGTGCTGCGGGTCACCGGCCTGGACCTGCAGCGACACGGCTTGGCCGACGGCGCTCGACTGGGCGCCCGGCGAGGTCACGACCGGCGACTGCGGGTCGGACGTCCCGGTCGTGGTCAGCGAGAAGTCGTCGAGGAGGAAGTTGGTCGCCAGGCTCGAGTCCTCGGCGCCGGTGATCTTGAGCGTGACGGTCTGGCCCAGGTAGCGCGACACGTCGACCGTGCGCTGGACGTACCCGGTGTTCTTGTCGAGGTTGGAGTAACTCGCGAGGGTGTCGGATCCCGCCTGCACCGTCAGCTTGTCGTAGGCGGTGGAGGTCGTCGTCTCCTTGGTGTCGACGTGCGCCCACCACGAGAGCGTCGCCGACGCGCAGCCGGCGGGCAGCGTCAGCGACTGGGACAGGGTGTCGGTGTGCGTGCTGCCGTAGCCGTCCAGCCAGGCGTCCATCGTCCCGCCGTGCGCGGGCTCCGCCGTGGTGGCGGCGGAGATCACGCCACTGGTCTGGATCCACGGCGCCGTGCCGCTCTCGAACCCGCCGTTGCCGACGACCTGGTCACCGCAGACCGCGGCGGCCTGGGCCGGCGCGGCGACGACGACTGTGCCCAGCAGGCCGATGGCCGCACTGAGCGCAGCAGAAAGCACCCTCGATCTCATGGGGGAGTCCTTTCCCGGCCCCGCCCGTCGGGGCCAGGGGAAAGCGTGCGCTGCCGCCGGGACGGCAACAACCCGCCATGAGTCGGGTTCCGCGTCAGGCCTGCTGGAGCACGTTCAGCAGGATGAAGAGCAGCACGAGGGCGCCGGCGACGGCGAGGAGGGCGGACACGCCGGAGCGGATCATCTCCCCGAAGCCCTTCGCGGTCCGGGCCCGGTAGGCGGAGTAGTTGGCGCGGGCCTCGCGGGCGCTGTGGACACGGCTGCCGACGAACAGCCCGGCGCCCAGGGCGAGCAGGACGGCGAGGAAAACGGACACGGGAGATTCCTTTCGCGGTTCGGGAACGAGGAACGGCCTCATTACTAGACCCGACGGACGCCGCGCGCCATGGCTTTCGGACATCTCGTTTCCGGGCCGCCGGCCCTGGTGGGACGCACGTCCCGCGTTCCTCGGAAAGCCGTGGCGGGCAGCCGACGGTATCCGCGGTCTCCCGTGCCACGCAAGGAGTTTTCGGTGGCTCAGCCCTCGCTCGCGAGTCCTTTGTGTCGTTCCCGCAATTCCCGCTTGACGATCTTTCCGCTGGGGTTCTTGGGAAGGCGGTCCGCGAAGACGACGTACTTGGGGCATTTGTAACCGGCGAGGTGTGCCTTTGCGTGGTCGATCACTTGCGCAGCGTCGAGGGTGACGCCTTCTCGCGGAACGACGACCGCGGTCACCGCTTCGATCCAGTGTGGATGGCCGATCCCGAACACGGCGACCTCGGCGACGCCGTCGAGCAGGTACAGCGCCTCCTCGACCTCCCGGCTGGCGACGTTCTCGCCGCCGGTCTTGATCATGTCCTTCTTGCGGTCCACGACGGACAGATAGCCGTCCTCGTCGACGACGCCGAGGTCGCCGGAGTGGAACCAGCCGGCGCGGAACGCTTCGGCGGTCTTGGCCTCGTCGCGGTAGTAGCCGAGGGTGGCGTGCGGGCTCCGGTGCACGATCTCGCCGATCTCGCCCGGCGCCACGGGGTTGTCCTCGTCGTCGACGATCCGCGTCTCGACGTTCAGCGACGCCCGCCCGGCCGACCCGGCGCGCGCGAGCTGCTCGTGCGGACGCAGGATGGTCGCGAGCGGCGCCATTTCGGTCTGGCCGTAGAAGTTCCACAGCTCGACGTCGGGCAGGCACCGGCGCAGCTCGCGCAGCACCTCGACCGGCATCGCCGAAGCGCCGTAGTAGCCCTTTCGCAGACTGGACAAGTCGGTGCGGTCGAAGTTTTCGTGGCGCAGCAACGAGATCCACACCGTCGGCGGCGCGAACAGCTTCGTGGCGCGCTCCCGCTCGACGGCGGCGAGCAGCGCGGCCGGGTCCGGGCCGGGCAAGATCACGCTCGTCGCGCCGAGGTAGACGTCGACGGAGAAGAAGCAGTCCAGCTGGGCGCAGTGGTACAGCGGCAGCGAGTGCACCTCGACGTCGTCGGCGCTCATGCCGCCGTCGATCACGCACGAGACGTACTGCGCGATGAGCGACCGGCTCGACAGCAGCACGCCCTTGGGGCGCGACTCGGTGCCGGAGGTGTACATGATCCGCAGCGGGTCGTCGTCGGCGACGAGGACGTCCGGTGCTCCGGCGTCCCCTTCGGACAGCCAGGCGGTCACGTCTTCCCATTCGCCGCCGCCGTTCTTCGGGATGCGGCCGCGGACGACGTCACCCAGTTCGGCCAGCTCGAGGGCTTTCGCTGCAGTCGGCTCCAGGGCGTCCTCGGCGACGAACGCTTTGACTTCGGCGTGCCGCAGGATGTAGGCGATCTCGTCGGCGCCGAGCATGAAGTTGACCGGTACGAGCAGCACGCCGAGCTTCGCGGTGGCGAAGGCGAGGACGCCGTACTGGAAGCAGTTGTGGCTCAGCAGCGCGAGCCGGTCGCCCTTGGCCAGGCCGCGGGCGGCGAGGGCGTGGGCGCAGCGGTTGGCGGCGGCCTCGAACTCGGCGAAGGTGAGCTTCGTGGTGCCGTCGACGACGGCGAGCTTGTCCGGCAGCCGCAGCGCGGTGCGGCGGAGCAGGTCGCCGAGGGAGTGCTGCCGGGCGCGGTCGACGAGGTGCTGATCCATCCCGGCAGTCTCGATCGCGACGCGGCGGCGCGCAAGTGTCCCGTTCGTCGTGTATGCGGCGGGACGTGGCGGGTGTACGGATCTTGTACGGCGGGTTGCGAGCTTGGGGAGACCGACAGGGAGGAAGACATGGTTCCCCAGAGAATGCGCCGGGCGCTCGCCGCGGGTGCGGCGGCCGCGTGCGCGGTGGTGGCGCTGTCCGGCGGCGTGGCCGCGAACGCCGCGACGGCGGCCGAGCCGCTCGCCGCGAGCGGGATGGAAGCGCTGTTCAACAACCCGCCGGAGAACGGCGACCGCGACCACTCGATCGAAACCCGGCTGGTCCAGCTGATCAACGGCGCGCCGCCCGGATCGGAGATCCACTTCTCCGTCTACAGCTGGACCCGGCCGGCGGCCGCCGAGGCGCTCAAGGTGGCGCAGGCCCGCGGGGTGCAGGTGCGGATCGCCATCGACGGCGGCGCGGACGACGACCCGGCCAACACCGCGATGCCGATCCTCAAGTCCGCCGGACTCACCCAGCTGGTGTTCTGCGGCCCCGGCGGGCTCAGCACCGGCTGCATCGCCCACGACGGGAGCCCGCACTCGATCAACCACGACAAGCTGTGGATGTTCTCCGAGACCGAGGGCAAGAAGGACGTCGTCGTCATCGGCTCGCACAACCTGACCACGACCCAGGGCAACCTGTTCAACAACGCCCTGCTGACCTACGGCGACCCCGACCTCTACGGCTTCTACCTCGGGCACGTCCGGAAGATGCTGGCGCAGAAGAAGAACAACGACTACTTCGACAACGGCGGGTACCACAAGTCGCCGGACAGCCACGTGACCAGCTACCTATCGCCGCGCGCCGACTCGACGGGCGGCGACTCCGAGGAGTTCGCCACCGACACCTGGGCGCAGCTGCTCAAGTGGATCACCAAGTACGAGTCCGGCTGCGCGCTCGACGTCGTGCAGGCCAACATCGCCGACTCGCGCACGCCGGTCGTCACCGAGCTGGCGCGGATCGCGAAGCTCGGCTGCAAAGTCCGGATCGTCTACGGCACGATGGAGCCGGCCGCGCTGACCGCGCTCAAGGGCAAGGCGAACGTCACGCTCAAGCGGTTCAGCACCACGGTGAACGGCCGGGAGATCTCCGTGCACTCGAAGTACATGCTCTACACCGGGCACTACAACGAGACCGCGCACCGTTCGATCGTCTTCACCGGCTCGCACAACGTCTCCGGCGCGGCGCTGCGGGACAACGACGAGATCCTGATCAAGGTCGAGAACCCGGCGATCAGTGCGGCCTACGCGGACAACTTCGCGACGATCCTGTCACGCGCGAAGTGCTCGGCCCCGCCCACCGGCACCTGCTGACCGCGGTCGTGAGTGGGACCCTGTTTCCCACTCACGACCAGCCGCGGCAGGCTGCTCAGGCGGGCAGCTTCGCGAGGACGCGGGCCACGCGGGTTTCGAGCGGGCGGTAGCCGGCCCGCGCCGCCAGTTTGGTCGCGGCTTCACCGTGCAGCCGGGCCTGGTCGGCGTCCCCGCCGGCGAGCGCCGCCTCGGCCAGGCCGGTCAACGCGGCCGCCTCGCACCACGCGAAGCTCGTCTCCCGGGCGATGTCCAGCGCCGACGTGAGGTGCTCGGCCGCCGGCCGGCCGAGCAGGACGCATACTTCGCCGAGCGCCGCCAGCGCCGAAGCTTCCGTGCCCCGGTCGCCGATGCGGCGGGTCAGCTCCACCGCTTCGGCCGCGTCAGCCCAAGCGCGCGTGTCGTCGCCCGCGCGGGCCTCCAGCACCGCCCGGCCGGACAACGCCGCCGCTTCGCCGTACTGGTAGCCGACTTCGCGGTTGGCCGTCAGTGCCCGCTCGTAGAACTCGGCGGCTTCGGCGTCGCCGCGGTCGCGGTGGATGTGCGCGAGGTCGGCCAGCACCACGGCCACGCTGAACCGGGCGCCGTCGCGTTCGGCGATCTCCAGCGCGCGGCCGAAGTGGCGCAGCGCCGCGTCGAGCTCGCCGACCTGGCCGCACGCGAACCCGAGGTTGGCCAGCGCCATCGTGACGCCCGGGATGGCCAGCTCTTCGCACAGCCGCAACGACTCCTCGCCGCAGGCAATGGCCTCGTGCGGGTCGCCGAGGCGCTGGTGCACCGCGCTGAGGTTGTTGAGCGCCGCCGCGCGCCCGGCCGGCCAGTCCGCCGCGAGCCCGGCGTCGAGGACGGTCGTCAGGTGCGTGCGCGCGTCGGCGTACCGGCCGCTGTTGACGCCGGCGAGCGCGATCGACAGCCGCATCGCCGCCTGCGCCTGCCGATCGCCGGCGGCCTGCGCCGCGGTCAGCGCCGTGGTCGCGGTGTCGATCCACTCCGTGTGGTGGCCGCGGTGGTGGAAGAACGCCCGCAGCGCGTCGGCGAGGTGCCAGGCGTACTCGCGGGCTTTCGCGTGTTCGACGGCGGCCGCGAGGTTCGGCCACTCGGTGTCGAGCCAGGCCAGCGCGTCCTCGGTGCCGGCGAAGACCTGGGCCGGTTCGGGCCGGGGCAGCCGGAGGAAGTGCGGGATCAGCCGGCGTCCCGCCGCGTCGGCTGTCGTCAGGTAGTGCTCCAGGAGCCGCCGCCGGGCCGCGTCCCCGGCTTCGGCGGAGTCGTCGGCCGTGACCCGGCCGGTCGCGTAGCTGTGCAGCAGGTCGTGGAAGCGGTAGCGGCCGGGCAGGTGCCGTTCGACGAGGTGGGCCGCGGCCAGCGCCTTGAGCTGCTGCCCGGCGCGTCCCTCGGGGACATCGGTGAGCGCCGCGGCCGCGGGTGCGGTGAACGTCTGGCCCGGCACGAGCGCGAGCCGCCGGAACAGCAGCCGGTGCTCGGCGGGCAAGGCCCGGTAGGACACGGAGAACGCCGTCGTGACGGCGCTTTCCTCGGCGCCGTCGACGCTCAGCCCGGCGAGCGGGTCGCCGTCGGCGAGTTCGCGGGCCAGGTCCGCGAGCCCGCCCGCGTCGCCGAGGTTCGCCGCGGCCAGCCGCAGGGCCAGCGGGAGGTGCCCGCACAGCCGCGCCAGTTCCGCGGCCGCCGCCGGCTCGGCCGCCACGACGGGTGTCCCGAGGACCGTCTCCAGCAGGTGCCGCGAGTCCTCGGCGGGCAGCACGGCCAAGGGCACCGGCCGCGCGCCGGTGCGGGCGATGAGGTCGCCGAGGCGCTGGCGGCTGGTCACCAGCACCGTGCCCGACGACGGCAGCAGCGGCGTCACCTGCGCGCTGTCGCGGGCGTTGTCGAGCAGGACGAGCACGCGGCGGTCGGCGAGCAGCGAGCGCCACAGCGCCGTCCGGCCGTCCGGGTCCGGCGGGATCGCCCGCGGGTCGGTGCCCAGCGCCCGCAGCAGCTGCGCGGCGGCGACAGCGGCTCGTGGTCGGGGTCGAAGCCGCGCAGGTCGAGGTAGAGCTGGCCGTCCGGGAACCGGTCGCGGACGCGGTGCGCCCACCGCACGGCGAGCGCGGTCTTGCCGACGCCGGCCGTCCCGGTGAGCACCCGGATGTCCGGGCCGGGTCCGGTGGCGGGTTCGTCGAGCCGGGCCAGCTCGGCGGCGCGGCCGGTGAAGCCGCGGACGTCGTGCGGCAGCTGGGCGGGCCGCACCGGTTCGGCGACGGCGTCCAGCGCCGGGTCGGCCGCCAGGATCGCCGACTGCAGCCGGGTCAGCTCCGGCGCCGGGTCCAGGCCGAGGTCGTCGGCCAGCCGGATCCGCAGGTCGCGGAAGGCGGCCAGGGCGGCGTCGGTGCGGCCCTCGCGGTGCAGCGCGAGCATCAGCTGGCCGACGAACCGCTGGCGCAGCGGGTGCGCGGCGACCAGCGCTGTCAGCTCAGCGAGGACGTCTCGGCCGCGGCCGAGACGCAGCTGCGCGTCGATCCGGTCCTCGAGGGCGCTCCAGCGGGCTTCGTTCAGCCCGGCGAGGAGCCGCTCGGCCAGTTCGGCGGGCGCGGCGCCGGCCAGCGCGTCGCCCTGCCACAGCGCGAGAGCTTCGTCCAGCAGCGCGACGGCGGTCTCGTCGTCGGCCGCGCGGGCACGCCGGACCAGCGCGGTGAACCGGTGGACGTCGACGGCTTCCGGGTCGGCGCGCAGGACGTACCCCGGACCTTCGGTGACCAGTTCGGGGCCGCCGGCGGTGCGGAACACCGCGCGCAGCCGCGAAACCAGCGCCTGGACGGTGTTGCGCGCGCTCGCCGGGGGAGCGGCCGGCCAGAGCAGGTCGACGAGCCGGTCGAGCGGGACCGGACGGCCGGCTTCGAGGAGCAGGACGGCGAGGACGAGCCGTTGCTTGCGGGAGCCGAGGTCGACCGGAGCGCCGGCCACGGACGCCTCGACGGTGCCGAGGACGCGGAACCGCACTCCGTCACCTCCGTTCACCCGGGCGGGTGACCACCGTACTGCAAGCCGATTGCAAGCCCGCCCGGCGATCCTGGCCGGGCGGTACGGACACCACCCCGACGATGTCCACGGCCGGCTCGGCTCGCCGGTGCGGACCGGCGGGCTGCCGCTCCCACCCGGGCGGCGCGAGCTGGGGGTAGGGCCACCACGGAGACCTTTCCCCCTCGGTCGCCGTGGTGGCCCTTCGCGCGTTTTCAGCGGGCGCTGTCGTCGATCTGGACGGGGTAGCCGGCGCGGAGCACGGCGATCGTGGCCGGTGGCGTGAGGACCGGGACGGTCCCTGCCCGGGGCAGCCGCTGTTTCCGGCCGTAGCCCGCGGTCGTCCACTCGGTGAGGCGAGCGCACCGGCACTCCTCGGTTCCGGACGACGTGAATGACTCATTCCTGTCACCACACGACAGGAATGAGTCATTCACGTCACCACGGGAGCTCCGGCCGGGCCGCGGGATTCCGGAGTGGCGGCGCGCGCGGGCGCACCGCAGAATGCGCGCATGCAGCCGACGGATGTCCGGGTGGCGCGCCTGGCCGACCCGGCCGGGCCCGCCGACGGCGTCCGCGTGCTCGTGGAACGGCTCTGGCCGCGCGGCACGGCCCGCACGGAAGTCGTCCTGGACGGCTGGTACCGCGGGCTGGCTCCCTCCGACGAGCTGCGCACCTGGTACGGCCACGACCCGGAGCGGTTCGAGGAGTTCGCCGAGCGGTACCGCGCGGAGCTGCGGGAGCCCGATCGGGTGGCGGCATTGGAGCGGCTGCGCGAGCTGGCGGCGGGCGGGCCGGTGACGCTGCTGACGGCGAGCGGGTCGCCGGCGATCAGCCAGGCCGCGGTGCTCGCCGAAGTGCTCGCCGGCTGAGCTCACGACCGCGAACCGCCTTCCGGGCCACTGGCGCTCGTCGTCACGGTCGCGGTGGCCGTGCCCAAGGACTCGTGCCGGGCCGTCAGCGTCAGCACTCCCGGCGGCCCGGCGAACGGCCGCAGCCACACCGCCGCCGCCCCGCCGGTCGCCCCGAGGTCCAGGGCCGGCTCGCCGACCAGCTCGGCCGGTCCGGTCAGCGCCAGCGTCACCTTGCCGGTCGCCCCCGCGCGCAGCGTCCCGAACCGGTCCATCGCCGACACCACCACCCGGGTCGCGTCGGCGCCGTCCGCCCGCAGCCGGGTGTCGTCCGGGACGCAGCCCAGGACGTCGCGGCTCCGGTCGCCGCTGAAGCGCCGGGACACCACCAGCCGGCCGCCCGCGTAGCCGTCGATCCGCAGCTGGGGCCGCTGTCCACGCGGGACGACCAGGTCCGCGGCGAACGGCGGGTACCGCAGGTGCGGGAAGTCCGCCCGGCGGCTCCGCGCCTCCCCGATCGGCCGGTCGTCGAGGAACAGCAGGAGCCGGTCGCAGTTGGACCAGATCGTCACGTCGCGCCCCGGGCCACCGGGTGCAGCCGTGAAGTCCCAGGCGAACCCCGGCTCGACGACCGCCCGCGCCCGCGGGTCGCCCTGCGAGGCGTAGAACGCGGCCGCCGGCTTGGGTATGCGGAAGAAGTCGGACACCCCGGCGTACTTCGACCCGCCCACCGACCGTTGCCAGCCCGACGGGTAGTCGAACGCGCACCACGCGAGCAGCCCGCAGTACCGGTCGTCCGCGGCCGCCAGGTCGTGGGCCTTCGCGTGCAGCTCGGCCTGCAGCTGCTGGGTCGCGGCCGGGTCCGTCCGGCGGTAGGCGCGGGCGCCGGACAGGGTGCCGATCGTCTCGGTGACCAGGTACGGGACTCCCGCGCGTGGCGGGCGCAGCTGAAAGGGCGCGCCGCGGCGGGCGGTGTAGTCGTTGTAGGCCAGGACTTCGACGTCGCTGCCGGCGAACCGCGCGCCCGTCGAGCTCGCGAGCGCGCCGCTCGTCGGCCGGGACGGGTCGAGCTGCCGTGCGAGCCGTCCGGTCCGGCCGTACATCGCCGTCGTGCCGTTGGCCTCGTTCACGCGGGTGCCCCAGACGACGACGCTGGGGTGGTTGCGGTCGCGGGTGATCATGTCCGACACGTCCCGGAAGTTCTGCTGCTGCCACGCGGCGTCGCCGATCCGGCCCCAGCCGGGGATCTCCTCCCAGACCAGCAGGCCCAGCTCGTCGCAAGCGTCCAGGAACGCGCTGGACTGCGGGTAGTGCGAGCACCGGACCATGGTGCAGTTCAGCTCGCGCCGCAGGATCTCGGCGTCGCGCCGCTGCACGCGGTCGGGCATCGCGCCGCCCGCGAACGGGTACCACTGGTGCCGGTTGAGGCCCACCAGCTTGAGCCGGCGGCCGTTGAGGAAGAAGCCGTCCGGGGTGAACCGCGCGTCGCGGAACCCGATCCGCACGGTCCGCTGGTCGAGCACCGCGGCCCCGGACCGCACGGTGACCACGACCTCGCACAGCGCCGGGTCGTCGACGTCCCACAGCCGGACCGCGCCGAGCCCGCCGACGTCGAACTCGGCGGTGGTGCCGGCCACGGGTGCGGTGCCGCGGGCCAGCTCCCGCCCCGCCTGGCGCACGGACGCGGTCACCTGGGCCGCGACGGGCTTGTCGAGCGTGCAAGTGAGGTGCAGCGACCGGCCGGGGGAGAGGACGTCGACGGGGCGGGCGAAGACGTCGGCCAGCCGGGTCCGCGGCACGGGGCCGATCGTCGCCGGGCGGTAGATCCCGGCCGGCTGGTAGAAGTCGATCACCGTCGGGCCCGCGCTGTGCGGCAGGTTGGGCGGCACGTCCAGCGCCCACCGCCCGTCGACGACGACGGCGAGCACGTTGTCGCCTTCGACGACCCCGGGCAGCTCCACTTCGAACGGGAGGTAGCCGCCTTGGTGCGTCGCGACGGGCGCGCCGTTGAGGAAGACCGACGCGTTCGTCATGACGCCGTCGAAGCGGGCGGTGCAGCGCTCGGCCGTGGTCACCGTGAAGTGCTTGCGGTAGATCCACCGGTCCTGCCAGGACGCCGGGTCCCAGCCGGTCCACGAAAGCGGTGTCACGCAATGGGGCAGCTGCACGGGGGAGAGGTCGATCTCGTCGAAGCCGAGCTCGGCGCAGCCGTCGGTGTACCGCCCGAACAGCCAGAAATCGCCCAGCCGCGCGCTGTCCGGGCCAGGAGCCGCGTGCCCGGCCGACCCGGCGACGGCGGCGCCGAGCAGCGCGGCCCCGCCGGCCGCCAGGAACCCGCGCCGGGACAGCCGCGGTTGCGAGTCGGCCATCCACGACCTCCGTGCTCGGGCTCCCCGATGTCACCAATCCGGCCAAAGCAGGCCGCCCCCTCAGCGGCACGTAACCGTTGCTATGAGGGCCATCGGCCGTGACTGCGGCCGGATTGGTGACAACGGAACAGTATCGCTTGTACGGGGTAAGACGTCACAAACGATCAAAGGGTTGCTCAGCGCAGGGTCGAGGCGCGCACCACCAGCTCGGGCGTGAAGACGACCTGCCGGTGTTCGTGGCCGGGTTCGGCTTCCGCCAGCAGCAGCTCGGCGGCCGTGCGGCCGAGACGGCGCCGGGGCTGGCGGACCGACGTCAGCGGGACGGCGGCCGCCGCGGCGAACTCGATGTCGTCGTACCCGACGATCGCCATGTCCTGCGGGACGCGCATGCGCAGATTCGCGCACGTCTGGAGCAGGCCGAGGGCCACCAGGTCGTTGGCGCAGAACGCGGCGGTCGGGCGGACGGCCGCCGGCAGCCCCGCCAGCCGCTCGCCCGCACCGCGGCCGTCGGCCACGGTCAGCGCCGTCGTCGTCAGGTCGACCAGGTGGTCGGGGCCGAGCCCGGCCGCCTGCAACGCGCGCAGCGCGCCCAGCCGCCGGTCGCGGACCTGCCCGACCGTGGTGTGGTTGCCGATGAACGCGATCCGGTCGTGGCCCTGCTCGACGAGGTGCCGCACGGCGATCTCGCCGCCGTAGACGTCGTCGACGGCGACCGAGCAGTGCGTCGTGCCACCCGGCGTGCGGTCGACGACCACCACCGGCGTGCCGCGGTGCGCGATCTCGCCGAGGAGCGGGGCGTCCGGGTCGACCGGCGTGATGAGGATGCCCTGCACGCGCTGCTGCTCGAGCCGGCCGAGGTAGGCCGCCTCGCGCGCCGGCTGGTGCGCGCTGTTGCAGAGGAACAGCGAGAGGTCGCCGGCGTCGGCGGCGTCTTCCATCCCGGCGGCGACATCGGTGAAGAACGGGTTGCTGCCGTCGAGCATCACGTACGCCAGCACGCGGCTGCGCCCGGCCCGCAGCTGCCGCGCGGACTCGTTGCGCACGAACCGGAGTTCGGCCATCGCGGTCTCGACCTTCGCGCGGGTGGCGGGGCTGACCCGGTCGGGGCGGTTGAGCACGTTGGACACCGTGCCGAGGGAGACGCCGGCGGCCGCGGCGACGTCCTTCATGCCCGCCGCTTTCGGCTCGGCACCGGACTCCTGGACCGTCATGTGCGCTCCCCTTTGAAACGTAACATCATCACGAACTGCCCGGTCCAGAAGCCGTTTGGCCACGGTTCGGCGGATTCATTGACTTGTTCTCCGACTGCATAGTAGCGTCACCGCGCCAGGTTTGTGAAACCTTTCAATCCGGAGGTCGCGATGACGCGCCCACGCCCGGGCCGGGTCCCTCTGCTGGAGGTGCGCGGCGTGACGAAGTCGTTCGGCGCGGTCGCCGCCGTCGCCGGCGTGAGCTTCGGCTTGCACGCGGGGGAAGCCCACGCGCTGGTCGGAGAGAACGGCGCCGGCAAGTCCACGATCGTGAAGATGCTCGCCGGGGTGCACAAGCCCGACGACGGCACGCTGCTGCTGGACGGCACCCCGGTCGAGTTCGGCTCGCCCGCCGACGCGAAGGCCGCCGGCATCGCCGTGATCTACCAGGAACCCACGCTTTTCCCCGACCTGAGCGTCGCGGAGAACATCGTGATGGGCCGGCACCCGCGCAAGAGCATGGGCCGCATCGACCGGACGGCGATCCGCGAAGAGGCCGAGCGGCTCTTCACCCGCCTCGGCGTCCGGATCGACCCGGCCCGGCCCGCCCGCGGTCTCTCCATCGCCGACCAGCAGATCGTCGAGATCGCCAAGGCGCTCAGCGCCGACGCCCGCGTGCTGGTGATGGACGAGCCGACCGCCGCGCTGAGCCGCGTCGAGGTCGACCGGCTCTTCACCGTCGCGCGGACGCTGCGCCAGGAAGGCGCGGCGATCATGTTCATTTCCCACCGCTTCGAGGAGATCACCGAGCTCTGCCAGCGCGTGACGATCATGCGCGACGGCAAGCACGTCTCCACCGACCTCCTCGAAGACGTCACGGTCGACGACATGGTCAAGCGCATGGTCGGCCGCGACCTCGACGCCCTGTTCCCGAAGCAGGACGTCGAGCCGGGCGCGGTCGTCCTCGAAGTCGAAGGCCTGGCGCGGGAAGGCGTTTTCCGCGACATCTCCTTCTCGGTGCGCGCGGGGGAAATCGTCGCGTTCGCCGGGCTCGTCGGGTCCGGACGCTCCGAAGTGGTCCAAGCCGTGTTCGGAGTGGACGAACGGGACGCCGGGGTCGTGAAGATCGGGGGCAAGAAGCTGAAAGCGCATTCGTCGCGGGCCGCGATGGCCGCCGGGATGGCCCTGGTTCCCGAAGACCGCCGCCAGCAGGGCCTGATCATGGACCTCTCGATCGAGCGGAACGTGACGCTGCCGCGGTCCCGCGCGCTGTCCAAGCTCGGGTTCCTCACCGGCGCGAGCGAGCGGCAGGAGGCCCGGCACTGGACCGAGCGCCTGCGCACCAAGTACCGCCGCCTCGCCGACCCCGTCGGCACGCTCTCCGGTGGCAACCAGCAGAAGGTCGTGCTGGCCAAGTGGCTCGCGATGGCGCCGAAGGTGCTGATCGTCGACGAGCCGACGCGCGGCATCGACGTCGGCACGAAGGCCGAGGTTCACCGGCTGATGTCGGCGCTCGCGGCCGAAGGCGTCGCGATCGTCATGGTGTCCTCGGAGCTGCCCGAGGTGCTCGGCATGGCCGACCGCGTGCTCGTCATGCGGGAAGGCCGGCTCGTCGCCGAGCTTTCGCGCGCCGACGCGACCGAGGACTCCGTCATGTACGCCGCGATGGGTCAGGGAGCCGCCGCATGACCGTCACGAAGGAGGCCCCCGTGACCGGCGACCCGGCCGTCCACTCCGGACGCTCGTGGACCGCGAACGTGTTCAAGGCCCGCGAATCCGGCATCGTCCTCGCCCTGATCGTGCTGGTCGCGTTCACCGCGACGCAGAACTCCCGGTTCCTGTCCGGGCAGAGCATCCGCGACATCCTGCTGGGGACGGCGATCCTGGCGGTGCTCGCCGTCGGGCAGGCGATCGTGATGATCACCCGCAACATCGACCTGTCGGTCGGCTCGGTGCTCGGCCTCGCCGCCTTCGCCGTCGGCTCGCTGATGCGCGACAACCCGGGCCTGCCGGTGATCGTCGCGGTGCTGGCGGGGCTCGGCGTCGGCGCGGTCTGCGGGCTCGTCAACGGCGCGCTCGTGCGGTTCGGCCAGGTGCCTGCGCTGGTCGTCACGCTCGGCACGCTCTACGCCTACCGCGGCGTCAGCTACTTCTGGGCCGGCGGCCAGCAGATCAACGCCGACAAGCTCCCCGCGTCCTTTTTGGACTTCGGGACGGCGTCGGTGCTCGGCGTGCCGTGGCTCGTCCTGATCGCGGTGCTCGTCCTGGTCGTCGCCGGGATCGTGCTCCGCAGCTACCCGGCCGGGCGCGAGCTGTACGCGATGGGGTCGAGCCCGCAGGCCGCGCAGCTGGCCGGCATCCGGGTCGGCCGCAACACCACCGCCGCGTTCCTGGTCAGCGGCGCGCTCGCCGGTCTCGCCGGGGTCCTGTTCGCGGCGCGGTTCGGCACCGTGGACGCGGCCGCCGGCACCGGCTACGAGCTGAACGTCGTCGCGGCGGCCGTCGTCGGCGGGGTCGCGGTGTTCGGCGGCAGCGGTTCGGTCTGGGGCGCCGGTCTCGGCGCGCTGCTGCTGACCGTGATCGGCAGCGCCCTGGCGGTGCTCGACATCAACCAGTTCTGGCAGCAGGCGATCGTCGGCGCGCTGATCCTGCTGGCCATCGGCGCCGACCGGCTGGTCGCGGTCCGGGTCCAGAAAACACTGTCAAGGCGCTCAGTGTCACAGAAGAGGGACGCCCATGTCTGACCGAGGGAACCGGTTCGGCCGGCTGCTCAGCTGGGACGCCGCCGTCGTGCTCGTGACGGTGATCGTGCTGATCGTCGCTTCGGGCGCCGTCGAGAACTTCGGCACCAGCCGCAACTTCACCTTCCTGCTGCTCGACCTGCTCCCGATCGCGCTGGTCGCGCTGCCGATGACGTTCATCATCGTCACCGGCGAGATCGACCTCTCGGTGGCGAGCACGCTCGGGCTGACGTCCGCGGTGATGGGCTCGCTGTGGGACGCGGGCCTGTCGATCGAGACGATCATCCCGCTCTGCATCGTGCTCGGCGGGATCCTGGGCGCGCTCAACGGCTTCTTCGTCACCGTGCTGAAGCTGCCGTCGCTCGCCGTCACGATCGGCACGCTCGCGCTGTACCGCGGCCTGGCCTTCGTCGTCCTCGGCGACGGCGCGGTCGCCGACTTCCCGCGCGACTACACGAGCTGGGTCACCGGGACCATCGGCGACGGCCCGATCCCGAACGTCCTGGTCCCGCTGGCCGTGGTGGCCCTGATCTTCGGCGTCGTGCTGCACGCGACGCCGATCGGCCGCGGCGTGTTCGCGGCCGGCGCGGGCGAGCAGGCGGCCCGGTTCGCCGGGATCCGCACCGGCCGGCTCAAGTTCTGGCTGTACGTCGTGAGCGGCGCGGTCGCCGGGCTCGCCGGGATCCTGTGGACCCTGCGCTACTCCAGCGCCCGCGCCGACAACGGCTACGGCCTCGAACTGGCCGTCGTGGCCGCCGTGCTCCTCGGGGGCGTGTCCATCTTCGGCGGCAAGGGCACGCTGCCCGGCGTGCTCGCCGGAGTGGTCCTGCTGGCGTCGCTGCAGAACGCCCTGCGCCTGCAGGACGTGTCCAACGAGGCGCTCAACATCGTGACCGGCGTGCTCCTCATCGTGTCGGTCCTGCTGCCCAACATCGTCTCCTCGGCCCGGACGGCACTGCGCCGCCGGAGCCGGGCGACTGCTCCGGTATCCCCAGAAAGGTGACGAAGATGTCCCGACGGTTCCTCACCGGCGCAGTGTCGGCCGGGCTGGTGCTCGTGCTGGCCGCCTGCGGCGGCACCACCAAGAACGACTCCGCGGGCTCCGGCGCCCAGCAGTCCACGGCCACGGCGAACCCGAACGCCACCGCCGCGACGGGCGTCAAGATGGCCTTCCTGCCCAAGCAGCTCAACAACCCCTACAGCGACATCGAGGTCAGCGGCGGCAAGGCGGCGCTCGAGGAGCTGAAGGGCGAGTACAAGCTCGTCGGGCCGAACGACGCCAGCGCGTCCTCGCAGGTCAGCTACATCAACACGCTGATCCAGCAGCAGCAGGACGTCATCGGCATCGCCGCGAACGACCCGAACGCCGTGTGCCCGTCGCTCAACCAGGCCCGCAGCGCCGGCATCAAGGTCGTCGCGTTCGACTCCGACGCCGCCAAGGACTGCCGCGACGTCTTCATCAACCAGGCCACCACGCAGGGCATCGGCGAGGCGCTGGCCAAGCAGGCCAAGGACCTCTCCGGCGGCTCCGGCGAGATCGCGGTGCTGTCCGCGACGCCGAACGCCACCAACCAGAACGCCTGGATCGAGGTCCTGAAGAAGGAGCTGGCCAAGCCGGAGTACGCGAACATCAAGCTGGACAAGATCGCCTACGGCAACGACGACGACCAGAAGTCGTTCCAGGAGGCCCAGGGCCTGCTGCAGTCGTTCCCGAACCTCAAGGTGATCGTCTCGCCGACCACGGTCGGCATCGCGGCCGCCGCCCGGTACGTCAGCACGTCCAGCTACAAGGGCAAGGTCGCGGTGACCGGCCTGGGCACGCCGAACCAGATGCGCGCCTTCGTCAAGGACGGCACGGTCAAGCAGTTCGCGCTGTGGAACCCGGCCGACATCGGCTACCTCGCCGCGTACGCGGGCGTCGCGCTCAAGTCCGGCCAGATCACCGGCAAGGAGGGCGAGACGTTCAAGGCGGGCAAGCTCGGCGACTACAAGATCGGCGCGAGCGGTGAGATCGTCCTCGGCCCGCCGACGACGTTCGACGCGAACAACATCGACAAGTTCAACTTCTGACGGTTTTCCGCGGCCGGACCGGATCGCCGCCCCGGTCCGGCCGCGGAGTCCACAAAGGACTGCGAAGAGCGATGCCCCGTTACTGCTTCTGCCTGCAGGTGAAACCCGATCGGAAGGCCGAGTACGCGCAGCGGCACCGCGCGGTCTGGCCGGAGATGCGCCAGGCCCTGCACGACACCGGCTGGCGCAACTACTCGCTCTTCCTGCGCGACGACGGTCTCCTCGTCGGCTACGTCGAAGCCGACGACCTCGAGGCCGCCCAGGCCGCGATGGCGGAGACCACCGTCAACACGCGCTGGCAGGCGGAGATGGCGGAGTTCTTCACCGGCCTTGACGGCGGTCCGCCCGACGAAGGCTTCCAACTGCTCGAAGAGGTCTTCCACCTCGAACCCCCCACCGTCGCGGAAGGACAGTGATCGCCGTGGGCGACTTGACGGCCGTGAAACAGGCCCTGCGGGCCCAGCGCATCGAAACGCCGTCGTGGGCGTACGCGAACTCGGGCACCCGGTTCAAGGTGTTCCCCCAGCCCGGCGTCCCGCGGACGCCCGAAGAGAAGATCGCCGACGCGGCGACCGTGCACCGGTTCACCGGGGTCGCGCCGAGCGTGGCGCTGCACATCCCGTGGGACAAGGTCGACGACTACGGGGCCCTGACGGCGTACGCGCGGGACCAGGGCATCGAAATCGGCGCGATCAACACCAACGTCTTCCAGGACGAGGACTACAAGCTCGGCTCGGTCACCAACCCCGACCCCGGCATCCGCCGCAAGGCCACCGACCACCTCCTCGAAGCCATCTCCATCATGGACGCCACGGGGTCGCGCGACCTCAAGCTGTGGTTCTCCGACGGCATCAACTACCCGGGCCAGGACGACATCCGCGACCGCCAGGACCGGCTCGCGGCGGCGTTGAAGGAGACCTACGACCGGCTCGGCGACGACCAGCGGATGCTGCTGGAGTACAAGCTCTTCGAGCCCGCCTTCTACGCCACCGACGTCCCGGACTGGGGCACCTCCTACGCGCACTGCATCGAGCTGGGGGAGAAGGCGACCGTCTGCATCGACACGGGCCACCACGCGCCGGGCACGAACATCGAGTTCATCGTGGCCTTCCTGCTGCGCGCGGGGAAGCTCGGTGCGTTCGACTTCAACTCCCGCTTCTACGCCGACGACGACCTGATGGTCGGGGCGGCGGACCCGTTCCAGCTGTTCCGGATCATGTACGAGATCGTCCGCGGCGACGCCCTCGACCCCGCGTACGGCATCGCGTTCATGCTCGACCAGTGCCACAACATCGAGGCCAAGATCCCGGCGATCATCCGGTCGGTGATGAACGTCCAGGAGGCCACGGCCAAGGCGCTGCTCGTCGACCGCGGTGCGCTGCGCGCCGCCCAGCAGTCCGGGAACGTGCTCGCCGCGAACGCCGTGCTGATGGACGCCTACAACACCGACGTCCGGCCGCTGCTGGCCGAACTGCGCGAGGACTCCGGGCTGGACCCGGACCCCGTCGCGGCGTATGCCCGCAGTGGGTACCAGGAGAAGATCGTGGCCGAGCGCGCCGGCGGCACGCAGGCCGGATGGGGAGCATGAGGATGACCGTGCCGGAGCAGCTCATCGCGCGCAGCAACGCGCTCGGGGCCGACCCGCGCAACACCAACTACGCCGGCGGCAACACCTCCGCCAAGGGCGCCGTCACCGACCCGGTGACCGGCGCCCCGACGGAGGTGCTGTGGGTCAAGGGTTCCGGCGGCGACCTCGGCACGCTCAAGGAGTCCGGCCTCGCCGTGCTGCGCCTGGACCGGCTGCGGTCCCTGGTGGACGTCTACCCGGGCGTCGAGCGCGAGGACGAGATGGTCGCCGCGTTCGACTACTGCCTGCACGGCCGCGGCGGGGCGGCGCCGTCGATCGACACCGCGATGCACGGGCTCGTGGAAGCCGACCACGTCGACCACCTGCACCCCGATTCCGGCATCGCCCTCGCCACCGCCGCCGACGGCCAGGCCTTGACGAAGGAGTGCTTCGGCGACCGGGTGGTGTGGGTGGACTGGCGCCGCCCGGGCTTCCAACTCGGCTTGGACATCGCCGCGGTCAAGGCGGCGAACCCGCAGGCCATCGGCGTGATCCTCGGCGGGCACGGCATCACCGCCTGGGGCGCCACCTCGGAGGAGTGCGAGCGCAACTCCCTGGACATCATCCGCACGGCCGAGAAGTTCTTGGCTGAGCGCGGGGTCGCCGAGCCGTTCGGTCCGGTCGTGCCGGGCTTCGAAGCGCTTCCCGAAACCGAGCGCCACGCGCGTGCGGCGGCTCTGGCGCCGGTGGTCCGCGGGCTGGCCTCGACCGACCAGCGGCAGGTCGGGCACTACACCGACAGCGACGTCGTGCTGGAGTTCCTCTCGCGGGAGAAGCTCGCGGCATTGGCGGCGCTGGGGACGTCCTGCCCGGACCACTTCCTGCGCACCAAGGTCCGGCCGCTGGTCGTGGACTTACCCGCGACGGCACCGGTCGAGGACGTCGTCGCCCGGCTGAAGGAACTGCACGCCGAGTACCGCGACGCCTACCGCGCCTACTACGAGCGGCACGCGACGTCGGACTCGCCCGCGATGCGCGGGGCGGATCCGGCGATCGTGCTCGTCCCCGGTGTCGGGATGTTCTCGTTCGGCAAGGACAAGCAGACCGCACGGGTGGCGGGCGAGTTCTACGTCAACGCGATCAACGTGATGCGCGGCGCGGAGGCCGTCTCGACGTACTCGCCGATCCCCGAGAGCGAGAAGTTCCGGATCGAGTACTGGGCGCTGGAAGAGGCGAAGCTGCAGCGGATGCCGAAGCCCAAGCCCCTGGCCGGACGGATCGCGTTGGTCACGGGCGCCGGTTCGGGCATCGGCAAGGCCATCGCCCAGCGGCTCGCCGCGGAGGGCGCGTGCGTGGCGATCGCCGACCTGAACGCCTCGGCGGCCGCGGAAACGGCGGCGGAGATCGGGAACGCCGACAAGGCCATCGCGGTCACCGCCGACGTCACCGACGCCGACGCGGTCCAGGCGGCGATCGACACGACCGCGCTGGCCTTCGGCGGGATCGACCTGGTCGTCAACAACGCCGGGCTGTCCATCTCGAAGCCGCTGCTGGAGACCACCGAACGCGACTGGGACCTGCAGCACGACGTCATGGCCAAGGGTTCGTTCCTGGTCGCCCGCGCGGCGGCGAAGGCGATGATCGACCAGGGCATCGGTGGTGACATCGTCTACATCTCGTCCAAGAACTCGGTGTTCGCCGGCCCGAACAACGTCGCCTACGGTGCCGCGAAGGCCGACCAGGCCCACCAGGTCCGGCTGCTGGCCGCCGAGCTGGGCGGGCACGGCATCCGCGTCAACGGCGTCAACCCCGACGGCGTCGTCCAGGGCTCCGGCATCTTCGCCGGCGGCTGGGGCGCCCAGCGCGCCGCGGTCTACGGCGTCGAGGAGGCGAAGCTCGGCGAGTTCTACGCCCAGCGGACCATCCTCAAGCGCGAGGTGCTGCCCGAGCACGTCGCGGCCGCGGTGTTCGCCCTCACCGGCGGCGACCTCACCCACACCACCGGGCTGCACGTGCCGGTGGACGCCGGGGTGGCCGCCGCGTTCCTGCGTTAGGAGTTCCGATGACCCTCGACCGCATCACGCCGCGCAAGACCCGCGTCGGGCTCGTCTCCGGCGGGCTCGGCGCGTACTGGCCGCAGTTCCCCGCGCTGCTGCCGCAGCTGGAGGCGTCGGCCCGGCGCGTCGCGGAAAGACTGTCCGAGATGGACTGCGAGGTCGTCGACGCCGGGTTCGTCTCGGACGCGGCCGAAGGCGCGGCCGCGGCCGAGAAGCTCCGGGTGGCCGGGTGCGACCTGATCGTCGGGTTCCTCACGACGTACCTCACGTCGAGCATGCTGGCGCCGGTCGCGCAGCGCTCGGGCGCGCCGGTGCTCCTGCTGAACCTGCAGCCGACCGAGGCGATGGACCACGAGTCCTTCGACACCGGCGCGTGGCTGGCCTATTGCGGCGCCTGCCCGCTGCCGGAGCTGGCCAATGCGTTCCGGCGGCTGGGTGTCGAGTTCCGCTCGGTGTCCGGCTACCTCGAGGACACCCGGGCCTGGACGAAGATCGAGCGGTGGATCAAGGCGGCCGGCGTGCGGGCGGCGCTGCGGCACGGCCGCCACGGCCTGCTCGGGCACCTCTACCCGGGCATGATGGACGTCTCCACCGACCCGACGCTGGTGTCCGGCCAGCTCGGCGGGCACGTCGAGATCCTGGAGATCGACGACCTGCGGGTGCGCGTGGAGAAGGTCACCGACGACGAGACCGCCTCGCGCGTCGAGCTGGCTCGTGAAGTGTTCACTGTGGACGAGTCCGTAGTGGACGAAGACTTCGCCTGGGGCGCCCGGGTTTCGGTGGCACTCGACCGGCTCGTCGAGGACTTCTCGCTCGACTCCCTGGCCTACTACCACCGCGGCCTCGACGGCGAGACGCACGAACGCGTCGGCGCCGGGTTCATCCTCGGTGCGTCCCTGCTGACCGCGCGGGGCATCCCGGCCGTCGGCGAGTACGAGCTGCGGACGTCCCTGGCCATGCTGGTCATGGACCGGCTCGGCGCGGGCGGCTCGTTCACCGAGCTGCAGGCGCTGAACTTCCGGGACAACGTCGTCGAGATGGGCCACGACGGCCCGGCGCACCTCGGCATCAGCGCGCGCCGGCCGCTGCTGCGCGGCCTCGGCGTGTACCACGGCAAGCGCGGCTGGGGCGTGTCGGTCGAGTTCGACGTCAAGCACGGGCCGGTGACGCTCTGCGGGCTCGGGCAGCGGCGCGACGGGACGTTCACGCTCATCGCGTCCGAGGGCACGGTCGTACCCGGGCCGCTGCTGCGGATCGGCAACACGACGTCCCGGGTGGACTTCGGCTGCGACCCGGGGGAGTGGACCGACGCCTGGTCGGCCAGCGGCATCGCGCACCACTGGGCCCTCGGCACCGGCCACCGCGTCGGCGAGCTGACGGCCGTCGCGGATCTGCTCGGCCTGGAGCTGACCGTGGTGAACCCGTGAAGCGGGTGGCGGCCGTCGACCTGGGCGCCTCCAGCGGGCGCGTGATGGCCGGCACCGTCGGCTCGTCGGTGCTGGCGGTTTCGGAGGTACGCAGGTTCGCCAACGGCGGGATCCAGGCGGGACCGGTGCTGTACTGGGACGTACTGGGGCTCTACCGCGAGACCCTGGCCGGCATCGGGGAAGCCGGGGCCCTCGACGGCGTCGGGATCGACTCGTGGGCGGTCGACTACGGGCTCCTGGACGAACGGGGCGCGCTGCTCGGCAACCCCGTCCACTACCGGGACCCGCGCACGGACGGGATCACCGTCCCGGTGCCCGATCGGGAACTGTACGACGTGACGGGGTTGCAGCAGCTGCCGTTCAACACGCTGTACCAGCTGGTGGCCGAAGGCGAGCGGCTCGGCGCGGCGGCGACCATGCTGCTCATCCCGGACCTCCTGAACTACTGGCTGACGGGGGAAATCGGGGCGGAACGCACGAACGCGTCGACCACGCAGCTCTACGACGTGCGCGCGCGGACCTGGGCCGGCTCGCTCGCCGCCCGAGTGGGGATCCCGTCGCGGCTGTTCCCGCCGTTGCGCGATCCGGGCACGGTGGTGGGCAAGGCCCGCGAGCTGTCCGGTCTACCGGTGATCGCGGTGGGTTCGCACGACACGGCGTCGGCGGTGGTGGCGGTGCCCGCATCGCCCGGGACGAACTTCGCGTACATCTCCTCGGGAACGTGGTCCTTGGCGGGCTTGGAACTGCCCGCGCCGGAGCTGAGCGACGCGGCACTGGCGGCGAACTTCACCAACGAGGGCGGCGTCGACGGCACGATCCGCTTCCTGCGCAACGTGATGGGCCTGTGGGTGCTGTCGGAGACGCTGCGGACGTGGTCCACTTCGGACCTTCCCGGCCTGCTCGCCGCGGCGGCCGCCGCACCCGCGTTGGCGGCGGTGGTGGACATCGACGCCCCGGAGTTCCTGCCGCCCGGCGACATGCCGGCGCGCATCACCGCCGCCTGCGCGGCGACCGGCCAGCGGCCGCCGTCTTCGCGAGGCGCGATGGTCCGGTCCATCCTGGACAGCCTGGCGCTGGCGTATCGCCGCACGCTCCGGGCGGCGGCTTCGATCACCGGCCGCACGATCGACGTGGTCCACATCGTCGGCGGGGGCGCGCGCAACGAGCTGCTGTGCCGGCTGACGGCGGACGCGTGCGGCGTTCCGGTCCTGGCGGGCCCGGTCGAGGCGGCGGCGCTGGGCAACGTGCTGGTCCAGGCCCGCGCGCTGGGGGAGGACCTGCCGGACCTGGCGTCGATGCGGGCGCTGGTGCGGGAAACCCAGGAGGTCCGCCGCTACGAGCCGTCCGGTACCGGTGACTGGGGCGCCGCGGAAGCCCGGCTGCGCGGCTGATCCGCCTCCGCTCGGTCTTCGGCTACTGCGAGCGTGCGGGAAGGGCGGCGAAGAACTTCGCGGGTACAGCGCGCGGACGGCGGGGGCCCCAGCGACTGTCGGCGAACAGGACCACGATCGAGCGGCCCGAGCCTCCGACCCACGCGGGTTGCGCGCTGTCGAAGGCCACAAGCGGAGGGTTGTGCCAGAAGCCGGCGCCACCTCGCAGCCGAGCACCACCGCCGTCGCGGTAGTGGACGACGTAGTCGAGGCTTCTGGCGTTGTTCGGCTGCGAGAAAGGGAGAGCGAGGCACCCTCTCGGGTCCACGCTCACTGCCGTGACCGTCGCGGCTCGCCAGCCGGTGCGCCGGACCGACTCATAGCGCCTCCACCACAACACCGCGCCCGGGGTAAAACACAACGACACCGCGATCACGCCGAACACCAGGACATCCGTCGCGGTGTTCCGGTGCGTATCGCCGTCACCGATGCCGTACGCGAAAAGCCAGAACGCGAGAGCCGGGATCCAGACCAGGCAGCACGCCGTCGTCCGCAGTGCCACGGCTCCCACGCGCTCCCGTTCGCGAGCCGGCTTCACCCGGTCCAACCCCCAGGCATCCCCACGATCACCCCGCGGCCCGTTGTCCGGATCCATCATCCCAGCATACGGACCGTGCTTCGGCCCGAGCTCCGCATTGTCGGGCTCACCCTAGCTCGTCACCGGACGGCCGCGACCCCGCTTCAGCTCGAAGAACCCGGGCGTGCCGGTCACGAGCAGCACGCCGTCCCACAGCCGCCCGGCCTCCTCGCCGCGCGGGACCGGGCTGACGACCGGGCCGAAGAACGCGTTCCCGTCGACGTGGATCGCCGGGACGCCGAGGTCCTCGCCGATCGGGTCGAGCGCCGCGCGGTTCCCGGCGCGCAGGTCCGCGTCGAGGTCCGGCGACTCGGCGGCGTCCGCCAGCGACGCGGGCAGGTCCACCGACGCCAGCGCGGCGACGATCGTTTCGCGCGAGACCGGCTCCTTGTCGCGGTGGAAACGCGTGCCGAGCGCGGTGTAGAGGTCGCGCAGCACCTCGTTCCCCTGCGCCCGTTCGGCGGCCAGCGCCACGCGCGCGGGGCCCCAGCGCTCGTCGAGCCAGCCGCGGTACCAGTCGTCCACCTCCCGCCCTTCGTTGTGCAACGACAGGCTGAACACGTGGAACCGCGTCCGCACGGCACGGACGGCTTCCACCTCCAGCAGCCACCGGGAGGCGATCCACGCCCACGGGCACACCGGGTCGAACCACAGGTCAACGGTTTTCACCCGGCCAACCTAGGACGCCGAGCGGCCCGGCAGAAGATCCAATTCCGGTACGCCGGACCGGGCCAATCAGAGCCAGCCGCGTTCGTCGGCGATCCGCACCGCCTCGACGCGGTTGCGCGCGCCGGTCTTCATGATCGCGGCCGAGACGTAGTTGCGCACCGTGCCTTCGGACAGGTAGAGCCGGGACGCGATCTCGGCGATCGTGGCGCCGGTCCGGGCGGTGACGAGCACGTCCCGTTCCCGGGCGGTCAGCGGCGACTCGCCGGCGGCGAGGGTAGCGACCGCCAGCGCCGGGTCGACCACGCGCTCACCGGCCCGCACGCGGCGGATCGCGTCGGCGAGGACGTCGGCCGGGGCGTCCTTCACGACGAACCCGGCCGCGCCCGCGTCCATCGCCCGGCGCAGGTAGCCCGCGCGGCCGAACGTCGTGAGCATGACGACGCGGCAGTCCGGCACCTGCGCGGCGAGCACCGCGGCGGCGGAAAGGCCGTCCAGGCCCGGCATTTCGATGTCGAGCAGGGCGACGTCGGGCCGGTGCGTGCGGGCTGCGTCGACGACCTCGTCGCCGCGACCGACGGACGCGACCACCTCGAAGTCCTCCTCCAGCGCGAGGAGCGCGCACAGCGCCTGGCGGACCAGCTCCTGGTCGTCGGCGAGCAGCAGGCGGATGGTCACACCGTCACCCGCAGCCGCCAGCCGCGCGGCCGCACCGGCCCGGCCCGGAACTGCCCGCCGGCGGCGCGGACGCGTTCGCGGAGCCCGGCCAGCCCGGAACCTTCCTCGGGGGAGCCGCCCACACCGTCGTCGACGACCTCCACAGTGGACTCCGAGACGGTGACCGCGCAGCGGGTCGCGCGCGCGTGCCGCGCGACGTTGGTCAGGCCCTCCCGCACGACCCAGCCGAACAGCTCCTGGTGCGCCGGGCCGACGACGTCGGTCGTGGTCGGCAGGTCGGCGGCGACGCCGCACGCGCGCAGCAGCTCGCGGCCGCGGGCGAGCTCGCCGGCCAAGGTGACCTCGCGGTAGCCGGACACCGCCGCCCGCACATCGGTCAGCGCCTGGCGGGCGAGCGTCTCGACGGCGGTCATCTCGTCGCCCGCGCGGGCGGTGTCGGCGTCCACGAGCCGCCGGGCCAGGGTGCTCTTGACGGTGATCGCGGTGAGCGAGTGGCCCAGCAGGTCGTGCAGGTCGCGGGCGATGCGAGTCCGTTCGGCCTCCGACGCCAGCCGGGCGACCTCGGCGCGCGCCTCGACGAGGGCGGCGTTGGCCCGGACCGCCTCGGCGAAGGCGTAGACCACCAGCACGGTGAAGACGAGCGCGACGGCCTGCGTCCAGCCCGCGGTGCCCCAGGCGACCCACGGGACGACCAGCGCCGCGGCCGCGGCGACGACCACGAGCGCGCCGGAGTGGCGGGGGAGCCGCGGCACGGCGAGCGACACGACGACGGTGGCGAGGAAGAACGCCTCGGCGTGGGCGAAGGGGAGCGTTGCGGCGAACAGGACGGCCAGCACCCCCAGGAGTGGCCAGAACCGGCGCGCCGCCCGCTTCGCCGCGGCACGGGCCGCGAGGACGTAGCAGCCGGCGAAGACGACGGCGAGCACGCACCCGGCGACCGCGGCGTGGCCCGTCGAGTGCTGCAGCACGCCGGGCACGGTCACGGCCGGGTAGACGAGCATGCCCGCGTCGAGCACCATCACCCGCCAGCCGCGCACCCAGCGCTGCACGTCGGCCGGTTCCGTCCTGTCCACCACCGGCACGCTACCGGCCCCGCGCCCGCCGGCCGTTGACGAGCACCGTGACACCGAGCAGCAGCAGCCCGCAGACGGCCTGCTCGATCCGCAGCCACACCGGGAACAACCCGGGCAGGGCGACGATGACGACGATCGCCACGAGCATCACCGCGGCGACGATCCGCAGTCTCAGCAGGCCCTTCCGCGACCCGCGGGCCGCGCTGCGGGCGAAGGCGAACGTCAGCAGCGAACTGGCGACGACGAGGGTGGCGCGCACCCAGACCGCGTCGGTCACCAGCGCGTGGTCGTTCCGCAGGAGCACGATCGCGACGAGCGTGAGGACGCTGAGGGCGGCGTAGCCGCCGGTGAGCAGGAGAACGGGCCGGAAGCCGGTCTCGGGGCGAGTGGTGGTGGTCATGCCGGAAATGCTCGTCTCGCGGGGGTGTTCGGGGGCAGTGCCGTCCCGCATCGGCCGCCCATGACATTTGTCATCGGCGCGGTACTGGGAGAGCGCTCTCACAGCGTGCTACAAAGTAGGGGTGACGACGCACCCGCCCTCGGCGCCGCCGACCCTGGAGGACGTCGCGCGGGTCGCCGGCGTCTCGCGGGCCACGGTGTCCCGCGTGGTCAACAGCGTGCGCAACGTCGACCCGAAGCTGCGGGAGACCGTCGAACGCGCCATCGCCACCACCGGGTACGTGCCGAACCGGGCGGCCCGATCGCTGGTCACGCGCCGCACGGGCGGGGTCGCGCTGGTGGTGTCCGAGCCGGACCGGCACATCGAAGCCTTCGGCGGGGTGTTCGGCGACCCGTTCTTCGGCCGGGTGGTCGAAGGCGTGGTCGCGCACCTGCGCCCGCAAGGGTTGCACCCGCTCCTGATGCTCGTCGACAGCGACGAAGAGCGGGAAAAGCTCGTGCCGAAGCTGCGGCAGGAGCAGGTGAGCGGGGTGCTGCTGATCTCACTGCACCCGGCGGAGGACCCGCTGCCGCGGATGCTGACCGACGCGGGTGTGCCGACGGCGTTGTTCGCGCGGCCCGGCCGCCCGGCGCCGGTGAGCTACGTCGACGTCGCCCACCAGGACGGCGCCCGCCTGGCGGCGGACCGGCTGGTGTCGCGCGGGTGCCACCGGGTCGCGACGATCGCGGGCCCGGCGGGGACGCCGGCGGGCCAGGACCGGCTGGCCGGTTTCCGCGACGCGATGGCCCGCCACGGCCACGCGTACGTGGCGGTCGCCGAGGGCGACTTCACCGAGCACGGCGGCGAGCGCGCGATGGAGCGGCTGCTGGCCGAGGAACCGGCGCTGGACGGGCTGTTCGTGGCCAACGACCTGATGGCGTACGGCGCGTTGACCGTGCTGCGCGAAGCGGGCCGCCGGGTCCCGGACGACGTGGCGGTGATCGGCTTCGACGACAGCCGGGTGGCGTTGAGCTGCCGCCCGCGGCTGACGACCGTCCGCCAGCCGGTGGAGGAGATGGGCGCGGCGATGGCCCGGATGGTCCTGGAGCGCATGGCCGACCCCGAGCGGCGCGCGGAATCGGTGATCTTCGACCCGGAACTGGTGATCCGCGACTCGGCTTGAGCCAACGCCTCCGGTGTGGTGCTCGCGGCGTCGGGAGTCCCGAATGCGACGGTCTGTCCAGTACCACCCCTCGCCACCGGTTCGCCCCGATGCGCCGCCCGCGTGGCCTGCCGGGCACGGACTCCGGCCTGTCCGGACAGTTCCGCTCACCGGTCTAGACAGGCGTCCACCCGCTGTGCTCAGATCGGATCACCTTTTCCAACGTTGTAAAACTGGTCCCCTGACCGGAACGGAGTTCCGCCGTGCGGCCGAGAGCAGTGAGAGCCCTCCACCTGGTGAGCGTCCTGGCGGTCACCGCCGCGGTCGTCACCGTCGCGACCCCCGCCGATGCCGGCCCGGCCGCGCGCCAGACCGTCACCGCCGGGAACGCGCGCTTCCAGGTCCTGTCCCCGACCCTGATCCGCACGGAGTACGCGGGCGACGGCCGGTTCACCGACGCCGCCACGTTCAACGCCGTCGGCCGCGGCTCGTTCACGCCCCCACCGTTCACCACCACGACGGCGAACGGCGTGCTGACCATCCGCACGAGCGCGACGACCCTGACCTACAAGCTGGACTCGGGCCCGTTCGACTCCGGCAACCTCCAGATCCGCACGACGGCGGGCGCGCCGGTGACCGCGGCGCCGTGGCGGCACCTGACCTGCGCGACCGGCGCGCTGTGCGAGGCCGAAGACCTGACGGCCGACGGGCTGGGCGTCGCCACCGACCACACCGGCTACACCGGCGAGGGCTTCCTCGCCGGCTTCGAAAGCACCGGCACCTCGGCCACCGCCGACGTCTCGGCCGCCACGGCCGGGACGTACAACCTGACCGCGCGCTACGCCAACGGCTCCGGCGGCGACGGCCAGCACGTCACGCGCACCCTGAGCGTGTCCGTCGACGGCGGGGCACCGCAGAAACTCACCCTGCCGACGACGGCCGACTGGAACAGCTGGGCCACCGCGTCGGTCCCGATCACCCTCGGCGCCGGCCGCCACAGCGTCCGCCTCGAGCGGACCGCGAGCGACTCCGGCAACGTCAACGTCGACGCCGTCGCGGTGCTGTCGGCGGGGGCGCCGTTCCCGCCGTCGTCGGCCCGCGCGTTCACCGGCTGCGCCCTGGATGTCAGCTGCGAAGCCGAATCCGGCCTCCGCGCGGGCTCGGCCGTCGTCGCGACCGACCACGCCGGGTACGCCGGGCGCGGGTTCGTCGCCGAGCTCAACCGCGGCTCGTCGCTGACCCACCGCGTCGTCGCCGTCCCCGCCGCCGGCACGTACCAGCTGGCCGTCCGGTACGCCAACGGCACCGGCGGCGACGGCCTGCACCAGACGCGGACCGCGACGGTCGGTTCGGCCGGTGTGACGCGCACGCTGTCGATGCCGGCCACCGCGAACTGGGACACCTGGGGCACCGCGTCGGTCCCGGTCGACCTGCGCGCGGGCACGAACGACATCGTCGTCGGCTGCCCCGACGACACGAGCTGCCACGTCAACGTCGACACGGTCGCGGTGACGCGCACCGGGGCCGCGGTCCCGCAGCCGCACCTCACCCTCGGCGGCTACCGGCGCGGCCTCGACGGCGTCAACGGCGACAACGGCACGCCGTCGCTCACCGAGGGGCTGCTGCACTCCGACGGCTGGTACCTGCTCGACGACAGCCCGTCCGCGCTGTACGACACCGCCACCGAGAAGGTGACGCAGCGGCCGTCGCACGGCGGAAACCCGTACCAGGACGGCTACGCCTTCACCTTCGGCCACGACTACAAGGCCGGGCTGCGGGACCTGGCGACCCTGACCGGGCCGTCGGAGCTGCTGCCGCGCTGGGCCTACGGCGTCTGGTACTCCGAGTACATCGACCGCACCGCGGCCGACTACCGCGACAAGATCCTGCCGCGCTTCCGCAGCGAAGGCGTCCCGCTGGACGTCCTGGTGACCGACACCGACTTCAAGGCGCCGGACACGTGGAACGGCTGGCAGTTCGACACGACCAAGTTCCCCGACCCGGCGGCGTTCTTCGCCTGGTCGCACTCGCAGGGCCTGCACAACACGCTGAACATCCACCCGAGCATCATGGGTTCGGACCCGCAGTTCGCCCGCGCGCAGGCGACGGCGAAGGGCAAGCTGGCGAAGTCGAACTGCGGCACGGACTGCTACGTCTTCGACTGGGGCGACCCCGACCAGCTGAAGGCGTACCTGGACCTGCACGGCCAGATGATGAGCCAGGGCAACGACTTCTGGTGGCTCGACTGGTGCTGCGACGCGGCGAAGTCCAGCCTGCCGGGCGTCACGCCGGATTCGTACATCAACCAGAAGTACGCCGACCTGTCCGCACCGGCGATCGGGCGGGGTTTCGCGACTTCGCGGGCGTACGGCTCGCTGCAGGCCGGCGGTTACGGCGGCCCGGTCGGGCTGTCGACCGGACCGTGGGCCGACAAGCGCAGCACGGTCCACTTCACCGGGGACACGTCGTCGACGTGGGGCACGCTGCGGATGGAGGTCGGGATCACCCCGGCCGAGTCGGCCGCGACGGGCCTGTCGCCGATCAGCCACGACATCGGCGGCCACAACGACACGACCGGGTTGCGCGGCAGCGAGACGTACACCTCCGGCGGGCAGCAGCACCAGACGTTCAAGCTGCCCGACGACCTGTACGCGCGGTGGGTCCAGCTCGGCACCTTCCAGCCGATCGACCGGCTGCACAGCAACCACAGCGACCGGCTGCCGTGGCAGTACGGCGACGCGGCGAAGGCGTCGGCGACGAAGTTCCTGAACCTGCGCGAGAACCTGGTGCCCTACACCTACACGCTCGCGCAGCAGGCGGCGACGACGGGCGTCCCGGTGGTGCGGCCGACGTACGTGGAGTACCCGGACGACCCGGCGGCCTACGCGGCGGCGTCGGGCGAGTACTTCTACGGGCCGGACATGCTGGTGGCGCCGGTGACGTCCCCGGGAACGTCGGCGACGACGCCGGTCTGGTTCCCGCCGGGGCAGTGGACGGACTACTTCAGCGGCAAGGTCTACCAGGGCGGGAGCACCCAGCAGGTGACGTCCGACCTGGGCACCATGCCGGTGTTCGTCCGGGCGGGCGGCATCACGGTGACCCGCACGGCCGACGTGACCAACGACGTCCAGAACCCGCTGAACCGCGCGACGGTGACGGTGGCGCCGGGGGCCTCGGGCTCGTTCTCGCTGTACGAGGACGACGGGAGTTCGTCGAAGCACAGCTCGACGACCCGGATCACGTACTCGGAGCGGCGCGGCGCCCACACGGTGACGGTCGAGCCGACGCGGGGCCGGTCCCAGGTCGCTTCGCGCGAGTGGACGGTCAAGTTCCTCGGCGTTGCGTCGGCGCCGTCGCGGGTCCGGGTCGGCGAGGGCTGGGCGCCTTCGCAGAGCTGGAAGTGGGACGCGGCGACGCAGACGCTGACGGTGACGGCCCACGGCGGGAGGGGTCCGGTGACGGTGACGTACTGAGAGCAGCCGGCGGGCGGAGCCGGTGACTGCCGTCGGGGCCACCACGTGGGGTGGCGGCCCCGACGGCGCCGGCTCGGCCACCTTGTGGGGAGGCGGCCCCCTCGGCCCGGGCCTGGGCTCGGGCCAAGTCGTGGGGTACCGATTCGGTTCACGCGCTGAGGGGTGGCAGCACGCTGCCACCCCTCAGCCGCATGGTCGGGGCCTCTCCCGCCGTGCACTTCGACAAGGCCGCCGGCGCGGCCCGTCCGGCCGCGGCCTGATCGGGCGCCGCGGCCGCCGACGCGGCCGGCCGGCCGTGGCCGGTCTCGTGCCGTGCGTTCGTCCGAGCCGTGCCCGTACGCCGGCGAATCAGCCCAGCCCGGCCAGCGCCTTCTCCTGCCGCGTACCTTCGGCACCGACCTCACCGGCGAGTTCCCGCGTGTCCGCGTCCCCACCCGAGGTCTGCTCGCCCTTCGCCAACACCACCAGCTGAGCCGCGTGCGCCCGCAGCAAGGCGACCAGGCGCCGGTCGAACTCCGGCCCGCTCCCGGTCCGCAACGCGACGAGGTCCGCCGCGGTGACCATCCCCGGCATCCGGTGTCCACTGTGGACGTCGGCCGCCGGCAGCCCCGCCCGGTCGCGGGTCGCCGTCAAGCGCGTCAGCAACCGCTCCGACGGGGCCGCGACCGAGTCCGCGGCCGCCCGCACCGCCGGGCCCGCCGCGTGGGACGGCGCCAGCCGGGCGGCCGCCAGCGCGTTCTCGGTCATCGGCACCACCAGCTGCAGCCACGCCACATCGGTCGGGTTGAAGGGCGAAGCGGCGGGGGCGGGGCCGGTGGTGGCGCAACCGCCCATGATCAGCGCCACCACCGCCGCCCCCAGGAGCGGCCGTCTCACGGACGGCCGGGCAGCCGGTAGTTCGGCCCGAGCACCGTGCCGCGGTCCGGCTTGTACAGGTCGAACCCGCGCGGGTCGCACTGCAGGCCGCCGTTGATGCAGTGCTTCACCAGGGCCTCCAGCGTCGGCGGGTCCCACGCGTTGAAGAAGTCGTAGTGCCACGAGTACCCGCGTCCGCTGGCCAGGTGCACGCCGGTCATGTCGCCGCTGACCGGGAACGCCATCTTGAACTCGAGCATCGGCACCGGCACCGGGTGGTCGCCCGGGCACGTCAGCGTCGCCCGGTCCGGGTACGCCATGTGGCTCTTGTGGTCGGCCGAGTCCAGGTGGACGCCGTCCCAGCAGCTCGGCGCCTGGTAGCGGATGTTGAGCTGGCTGCCGGCGACGCACTGGACGGGAATGTCCCAGTTGTGGAAGCTGTCGCCGCACTCCCAGCCCTCGACGGCGCCGGTCGCGTGCTGGAACTCGTCCTGCGTCGCGGTGACACTGCCGACGACGTACCGCAGCCCGGGCGGGAACGGCACGACCTTGGTGTAGTCGAGGATGCCGGACTTGTAGTAGACGACCTGCGCGAAGTTCGGCAGCACCGCCTGGCTGCCGTTCAGGACGGTCGGGAACCAGTACGCCGAGAGGTCGTCCGGCGCCAGGCACGTCGTGTTGCCGACGCCCGCGTTCTGCAGCGACTGCAGGGTCGTCGCCGCGTTGGTGGTCTTGTTGCCGAGGAACGTGTGGTCGTGCGACGCGCCGGGCAGCCCGGGGAAGACGATCGGGTCGTCCGGCTGGTGGTGGCTGGGGGAGCAGTTGACCTGGAACTCGTGGTGGGTCACCAGGTCGTCGGCCCCGGCGGGCGACCAGGTGGCCGCGGTCAGGAAGGCGCCTGCCAGCACGGTGGCGGCGGTGCAGGCGAGGAGCGCGGCTTTCGTTGCCAAGGGTCCTCCACGGTGAGGTGCCAGGGATGGGAGAGCGCTCTCCCACAGCATGCGCACCGGGTCCCGGCCGTGTCAAGGAGCACCCGGATCGCCCGCCGGACAGTCATTGTCGGGTTCGCGGGCGAATCTTGACAACGCGGGGGCGCGTGCCGAACCATCGATCGCGCCGGAGAGCGCTCTCCCTCTCCGTTCCCCTTGTCGTACGGGAGTCATCGTGGACCGACCGTCGCTCCTCCGTGCCGTCCCGGCGCTGGTGGCCCTGCTGGTGCTGGGCCTGCTCGCCGGCCCGTCCCCGGCGCACGCCGCGACCCTGCTTTCCCAGGGCAGACCCGCGACCGCGTCGAGCAGCGAAGGCGCGGGCACCCCGGCGTCGGCGGCCGTCGACGGCGACGCCGGCACTCGCTGGGCCAGCGCCTGGAGCGACCCGCAGTGGCTGCAGGTCGACCTCGGCGCGCCCGCCGACATCAGCCAAGTCACCTTGAACTGGGAAGCCGCCTACGCGACCGCATACGAAATCCAGGTTTCCGACGACGCCGGTACTTGGCGGACTGTATACAGCACGACGACGGCGGTCGGCGGTATACAGAATCTCGCCGTCACCGGCCACGGCCGTTATGTGCGCTTCTACGGCACCCACCGCGTTGGCGGTTACGGCTACTCGCTGTGGGAATTCCAGGTCAGCGGCACCCCGGGGACGCCGACGCAGGACGGTCCCGGCGTCACGCGGGTGACCGGGTCGCAGGGCAACTGGCAGCTGACGGTCGACGGGATACCGTGGACCGTGAAAGGGCTGACGTGGGGACCGCCGGTGAGCGAGGCGGGAACGCGGATGCCCGAGCTGCACGCGATCGGCGTCAACACCGTCCGCACGTGGGGCACGGACGGCAGTAGCCAGCCGCTGTTCGACGCCGCCGCGGCCAACGGCATCAAAGTCGTGGCCGGCTTCTGGCTGCAGCCCGGCGGCGGCCCGGGCAGCGGCGGCTGCGTCGACTACACAACGGATACCGCATACAAGAACACGATGCTCGCCGAGATCCAGAAGTGGGTCACCACCTACAAAGCACACCCCGGCGTGCTGATGTGGAACGTCGGCAACGAGTCGATTCTCGGCATGCAGAACTGCTACTCCGGCACGCAGCTGGAGCGGAACCGGATCGCGTACACGCGCTTCGTCGACCAGGCCGCCCAGGCGATCCACGCCATCGACGCCAACCACCCGGTCACCTCGACCGACGCCTGGACCGGCGCGTGGCCGTACTACAAGGCGTACGCGCCGAGCCTCGACCTCTACTCCGTCAACTCCTACGCCCAGGTCTGCCAGGTGAAGCAGGACTGGCTGGCGGGCGGCTACACGAAGCCGTACATCATCACCGAGACCGGCCCGGCCGGCGAGTGGGAGGTGCCGAACGACGTCAACGGCGTGCCCACGGAACCGACCGACCAGCAGAAGCGTGACGGGTACGTCAACGCCTGGAACTGCGTGCTCGCGCATCCGGGCGTGGCGCTCGGCGCGACGCTGTTCCACTACGGCACCGAAGGCGACTTCGGGGGCGTCTGGTTCAACATCACGACCGGCAACGAGAAGCGGCTCTCCTGGTACGCCGTCCGCAGGCTCTACAGTGGACAGACGGGCGGCAACACACCGCCGGTGATCGCGTCGATGAACCTCAGCCGCGTCACCGACGTCCCGGCGGGCTCGACGTTCACCCTCACGGCGAACGTGTCCGATCCGGACGGTGACCCGATCACCTACACCATGGGCTACAACAGCAAGTACATCAACAACGCCGCCGGCCTGATCCCGGCGCAGTTCACCGGGAACGGCACGTTCACCGTCACCGCGCCGCAGCAGCTGGGCGTCTGGAAGATCTACCTCTACGCCCGGGACGGCCACGGCAACGTCGGCATCGAGACGCGGTCGCTGCGCGTGGTCGCCCCGCCGGTGCCGGGCACGAACCTGGCCCGCGGCAAGGCGACCACGGCGTCGACGTACCAGGCCGACGGCCCCGGCGCGCCCTACCCGCCGCAGGCCGCCACGGACGGCGACACCGCGACGCGCTGGGCGAGCGCGTGGGCCGATCCGCAGTGGCTGCAGGTGGATCTGGGCAGCAGGCAGGCGTTCGACCACGTCCAGCTGATCTGGGAGGCCGCCTTCGGGAAGGCGTACGAGATCCAGGTCAGCGACGACGCGGCGAGCTGGCGGACGGTGTACTCGACGACGTCGGCCGACGGCGGCGCCGACGACCTCCCGATCGCCGCCACCGCCCGGTACGTCCGGCTGTCCGCGACCCAGCGCGGCACCGCCTACGGCTATTCGCTGTACGAGTTCGGCGTCTACCGCGGCTGACCCGGGACGAGACAGCGAAGTGACCTCCCGGGTCGGCGAGCAAGACCCGGTCGGCGCCACCGGGCCGGAACGCCGGCTCGGTGGCGCCGAGCGCCTCGAACTCCGCGACGGCGCTGCTTGTCGGTCGCATGAGCCGCTCGGCAGGCCACGTCCGCTGCCGTCTCCTGCCCGCCAACCCGCGGAACCAGCCCGGGTCGATCCCCCTCCCGCACGCCGCGATCCGCGGCCGAACTCCCTTTCCGCGGCGGTACTTTTGCCGCGCCACCCCACCGCCGCACCCCGCTAACCTCCCGCCATGCCGGACACGACGACCCGGGTGGTCCCGCTCTCCCGCGCCCGCCGCTGGACGTGGGTCCTTGTCGTGGTCGCGCTTGCCTTCGCCGCCTGGCACGGCTACGGCATCACTGTCGCGCCCGAGCGGCCCTTCTTCTGGATCGGCGTCGCGCTCGATGTTCTCGTCGCCGTCGTCGCCTGGCTGCTCGGCCGCGCCTGGCCGCCCGCGGCGACCTTCGGCCCGGACGCCATCGCCTTCGACCGGACGCAAGTCCCGTACAGCGCGATCACCGACGTCCGGCGCGGGGCCGTGTCGGCCAAGCCGTTCTGGCTCGCCTTCTGGATCCCGACGTCCCTGGTGATCGGGCTGATCGTCGCGCTCCGGCCGTCCGGCGACTTCGACCGCGAGGTCGTCGAATTCCGCGCCGGTCAAGGCCGCGTGCGCACCCGCTGGCGCGACTACCGAGCCGCCGAAACCTTCCTCGCCGCCCTGCGCGCCAAGCTCCCCGACCTCGAAGTCCGGTACGGCGTCGACCCCGCCTCCTACGCGCGGGACCACTCGCCGCGCCTCGGCGTCGGCGGCGGGTTCCTCGCCTTCGCGCTCGGGATCTGGCTGTTCTTCGGGACCTGGTTCGGGTTCCAGCTGTTCGACCAGTCCCTGGACCGCGGCCCCTTCCCGCCCGGACCGACGTCCGCGGCGTCCAACGAGCTCGCCGCCGGCCTGTCCGGCTTCGCGCCGCTGCCGGGCGTCGCCCGCGACTTCACCGAATGGCCCTGCGACCGCACCAACGACCTGATCCTCGGCCCGGACCCCGGCGCCGCCGACCTGCACCTCAAACTGGAAGGCCGGACACCGGAGGCGGGCGCCGTCGAAGCGCGGCTCCGGCAGGCGGCGGGGATGGACCCGGACCAGTACCTCGGGCGGCTCGGCCCGGACGACATCGATTTCGAGGTCGACGTCCCCGAGGTCGACGATCTCTACGTGGAGTTCTCCACCGGCTGCGTCACCGACGACGCGGTGCCGGGCCTGCGCGACGATCTCGCGAAGCTGGCCACGGCGATGGGGGTGCGCTGAGGTGGGGCGGCGCGGCGGGAGCACGGTGCGGCGCGTGGCCACCCCCAGCGACCACGTGACATCACCCTGCGGCCGCAGCGCCACCCCGGGCTCCGGTGTCCTGTTTTCGAAACACCGAACAGGAGTATCGTAGTCTTTCCGGGACAGGCTGTGTCAAGTTTTCGGGACAGCTAAGCTGACGGTTGTCACGTTTCCTGGCTGAAGGTGGTGTGTGGTGAGCGACGAGCGCAGTTTCGCGGCACGGCTGGCGCAGTTGATCGCGACCGTGCACCCGCCGGACCGCAAGCCGTACTCCTACCGGGAGATCGCGCACGGCGTCGCCGAGCAGACCGGCGTGACGATGTCGGCGACCCACGTGCAGCAGCTCGCCGTCGGCGCACGCAAGGACCCCAAGCGCTCGCACATCCAGGCCCTCGCCCAGTTCTTCGGCGTGCCGGTGACGTACTTCTTCGACGACGAGGTCGCCGGGCAGGTCGACCGCCAGGTCGAGGACGTCGTGGCGTGGCGCGACACCGAGGCGCGCAACCTCGCGCAGCGCGCCATGCGGCTCTCGCCACGCGACCGCGAAACCGTGACGGCGCTGCTCGACCAGCTGGCCGGCTACGACGAAACCCGGCACCGCGAGGGCCGGCGCCGGAAGCCGGAGTGACCGCGCGCGGTCGGCTACGATGACCTCGTCCGTGATCGCGCCCCGGTGCACCCGGCTGGCGCCCGGTGACCGGGGAGGACCCATCGACGAGCGCGGCTTGACGGACCTCCGGGCCGGTGCCCGCGAGCGGGTGCGCGCGCTGCTCGCCGCCGTCCCGGTGCCGCGGCCGTGGTCGATGAACGCGTGGGTCGACCGCCTCGAGGCGTGGCGCGGGCGCGAAATCGACCTCGTCCCGGTCGAATACCGGCCCGGCCGCCCGTCCGGCGCGTGGCAGGCCCGCTCGGACTACGACCTGATCGCGTACGTCGAGCACACGTCGGCACTGCACCAGGACCACATCATCGCCCACGAGCTCGCCCACATGCTGTGCGCGCACACGGGCACCTGCCAGATGTCGGAGTCCGAGGCCGCGCAGCTCGCCCCGGACCTGGCGCCGCAGGCGTTGTCCCACCTGCTCACCCGCGTGACGACCGGCACCGACGAGTACGAGGCCGAGCTGATCGCCGTGCTGCTGATGAGCGCCGCGACGAGCGAGCCGCCCGCCGTTCAGCCGGGCGCGTCCGGCCGGGCGGCGGAGCAGGCTAGGCGGCTGGCGGCACTCCTGGGATAGTGCCGTCTCGTGATCGACATTCTGTTCGTCGGGGTCGGGCTCTTCGCGTTGGCGGTCGGGATCTGGCGCGCGGTCCGCGCCCGGCGCACCGGGGCGGGGGCCGGGCTGGCCGTCTCGCTCATCGCGCTGGGGGCGGCGTTCTGCTTCCTGTCCAACCGGGCGCAGCTGTTCGAGAGCGAGATCTACCCGAGCCTCGGCCGGCTGCTGTCGAACCTCGCGACGATGGTCGCGGCCTACGGCATCGGGCTGACGGTCGCGGAGATCAGCGGCACGCGCGACCGCGGCGGCCGGCTCCGGCTGGTGGCGCTCGGCACCGCGCTGGTCCTGCTGACGGTGATGTTCTTCAGCACGCCGGATCTGCCGCGCGGCGTCGGTGTGTTCGACGCGCTGTACCGCACGCACCCGACGCTGGTCGTCTACGTCTTCGTGTACACGGTCTACCTCGGGTTCGCGGTGATCGACATCGGCGTGGTGTCGGCGGTGACGATCCGCGCGAGCGGCGGCGCGCTGCGCGCCGGGTTGACGTTGTTGCTGCTGGCGTCGGCGTTCGCGGTCGCGTACCTGGCGGGCAAGGTCGTCGCGACGATCGGGGCCCTGCAGGCCGAGCACCCGGTGAAGGCGTTGTGCCGCGGGCCGTTCTCGACGCTGCCGTGCGCGCTCGACGTGGGGTTTCCGGCGGTCTCGGTGCTGCTGATCGTGGTGGGGTTGACGATCCCGTCGGTCCCGGGCTTGGTCGCCGGCCGCCGCGACGCGAAGACGCTTCGCCTGCTTCGGCCGCTTCGGACGCACTTGACGCGGCGGTTCCCGGAGATCGTCCGCATCGACCCCGGCGGGCCGTCCCGCCGCGAGCGGCTGTTGACGGCGATGAGCGAGACGAACGACGGGTTGATCCTGGCGGGGGTGACGCCGGAGTTGCCGGCCCCGGCGGCGGCGCGGCTGGTGCGCGATCTGCCGGACGAGCCGGGGGAGGAGGAGCCGCCGCCGGTCGCGCAGACGGAGCCGTTCGCCGCTGACGTCGCGCGGTTGCGGGCGATCGCGCGGGCGTACCGGAAGCTGGACGGCGCCGCGGTCGGCGAGGTGACCAGCCCGGCGAAGTGAGTTCATAGGTGTAGTGAGTGCGAAGGTGGATCGACTACATCTTCGACATCGCTACACGTCGCCACTGGCCGCGAAGATGTATTCACTACACATCGCTACCTGCTACGAACGTGTATCCGCTGCGCGAACCGCTTGCCCGCCGAACGGCGCTTCCAGCCGCGGTTCCCACCCGCGCTCGGTCAAGGCGACCAGCTGCAATGCTTCGGCCCGACCGGTCACCGGCAGCAGCGGCCGGACTTCGGTGGCGACGCGGGAGAGGGTCTCGTCGTCCCCGCCCATGGCGACGGTCACGTGCGCCGGCGGCCGGGTCCCGAATCGCCCACCGTAGGGCGGAACGTCCGGCCACCGAGCACAAACCGCATCGGTGACCGGTTGAAGCGACGGAGCCGGAAGCGCCAGGAAGCCGGGCGCCACCAGAACCTCGGTCAGCTCGACGGAAACCGGAGAGGTCGCGGCGGCAAGCGAACGAACCGCCGACAAGACCTCATCGCTCAGCGAGGCATCAGGAAGGAACGGGTAAAGCGCGGTCACGTGAGCGGGCAACCCGGGCCGGACCAAGCCGGGATCGATCCGCCGGGCCGCGGCGAGCGCGGATTCGGCGGCGGGCAGCAGGATCACCAGCGCGGTGGTTCCGATCTCGGGCACCTCCGCATCATGGCAGTGCCGCGTCGGCGGCGGCCGAGAACCATCGCCTTGTGTCGGCCGCCCGTCGGCGGCGTTCCGGACTCACGGTTTCAGCCGGTCGCAGGTCGGCGGTCCTTCGGGCTCGCGGTGATCTCCTGGCCGCCCGTCGGCGGTCTTTCGGGCTCGCGGTTCAGCCCGCCGCGGATTGGCGGCATTTCGGATCCGCCTTTCTGCCAGCTGTGCGCCGACGGTGTCCCGACCTCGCGGTTTTCTGCTGACCGCGCGCCGACAGCGTCCGGACGAGTGCCGTGTGCCGGTCGCGGCCTCTGGGAACCGTCGCGTGACAACCACGCCGACGACCGCCGCGGCCAATTTCGGGAAACCAACGCCGTACAGCGACGGCTTCCGGGATCCGTCACGCGGCCGCCGTCTCCGGGAACCGTCCCGAGCGGGCCAGTGCCAAGCTCCGCCGGCACAGCTCCACCAACTCCAAGTTGGCGCGGCTGCGCGGGCTGCGGCCGCAGAGTCCGCAGTGGATCGCCACCTCGCCGGTCAGCTCGTCCACCGCCACCAGCGCCTGGTGGTCGCAACTGCGGCACCAGCGGTACCCGATCGCCGGGTTCGTGTGCACCGGGGACGCGACGCAGTCGTGCAGCCAGCGGCGGTGCGTGCGGCACGAGACCCGGTCGGTCGGGTCGAGCCGGCCGGCGTCTTCGTCGCGGTCCTCGCCCGCCAGTGTCGACGCCAGCAGCGGCTGTCTCGCCGCGGCGGGCCGGTCGTCGGGATTCGGGCCGGCCCACGCGTGGTGGTCGCCGCATCGGCACTTCTCGGACATGTCGCCCCCAGTGGTCGGGCCAATCGATCCGTCGAGTGTGACCGGGGCAACAGCGCGGCGACAACCGGGAAAACGCTCAGTTTCGCCCGGCGGCAGGGGTTCCGCGGCGGACGGAACAGCGGACTTCGGCCCTCGCGTATGCGAACATATGTTCTATGACCGCCGCCGAGGGGCCCATCCTGCATGCCGACCTCGACTCGTTCTACGCGTCGGTCGAGCAGCGCGACGACCCGGCGCTGAAGGGGCGCCCGGTCATCGTCGGCGGCGGGGTCGTGCTGGCCGCGAGTTACGAGGCCAAGGCCTATGGCGTGCGCACCGCGATGGGCGGCGCGCAGGCCCGGCGGCTGTGCCCGCACGCCGTCGTCGTGCCGCCGCGGATGTCGGCGTATTCGGCCGCGAGCAAGGTCGTCTTCGACGTCTTCCACGACACCACGCCGTGGGTGGAAGGCCTCTCGATCGACGAAGCCTTCCTCGACGTCGGGGGGTTGACGAGGATCGGCGGACGGCCCCGTGACATCGCCGAACGGCTGCGCGCCACCGTCGCCGAGCGCGCCGGGCTGCCGATCACGGTAGGGGTTGCGCGGACGAAGTTCCTCGCGAAGGTCGCCAGCCGCGTCGCGAAACCGGACGGCCTGCTCGTCGTCCCGCACGACGCGGAGCTCGAGTTCCTGCACCCGCTGCCGGTCGGCGCGCTGTGGGGCGTCGGCAAGGTCACCACCGAGAAGCTGCGCGCGCGGGGCATCACGACGGTCGGGCAGCTGGCCGCGTCCGAGCCGGTCGACCTCGTCGGCATGCTCGGCCGGGCGGCCGGCGGGCACCTGCACGACCTGGCGCACAACCGGGACCCGCGCCGCGTCGAGGTCGGCCGGCGGCGCCGGTCGATCGGCGCCCAGCGGGCCCTCGGGCGCGGCAGGCGGACCCCGGCGGAGCTCGATGTCGTGCTCGTGGCGCTCGTCGACCGCATCGCCCGCCGGTTGCGCGCCGCCCGCCGCGTCTGCCGGACGGTCACGATCCGCCTGCGCTTCGCCGATTTCACCCGGGTCACCCGCTCGCACACGCTCAACGAGCCGACGGCGGGCACCGGCGTGCTGCTCGCCGCGGCGCGGGAGCTGCTCGTGGCCGCGCTGCCGATGATCGCCGACCGCGGCATCACGCTGCTCGGCGCCGCGCTGTCGAACCTGGCCGACGAAGACCCGTTCCAGCTGGCGCTGCCGTTCGAACGCCGGCGGGCGACCCAGCTCGACACCGCGTTGGACGCGGTGCGGGACCGGTTCGGCAAAGCGGCGGTCACCCGGGCGGTCCTGCTCGGCCGCCCGGACGACCTCGAAGTGCCGATGCTGCCGGATTGACGGGAAAACCGGTCAAATTCCGAGCGGTTCGCGAATGCGGGCGTGCGCCAGTGCGGAAAGCGCGGCGGGGCGCAGCGCGTCGGTGCGGTTCCACAGCTCCGGAGGCACGCTCTCGCGCTGCCCGGCCTGTTCGACGACTTCGAAACCGGCCTGACGCAGGAGATCGGCCATGGCCGCGGGGGAGAGGAACGTGCGCCAGGGCTCGCCCTGTTCCGCGGCGACCGCGGCGACGGCTTCGGCGTAGCCGTTTCCGGCCGCGTCCCGCAGTTCCGCGGGAAGCAGGTGATCGGTCACGATTTCCGATCCGGGTGCGAAACCGCCGAGATCCGTCAATGTGGCGAGAATCGCCTTCCGGGTCAGGTACATGGTGACACCGAGCCAGCTCACGAACACGGGCTGAAACGGGTCCAGTCCACTCTGGACGAGCCGTTCCCGGAGCGGATCGGCTTCGAAGTCGACCGGGACGAACGTGACCGAGGCGGGCACGGCGACGCCGGCGCGCTCGAGCAGTTCCCGTTTGACGGCCTGGGTCGCCGCGCGGTCGACCTCGAACACCCGGAATCGTCCGGGTACGCTCCGATAGGCGAACGAATCCAGTCCGGCGCCGAGAATCACATACTGGTCTATACCGGAATTGCCGCGAAGCAGCCGGTCTTCGGTGAACCGGCTGCGGCACACTGCCTGGGCGCGGGCGCCGGCCAGGACGGGATGTGCGCCGTGGACGTGGTGGTAGGCCAAGAGTTCCTCGGCGCGGTCGCCGAGGAGCGTCGCGGCGAGGGTGTCGGAGAAGATGACGGGCCCGGCGTCGACGAGCAAATGTGCCGCTCGTGCGGCGGCCGCGGTGAAGGCGGTCCGGCTGACGCGGGGTGCAATACCGGGAAAGTCGTCGGTGGTCATGCGGCAACGGTACCGATTTGATTTCAAACATATCACAACAACAAATATTCGACAAGATGGCGCGCATTCCGGCTCGGTTGCGGTCACTCTGGACGGGGGCGACGCGGTCGCCCGGGCGGCCATTGTGGACGCTTCACGGGTGTCGCGCGTGCCGGACGGGATTCGACAGGTTAGGGTCTGTCCGACCGTGTTCTGGAGAAGATGAGGAACGACGAACCATGGCGCAACGGGTGCACGTCGAGATGGTGGACGACCTCGACGGGAGCGAGGCTTCGCAGACCGTCCCCTTCAGCCTTGACGGGGTGACGTACGAGATCGACCTGTCCGAGGACAACGCTTCCGCGCTCCGGGACGAACTCGCCCGCTACGTCGCCGCGGCGCGGCGGACCGGCGGCCGCAAGGTGCGCCTCGCGACCGGCCAGTCGCTGTCGGGCTCGGCGGGCTCGGGCACCGACCGCGAGCGCAACCGCCAGATCCGCGAGTGGGCGCAGGCGAACGGCTACGAGGTGGCCGAGCGTGGCCGCCTGTCGAGCGAGATCATCGCGGGCTTCGAGGCCGACCAGGCCGCGGCGGCCGAACCGGCGGAGGCCAAGCCGGCGCGCAAGCGCGCGACGCGCAAGAAGGCCTGACGCCGGGACTGGTTGCCGGAGAAGGAATGCCTCGGCGGTCTCGCCGCGTGTGAGTGCGCGGCCGGATCGGGTGGCGTTCAGTAGGTCGGTTTCGCGCGCCCGGAGCCGGGGGAGCTCCCGGCGCGCGAAATGGGGTTGCCGGGCCGGGATCTCAGCCGGCCGAGGTGAACCGGGCACGGCTGCCGCTGCGCAAGCGCGCCCCGCGCGGCCCAATCGCACGCTGCTGTTGGGTGGGTGGCGTGCGCTCGGCCGGATCGGCGCACTGCCGCCAGGTAAGTCATGTCCGCTCCGCAGATTCGGCGCGCTGGAGCGGCCGCTCGCCCCGGTGGAGAGTGGCCGCCGCGGCAGGGTTCACGGCAATTGCCGAGCTGCGTCCGGTCCGAGGTGTCCTGCCCCTCGTCCACGACTGTCCCAGCCGGTCCGTCCCGCGGGTCCACATCCCCTCCGTCGCATGTGGATCTTCCCGCGCGCCCGGTCCGGTGGGTAGCCGGCGGTCACGCGCCGTCGTCCTGACGCGAAAAAGCCACCGCACGCCGACATTTCCCGGCCGGTAAAGCTTGTCGGAGGGTGGCTCCGATCGCCAGACTGTCAGTGCTCCGCGCGGCCGGTACCGCGCCGGAGCACGGCCCGGTGGCCGCCTCCTCCCTCGATGGCCACCGGGCCGCCTTCAGCTCCGCCTCCTCGCGCGCCGAAGCCGCGGAGCGCTTTTCCCGCCGATCGGGCGTCCCTTCACGCAGCCTGTAGACAATCGACCGCAATGAGCGCACACTCAGACTACTCCATACTGCATACAATCTTCAGTGGCGAGTTCTGAGGAGGCGGTCACGATGGCCGAGGTCCGCGAGCTCCGGGACGTCTACGGACGGCGGTACCGCGTCGGCGAGTCCGACCGGGAGCTGCTCGGCCGGCCGCGGACGTGGGTCACCTGGCTGGCCGGGGCGGCGATGCTGGCCGCCGGCGTGCAGCAGTACGGCTTCGGCGCGCTCGTCCCGCAGCTGACCCGGGTGCACGGGTGGACGTTCGGTGCCATCGTGCTCTCGCTCGCGGTGTGGGCGATCTGCCAGGCCGGGGCCGCTTTTCCGACCGCGTGGCTGCGCGAGCGCGGCCTGCTCCCGGCGCCCGCGGCGATGGCCGCCGGCGCCGTGCTCTGCGCCGCCGGGCTCGTGACGCTCGGCCACGCGACCAATCTGCTCACCGTCTTCCTCGGCTACTCCGTCCTCGGCGGCCTCGGCACCGGCCTGGTCTACGCGACCTGCGTCGGCGCGGTGCTGGCCTGGTTCCCGGACCGCACCGCCCCCAGCGCGGGCGTCGTGAGCGGCGCGTTCGCGTACGGCAGCGTGCCCTTCGTCGTGCTCGCCGCCGCCTTGCCGGCCGCGCGGCCGGCGCTCCTCGACGTGACCGCGGGCGTCGTCCTCGTCGTGATCGCCGGGTGCGCGCTGCTGCTGCGGTACCCGCCGCGGCACTGGTGGCCGGCGACGCCCGAACCGCGCACGTGGGCCCTCGACCGGGCGCACAACCGGCGGCCGGCCGTCCGCCACTACCGGCCCGCGGAGCTGTTCCGGTGCGGGACGACCCTCGCGTTGTACCTGGTCGTCGTGCTCGCGGCCGCGGTGCTGTTGTTCGACCTCGCCTACCTCGCGACGTTCGTCGCCGGGCGCAGCGGGCCCGGGCTCGCCGCGGCCGCCCTGGCGCTGCTCGCCGCGGCGACCGGCAGCGGCCGGGTGCTCATCGGCAGGCTCGCCGACCGGCTCGGCCGGCACCGGATCCTGCGGTTCGCGCTGCTCGCCGGCGGCGTCGCCCAGTTCGTCCTCTTCTACTCGGGCGAACACCGGCACGCCGTCGGGCTGCTGCTCGGCGTCGCGCTCGCCGGGCTCGGCAACGGCTGCTGCTACACGCTGCTGGTCGGCCTGGTGCGCGAATACTTCGGCGAGGAGTCGGCCGCCCAGAACTTCGGGATACTGTATTCCGCCAAGGCCGTCGGCGCGGTGGTCGGGATCGGGCTGGCCGCGCTCGTCGTGACGTCGCACGGGTTCGTCGGCGCCTTCGCCGCGGCGGGTGTGCTGAGCCTGGCCGGCGCGGTGCTGTCCGGACGGCTGACCCAGCCGGGCCGGCCCAAGTCGCTGCTGCCGGCGGCCTGACGTGGGGCGGATGACGAGCCGGCGCCGGGTGCTGCGCGTCCACGACGGCGTGCACACCGCGCGGCCGGACACGCTGACCGTCGAAGAACCCCTCGAGATCCGGGTGGCCGGGAAAGCGCTGTCCATCACGATGCGCACCCCGGGCGACGATTTCGACCTCGCCGCCGGGTTCCTGGTCGGCGAGGGCGTGGTGCGGGCGGCCGCGGACATCCACTCGATCCGCTACTGCGCCGGCGCCACGGCCGACGGGAGCAACACGTACAACATCCTGGACGTCGTGCTCGCGCCGGGCGTCGCGCCGCCGGACGCGTCGGTGGAGCGGAACTTCTACACGACGTCCTCGTGCGGGCTGTGCGGCAAGGCGAGCCTGGACGCCGTCCGGACGACGGTGACGTGGCCGGTGGCCGCGGACCCGTTCGCCACCGACCCGGCGACGCTCGCCGGGCTGCCGGACGAACTCCGGGCGGCGCAACGGGTCTTCGACCGGACCGGCGGGCTGCACGCGGCGGGGCTCTTCGACGCCGACGGCAAGCTGCTGTGCCTGCGCGAGGACGTCGGCCGGCACAACGCGGTGGACAAGGTGGTGGGCTGGGCGACCCGCGACGGCAGGCTGCCGCTGTCGGGGAAGGCGCTGATGGTGAGCGGGCGGGCGTCGTTCGAGCTGGTGCAGAAGGCGGTGATGGCCGGGATCCCGTTGCTGGCGGCGGTTTCGGCGCCGTCGTCACTGGCGGTGGACCTGGCGGCCGAGCTGGGGCTGACGCTGGTGGGTTTCCTGCGGGGCACGTCGATGAACGTCTACACGCGACCCGACCGGCTGGGGCTTCAGCCGAGCTGAGCGAGCAAGGCGGCGACGGCGGGGGAGACGTCGGCCCGGTGCACGGCGCCGAGCTGCCACGCCGGCGGCCGGTCGAACCGCCGGACGGTGAGATCGGGAAACCGCGCGGCGGCCGACGAAGGCAGCACACAGGCGGCGAGCCCGGCCCGGAGCAGCCCGGCGGCCACGGCGAGATCATCGACCTCGAGCGAAAGCCGGCGGCCGGGGAAAGCGCGGTCGACGGCTTCGCGGATCGCCCAGCCGGCCGGAAAGTCCACAAGGGACAGTTCGGACAGGTCGGCGGGCGCCGACGGGGACCCGCCGGGCGCGGTGGCGAGGACGAGTTCTTCGCCCGCGAGGGGAGTGATGTCCAGCCCGGGCGCGAAAGGGCCGGAGGGGGCCGGGTGGACGCCGGGAGCGAGGTCAGGGATGGCTGCGGGATCCACCTGGCCGCGCGAGGGGCAGCCCGCGGCGGTGGGGTCGGCCGAGGCGAGGCCGGGCGTGGCTGATCCGGCCGCTGCGAAGCCGTTCGGCGCCGGATCGCCCGGGCGGGTCGCCGTACTGAGAGTCCCCGCCGCGACCACCGTCAGGACCACGTCCACTGTGGACTCCGCCACCGCCTCCGGCCCATCGCAAGCCGCGACCTGACGGACCTCCACCGCCAACCCCGGGTGTACGTGCCGCAGCGTCGCCAGCACCCGGTGCCAGTCCGCCAGCAACCCGGGGCACACCCCCAGCCGCACCTGCCCGTTCACCGGGGACACGGCCGCCCGCGCGCGGGCGGCCGCCTCCAGGGCCGCCCGCGCGGCGGGCAGGAACGCCTCGCCGGCGGGCGTCAGCTCCACCCGGTGCGTCGTGCGGTGGAACAACGGTGTCCCCAGATCGCGCTCCAGCGCACGGACCACTGTGGACACCGTCGACTGGACCGTTCGCAACCGGTGGGCGGCCGCCGTGAAGCCGCCTTCCTCGGCGACCGCCACCACCACCGCCAGCTGGCGCAGCTCCATCACGGCACCTCGTCGAGCGCGCCGGTCCGTTCGTCGAGGACGTAGCCGCGCACGGCGTCGGTGTGCCGCAGGAACGGGGACGCCCGCAGCCGGGCGATGCACTGGCGGACGTCCTGGACCGGGTCGGTGAACGTCTCCGCCGCCCAGCCGGGCCGGATCCCGGTCGACGACTCCAGGCGCCGGGCGAAGTCGGTGTCCGTGAACCTCCGCATGCCACAGTCCTGATGGTGGATCAGCACGATCTCCCGCGTGCCCAGCAGGTGCTGGCTCACCGTCAGCGAGCGGATCGCGTCGTCGGTGACCGCGCCGCCGGCGTTGCGGATCACGTGCGCGTCGCCCTCCCGGAGGCCGAGCAGCCGGGAGACGCTGATCCGCGCGTCCATGCACGCGAGCACCGCCAGCTTCAGCCGCGGGACCGCCGACGTCATCCCAGTACCTCGCGGGCCAGCGCCGCCGTCTCGCTCGGGGTGCGGCCGACCCGGATGCCCGCCGCCTCCAGGGCTTCCTTCTTCGCCGCCGCCGTTCCCGCCGAGCCGGAGACGATCGCGCCCGCGTGGCCCATCGTCTTGCCCTCCGGTGCCGTGAAGCCCGCGACGTACCCGACGACCGGCTTCGACACGTTGGCCCGCACGAAGTCCGCGGCCCGCTCCTCCGCGTCGCCGCCGATTTCGCCGATCAGGACGATCAGGTCCGTCTCCGGGTCCTTTTCGAACGCTTCGACGGCGTCGATGTGTGTCGTGCCGACGATTGGGTCGCCGCCGATGCCGACGCACGTGGAGAACCCGATGTCGCGCAGCTCGTGCATGAGCTGGTAGGTCAGCGTGCCGGACTTGGACACCAGCCCGATCCGCCCCGGGCCGGTGATGTCGGCCGGGATGATGCCGGCGTTCGACTTGCCGGGGGAGATGATGCCGGGGCAGTTCGGCCCGATGATCCGGGTGCGCCCGCCCGCCGCGACGGCATGGGACCACAGCCGGGCGGTGTCGTGCACCGGGACGCCCTCGGTGATCACCACCGCGAGCCCGATCCCGGCGTCGACGGCTTCGATCACGGCGTCGGCGACGAACGGCGGCGGCACGAAGAGCACGCAGACGTCCGCGCCGGTCGACGCCATCGATTCCGCGACGCCGCCGAACACCGGCAGCGAACGACCGGAGATCTCCACCTGCTGCCCGGCTTTGCGCGGGTTGACGCCGCCGACGACGTTCGTCCCCGCGGCGAGCATCCGGCGCGTGTGCTTGGCGCCTTCGGAGCCGGTGATGCCGGAGACGACGATCCGGCTGTTCTCGTCCAGGAAGATGGCCACGGTTCAGACCTCCGCGATCGCGAGCTTCGCCGCCTCGCGGGCGGCGTCGTCCATGGTGGCCACCACGGTGACCAGGGGATGGGTGGCGTCGGCGAGGATCCGCCTGCCTTCGGTGACGTTGTTGCCGTCGAGCCGGACCACCAGCGGTTTGGTGGCGCGGGCCCCGAGGATCTCCAGCGACCGCACGATCCCGGTCGCGACGGCGTCGCACGCGGTGATGCCGCCGAAGACGTTGACGAACACGCTGCGCACCTGCGGGTCGCCGAGGATGACGGTCAGCCCGTCGACCATCACCTGCGCCGACGCGCCGCCGCCGATGTCGAGGAAGTTCGCCGGCCCGCGCGCGCCGGCCTCCGCGGCGGCGGCCGCCACGACGTCCAAAGTGGACATGACCAGCCCGGCGCCGTTGCCGATCACGCCGATGTCGCCGTCGAGCTTGACGTAGTTGAGGTTCTTCGCCCGCGCTTCCCGCTCCAGGGGATCGCCGTCCACGGTGTCGTCGAAGGTCGCGGACCGGCGGAAGAACGCGTTGTCGTCCAGAGTGATCTTGCCGTCCAAGGCGACGATCCCAGTCGACGTGCTGGCCAGCGGGTTCACCTCGACCAGCGTGCAGTCCTCGGCGACGAACACTTCCCACAGCTTCTCGACGACGCCGGCGACCTCGCCGCGGACGTCGGCGGGGAACTCGGCGGCCACCGCGGCCGAGTCGACGCCGGAAAGAGGGTCGATCGGCACCCGGACCAGGGCGTCCGGCCGGGACGCCGCGACCTCTTCGATCTCCATCCCGCCTTCGGTCGACGCCATGGCGAGGAACGTGCGCCCGGCGCGGTCCAGCAAGAAGGACAAGTAGTACTCCTCGGCGATCTCGCTCGCTTCGGTCACCAGGACGCGGTGCACGGTGTGGCCCTTGATGTCCATGCCGAGGATGTCGTCGGCGGCCTGTTCGGCGTCGTCCGCGGTCCGCGCCACGCGGACGCCGCCCGCCTTGCCGCGGCCGCCGGTCTTCACCTGGGCCTTGACCACCACGGGGCCGTCGAGGGCAGCGGCCGCGGCGCGGGCCGACGCGGGATCGGCGGCGACCCGGCCACGGGGGACGGGTACGCCGTGCTTCTCGAAGAGCTCACGGGCTTCGTGTTCGAAGAGGTCCATGCGGGGGCGTCCTTTCCGCGGCGGGGCAGGGCGAAGGGCGTGGAGTGGTGGTCCGCGGGCCCGGCTTCGAGTGCCGGAAAAACCCTGCGGATGGCCCTGGACACGGGCTGCTTGAAGAGTGACTATATGCCTACCCCATACGGTATGCAATCTACAGTCTGCCGCGAAGAGGCCGCTGACCTCGACGGACGCCGACAGCGGCGACGAGCGGACCGGAGTACGCACCGCCGGACAAGAGAGATCCGGCGGCGGACCAGAGGAGTTGAGCAATGGCGCTGACAACGACCGGCACCACCGCGGGGGAGAGTGCCGCGGCGACGAACGGCGCCGAGCCCGCGCCCGCCGAAATCTCGGGTGGCCACCTCGTGGCCAAGGCGCTGAAGGCCGAAGGGGTCGACACGATCTTCACCCTCTGCGGCGGCCACATCATCGACATCTACGACGGCTGCGTCGACGAAGGCATCCAGGTCATCGACGTCCGGCACGAGCAGGTCGCGGCCCACGCGGCCGACGGCTACGCGCGGATCACCGGCAAGCCCGGCTGCGCGGTGGTCACCGCCGGGCCCGGCACCACGGACGCCGTCACCGGCGTCGCGAACGCCTTGCGCGCGGAAAGCCCGATGCTGCTCATCGGCGGCCAGGGCGCGCTCACCCAGCACAAGATGGGGTCGCTGCAGGACCTCCCGCACGTGGACATGATGACGCCGATCACCAAGTTCGCCGCCACCGTGCCGCACACCGCCCGCGTGGCCGACCTGGTGAGCATGGCGTTCCGCGAGGCCTACGCCGGCGCGCCCGGGCCGTCGTTCCTGGAGATCCCGCGCGATGTCCTCGACGCGCGCGTACCACTGGAGCAGGCCCGCATCCCCGAAGCGGGCCGCTACCGCGCGTCGACGAAGAACGCGGGCGACCCCGCCGACATCGAGAAGCTCGCGGACCTGCTGGTGCACGCGAAGAAGCCGGCCATCCTGCTGGGCAGCCAGGTCTGGACCACGCGGGCCACCGAACCGGCCGTCGACCTGGTGCGCACGCTCAACATCCCGGCGTACATGAACGGCGCCGGCCGCGGCACGCTGCCGCCGGGCGACCCGCACCACTTCCAGCTCTCGCGCCGCTACGCCTTCGACAACGCTGACGTCATCGTCATCGTCGGGACCCCGTTCGACTTCCGGATGGGCTACGGCAAGCGGCTGTCCAAGGACGCCACCGTCGTCCAGATCGACCTCGACTACCGCACGGTCGGCAAGAACCGCGACGTCGACCTAGGCATCGTCGGCGACGCCGGGCAGGTCCTCGCCGCCGTCGCCGAGGCCGCATCCGGGCGCAGCGACAACGGCGCCGTCGGCCGCAAGACCTGGCTCGAAGAACTCCAGGCCGTGGAGGAGAAGGCGAAGCAGAAGCGCCTGCCGCTGCAGCACTCCGACGCGAGCCCGATCCACCCGTACCGGCTGGTCCACGAGATCAACGAGTTCCTCACCGAGGACTCGATCTACATCGGCGACGGCGGCGACATCGTCACCTTCTCCGGCCAGGTCGTCCAGCCGAAGTCGCCCGGCCACTGGATGGACCCCGGTCCACTCGGGACACTCGGCGTGGGCATCCCGTTCGTCATGGCCGCCAAGCACGCGCGCCCGGACGCCGACGTCGTCGCGCTCTTCGGCGACGGCGCCTTCAGCCTCACCGGCTGGGACTTCGAGACGCTGGTGCGGTTCAACCTGCCGTTCGTCGGGATCGTCGGCAACAACTCGTCGATGAACCAGATCCGCTACGGCCAGGCCGCGAAGTACGGCCTGCCGCGCGAGCGCGTCGGCAACACCCTCGGCGACGTCCGCTACGACGAGTTCGCGCGGATGCTCGGCGGCTACGGCGAAGAAGTCCGCGACCCGGCCGACATCGGGCCGGCGCTGCTGCGGGCGCGGGAGTCCGGCAAGCCGTCGCTGATCAACGTCTGGGTCGATCCCGACGTGTACGCCCCCGGAACCATGAACCAGACCATGTACAAGTGAGCGGAGGCCAAGGCATGGGTAAGGCACTGGAGGGCGTCCGCGTCCTCGACATGACGCACGTGCAGTCCGGACCGTCGTCGACGCAGCTGCTCGCCTGGCTCGGCGCGGACGTGATCAAGCTGGAAACCCCCGGCCGGGGCGACATCACGCGCGGGCAGCTGCGCGACCTGCCCGGCGTCGACAGCCTCTACTTCACGATGCTGAACTCGAACAAGCGCAGCATCACGCTCAACATGAAGAGCGCCGAGGGCAAGGAAGTCTTCGAAAAGCTCGTGTCCGGAGTGGACATCCTGGTCGAGAACTTCGGCCCCGGCGTCGTCGACCGGTTCGGCTACCCGTGGGACAAGCTCTCGGCGCTGAACCCGCGGCTGATCTACGCCTCGATCAAGGGCTTCGGGCCGGGCCGCTACGCCGACTTCAAGGCCTACGAGGTCATCGCGCAGGCCATGGGCGGCGCGATGAGCACGACCGGCTTCGAAGACGGTCCGCCGACGGCGACCGGCGCGCAGATCGGCGACTCCGGCACCGGCATCCACCTGGTGGCCGCCATCCTCGCCGCGCTGTACCAGCGGACCTCCACCGGCCGCGGCCAGCGCGTCCAGGTCGCCATGCAGGACGCCGTGCTCAACCTGTGCCGGGTCAAGCTGCGCGACCAGCAGCGCCTGGCGCACGGGCCGCTCGGCGAGTACCCCAACGACCAGTTCGGCGACGAGGTCCCGCGGTCGGGCAACGCCTCCGGCGGCGGCCAGCCCGGCTGGGCGGTCAAGTGCGCGCCCGGCGGCCCGAACGACTTCATCTACGTGATCGTCCAGCCACCCGGCTGGGCGCCGCTCGCGCGGTTGATCGGCAAGGAGGAGCTGGCCGAGGACCCGGCGTGGGCCACCCCCGAGGTCCGGTTGTCCAAACTGGACAAGATGTTCGCTCTCGTCGAGGAGTGGACCGAGAAGCACACCAAGTGGGAAGTGATGGAGAAGCTCAACGCCCACAACATCCCCTGCGGCCCGATCCTGTCCACGAAGGAACTGATCGAGGACGAGACCCTGCAAGAGCTCGGTTCGGTCGTCGAGGTCGCGCACCCCGAACGCGGCAGCTTCAAGACCGTCGGCTGCCCGCTGAAGCTGTCCGACTCGCCGGTCGAGATCGAACGGTCGCCGCTGCTCGGCGAGCACAACGACGAAGTGCTGGCCGAACTCGGCTACAGCGAGGCCGAGCTGGACAAGTTCCGCGCCGCGGGGGTGATCTGAGTGGGGGATCGCGCGGCGGTCGAAAAGATCCTCGACCAGGCGGCGGCCGAAGGCCGGTCCTCGCTGACCGCGCCCGAGGGGCGTGCGGTCTGCGAGGCCTACGGCATCCCGACGCCCGCCGAACGGCTGGCGACCACGGCCGAGGAAGCCGTGACGCACGCGGAAGCCATCGGGCTGCCGGTGGTGCTCAAGATCGTCTCGCCGGACATCCTGCACAAGACCGAGGCCGGCGGCGTGCTCGTCGGCCTGAAGGACGCCGACGCGGTGAAAACCGGCTTCACGAGGATCATCGAGAACGCGAAGGCGTACAACGCCGACGCGCGCATCGTCGGCGTCCAGGTGCAGCAGATGCTCACCGAAGGGCAGGAGGTGATCATCGGCTCGGTCACCGACCGGACCTTCGGCAAGGTCGTCGCGTTCGGCCTGGGCGGCGTCCTCGTGGAGGTGCTCAAGGACGTCACCTTCCGGCTGGCGCCGACGACCACCGAGGAAGCGCTCTCCATGATCGACGGTATCCAGGCGGCGGAAATCCTCCGCGGGGTCCGCGGCTCGGAGCCGGTCGACCGGGACGCGCTCGCCGCGGTGATCACCGGGCTCGGGCAGCTGGTGGCCGACTTCCCCCAGTTGTCCGAAGTGGACCTCAACCCGGTACTCGCCACGGCCGGCGGCGCCACCGCGGTCGACGTCCGGATCCTGGTCGACCCGGACGCGGCGAAGGAGCCGCACCGGTTCACCCAGGAGGAGATCCTCGCCTCCATGAACCGGATCATGAAACCGGCGTCGATCGCGGTGATCGGCGCGTCGGCCGAGGCCGGGAAGATCGGCAACTCGGTGATGAAGAACCTGGTCAACGGCGGTTATGCCGGGGAGATCCACCCGATCAACCCGAAGGCCACGGAGATCCTCGACCGCAAGGCCTACGCCAGCATCGCCGACGTGCCGGGCGACGTCGACGTGGCCGTCTTCGCCATCCCGGCGAAGTTCGTCCCCGCGGCCCTCGAAGAGGTCGGCCGCAAGGGCGCGGCCGGGGCGATCCTCATCCCGTCCGGCTTCGGCGAGACCGGCAACATCGAGCTGCAGGACGAGGTCGTCGCGATCGCGCGCAAGCACGGCGTCCGCATCCTCGGGCCCAACATCTACGGCTACTACTACACGCCGGAGAACCTGTCGGCGACGTTCTGCACGCCGTACGACGTCAAGGGCGGCGTGGCGCTGTCGTCGCAGAGCGGCGGGATCGGGATGGCGATCCTCGGCTTCAGCCGCTCGGCGAAGATGGGCGTCTCCTCGATCGTCGGCGTCGGCAACAAGGCCGACATCGACGAAGACGACCTGCTCACGTTCTTCGAGCAGGACGACAACACTCAGCTCGTCGCGATGCACCTCGAAGACCTCAAGGACGGCCGGTCGTTCGCGGAGACGGCGAAGCGGGTCTCGAAGCGCAAGCCGGTCGTGGTCCTCAAGGCCGGGCGGACGTCGCAGGGCGCCAAGGCGGCCAGCTCGCACACCGGCGCGCTGGCCGGCGACGACAAGGTCTACGACGACATCCTCCGCCAGAGCGGCGTGATCCGGGCGCCCGGGCTCAACGACATGCTCGAGTACGCCCGCGGCATCCCGCTGCTCCCGACGCCGCAGGGCGAGAACGTCGTCATCATCACCGGCGCCGGCGGGTCGGGCGTGCTGCTCTCGGACGCCTGCGTCGACAACGGGCTGAGCCTGATGGAGATCCCGCCGGACCTCGACACGGCGTTCCGGAAGTTCATCCCGCCGTTCGGCGCGGCGGGCAACCCCGTCGACATCACCGGCGGCGAGCCACCCTCGACCTACCGCAACACCATCGCGCTGGGCCTCGAGGACGACCGCATCCACGCCCTGATCCTGGGTTACTGGCACACCATCGTCACCCCGCCGATGGTGTTCGCGGAACTGGTGTCCGAAGTGGTCGAGCAGTACCGCGCGAAGGGCATCCACAAGCCCGTCGTCGCTTCCCTCTCCGGGGACGTCGAGGTCGAAGAGGCGAGCGACTACCTCTACGACCACGGCGTCGTCGCCTACCCGTACACGACCGAAAAGCCCGTGGCCGTGCTCGGCGCGAAGTACCGCTGGGCCCGGGCCGCGGGCCTGCTCTGAACGTCTTCCACAGGGGCTGGCCCGACCACACGGAAAGGACGATGATCCACCCGCACGACGGCAGCAGAGGGATTCGAGTCAATGGTGACGAAAGAGAACTCTTATGACCGCAGCTACATACCAGGAGATCACTGACCCGAACGGGCGGGTCTACCGGGTCGGCGAATCCGACCGGGACATCATGGGCAGACCCCGGTGGACGATGGTCGTCCTGCCCTGGGTGGCCATGATGGCCATCAGCTCTTCGGAATACGCGTTCACTTCGGCCGAGGACACGCTGTCCGCGGCGCACGGCTGGCACGGCGCGCACATCTTCTGGCTGCTGGCCGTCTGGGTGTTCTTCCAGGCGGCGGTCGCCTTCCCGGCGGGCAAGATGCGGGAGAGCGGCCGGTTGTCCGCCCGGTCCGCGATGTTCCTCGGCGCGGCCGGCACGGTGCTCGGTTACCTGGCCCTGGCCTATTCGCCGAGCGTCTTCTGGGCGTACCTCGGCTTCGGCATGTTCGGCGGTGGCGGCGCCGGGTTCGTCTACGCGACCTGCATCAACATGGTCGGCAAGTGGTACCCGGAGCGGAAGGGCGGGAAGACGGGCTTCGTCAACGGCGGGTTCGCCTACGGCTCCGTCCCGTTCATCTTCATCTTCACGACCTACCTGGACCTGGGCAACTACGGCAGCATCCTGCCGGCGGTCGGGCTCTTCCTCGCCGCCGCCGTCGCGGTGAGCGGGTTCTTCTTCCGCGACCCGCCGAAGAACTGGTGGCCGGCCCACGTCGACCCGCTCAAGGTGCCCGACGACCCGCGTGTGCGCCGGTCGCTGGCGAAGAACCCGCCCGCGGTCAAGCAGTTCACGCCGCGGGAGGCGCTCAAGACCGGGATGCTGCCCCTGATGTGGATCTGCCTGCTGTGCACAGCGGGCGTCAACATCTTCGGCATCTCGGCCCAGGTGCCGTTCGGCAAGGAGATGGGCTTCGCCGGCGGCATCGTCGCGCTGGCGATGAGCCTCAAGGCGGTCATCAACGGGGCCGGCCGCGGGGTGATCGGCTGGATCTCCGACCGCTACGGACGACGTCAGACGCTGTTGCTGGTCTGCGTGGTGCTGGGGCTGGCCCAGGTCGCGGTGTACCTGTCGGGCTCGATCGGCAGCATGCCGCTGTTCCTGCTGGCGTCGATGGTCTCCGGGTTCGGCGGCGGGGCGATCTTCCCGTTGTTCGCGGCCCTGACCGCCGACTACTTCGGGGAGAACAACAACGCCAGCAACTACGGCCTCGTCTACAGCTCGAAACTCGTTTCGGGGATCGTCGGCGCGGGCCTCGGGAAGATGGTGATCGACGGGTGGGGCTACGGCGCGGCCTTCTACCTGGCGGCCGGGACCAGCCTGCTGGCGGCCGGCCTCGCGCTGTTCCTGCGCCAGCCCGGCCGGAATCCCGGCGGGATGCGCCACGGGCTCGCCGAAACCGAGCTCGTGGCCCGGCCCGCCACCGGCTGACGCCGGGCGCACGACCGCAGAGGACACGAGTCAACGGTGACGAAAGAGAACTCTCATGACCGCAGCTTCATACCAGGAGATCACTGACGAGAACGGAAGGGTGTACCGGGTAGGCGAGTCGCCGCACGACATCATGGGGCGCTCGCGCAGCTGGATGGTCTGGCTGCCCTGGATCGCCATGATGGCGGTCAGCGTCTTCGAGTACGGCTGGGGTGCCGTCGAAGGCACCCTCGAGGAGAAGTACGGCTGGACCCTGTCGGACGCGTTCTGGCTGGCCAGCATCTGGGCCGTGTTCCAGGCCGCGGTCGCGTTCCCGGCGGGGCGCCTGCGGGAGAAGAACATCGTGTCGGCGCGCACGGCCATGCTCGTCGGCGCGGTGTGCAGCGGCATCGGCTACTTCACCATTTCCCACAGCGGCAACCTCGTGCTGGCGTTCGCCGGCTACTCGGTGCTGGGCGGGATCGGTGCCGGGCTGGTGTACGCGACCTGCATCAACATGGTCGGCAAGTGGTACCCCGAAAAACGCGGTGCGCGGACCGGTTTCGTCAACGGCGGCTTCGCCTACGGCGCGGTTCCGTTCATCTACGTGTTCGCCGCTTTCCTCACCCCGGCCAACTATTCGGTGATCCTCGACGTCATGGGCGTGTACATGCTCGTCGCCGTCGGGATCTGCGGGTTCCTGTTCAAGGACCCGCCGAAGAGCTGGTGGCCGAAGGAAGTGGACCCGCTCAACTGGGTCCGCGACCGGAAGTCCAAGAGCGGGGGCCTGGCGAAGAATCCGCCCGCGGTGAAGCAGTTCTCGCCGGTGGAGGCCATCCGCACCGGAATGCTGCCGCTGATGTGGGTGTGCCTGGTGATCATCGGCGGGGTCTCGCTGTTCGGCATCAACTTCCAGGTGCCGTTCGCGAAGGTGAGCCACTTCGGTGCCTTCGTCGCGGCCTCGTCGGCCGGGGTCCTGGCGATCGTGAACGGCACCGGCCGCGCGGTCGTCGGCTGGGCGTCGGACAAGATCGGGCGGCGGCAGACGCTCACCCTGGTGCTGGTCATCGCGGCCGGGGCGCAGTTCGGCGTGCTCTACGCCGGGAACACGCACAACCTGGTCCTGTTCATGGTGTTCGCGTTCTTGACCGGCTTCGGCAGCGGCGCCTTCTACCCGCTGTTCGCGGCGCTGGTGCCGGACTACTTCGGCGAGAACAACAACGCGTCGAACTACGGCCTGGTCTACAGCGCGAAACTGGTCGGTGGCGTCGGCGGCGGCGGGCTCGCCGCGGGGGTCATCAGCGTGTGGGGCTACACGGGCGCGTACATCCTCGCCGGGTGCATCGCCCTCCTTTCGGCGGCGCTGACGCTGTTCCTGCGCCAGCCCGGCCGGAAGCGCCACCAGCTCGCCGAAACCGAGCTGGTGGCGCGACCGTCGGCCTCGGCCGGCGGTTAGTCCGGCGAGCGCCCCGGTCCTGCCGAAATCAGGATCGGGGCGCTTCCGGACGTTCGTGGTAGGCCTGGCGGGTCCGCTCGGTGTGCTTGGCCATGATCTGCTCGGCGGCTTCGGCGTCGCCGTCGGAGATCGCGTGGATCAGCTCGTCGTGCTCGTTCCACGCGTCGCGCCCGCGAGGCCGGGCGATCGGCGTGTAGTACCAGCGGACCCGGCGGTCGACGAGGCCGATCAGCTCCGCCAGCACGGCGTTCCCCGACAGCTGCGTGATAAACGCGTGGAGCGCGGCGTTGGCCGCGACCAGGCCTTCGGTGTCTTCGGCGTGCAGGGCCTGGACGCCGACTTGCTGCAGGTCCCAGAGCCGGGCGACGTCGTCGGCGGTGGCGCGGCCGGCGGCGAGCTTCGCGGAGTGCGTCTCCAGCACGCTGCGGACGCTCAGCAGCTGGTCGGCTTCCTCGTCGGTCGGCAGGTGCACGAAGGCGCCCTGGGCGGGCCGGAGGTCGACCCAGCCCTCGCTCTGCAGCCGCTGCAGGGCTTCGCGGACGGGCTGCCTGCTGACGCCCAGGTACTCGGCCAGGTCGGCCTCGACCAGGTGCTGCCCGGGTTCGAGGGTGCGGTTGATGATCAGCTCGGCGAGGGCCTCGTAGACGACCTGCCGCAGCGGCGCGGGCCGTTCGACGCGCTTGGCGGCGGTCGAGCTGAGCGAGCCCTTGGCCGTGCGGCGGCCGCTCGGGCCGCGGTCGGGGAGGGGCGAAGCGGGCTGGCTCACGGGACACCTCGAAAGGGGAGAGGAACGCGATGATCTGCCATCAGGATACAGGTTTTGGTATGCAAAATCCCAGAAACTCACCCCGTCGGGGCTTTTCTGTCGGAGTGGATCAACGGCGAGCGGGCGAGGTGACCCCTCGTGTCGGTTTTGTCGGATTTTGCTGCGCCGCCTGAGTGACTTGCCCCTGGTCACCGTCGCGGATCCAGGATACTGTATGCAATCGAGCGCTCGACCAGGGAGGCACATCATGAAGGTGGCTGTTCTCGGGGCCGGGGCGATCGGCGCCTACGTCGGGGCCGCGCTGCACCGCGGCGGGACCGAGGTGCACCTGATCGCCCGGCGCGCCCACCTCACCGCGATGCGCGAGCACGGCGTCCGCGTGCTCAGCCCGCGCGGCGACTTCACCGCGCACCCGCACGTCACGGACGACCCGGCCGACGTCGGCGAAGTGGACTTCGTGTTCCTGGGCCTCAAAGCCAACTCCTACGCTTCGTGCGGACCGCTGCTCGCCCCGCTGCTCGGCCCGGACACCGCGATCGTGGCGGCGCAGAACGGCATCCCGTGGTGGTACTTCCACGGCCTGAAGGGACATCCGCTCGAAGGCAGGCGGGTCGAGACCGTCGACCCGGGCGGTTCGGTGACCGCCGTCCTCGAGCTGCGGCGCGCGATCGGCTGCGTCGTCTACTGCTCCACGGTCATCGAGGAACCGGGCGTGATCCGGCACCTGGAAGGCACCCGGTTCTCCCTCGGCGAGCCGGACGGCGAGACCTCCGCGCGCTGCAAGGTGCTGAGCGCGGCGATGATCGCCGGCGGGCTCAAGGCCCCGGTCGAACCCCGCCTGCGCGACGACATCTGGATCAAGCTGATGGGCAACGTCGCCTTCAACCCGCTCTCGGCGCTGACCCGGGCGACCATGGCCCAGATGTGCGAGCACGACGACACGCGCGCGCTCGTCGCCACCATGATGACCGAGACCCTCGCGATCGCCCGCGCGGCGGGCAGCGACCCCGGCGTCTCGGTCGAGAAGCGCATCGACGGCGCCTGGCGCGTCGGCCACCACAAGACGTCGATGCTGCAGGACCTCGAAGCGGGCAAGCCCCTCGAGATCGACGCGATCATCGGCGCGGTCGTGGAGCTGGCCGGCCTCACCGGCGTGCCCGCGCCGGCCCTGCGGCACGTCCACGCCGCCATCTCGCTGCTCGACCACACCAGCCACCCGCCCGTCCCCGTCGGGGCGCACTGAACCGGAGGTGCCCGTGAAGCGCAGGAACACCGAGCCGTACGTCCGGCTCACCCAGCCCCTGGTCCGCGACTCCGGCGTACTGCGGCCGGCGACCTGGGAAGAGGCCCTCGACCGGGCCGCCGCCGGCATCCGCCGGACCCTCGAACGCAAGGGACCGGAGGCGTTCGGGATGTTCTCGTGCGCCCGCGCGACGAACGAAATGAACTTCGTCGCCCAGAAGTTCACCCGCGCGGTGATCGGCACGAACAACGTCGACTCGTGCAACCGCACCTGCCACGCGCCGAGCGTGGCGGGCCTGGCCCGGGTGTTCGACAGCGGTGGCGGGACGTCGTCCTACCAGGAGATCGAGGACGCCGACGTCATCGTCATCTGGGGCGGCAACCCCCGTGAAGCGCACCCGATCTTCTTCCAGCACGTCCTCAAGGCCGTCCACAAGGGAGCGAAGCTCTTCGTCGTCGACCCGCGGCAGACGAGCACCGCGAGCTGGGCGCACCGGCAGCTGCAGCTCGAAGTGGGCACCGACATCCCGCTGGCCCACGCGATCGCCCGCGAGATCATCCACTCCGGACTCGCCAACACGACGTTCATCGAGCGCGCCACCGAGGGGTTCGCCGAGTTCGCCGCGTCGGTCGAACCGTGGACCCTGGAGGTCGCCGAGAAGACCACCGGCGTGCCGGCCGGGCTGATCCGCGAACTCGCCCACACCTATGCCCGCGCCGACCGCGGGCAGCTGTCGTGGACCCTCGGCATCACCGAGCACCACAACGGCACCGACAACGTCCTCGCGCTGATCAACCTGGCGCTGCTGGCCGGGCAGGTCGGCCGCTACGGCGCGGGGCTGAACCCGCTGCGGGGACAGAACAACGTCCAGGGCGGCGGCGACATGGGCGCCATCCCGGACCGGATGCCCGGCTTCCAGGACATCCTCGACGCGGACGTGCGGGCGAAGTTCGACACCGCGTGGGGCTCGTCGATCCCGCCGCACAAGGGTCTCAACCTCACCCAGATGCTCGACGCGATGGAACGCGGCGACCTGACCTGCGTGTACATCATCGGCGAGAACCCGGTCCAGTCCGAAGCGGACTGCGAGCACACGATCAAACGACTGTCCAACGTGGACCACCTGGTGGTGCAGGACATTTTCCTCACCAAGACCGCGCAGCTGGCCGACGTCGTGTTGCCGGCGTCGGCGGCCTGGTGCGAGAGCGACGGCACCTTCACCAACTCCGAACGCCGTGTCCAGCGCGTCCGCAAGGCCCTCGACCCGCCGGAAGGCGCGCGCGACGACATCGAGCTGCTCTCGGAACTGGCCCGCCGGCTCGGCCACGACTGGCACTACACCGGTGGCGAGGAGGTCTGGGACGAGCTGCGTTCGCTGTCCCCGATGCACGCCGGGATGTCGTACCGGCGGCTGGAAGAGCTGGGCGGCATCCAGTGGCCGTGCTACTCCGAAGACACCCTCGAACCGACGTTCCTGCACGGCCGCCTGTGGGCCGACGACCCGGCCGAGCGCGGCCGCCCGGCGCCGTTCACGGTGCTCGAGCACAGCCCGCCGGTCGACCTGCTCACCGAGGAGTTCCCCATCCGGCTCACCACCGGCCGGCGGCTCGATTCCTACAACACCGGTGTCCAGTCCGGCGGGTTCCCGTCGCCGCTGCGGCAGGGCGAGACCCTCGACCTCTGCCCGGAAGACGCTCGTTCGCTCGGCGTCGAACCCGACGAGCTGGTCCGCATCTCCTCGCGGCGCGGTGAGATCGTCGCGCCGGTGCGGCTCGACAAGGGCCTGAAGCCCGGGCTCGCGTTCATGACCTTCCACTTCCCGGACGAGGTCGACGTCAACGTCATCACCATCGAAGCGACCTGCCCGATCGCCGGGACGGCCGAGTACAAAGCCGCGGCGATCCGCGTCGAGAAGCTGCCGGTGGAGGTCTGAAGTGGACCTCAAGCTCCTGGACGCGGTCGCGTCGCGTGAAGAACGGGAGGCGGTCGCCGGCTTCGAGGGCGGTGGCCGCGACCGGCTGCTGCCCGCGCTGCACGCGGTCAACGACCGGGTCGGCTGGATCAGCCAGGGCGCGCTCAACCTCATCTGCGAGGCGCTGCACGTGCCACCGGCCGAGGCCTACGGCGTGGCCAGCTTCTACTCGCTGTTCGCGCTGGAGGAGCGCCCGGAACGGGTCGTGCACGTGTGCACCGACCTGGCTTGCCGGCTCAAGGGCGCGGACACCGTGTGCGACGTCCTCACCGAGCACGTCGGCGCCGCGGGGAAGGCGCGCGGCGGGGTCACGTGGCTGCGCAGCCCGTGCCTCGGCGTGTGCGAACGAGCCCCCGCGGCGCTGACGTTCCAGGCCGGCGACCCGGCGGCCACCGAACTGCTCGCGCCCACGACCGGCGCGTCGGCGGTGCTGGCCGCCCAGCGGGCACCGTCCGCTTCGGACGGTGCGCCGCCGGTGCTCCACCAGCAGGACGGGTTGCGGCTGCTGCGCCGGGTCGGCGTGGTCGATCCGTCCAGTTTGGACGACTACCGGGCGGCCGGTGGGTACGCCGCGCTGCGCAACGCCCTGCGCATGGGCGAGGCCGCGGTGCTCCGCGAGGTCACCGACTCCGGCCTGCTCGGCCGTGGGGGCGCGGCGTTCCCGACCGGGCGCAAGTGGGCGGCCACGGCCGCCCAGCCCGCCGGCCCGCACTACCTGGTGTGCAACGCCGACGAGAGCGAACCCGGGACGTTCAAGGACCGGGTGCTGCTCGAGGGCGACCCGTTCGCGCTCGTGGAGTCCATGACGATCGCCGCGTTCGCCATCGGGGCCCGGCAGGGGTACATCTACCTGCGCGGCGAGTACCCGCGGGCGCTGCGGTTGCTACGCAACGCCCTGGAGGTCTGCCGCGAACGCGGGTTCCTCGGCGTGGACATCATGGGCCACGAGGGGTTCTCGTTCGACATCGAGATCCGGCGCGGCGCGGGCGCCTACATCTGCGGCGAGGAGACCGCGATCTTCAACTCGATCGAGGGCTTCCGCGGCGAACCGCGCACGAAGCCGCCGTTCCCGGTCGAGAAGGGGTTGTTCGGCAAGCCGACGGTCGTCAACAACGTCGAGACGCTGGTCAACGTGCCGCTGATCCTCACCGAGGGCGCGGCCGCGTACCGGTCGATCGGAACCGAAGCCTCGGCCGGGCCCAAGCTGTTCTGCCTGTCCGGCAACGTCGAACGGCCGGGCGTCTACGAAGTGCCGTTCGGTACGACTCTGCGGGAACTCCTCTCCTTGGCCGGGGGAGTACCCGAAGGCCGTTCGCTGCGCGCGATCCTGCTCGGTGGCGCGGCCGGTGGGTTCGTCCGGCCGGACGAGCTGGACCTGCCGCTCACCTTCGAGGACGCGCGGGCGGCGAAGACGACGCTCGGCTCGGGGGTCGTCCTGGTGCTGGACGACCTGGCCGACCTCGGCGGGTTCCTGCTGCGGATCGCGGAGTTCTTCCGCGACGAGTCGTGCGGGCAGTGCGTCCCGTGCCGGATCGGGACCGTGCGGCAGGAGGAGGCGATCCGGCGCGTCCTCGCGGCCGGCTCGGAGGAGCGGCCGCTGCTCCGCGAAGTGGGCGGGGTGATGCGGGACTCGTCGATCTGCGGCCTGGGCCAGACGGCGTGGAACGCCATCGAGTCCGCCATCGACCGGTTGGGAGCGCTGCAGTGACCAGCGACGACACACGCTTCCCAGTGGAGGAGCCATGACCACAGTGGACATCGGGATCCCGAAGCGGCTGGTCGAGTTCACTGTGGACGGTGAAACCGTCCGCGTGCCCGAAGGATCGACGATCCTCGACGCCTGTACGGCGGCGGGCAAGGACATCCCGACGTTGTGCTACGGCGACACCCTGGAACCGGCGAACGCGTGCCGCGTCTGCATGGTCGAAGTCGAGGGCTCGCGGACGCTGGTGCCGTCCTGCTCGCGCAAGGCCGAGCCGGGGATGGTGGTGCGCACCGATTCGGAGCGGACGCGCACGAGCCGCAAGGTGGTCCTCGAACTGCTGGCATCGGCGACGGACCTGTCGACGACGCCGGGCGTCGCCGAGTGGATGGCCGAATCGGGCGCGGACCCCGGCCGCTTCGGCCCCGACGCGGCCACCGTGGCGCAACCGGCCCTGGTGGACAACGAGCTGTACGTCCGGGACTACGAGAAGTGCATCCTCTGCTACAAGTGCGTCGACGCGTGCGGCGACCAGTGGCAGAACTCGTTCGCGATCAGCGTGGCCGGCCGCGGGTTCGACGCGCGGATCTCCACGGAGTTCTCGAACCCGCTGCCGGACAGCGCGTGCGTGTACTGCGGCAACTGCGTCGAGGTCTGCCCGACCGGGGCGCTGAGCTTCAAGCGCGAGTACGACAAGCGCGCGGACGGCACGTGGGACGAGTCGCGCCAGAAGCAGACGACGACCGTGTGCACGTTCTGCGGGGTGGGCTGCAACCTGACGCTGCACGTGCAGGACAACGAGATCGTCAAGGTGACCTCACCGCACGACAGTTCGGTGACCCACGGGAACCTCTGCATCAAGGGCCGCTTCGGCTGGCAGCACGTTCAGAACCGCTAGCGGCCCCCGTTCGCCCGGAGGCGCCGCGGCTCGACGAGTCGCGGCGCCTTCGTCGTCCCACCGTTGACCGCGCCGCAGGCCAGCAGCTATTCTCGATATGCGAAAGAAAAATTCCGGATAGTGAAATTCGAGGTCGCGATGCCAGAAGAGGGGCACTCCCTGCCGTACGTCGCCAACCTGTCGATCCTGTTCAAGGAGGTACCGCTCCTCGAGCGGGCCGCCGCCGCGCGGGAGGCCGGGTTCACCGACGTCGAGTACTGGTGGCCGTTCGACACCGCGGTCCCCGCGCGCGACGAGGTCGACGCGTTCGTCAAGAGCTTGGCCGGAGTCAGGTTGCGCGGGCTGAACTTCTACGCCGGCGACATGGCGGCGGGGGAACGCGGCCTGGTGTCGTGGCTCGGCCGGGAGACCGAGTTCGCCGACAGCCTCGTCGTCGCGCTCGGCATCGCCGAACGCACCGGCTGCCGCAGCTTCAACGCGCTCTACGGCAACCGGCTCGACGGCGAAGACCCCGTCAAGCAGGACGAACTCGCCCGCGTACATCTCGCGACGGCCGCCGAAGCCGCCGCGAAGATCGGCGCGCAACTGGTCCTCGAACCGCTTTCCGGCGCGGACCGCTACCCGCTCAAGACCGCCGCGGACGCCGTGGCCGTGCTCGACGACCTCGGGCGCGACAACGTGCGGCTGCTGGCCGACCTGTACCACCTGGCAGTCAACGGGGACGACCTGGACGCGCTGGCGGCGAAGCACATCTCCCGGATCGGGCACGTGCAGATCGCCGACGCTCCCGGCCGGCACCAGCCCGGCACCGGCTCCCTGGACATCGACGGGCACCTCGCGAAGCTGCAGAACGCGGGCTACGCCGGGTTCGTCGGGATCGAGTACGTCCCGGAACCCGACACCGTCACGTCGCTGAACTGGCTGCCGAAGACCCGAAGGGGACGAGCATGAAACTGGGATTCATCGGACTGGGCGTGATGGGCGCCCCGATGGCCGCGCACCTGGTCGCGGCCGGGCACGACGTCAGCGGCTACGACGTCACCCCGGCCGCGGGGGAGAAGCTCGCGGCCGCCGGCGGACGTGCCGCGACCGGGGTCGCCGACGCGGTCGCCGGGGCGGACGTCGTCATCACGATGCTGCCGAACCACCCGCAGGTCGAGGAGGTCGTGCTGGCCGCGGGCGGGGTCCTCGACAACGCGGAACCGGGTGCGCTGCTGATCGACATGAGCACCATCCGGCCCGAGACGTCGATCGCCGTCGCGGAAGCCGCGGGGGACAAGAGGATCCGGGTCCTGGACGCCCCGGTGTCGGGCGGCCAAGCCGGGGCCGAGCAGGCGTCGCTGTCCATCATGGTCGGTGGTTCCGAAGAGGACTTCGAGGCCGCGAAGCCGGTGTTCGACGCGCTCGGCAAGACGATCGTGCACGTCGGCCCGCACGGCGCCGGCCAGGTCGTGAAGGCCGCCAACCAGCTCGTCGTGGGCGGGATCTACGGCCTGGTCGCCGAGGCGATCGTGCTGCTCGAAGCGTCCGGAGTGGACGCCGCCGTCGGCCTGGACGTCCTCGCCGGCGGCCTGGCGGGCAGCCGGATCCTCGAGCTGAAGCGCAAGTCCATGGTGGACCGCCAGTTCGCGCCCGGCTTCCGGATCGACCTGCACCACAAGGACATGGGCATCGCGCTGGCCGCCGCCCGGCAGGCCGACGTCGCGCTCCCGCTCACCGGGCTGGTCGCCCAGCTCGTCGCCGCCGGCCGTGCCATGGGGTACGGCTCCCTGGACCATTCGGCCTTGCTGAAGGTCGCCGAACAGTTGTCGGGCCGCGTCCCGGCGGAGGTGTGACATGCCCAGAATCCCCGCGATGCAGGCGGTCGTCGACGTCCTGGAAAGCGAAGGCGTCGACACCGTCTTCGGCTGCCCGGGCGCCGCGATCCTCCCCCTGTATAACGCCCTACAAGGCCGGGCGATCCAGCACCTGATCGTCCGCCACGAAGAGGGCGCGACGCACATGGCCGACGGCTGGGCGAGGACGAACGGCAACGTCGGCGTCGCCATCGGCACGTCCGGTCCGGCCGGGACGAACATGATCACCGGGCTCTACACCGCGCACGCGGACTCGATCCCGATGATCTGCATCACCGGCCAGGCGGCGACGACGAAGTTGCACCAGGAAGCCTTCCAGGCCGTCGACATCGTCGAGATCGCCAAGCCGGTGACGAAGTGGGCGGTGCAGGTCAAGGAGGCGGCGCAGCTGCCGTGGATCTTCCGCGAGGCGTTCCGGATCGCCCGCTCGGGCCGGCCCGGCCCGGTGCTGATCGACCTGCCGATCGACGTCCAGAAGCAGGACATCGAGTGGGACTCCTCGATCGACTCGCCGCTGCCGGTGACGGCCGTGAAGCCCGCGTCCGCGCGGGTCGAGCGGGCCCTCGACCTGCTGCTGGCGGCCGAGCGCCCGATCATCCTGGCCGGTGGTGGCGTCGTCCTCGGCGAGGCGAGCGAGCAGCTGCGGGCGGTGGCCGAGCGCCTGGACGTGCCGGTGCAGGTGACGCTCATGGGCAAGGGGAGCTTCCCCGAGGACCACGAGCTGTTTGCCGGGATGGCCGGCATCCAGACGTCGCAGCGCTGGGCGAACGCGGCCTTCCTGGAGTCCGACCTGGTGCTGGCGCTCGGCGCGCGCTTCGGCGACCGGCACACCGGCGAGCTGTCGGTGTACCGGGGTGACCGGAAGTTCATCCACGTCGACATCGAGCCCACCCAGCTGGGCAAGGTGTTCGGGCCGGATCTCGGGATCGTCTCGGACACGCGGGAGTTCCTGGCCGCGCTGCTGACGGCGCTGGAGCACCGCGAACCGCGGCCGCGCAGGGAGTGGGTCGGCCGGATCGCGGAGCTGAAGGAAGCGCTTCCCCGCCGCGAGGACTTCGACACGCTGCCGATCAAGGCGCCCCGGGTTTTCAAGGAGATCAACGAAACCTTCGGCGAGGACACGTACTTCGTCACCGCGATCGGGCTCTACCAGATCTGGTCGGGCCAGTTCCAGAAGGCGCACAAGCCACGCCACTACCAGGTGTGCGGCCAGGCCGGCCCGCTCGGCTGGGAGATCCCCGCCGCGATCGGCGTCAAGAAGGCACGGCCCGAAGCCGAGGTCGTCGGGGTGGTCGGCGACTACTCGTTCCAGTTCCTCGTCGAGGAGCTGGCGGTCGCCGCCCAGTACGACGTCGGGTTCGTGCTGATCATGCTCAACAACGAGTACCTCGGCCTGATCCGGCAGGCCGAGACCGGCTACGACATGAACTTCGAGGTCGACATCCACTACGACTCGAACGGCACGGACAACGTCAAGATCATGGAAGCCTACGGCTGCTCGGGCACCCGCGTGCTCGAACCGGGGGAGATCCGGACGTCCCTGGAGTGGGCCCGCAAGGAGGCCGAGCGCACCAGCCGCCCGGTCCTGGTGGAGATCATGATCGAACGCGAGGGCAACGCCGCCATGGGCGCCGCGCTCGACGCCGTCAAGGAGTTCGAGCCCGCCTGACATCCGCGTGACCACGGCCGCCGCACGAGACCCTGACCTCGTGCGGCGGCCTTTCCGCGTCCGCGATCAAGGCGTTGTCGGAAAGTACAAACGCGAGCCGCAAATTCACCCGTCTTTCAGGGGTTTTGCCGTGGCCCCGGCCACAGCCGAGCGTGTGTACTCCTTGCCGAAGCAGCCCCGAAAGGACGTCCACAGTGGAATTCCTCCGACCCGCCTCGCTGGCCGACGCGCTCGCCGCGCGCGCCGCGAACCCCGGTGCGGTCCCGATCGCCGGCGGCACGGACGTGATGGTCGAGCTCAACTTCGACCACCGCCGTCCCGAAGCCCTGCTCGACCTCGGCCGCGTCGCCGAGCTGCACGAGCACGGCACCGACGGTGGCCGGATCCGGCTCGGCGCGGCCGTGCCCTATGCCCGGATCATCGCCGAACTGGGCACGCAGCTGCCCGGCCTCGCGATGGCCGCGCGGACCGTCGGGTCGCCGCAGATCCGCAACCGCGGTTCCGTGGGCGGCAACCTGGGCGCGGCTTCGCCCGCGGGTGACTCGCACCCGGCGCTGCTCGCGGCGGACGCTGAGGTCGAGATCGCGTCGGTCCGCGGCACCCGGATCGTGGCGGCGAAGGACTTCTACGTCGGGGTCAAGCGCAACATTCTGGAGCCGGACGAGCTGATCACCGCCGTGCTCATCGAGCCGGCGACCGGCCCGCAGCAGTTCAGCAAGATCGGCACCCGCAATGCCATGGTCATCGCCGTCGCCGCCTTCGGACTGGCGCTGCACCCGGCCGAAAAGCGGGTCGGCACCGGCGTCGGCTCGGCGGCGCCCACCCCGCGGCGTGCCCTCGAAGCCGAGGAGTTCCTGGCGGGCGAGCTGGATTGGGACGCGCCGAAGGCGCTGAACGACTCGGTCAAGCGCCGTTTCGGCGACCTGGTCGCCGCGGCCGCCGCGCCGATCGACGACGTCCGCGGCAGCGCCGCCTACCGGCGCCATGCCCTGGGGGTCATGGCGCGCCGGACGCTGACCTGGGCCTGGACCGAATACTGCGGAGGGAGCGCGAAGTGCGCGTGAACGTCACCGTCAACGGCGAGTCCCGCCGGGCGGACAACGTCTGGGAAGGCGAGAGCCTGCTCTACGTGCTGCGCGAGCGGCTCGGCCTGCCGGGCTCGAAGAACGCCTGTGAACAGGGCGAATGCGGCTCCTGCACGGTCTACCTCGACGGCGTCCCGGCCTGTGCGTGCCTGGTCGCGGCCGGGCAGGCCGAAGGCCGCGAGGTCGTCACGGTCGAGGGTCTGGCCGAGGGGGACGACCTCGACCCGGTCCAGGAGTCGTTCGTCGAGCGCGGCGCCGTCCAGTGCGGGTTCTGCACGCCGGGCCTGCTGGTCGCGGCGCACGACCTGATCGAGCGCGTCCCGGACCCGAGCGATGTCGAGATCCGCGAGGCCCTCGCCGGGAACCTCTGCCGCTGCACCGGGTACGAGAAGATCCTCGACGCCGTTCGTGACGCGGCCGCGAAGAAGGCCGTCCGATGAGCGCGCCGGCCCGGTCCCCGCAGGAGCTGCACGACACGATCGCCGGCGGCATCGGCGAGAGCCCGCTGCGCCCGGACGGCACGCTCAAGGTCCGCGGCGAGTTCGCCTACTCCTCGGATCTGTGGCACGAGGACATGCTGTGGGGTGCCACGCTGCGCAGCCCGCACCCGCACGCCCGGATCGTCCGCCTCGACGTCTCCCGCGCCCTCGCCCAGCCGGGCGTGCACGCAGTGCTCACGCATGAGGACGTACCCGGCGAGAACGTCTACGGCCTCAAGTTCCAGGACACCCCGGCGCTGGCCGACGGCCTGGTCCGCTACCAGGGCGAGCCGGTCGCCATCCTGGCCGCCGACCACCCGGAGATCGCGCGGCAGGCGCTCAAGGAGATCGTCGTCGAGTACGACGTCCTCGAGCCGATCACCGACCCCGAGCGCGCCGCGCACGACGACACCCTGCCGAAGCTGCACCCCGGCGGGAACCTGGTCCGCCACCAGCGGATCGTCAAGGGCGACCCGGCCGCGACGGCGGACGTCGTGGTTTCCGGCGTCTACGAGATCGGCATGCAGGACCAGGCGTTCCTCGGCCCCGAATCAGGCCTCGCGGTGCCGGCCGAAGATGGTGGCGTCGACCTCTACCTGGCCACTCAGTGGCTGCACGTCGACCAGCGCCAGACGGCGAAAGCCCTCGGCCTCCCGCTGGAGAAGGTGCGGCTGACGCTGTCCGGTGTCGGCGGCGCGTTCGGCGGTCGCGAGGACCTGTCCATGCAGATCCACTCGTGCATGCTCGCGCTGCGCACCGGGCGGCCGGTGAAGATGAGCTACAACCGCCTGGAGTCGTTCTTCGGGCACGTCCACCGCCACCCGGCGAAGATGTACTACGAGCACGGCGCCACCCGCGACGGCAAGCTGGTCTACGTCCGGGCGAAGCTGTACTTCGACGGCGGCGCGTACGCGTCCAAGACCCCGGTCGTGGTCGGCAACGGCACCACCCTCAGCGTCGGTCCCTACGACGTCCCGAACGCGCACATCGAAGGCTGGGGCGTCTACACCAACAACCCGACCTGCGGTGCGATGCGCGGGCTCGGCGCGGTCCAGCCGACCTACGCCTACGAGTCCCAAATGGACAAGCTCGCGTCCGCTTTGGACATGGATCCCGCCGAACTGCGGATCCGCAACGCCCTGAGCGAAGGGTCCACTGTGGTCACCGGCCAGGTCGTCGACTTCCCGGCGCCCGTCGCCGAGCTGGTCCAGCGGGTCCGCGATCTGCCGCTGCCGCCCGAGCCGGCCGGTGAACGCGACATCCGCGAGCTGCCCGGCGGCGCGTCCAACACCACGCACGGGGAAGGTGTCGTCCGCGGTGTCGGTTACGGCGTCACGATCAAGAACATTTCCTACGCCGAAGGGCTCGACGACTACTCGACCGCCCGCGTCCGCCTGGAGGTGCTCGGCGGCGAAGCGGTGGCCATGGTCCACACCGCGGCCGCCGAGGTCGGCCAGGGGCTCGTCACCCTGCAGCAGCAGATCGCCCGCACCGAACTCGGCCTGACGCGGGTGAGCGTGCACCCGGCCGACACGAGCGTCGGCGACGCCGGCTCCAGCTCGGCGTCGCGCCAGACCTACGTCACCGGTGGCGCGGTCCGCAACGCCTGCCGCGCGGTCGCCGAGGCGGTCTACGCCCGGCTCGGGGTGTCCGCCGAGGGCATGTCCCTGACCGGCGGGAAGGTCGTCGCGGCCGACGGCGAAGTCGTCGCGGACCTGGCCGAGCTGCTCGGCGACACCGCGATCGAGGAGACCCGCGAGTTCCACCACCGCCCGACCTACCCCCTCGACCCGGAAACCGGGCAGGGCGACGCCCACGTCCAGTACGGCTTCTCGGCCCACCGTGCGGTGGTCGACGTCGACCTGGACCTCGGCCTGGTCAAGGTCGTGCAGCTCGACTGCGCCCAGGACGTCGGCAAGGCGATGAACCCCGACGCCGTCGTCGCCCAGATCCAGGGCGGCTCGGCGCAGGGCCTCGGGCTCGCCGTGATGGAGGAGATCGTGGTCGAGGGTGGAAAAGTCAAGAACCCGTCGTTCACCGACTACCTCATCCCGACCATCCTCGACATGCCGCCGATGCGCGTCGACGTCCTCGAACGCCCCGACCCGCACGCGCCCTACGGCGTCCGCGGCGTCGGCGAGCCGCCCACGATCTCCGCGACGCCGGCGATCGCCAACGCCATCCGCGCGGCCACCGGCCTCGAGCTGCCGCGCGTCCCGATCCGCCCCGAGCACATCACTGGAGTTTGAGATGACCACGTCGCTTTCCGTCGAGCAGGAATGGCTCGACCAGGCCGTCCGCATCGCGGAGACCAACGTCGCGAACGGCGGCGGCCCGTTCGGCGCGCTGATCGTGAAGGACGGTGAGGTCGTCGCGACCGGCGTCAACCGCGTCACCGCGAACCTCGACCCGACCGCGCACGCCGAAGTCGTCGCGATCCGCGCGGCCTGCCAGGCGCTCGGCACGTTCAAACTCGACGGCTGCGTGCTCGTCTCCAGCTGCGAGCCGTGCCCGATGTGCCTGTCCTCGGCGCTGTGGGCGCGCGTGGACAAGGTGATCTTCGCGGCCGACCGCGACGACGCGGCCAAGGCCGGTTTCGACGACCGCGCCTTCTACGAACTGTTCGACCGTCCCCGCGAAACCTGGACGGTTCCCGTGACGCGACTGTCCGCAAAGGACGGTTTCGCCCCCTTCGCGGCTTGGCTCGACAAGAGCGACCGCACCGACTACTGACCCACAAGGCCAGCTGACCGGAGCACAACCGAATCGAACGTCCCGCTCGGCCAGGCACGGCGTAGTGCCTGGCCCTGGCCGAGCACACCCACCGGCAAGGGCAGGACGCATGACCCAGACCGAAGTCCCCACCCCAGTAGTCGACGAAGTACCCCCGCAACGCCGCTCACTGCTCGACAGGCTGTTCGAGCTGCGCGCCCGGCAGAGCACGGTCGGCCGCGAAGTCCGCGGCGGCGTCACGACGTTCGTCGCGATGGCGTACATCGTGCTCCTCAACCCGCTCATCCTCGGCGCCTCCGCCGACATCACCGGCGCCCGGCTCTCCGCCGCGCAGGTGACCACCGCGACGGCGCTGGCCGCCGCGGTGATGACCGTCCTCATGGGACTCGTCGGCAACGCGCCCCTCGCGCTGGCCGCCGGGCTCGGCATCAACGGCATCGTCGCCTTCCAAATGGCCCCCTCGATGACCTGGGCGCAGGCGTTCGGGCTGGTCGTGCTCGAAGGCGTCTGCATCGTGCTGATGGCCGTCAGCGGCGTCCGCGAGCGGATCATGAACGCCATCCCGCGGCCGCTCAAGACGGCGATCACGGTCGGGATCGGGCTCTACATCGCGCTCGTCGGCCTGGTCAGCGCCGGGTTCGTGACCCGGATGCCGGACGCGGCACAGACCACGGTCCCGGTGCGCCTCGGGGCGAGCGGGCACCTGCACGGCTGGCCGATCGTGGTGTTCTGCTTCGGGCTGCTGCTGATGATCGTGCTGGTGGCGCGGAAGGTCCCGGGCGCCGTGCTGATCAGCATCGGGGTCGCCACCGTGTTCGCGGTCGTGCTGCACGAGGGGTTCGGCGTGGGCGGCTGGGGCCTCACCAGCCCGGAACTGCCCGACCACGTCGTCGCGGCGCCGGACTTCGGGCTCTTCGGCCACATCGACCTGCTCGGCGGCTTCGCGTCGGCGGGCGCGCTCGCGGCGACGGTGTTCCTGTTCACGCTGGTGCTGTCCGGCTTCTTCGACGCGATGGGCACGATCACCAGCGTCTCGGACGAGGCCGGGCTGTCGAAGAACGGCAAGGTCCCGCGGATGGGCCGCATCCTGCTGGTCGACGGCGCGGGCGCGATCGCGGGCGGCGTCACCGGCTCGTCGCCGAACACGGTGTTCCTGGAATCCGCGGCGGGCGTCGGCGAAGGCGCCCGGACGGGCCTGGCGAGCGTCGTCACCGGCCTGCTGTTCGCCGGGACGTTGCTGTTCACGCCGCTCGCCGGGGTCGTCCCGGCTCAGGCCGCGGCGCCGGCGCTGGTGGTCATCGGCGGCATGATGGTCGCGCAGTGCCGCAACATCCCGTGGCACGACCCGGACTACACGATCCCGGTGTTCTTGACCGCGGCGCTGATCCCGTTCACCTACTCGATCACCAACGGTGTCGGCGCCGGCCTGATCGCGTTCGTGCTGATCAAGATCGGCCGCGGCAAGTGGCGCGAGGCCGGCTGGCTGCTGTCCCTGCTGGCGCTGGTGTTCGCGGTGTACTTCGCCGTCGACGGCGTCGAAGCCCTCTTCCGCTAAGGAGATCCCCGTGGCCCTGATGTTCTTCAACGGCGGCGCCATGCGCGGCGAGCCGCTGCACCACCTCCTGGACGGCTCGCCGTTCGTGGGCACCGCCCGGACGGCGGCGAAGTACCGGTTCTACGCGGTGGGCGACCAGTGCCCGGCGCTGTACCCGGTCTCGCACGGCGGCGCCGAAGTGACCGGCGAGGTGTACGACGTCTCGCTGGACGACCTGCGCGACAAGGTGCTGCCGTCCGAGCCGCACGAGCTGGAGCTGGGGGTGGTGGAGCTGACGGACGGAAGTTCGGCGTTCGCGATGCTGCTGCGGCGGCCGTACACCTCACACGCCGCCCTGCGCGACATCACCGAGGTCGGCGACTGGCGGGCGTACAAGGCGAGCGCGTGAAGGTCCTGGTCGCACCGGACAAGTTCAAGGGGTCGCTGACCGCGGCCGAGGTGGCGTCGGCGGTGGCGTCCGGCCTCGCCGACGTCCACCCCGGTCTCGTGGTGCAGGAGCTCCCGGTGGCCGACGGCGGCGACGGAACGGTCGACGCCGCCGTGGCCGCCGGTTACGAGCGGGTGCGGGTGCCGGCGCGCGGCCCGACAGGAGAGCCGGTGACGGCGTCCTACGCGGTCCGCGGGGTCACGGCGATCGTCGAGCTGGCCGAGGCATCCGGGCTGCATCGGCTGCCGGGCGCGCCGGAACCGCTGACAGCGACGAGCGCGGGCACCGGCGACGTGATCGCGGCGGCGGTCCGGGCGGGGTGCCGGCGGATCGTGCTCGGGGTGGGCGGCAGCGCGTGCACCGACGGCGGCGCCGGGCTGCTGACGGCACTGGGAGCCCGGCTCCTGGACGGATCCGGTCGCGAGCTTCCGTTCGGCGGCGCGGCTCTCGCCCGGCTCGCGGCACTGGACGTGTCGGGCATGTCCGAAGTGGACATCGAGCTGGCGAGCGACGTGGACAACCCGCTGTACGGCCCGCGTGGAGCGGCGGCCGTCTACGGACCGCAGAAGGGAGCGTCCCCCGACGACGTCGAGACGCTGGACGCGGCATTGCGACACTGGGCGTCGATCGCCGGCCAGGAGTTCGCCGAACGGCCGGGCGCCGGCGCCGCCGGGGGAGTGGGCTTCGCGGCGATGGCGGTGCTGGGCGCCCGGATGCGCCCGGGCATCGAGCTGTTGCTGGACCTGCTCGGCTTCGACGAGGCGCTGACCGGAGCGTCGCTGGTCGTGACCGGTGAGGGATCCCTCGACGAGCAGACCCTGTCCGGCAAGGCCCCGGCCGGAGTGGCCCGAGCGGCGGCGGCGAAGGGCATTCCGTGCGTCGCGGTGTCCGGACGCTGCCGACTGTCCTCGGCGGACTTGACGGCCGCGGGATTCTCGGCAGCGTACGCGCTGACGGACCTGGAACCGGACCCGTCGCGCTGCATGGCGGAGGCGGCACCACTGCTGCGCCGGCTCGCACATCGCGTGGCGATCGACTACTTCTCGCTGTCGAGGTGATCAAGCTGGGCGGCGGCGTAGCGACCGCCTGAAGCAGCCCCGGCGGGGACGGCGGCCTCGATCTCCGCGAGGTCGGCGGCGGTCAGCTCGACGTCGGCGGCACCGAGGGATTCGGCAAGGCGGGCCCGGGTACGGGCACCGACCAGGGGAACGATGTCGTCGCCTTGCGCGGCAACCCAGGCAATGGCGAGCTGCGCGGTCGTGACGCCCTTGCCCGCGGCGAGCTTGCCGAGCGCATCGGTCAGGGCGAGGTTGCGATCGAGGTGCTCGCCCTGGAACCGCGGGGCGTGGCGACGGAAGTCCCCGGCGGCCAGCTCCCGCGACGGCGGCCAATGGCCGCTGAGCAGGCCACGCGATAGGACACCGTACGCGGTGACACCGATGCCGAGCTCCCGGGCGGTAGGCAGGATCTCGGCCTCGATACCGCGCGAGAGCAGCGAATACTCGATCTGCAGGTCCGAGATCGGGTGCACGGAGGCAGCGTGGCGCAGGGTGTCCGCGCCCACTTCGGACATCCCGATGTGCCGGATGCAACCGGCCCGGACCAGCTCGGCAAGCGCACCGACCTGGTCTTCGATGGGCACGGCCGGATCGAGCCGGGCGGGCCGGTAGACGTCGACGTGGTCGGTACCGAGTCGGCGCAGGCTGTAGGCAAGGAAGGTCTTGACGGTTTCGGGACGGCCGTCGTGGCCGAGCCAGGATCCATCCGGCCCGCGCAGCGCACCGAACTTGAGGCTGATCACCGCCCGCCCGCGAGCACGGCCGCGAAGGGCGTCGCGCAGCAGCATCTCGTTGTGGCCCATGCCGTAGAAGTCGCCGGTATCGAGCAGGGTGACCCCGGCGTCGAGGGCGGCGCGGATGGTGGCAACGGACTCGGTGTCGTCAGCCGGGCCGTAGAGATCGGACATACCCATCAGGCCGAGCCCGAGTGCGCCGACGGCGGGACCGGTCCCGCCGAGGATGCGGCGAAGCATCAAGTCTCCCGTGTTTCCGATGATACTGGACACAACGTATCACCGATACCGAACGACTGCTACTAAGAATTTGTTATCATCGAAACCATGGCAACGAAGACGGCGGTGGACACCAGGGCGCGCATCCTCGAGGCGGCGGCAGCACTGCTGGTGGCAGAAGGCCGCGACGGCCTGTCAACACGCGCGGTGAGCGCGGCGGCGGGCGTCCAGCCACCGGCGTTGTACCGCCTGTTCGGAGACAAGGACGGCCTGCTCGACGCGGTGGCGGCGTACGGGTTCGACGAGTACCTGACGAGCAAGCGAGCACTGGGCTCGACGGGCGACGCGGTCGAAGACCTCCGCCGAGGCTGGGACCTGCACATCGAGTTCGGACTGTCCCGCCCGGAGTTCTACGTGCTGATGTACGGCGACGCACGCCAGGGCCGCACATCCCCGGCGGCGCAGGAGGCGGAGGCGATGCTGCGAAGCATCGTCGAGCGCGTAGCGGAGGCGGGGAGGCTGAGGGTAAGCGTCGAGCGAGCGGCAAGGCTGGTGCACGCAACAGGAATGGGAGTGGTCCTGTCCCTGATAGCAACCCCGGAGAGCGACCGCGACCCAGAGCTGTCGACAACGGCAAGGGAGACGGTACTGACCCGAATCCTGACAGGCACGGAGGAGCCGAAGGGCTCAAATCTCCCGGAACGAGCAATCGCGCTGCGAGCGGGCCTCGACGGCGCAGCGGCACTGACCCAGGCCGAGCGGGTGCTGATGGCGGAGTGGCTGGACCGCATAGCGGACGCATAAGCGAGGCCTGTCGAGAACCCGCACCGGGTAGAACCCGGGACCCAAGCGAGGGACCAAGCGAGAACAGCCTTAACCCATCCGTCGGTGGGCTGTATCGATCCAGTCCCATCGGACATTGCTTGTCACCGACCCGTGACCCAATATGTTGCGGCCAACAACATATGGACGACAACGCCGTCGGAGGCCCCGAATGATCAGGTGGAAAGCGATCCTGGCCTGCACCGGAGCAGCAATCCTGCTAACCGCGACAATCCCGGCGACAGCCCAGGCAACGGGCACGGCAACGGACTGCTGCGGCGGAGGGGCCTCCTGGGCAACGGGCAACAAGTCGGCGTTGGGCACGTCGACGACGACCGGAAGCCCGGTGTGGTTCACGGTCGCCGACGGCGTGACATCGGAAGTCTTCTACCCCCGGGCAGACGTCCCGAACATCCAGGACATGCAGTACGTGATCACCGACGGCACCAGTTTCGTGGACCTCGAGCGCGACGCGACCAACCACGTGGTGACGATGCCCGACGAGAAGGCGCTCCAGTACACCGTCACGAACACGGCGAAGAGCGGCAAGTACCGGATCACCACGGACTACGTGACAGACCCGGCCCGGGCAACCCTGATCACGAACACCCGCTTCCAGTCCCTGGACGGCGGCACCTACCGGCTCTACCTCCTGGCCAACCCGTCAATGGCCGGCGGCGGCGCCAACGACAACGCATGGTGGGACGGCACCGGTCTCGTGGCGAGCGGAACCGAGACGCTGTTCGGCGGCACGGCCACGACCGTGGTGCAAGCCCTGCGGGTCTCCACCGGCTTCACGGCGCACGACAACGGCTACGCGGGCGCGGCCAGCGACTGCCTGACGGACCTGCGAGCCGACAAGAACCTGAACAACCAGTTCGACAACCTCTCCGGCACGGGCAACGCGGTCCAGTGTGGACAGATCCCGGTAGGCACGGACACGACGTTCACGGTCGCCCTCGGCTACGGCAGCACAGCGACAGCGGCGACCTCGAACGCGACCGGCTCGCTCAGCACCGGCTTCTCGGCGATAGCAACGTCCTATCGCAGTGGCTGGAACTCATACGTGAACAGCCTGAAACCCGCACCGGCAAGCGTCTCGGGGGACACCCAACGACGTCGCGCTTACTACGTCGCGGCAATGGCGCTCAAGACGGCCGAAGACAAGCAACACCCCGGAGCAAGCGTCGCCGGCCTGGCAACGCCCTGGGGCAACTTCACGAACGGCGACCAGCTGAACGACGGCTACCACCGCGTCTGGGGCCGCGACCTCTACCAGCAGGCGACCGGTCTCCTGGCCGCCGGCGACACCGCCCAGGCCAAGCGGATGGCCCAGTTCCTCTGGAACTCCCAGTGGATCGGCAGCCCGACCGCGGGCGACGGCATGACGTACCCGGCTGGGTCCTTCCCCCGCTACAGCCCGGTGTCCGGGGTGAACGGAGCCAGCGCCCAGCAACTCGGCTGCTGCGAACAACTCGACCAGGACGCGGACGCGATCCTGCTGGCGTGGTTGACGGGCCTCACCGACGGGTCGACGTACGCCAAGGTGAAGACGACGGCCAACCACATAGCCTCGACCGGCCCGGACACCACCGAACGGTGGGAGGAGCAGTACGGGAAATCCCCGTCGTCGATAGCCGCCGAGATCGCCGGCCTGATCGCGGCGGGCGCGATCGCCCGGGCCAACGGCGACACGGTGAGCGCGACGTCGTGGGAGTCCACAGCGGACTCCTGGCGCAACTCCCTGGCCGGCTGGACGGTCACGACATCCGGCTACTGGGGCGGCCACACCTACTACGAACGCCTCGACCGCGCGGGAAGCCCCAACGACGGCGCGACGATCTGCTTCGACGAAGGCTGCTTCTACGAGCACGACGTCACCGACTTCGGGTTCCTCGACCTCGTCCGCCTCGGCATCCGCCCGGCGGCCGACGCGACGATCGCGAACTCGGTCGCGCCCACGGCGGCCGCGTCCGACGGCAACTCGTCGGTGCAGGTCACGCTGCCCAACGGCGACGTCTACTTCCACCGCTACCCGCACGACAACTACGGCGAGAGCACGGCGAACTGCACCGGCTGGCCCGCCAACGGCAGCCGGCGGTTCGGCCGGCTGTGGCCGGTGCTGTCGGGGGAGCGCGGGCAGTACGAACTGGCCAACGGCCGCTCGGCCGCGGTCTACCTGAAGTCCATGGCGGACTCGGCCAACGACGGCTACTTCGTCCCCGAGCAGGTCTGGGATCGCGCGGACGTCGGCTGCTTCGGCCTGGGCCGCCCGACGGGCAGCGCGGGTCCGCTGATGTGGGCCGAGGGCCAGTACCTGCGGCTCGCGCAGAGCATGGACGCGGGCCACAACCTCGACACGCCGTCGATCGTGAAATCCCGCTACGGCACCTGATGACCCGCCGGTCCGGCACGCCCCCTCGGTGTGCCGGACCGGCGCGTCACCGCACCAGGCGGACGGTCTTCGCCGCCGGGACGAAGGTCGCCGTCTGGCCGCGGGTGAGGGCGACCGTGTCGGTTTCGAGGCCGTCGCCGAACGCGACCAGGCGGTCGGACTCCACCTCGACCGTCAGCGGCGCCCGCGTCAGTTCCCCTTCGGTGCACGAGGTCCCCGTTGTCGGCGACGGCCACGCCTCGCGCACGAACCAGACGAGCCGGGCCTCGCCGGGCGCGGGCAGCCGCAGCGCGCTGCCGCGTTCGCGCCACACCGAGCCGCACCAGCCGGTGGCGCCGGTGCCCGTCCCGACGAGGATTCCCGACGACGCCTGGCGTTCGGCCGGCCCGCTACCGACCCCCAGCCGGTAGCGGGCCGTCTGGTGCCCGGCGTGTCCCAGGTAGATCTCGTTGAGCGCGAGCAGTCGCTGGCCGTCGTCGGCGGTGAGCTCGGCCATCGTGCGGTGCTCGACGTCGCCGGTGGACCGCACCAGGTCCGCGACCGCCGCCGGTGGATGCCGTACGAGCACTCCGGGCGCGCCCGGAGCGATCCCGACCACCGGCTGGCCGTCGAGGTACTTGGCCACGTTCGCGACGAGCCCGTCCTGGCCGACCACGACGACGACGTCCTCCGGGGTGAACAGGAACCGGTCGAGGTCCGCCCGTTCGACCTCGCCGCGGCGCCAGTCGAGCGGGATGGCCGCCGACGCGGCGGCGAGTGCCGCGCGCACGGCGGCGTCCGCCTCGGTCACCTCGGCCAGGTCCCGCCCGCGCGTGCGCAGGAAGAACTCCGCCTGCCCGCGCGTGCCGTGCCGGGCGAGCAGCTCGGCCAGCTCGGTGCGCCGGTGCACCAGCACGACGCGCGGGGCGAGGCTCACGACCGCACGCCCAGCTTCGTCAGCAGCGGCGCGAGCAGGTCCGGCGTCACCGTCAGGCTGTCGATCTGCGGGAGGTTGCCGGCCAGCTCCTTCAGCGCCAGTCCGGTCAGGACGCCCTCGGGCAGGTCGCGGTACGCGGCCAGCCGCGCGGCTTCCCCGGCGGCTTCCGCCTCGCCGAGCGCGCGCTTGCCTTCGGCTTCCACGAGCGTCAGGCGTTCCTTGCGCGAGGCCTGCGCCTCGGTCTCGATCCGGCTCGCCGCCGCGGCCTCTTCGGCCTGGCGACGGGCGTTCGCGCCGCGCTGGGCGACCAGCTGCTCTTCGCGCCGGGCCAGCTCGATCTGGTTCTGCAGCTCGTTTTCGCCGATCGCGCGCTCGCGTTCGACGGCCAGCGCGCGTCGCTCGAACGTCGCCCGGTCGGCCTCCTGCTGGACCTTCTCCCGCGCGGTCGTCTGCAACGCCTTCTCGACCTCCGGCTCGGCCCGGATCGCGACGACGCGGACGTCGACGACGGCGGAGCCGGTCTGCGCGAGCCGGGTGTCCTCCTCGGCGAGCCCGGCGCGGATCCGGTCGCGGACCGCGCTCACGCCGTCGACCAGCGCGGTCGCGAGGTCGATGCGGGTCAGCACCTCCACGGCGTACTGCTGGACGTTCTCGGTGAGCAGCCCGCTGATCTGGGCGAGGGGATCGCTTCTCCAGCGCCCGGTGTCCGGGTCGATGGAGAAGTCGATGCGCTGCGCGGCCAGCGCCGGGTCCTCGATCCGGAACGTCAGCGCGAGCTGGACGGTGACGTCCTGGAAGTCGGCCGTGCGGGCGTGGAACAGCAGCGGCAGCTCGCGGTCGTCGACCGGGACCTCCGAGACGACCGCCGTCAGCGGCCGGTACCAGAACGACAGCCCGACGCCGTCGTGCGCGAGCTTGCCGCGGCGGTAGTGGCGGATGTGCACGGTCGGGGCGCCGCGCAGGTGACGGAACCCGAAGCGGCGGTCGATGTCGGCCATGAGCCCTCCTCTTATCGTCGAGGTGACGATATGTGGCCAGGTGGCTAATCGTCAAGATGACGATTACAGTCGTGGCATGGGTCACCCGCCGTTCGCCGTAACCGTCGACCTCGTCGTGCTCACGCTCACCGGGGACGAGCTGTGCGCCCTGGTCGTGCGCCGGGGAGTCGAGCCGTACGAGGGGGAGTGGGCGCTCCCCGGTGGCTTCGTCCGCGAGGACGAGGACCTCTCGGACGCGGCGCGCCGCGAGCTGGCGGAGGAGACCGGGCTCGCGCCGGGGACCGTCCACATCGAACAGCTCGCCGGCTACGGCGCCCCGGACCGGGACCCGCGGATGCGCGTGGTCACCGTCGCCTACCTGGCGCTGGCGCCGGACCTGCCGACCCCGAGCGCGGGCACGGACGCGGCGGAGGCGCGCTGGACACCGGTGCGGACGCTGACCCGCGAGCACCTGGCGTTCGACCACGACCGGATCCTCGCGGACGGGGTGGAACGCGCCCGCGCGAAACTCGAGTATTCGCCGCTGGCGACGGCGTTCTGCGCGCCGGAGTTCACGGTCGCGGAGCTGCGGCGGGTGTACGAGCTGGTGTGGGACACGCGGCTGGACCCCCGCAACTTCCACCGCAAGGTCACCGGCGCCGAGGGCCTGCTGGAGCCGACCGGGCGCACGACCGCCCGCGACGGCGGCCGGCCGGCCCAGCTTTACCGGCGCGGGAAAGCGGAGTTGCTGTACCCGCCGATGTTGCGCGCGTGACGCTCAGGCCAGGGCACGTCCGGCGGGCCGGCGGGTGTGCGCCCAGGCGGGCAGCGCGGTGAGCACGCCGACCGCCAGCAGCACGCCGAGCGCGGCGACGAGCTGGGCCGGCAGCGGGGGAGTGGCGAACTTCGGGTTGAAGAACCCGTACAACGCGATCCCGCCCGGGATGCCGGCGAGCACCGCGGGCGCGGCGGGCAGGAGCTGCGCGGTGCACAGCGCCGCGACGACGTGGCCGGGCGTAGCGCCGAAGGTCCGACTGATGGCCAGCGCGTGCCGCGCCTGGACCGCGCTGCTCCACCCGACGAACACCGTGTTCAGCACGGAAAGCGCTGTCAAGGCCACGGTGACGCCGATGGCGACCTGGCCGATCCGGGTGTTCACCGCGGCCATCGCGGGATCGGTCAGCCCCGTACCGGTGTCGTGCGCGACGGCGGTGCGGAAGGCGAGCAGCGCGGAGATCGTGACACTGATGGCCCCGGTCCCGAGCGCCGTCAAGGCGGATCGGCCCGGCCGGCGGGCGAGCAGCCGGACGCCGACCAGGAGCGAGGTGGGCAGGTACGCGGTCAGCGCGGTCAGCCGCGGGTGGCGCGTGATCAGGTGGGCCGGCTCGGCCAGCACGTGGACGGTGCTGGTCCGGGCGGCCCGCAGGACGGGCCCGGCCGTCGCGGTCAGGACCACCAGCGTGGCGAGCAGAACCACGGCGACCACGGTGCCCGTGCCCGGCGGCTGAGTGGTGACGAGCAGGCCGGCGCTGGGGTTGGCCAGCCCGGGCGCGGCCAGCGTCCCGGCGGTCAGGCCGAGCGCGGTGGCCACGGCGGTCGGCAGCAGGTACTGCGCCAGGAGAACGGCGGCCACGGTCCGCGGCCCGGCCCCGACGGCCTTGAGCAGCCCCGCGCGCCGGTTGTCGCGGCCGGCGCGGACGGCGGCGAGCGCGGCGAGGGTGACGATCGCGGCCGCGGCCAGCAGCCAGCCACCGGCGATCAGCGTCGGCCGGGTGTCCTTGATCATGTTCGTGTCGGTCCGCAGGACGGTCTGCCAGTTGTGCGTGTTGACCCAGTCGCCGCCCCGGTTGTCCTTGGCGAACACGGTGTCGCGCCAGTGAGTGGGTGCGTCCGGATCGGACAGTCTCAAGTGGATCAGGTGGACGACGGTGGCGTCACCCACGGCCGCTTTCGCGTCGGCGGTGGTCAGCCAGATCCGGCCGCCCCGGTCGGACGGGCCTTCCCCCTGGGCCCAGTCGCTCCACGGGTAGACCGGGGTGGCGGCGCTGATCGCGATCCCCACGACCGGGTAGGCGCGGCCGCCGAGGGTGACGTCGTCGCCGACGTGGACGCCGAAGACCTCGGCGAAGCCGCGTTCGATCACCGCACCGCCGGGCCGGACCCAGGAGCCGTCCGTCACGAGTGGACGGTCCACTGTGGATGGTTTCTCGTCGCGCCCTTCGATCGAGGAGTGCGCGTCGCGGCCGTGCAGCCCGACGGTGGCGTCGAACGCGAAGACGGGATCGGCCTGCTCGGCGACGCCGGGGGTGCGCGCGAGGCGGCCGGCGAGGTCCGCCGGATCGGTGGCCGTCGTGATGACGGTGATGTCGGGACCGGCGGTGGCCGCGCGGGTGTTCTCGTACCCGGTCGTCACGGCGCTGCCGGTCGCCAGGCCGAGGGTCAGCGCGGCGGTGGCGGCGGTGACGGCGATCAGGAAGAGCGCGGCTTCGCCGGGACGGCGGCGCAGGTCGCGCGCGGCGAGGCGCCAGACGAGCAGTAGGCGTCCCACCGCTCAGCCTTCCCAGCTCAGCAGCGCACCGAGCGGGGTCGTGGCGCCCTCGAGGCGGGTGTCGTCGACGAGGGCGCCGTCGCGAAGCGAGACGACGCGGTCGGCGGTGGCGGCGACGCGGTCGTCGTGGGTGACGACGACGAGGGTCTGGCCGGTGGCGCGCAGTTCGTCGAAGAGGCGGAGGATGTCCCGGGTCGCGGCGCTGTCGAGGTTCCCGGTGGGCTCGTCGGCGAGCACGACGAGGGGCTCGTTGACCAGCGCCCGCGCGACGGCGACCCGTTGCCGCTGCCCACCGGAGAGTTCCGACGGCAGGTGGCGGGCGCGATCGCCGAGCCCGACCCGCTCGAGGAGCGCGGTGGCGCGGGAGCGGGCGGTGCGCGGCGAGGCGCCGGCGAGCAGGGCGGGCAGTTCGACGTTCTCGGCGGCGGTCAGCTCGTCCATGAGGTGGAAGTCCTGGAAGACGAACCCGGTGGCCCGCCGGCGCAGGCGGGCGAGGGCGCGTTCCCCGAGGTGGTCGATCCGGCGGCCGCCGAGCCGGACCTGGCCGCGGGTGGGGCGGTCGAGCCCGCCGAGCAGCTGGAGGAGGGTGGACTTCCCACAGCCGCTCGGCCCGGTGACGGCGAGGGTCTGCCCCGCGGGGACGTCGAGGTCGATGCCGTCCACGGCACGGACGAGCGTCTCGGCGCGGCCGTAGGTGCGGGTGAGCCCGATGGCTTGGAGGACCGGTGTTTCCGCGGCGGGCCGGCGCGCGGAAGGTTGCTCGCCACTTCGCGGGTCGGCCGTGCGCGGCGGTTGTGCGGGATAGGTGGTTGCTGCGCGGGTGCGCGGGGCCAGCTCATCCGCGCTTGGCGGGTGGGTGGGCCCGGTCGTTTCCGCACCGGTCCGCGGTGCCGGACCGCCTGCGCTCGGCGACTGGGCGGGGCCGGTCGTTCCCGCGCGGGTTCGCTGCCCCCGCCGGGCCGCGCCCGTCGGCTGCGGGCGGCCCCCGGTCAGCCGGCCTTCTCCCGTCATGCCTTTCCGCCTTTCCCGCGGGCGGACCACGTCCGCTCGCACGCCTCCAGCCAGCGCAGCTCGGCCTGCCACCGCAATGTGATGCCCTCCAGGAGCAGGCCGGCTTCCGAGTCCGTGTCATGCTCGAGCGCCGCGTGCTGGGCGTCGGCGAGACTGCGAAGCAGCTCGCGTCGCCGGCCGTCCACCAGTGCCAGCGGGTCGGCCAAGCCCGACTCCGCCGCGGCCACCAGCTTCAAGTGGAACTCCGCCACGTCCGCCTTCGGCCCGGCGCCCTCGGCCATCCACGCCACCACGCGCTCCTGCCCGGCCGCGGTCAGCGCGTACACCTTGCGCCGCGGGCCGCGGACCGGTGCGTCCTCCCGGTCCTGGACGACCATCCCCGCCTTCTCGAGCCGGGTGAGCGTCACGTAGATCTGCCCCACGTTCAGCGATCCCCCAACAGGTCCGAGCGCCGACACCAGCCGCCGCCGCAGGTCGTAGCCGTGCGACGGTTCCTTCGCCAGCAAAGCCAGCACGACGTCCTGCACAGCTCAATAGATAGCGGTTAGCCAAAGGGTGTGTCAAGCGGGTGCCAGCCGCCGTGCGGCCGTGACCAACGGCAGCAGGCGCGTGCCGAAGTTGCGGGCCGCGAGGCCGCCGCGGGTGGCCGGGATCAGCAGGGCCGCCGCCGTGGAGACATTGCGCTGCTTGGGTTCCACCAGCTTCCGGTGCGCCGCCTCGTACCGGCGGAACGCCGCCGCCGCGTCGCCCGGGGGCCGGCCCAGCTCCTCCGCCAGGGTGTACGCGCCGGCCATCGCCAGCGTCGAGCCGTCGCCGAACAGCGACACGCACGACGCCGCGTCCCCGGCCAGCGCGATCCGGCCGGACGACCAGCCGCCCATCCGCACCCGGCTCACCGAGTCCAGGTACAGGTCGCCGGCCTCGCGCACGCGCTCCAGCAGCTCGGGCACGCGCCAGCCGGCGCCCGCGTACGCCTCGGCGAGCATCCGCTTGTGCAGCGCCACGTCCCGGTGGTCGAACCCCGGCACGGCGGCGCCGCGGAACATGAACGCGGCGATCCCGCGGCCGCGCGACGGGTGCACCGCGACCGCCCGGCCCGGCGAGTTGTACATCACCAGCTCGGTGCGGTCGGCGGGCGGGTCGGCCAGCGGCAGCGTCGCGACGTAGACGCCCATGTGCTCGACGAACGCGTGCTCCGGCCCGAACACCAGCCGCCGCACGCCCGAGTGCAGGCCGTCGGCGCCGAGCACCAGGTCGAACCGCCGGGGAGCGCCCCGCTCGAACGTGACGTCGACGCCGCCGTCGTCCTGGCTCAGCTCGGTGATCGAGTCGTGGAAGACGAACTCCGCGTCTTCGCGCGCGGCTTCGTGCAGGATCGCCGCGAGGTCGGTGCGCGGCAGCTCGATGCCGCCGTCGCCGCCCATCGCGACGCGGCCGGTCCGGCGCCCGGTGTCGTCGACGAACTTCAGCGACGTCACGGCGGTGCTCGCCTCGCGCAGCTTCGCGGTGATGCCCATCCGGTCGGCGACGCGCGAGGCCGGCCCGCGGACGTCGACGGGGCTGCCGCTCGAGCGCAGCCCGGCGGCGCGCTCGACGACGGTCGGCCGGAAGCCGGCGCGGGCCAGCCAGTACGCCAGTGTCGGCCCGGCGACGCCCGCGCCGGAAATCAGTACGGTCTGCTCGGTCATGGTGAAACCCCCATCGAAGGTCCTGACCATCGGTCAGTCCCGACCGTACGCTCCTGTCCAACGGTCAGGCAAGCGGCTAGGCTCGGGCGATGACCGACGACACCCGCGCCCGGATCCTGCGCGCCGCGCTCGAGGAGTTCTCCGAGCGCGGCTTCCACGCGGTGTCGGTCCGGGAGCTGGCCGAACGCGTCGGCGTCACCAAGACCGCGGTGCTGTACCACTTCCCCGGCAAGGCGGACATCGTGACGGCGCTGGCCGAGCCGCTGCTGGACGACCTCGAAACGGCCATGACCAAGGCCGCCGACGCCGCCGCCCCGCGCGCCGCGGCGATCGAGGGACTGCTGGACGTGTGGCTGAGCCACCGGTACCTGCTCCGGATGAACCTGCGCGACCTCGGGCTCACGGCGTCGAAGGCGGTATTCGACCGCTTCCGCGACGGCATGCTCAAGGCGAACCAGCTGGTGGCGGGCCCGGACGCGGACCTGGCCGGCCGGGTCCGCGCGGCGCAGGCGATCGCGATGCTCAGCGACCCGGTGGTGCTGTTCGCCGACGCGCCGGCGGACGAACTGCGCGCCGCGGTCCTCGATGGCGTCGACCGGCTGTACGCGGTGCCGGAACCGGAGGCCAGGCCGCGCGGCCGCCGCGGCCGGCCGCCGGTGATGAGCCCGGAGACGATCGAGGCGGCCCGGCGCCTCTACGACGCGGGCCACCCGCCGTCCGACATCGCCGCAGCGCTGGGCGTCTCCCGCGCCACGATCTACCGGCACCTGCCGGGCGCGGAATAATGAGACGAATTAATGAGACTTATTGAGACGCGACTTCGATCTCGGGCAATGCCGAGAGCTGGGCGGGCGTCAGCTTCGACGCCGCCGCGAAGACCGTCTGCTGGTGTTCCTTGATCCGCTCGTCCACCAGCCGGCTCAGCTCGAAGGCCAGCCGCCCGGTCTGCTTCACCGTGACCTCGTCCACCAGCGGCCGCGCGGCCGACGTGATGACCACCCCCGAAGCCTCGCCGGTCGAGGATTGTGAGACGCCGACCGAGTAGGCCTCGCGCGGGTTGACCGGCCCGTCGATCGAGAAGTCGCGGATCCGGCCCAGCAGCGCGTGCCACTCGGCGACTTCACCGGGCACGCCGGTGGCCTGGACGTCGTCGACCGTCAGGTGCAGGCCGCGGTCGCCGGTGCGGAAGCAGCGGGCGTAGGCGTTGAGCGCGGACACCCAGAGCGCCTCGACGACCACCGCGTCGACCCGCGGGCGTGCCAATTCGGCCACCAGCCGTTCGCAGCATTCGAGGGTGAACTGCAGGTCGTCGAAGAGCGCGACGAGATCGGCCAGGCCGAGCGCGCCGGGCGTCGCGAGCTGCCGGGCGCTCGTGGGGGTCGTCGTGGAAGGGGTCATCCGGGACGCTCCTGTCGGCGGTCGAACCTCAACGACACCGCATCCGGGAGCGTCCCGGGGTCTCAATTTGCGACACCACCCGCCACGGGACGCTATACGCAGCCGTGGCCCGAATGGCATCGACACGCTTCCGTGACTATCTGAACGATGAGGCGGCGCTTAGTCAGCCTCGAAACCCGACTACATCTGGACAAATCTTGGACAATCCAGGGTTCGTCCGTGCCCGCTCTCAAGCTGATCGGCGCCGCCCGGCAAAATGTTCGCGGCGATCATTCGGCAGCGAGGCAGAGCGGGAGGCGGCGCGGGTTGTCACATCGATGGAGATCGCGCGCCCTTGTGCTCGGTGCGGTCGTCCTTCTCGTTGTAGCCGGGACCGTTGGTGCTGTCGTGGTAAACCTGGCCACCTCATCGGACACTGCGTGGTGGCGTCCGATCCAGGCGCACCCGTTGCGCTGGGTCTTCGGCAGTACGCTGGCGACGGCGGTGCTGACGCTGCTCGTTTGGTGGGTTCAACGCCGCCACGAACGGTGGCAGGCGACACCGATCCCGGCTGAGCAGCGGCTGGAGTCGTGGGTCGTCGATCGTCCGGTTGAGGTGCAGGAGATCGTCAACGCGCTACTCGGACGTGCTCGGAGGTCTGTCGGAATCACAACCGCGGTCCAGGGTGCGGGAGGGTTCGGTAAGACGACGGTCGCCAAGCTGGTGCGGGCCGATCGGCGCATCCGACACCACTTCGACGGCGGAATCTATTGGGTGACGCTGGGGCGCGATGTCCGATCGAAGGCCGCGATCACGGCAAAGGTCAACCAGTTGCTCAGCCAGCTGGATCCCAAGGAGTCGCCGTCGTTCACCGATCCGCAGCAGGCCGGCGAATACCTTGCCGCCGTGCTCGCAGCGGGACCGCGTCGGCTGCTGATCCTCGACGACGTGTGGTACCCCGAGCAGCTCACCGCATTTCCACTCGGTGGACTCCGTTGCAAGCGATTGATCACCACGCGACTGACATCACTGGTCGATGACTGTGTTCCGGTCCGAGTGGACCAGGTGACTGCGGAACAGGCCACCGAGCTGGTCTGCGTCGGTCTTCCGGCAATACCACCGACGTTGGTCCACGACCTTGTGGCCTGGACCGGACGGTGGCCACTTCTTCTCAGGCTCGTCAACAAAGTTCTCGTTGGCCAGTACGCGACAGAGCCCGACATCGGCCGCGTTACGGCGGACCTTCTGAAGCGGTTGCACCGAGCTGGTCCGGTGCACATCGACGAACTGACTGGGGCCGCACACGAACTGCTCGATGTCAACGATCCGGAGCAACGGCGCCGCGCGGTCACTGCCACGATCGAAGCTAGCCGGGGCCTGCTGCCGGAGGTGGCACGAATCAGATTTCTGGAGCTGGGGGTCTTCGCCGAGGACGAAACGATCCCTGTGACGTTGATTTGCAAGCTCTGGGCGGTGACCGGGCAATTGGACCTCACCGCGGCCCGGGCGTTATGCGCGCAGTTGCACGATCTGGCGTTGCTGAACGCGGCCGGTGGCACAGTCACGATCCATGACGTTGTCCGCGACTTTCTGCGGCAGGAGCTCGAAGAGTCTGGCAGGGGCCGAATCAGTGAGCTTACTGGGGTGCTGGTTCGCGCAGCGGCTGCGGACCTTCCGCGCGAAGGAGGGCGGACGGCCTGGTGGGAACTCAGCCGGACCGACCGGTACCTTCGGGACCACGTGGTCGAACACCTGCTGTCGGCCGGGCTGCCTGCTGAAGCTGAACACGTGGCCACCGATCTCCGCTGGATTGCGACACGTCTTGGCCAGGCCGGGCCGCTCGGTCCATACATGGACCTCAATCAGATCGGCTCGTCCCGCTGCCGTCGACTGGCCTTGTTGCTTGGTCAGAGCGCGCACCTGCTGGCGCCGACAGATCCGGAATACAGCCGTATCGATATCCTCTTCAGCCGCGTCGCACACGGAACGGACTGGGAGCGCCAGGCCGACCAGCTGGCCCGCGCAAGTCCGCATCCGCGGATCGTCAACCGCTGGCCGCTGCCGGATCTGCCGGATCCTGGCTTACGCCGCGTGATCTACGCCGGAGTCACTTCGTCACCGGTGCTCGCGGCCGTGCCGAAGCGAAACTGGATCGCAGCTGCTTGCGGAGACAATTCGGTCATCGCCTGGGACGTTGTGACCGGCTCCGAACGGGTCAAGCTCGTCGGCCACACTCGTCCCGTCACTGCGATGGTCGTCGCTCCCGACGGCAGCTGGTTCGTGACCGCGGCCGGTGATTGGACGGTCCGGGTCTGGGACACGGCAACGGGTCGGCAACGCTACGGTCTGGATGGTCACCCCAGGTACGCGAGCCCCTTGGCCGTCGCCCCGGACGGTACGTGGTTCGCGACCGTCACCGAAGACTGGAAGGTGCGGGTGTGGGACTCGGCGACCGGCGACCAGTGTTCAGTGCTCGCCGGGCACACCGCGCCGGTCACGGCGTTGGTCGTCGGGTTCGGCGGGCGTTGGCTGGCTAGCGCCGCCCGTGACCGCTCCGTGCGGATCTGGCACCCAGGCACCGGGGAGGAGCTCCGGAGGTTCACTGTAGCCGATGCGACCGACGGTGTGGGCTTGGTGCCCGGGCCGGACGGGCGCTGGATTGCGAGTGGGTGTGGTACCGGAACACCGCAGCTCTGGGACCTCGTCACGCGCGCGCAGCGGCCGAACCTCTCCGGTTTCGCCAACTCGGGTAGTGCACTCGTGGCCGCCCCGGACGGAGCTTGGCTCGCCGCCGGTTGTGACGACGATTCGGTGCAGGTTTGGGATATGCAGAGCGGTCGGGAAAAGGTGCGGTTCTCGGGTGCGCCGACGACAGGCGCGCTAGTCGCGGATCCCCACGGGGCCTGGGTCGCGGCTGCGGGAGAAAACCATTCCGTGCGGATGTGGGACGTGGACACCGGCGCAGAGCGTGCCCGGTTCCTTGGCCACAGCAACGACGTGCGAGCTCTGGAGACTGCGACGGACGGAAGCTGGCTGGCCAGCGCCGCTCACGACGGTACGGTACGCATCTGGGATACTCAGGTCAGCCGTCAGCGCTTACACCACCTCGAAAACCGGATCACCCTTACCGCTTCCGTTGTCGCCCCCGACGGCAGCTGGATCGCGACCGCCGACGCCGACGGCGGCCTCCGGGTCTGGGATGTGGACTCCGGTAAGCAGAAGCGACAGCTGACCGGTGCCGGCCAACTTGGTGAACTGCTCACCTTGGTCGTCGCACCTGATGGCCGTTGGGTCGCCGGAGTATACGGGGAGACAATCCTGGTCTGGGACGTCCCGAGCGGGCGGGAACTTACTCGTGTGCCCACCAACACAAAGGGTCTGCCGGTACTCGCTGTGGGTCACCACTGGATCGCGGTGGTCGGTAATCACCGACGGGTGCGGATCTGGGACGTTTGGACAGGCAAGGAAAAGGCGAGGCTTCGGGGCGACAACGAGCGGCCTCGGGCACTCGTGGCAGGTAACGGAGGGAGCCACCTGGTCACGGCGAGCGCGAAGGCCGTCCAGATCTGGCAGGTGGCAAGCGGACTGCGGCTGACAAGGCTCACGAAGAGCGAGGCAGTCGACCGTCTGGTGACAGGTCCGGACGGCGCGTGGGTCGCGGGCTCGGTCGGTGAAACTGTCCGGCTCTGGGATGCCGCCACTGGCGCCTTGAGAGCCGAACTCCCTGGTCATGTGCTCTGGGTGACTCGCCTTGTGGCGAGCTCAGATGGTAAGTGGCTCGCCAGCGTCGATGCGGTCGGGACGATCCGGATCTGGGACGTGGTGACGGCGCACAAGCGGGCGACGCTCACTGGACACGAGAGCGGTGACGTGGAGATCGTGCCCTACGAAAATCGCTTGGCGAGTGTCTCGCCTGATCGCTCCTTGCGGGTGTGGGACGCGGTGACAGGCGCCCCGCTGGCCATGATGCGCGTAGAGATGCGGCCGCAAAGCTGTGCCTGGGCTTTGCGAGGACGTGCCATCACGGTCATGGGTTCCTCGGGTGTCTGCGTTTTCGACTTCTGGCCGGGCTAGTTCTCGCCGTGAAACGAACCTGGCCGGTGCCGGTCACTTCACCACGGGCCGGAAGGACAGGGCGAACGACGTCTTCTGCGGCACCAGCCGGTACGCCGGCAGCACGCCGGGCCCGCAGGCCGCCGTCCCGAGGCCGTGGTGAGCCACGTCCAGGGTCACGTGGACCAGCGATCCCGACTCCAGCTCGTCGGTGTGCCGCGCCGCCTCCAGAGCGGCCGCCGTCCAGCGGCGGGCCGTGAAGTCGAACGTCGGATCGCCGTCGACGCGCAGGCCCGTTCCGTCCGGGTTCGTCAGGCGGACCCAGCGCACGTCCGTCCGGTTGCCGTTCTCCTGCGGGAAGACGTACGGCGTCTGCAGGCCGTCGACGCTGCTCGAGAACCGGCCGATCCGCGCCGCCTGGCGGCTGTCCGGGTACGCCTCGCCGGGGCCGCCGCCGAACCACTCGGCCGTACCGAACGTGCCCGGGACCGCCATCGCCAGGCCGAGCCGGGGGAGCGTGCCCGGGAACTCGCCGTCGGGGGTCACGTCGACCCGCAGCCGCAGGCCGCCGTCGAAGGCTGTCCACGTGTAGTCCGCGAACAGGCCGAACGGCTGGGCCGGCGGGGCGACGCGGGTGCGCACCACCAGTTCGTCGCCGTCGGCGTCCACCGCGATCACCCGGTGCTGCATCCGGTGCAGTCCCGCCGCCAGCCACTGCGACGCGTCGGACGGTCCGGGCGACGAGCCGCGGTCGTTGTCCGTCGTGGCGCGCCAGACGTCCAGCCGTGGGCCCCGCACCGGGTGCCCGCCGAGCGTCGTCAGCGTGCCGGTCGCCGGGTCGAACTCGCCGGCGCCGAGGATGAGCCGTCCGGACGTGCGGAACACCGGACCCCGCGACGGAGGCAACGCACGGGACGGCGCCGGCGATATCGGCAGCTGACTCCAGCCGACGACGTGCCCGGCGGGCGCCCACGCCGTCCCGGCCGTCAGCGACGCCGAGACGGTCAGCCACGACTCGCCGCGGGTCGGCGGCAACGACGGCAGTGGCATCGAGACGCTCTGTCCGGAGTGGACGATCGGCACATCGAGAACCCCGTCCGCGACGCCGATTCCCTCGTCTTCCAGGACCCAGGTGAACGTCAGGTGCCCGGTGTCTGCGAAGTCGTAGTGGTTCGACACCCGGATGCCGGCCGGGTCCGCGTCGATCCGGACCGGCTCGATGATCTTCGCGAACTCCGTCAGCCCCGGCGACGGCGTCCGGTCCGGGAAGAGCAGGCCGTCGATGACGAAGTTGCCGTCGTGGATGGGCTCGCCGAAGTCGCCCCCGTAGGCGAAGTGGCCCGGCGCGGCCAGGCCGTGGTCGATCCACTCCCAGACGAACCCGCCCTGGCAGTTCGGGTACCGCTCGAACAGCGCGCGGTATTCGAGCAGCCCGCCGGGCCCGTTGCCCATGGCGTGCGCGTACTCGCACAGGATGAACGGGAGGTCGCGGCGACGCTCGTTGCCGTCCTCGCGACGTCCGATCTGCTCCACTTCGGACGGTGTCGCGTACATGCGGCTGTGGACGTCCACGTAGGAGCAGTCGTGGTCGCCCTCGTAGTGCACCGGCCGGCTCGGATCGCGTTCGCGCACCCACTCCGCCATCCGCGCGAGGTTGTCGCCGGTGTGGCTTTCGTTGCCCAGCGACCAGAGGATCACGCTGGGGCGGTTCTTGTCCCGCTCCACCGTGCGGCGCATCCGGTCGAGGTAGGCGTCCGTCCACATCGGTTCGGAGCTCGGGTTGCGGTCCCACCCGAGTGGCCCGAAGCCGTGCGTTTCCAGGTCGCACTCGTCGATGACCCACAGGCCGTACTCGTCGCACAGGTCGAGGAACGCGGGATCCGGCGGGTAGTGGCTGGTCCGGACGGCGTTGACGTGGTGCCGCTTCATGAGCAGGACGTCGGCCAGCGCGGTCTCCCGCGAGACGACCCGCCCGGTCCGCGGGTCGTGCTCGTGCCGGTTGACCCCGCGCAGCAGCAGGCGCCGTCCGTTGACCTTGAGCTGCCCGTCCTCGATCGTCACCGTCCGGAACCCGATCCGGACGGGCACGCGTTCGGCCACAGTGGACAGCGTGCCCTCGTACAACCTCGGCGTCTCGGCGCTCCACGGCTCGACGGGCAGTTCCAGGGGCGTTCCGGCCGGGTGCCCGGCTACGCCCAGCGACGGGATGTCCAGCACGACGTCCGGGCCGGTCTCGACGCGGACCGTGCCCAGCCCGGTCCTGTGGTCGTAGTCGGCGTGGACAAAGAAGTCGCCGATGCCGCCGGCCGGCCGGGCGAGCAGCGTGACCGCCCGGAAGATCCCGGACAGCCACCACATGTCCTGGTCTTCGAGGTAGCTGCCGGCCGACCACTGGTGCACGCGCACCACCAGGACGTTGCCGCGCGGCTTCAGCAGCGAACCGGCCTCGAACTCCGCCGGCAGCCGGCTGCCCTTCGTGACACCGAGCTCGGTCCCGTTGAGCCAGATCCGGCCGCACGAGTCGATCCCGTCGAAGCGCAGCAGCGCCGACCCGGCCGGCCAGTCGTCGGGCAGGTCGAACCGCAGCCGGTGGTCACCGGTCGGGTTCTCCGACGGCACGTGCGGCGGGTCGACCGGGAACGGGTAGTGCACGTTGGTGTAGGCGGGCTTGCCGTGCCCGTGCAGCTGCCACAGCGACGGCACCGGCAGCTCGGCCCACGCGGAGTCGTCGAACGCGGGATCGGCGACGTCCGGGGGAGCGGCGGCGAGGCTCGGCGACAGCCGGAACCGCCAAGCGCCGGTCAACGACAACGCCGGCGCGTCGGAGCCGAAGGCCGCGCGCGGAGCCACTGAGCCGTAGCCCGGACCCGGGTCTTCGACGTACGCCATGACACCTCCCGTGAGCGTTCCCGTGAACGTTCACGGGAACGGCTGAAGTGTGCGGACCGCCGAGCGGGCGTGTCAAGGGATCAGGCGGATTCCCGCAGGTGGAGCCGGGCGCGGACGATCAGCTCACCGGGCTCGAGGGGCGCGGCACCGGTCACGAGCCGCGTCGTCTGCTCGACGGCCAGCGCGCCGAGCGCGCGGGTGTCGATGGCGACGCTGGAGAGCTCCGGGTCGACGAGGGTGCCGAGGGTGAGCCCGTCGAAGCCGATCACCGCGAGGTCGGCCGGGACGCGCAGGCCGAACCGGCGGGCCTCGCGCAGGGCGCCGATGGCGATGACGTCGTTGAAGGCGAACACGGCGGTGACGTCGGGGTGGGCGGCGAGCAGGCTCGCGAGGGCCGCGCCGCCGCCGTCGACGGTCTGGGCGGCGCGCGCGATCCACCCGGGCGCGACCGCGAGGCCGTGCTCGGCGGCGGCCCGGCGGAACCAGAGCTGCCGGACGCTGGGTTCGGGCCCGTCGTCGTCGAGCATCCCGATCCGCCGGTGCCCGCGCCCGGCGAGGTGGGCAACGGCCTCGCGGACGCCGTCCTCGCCGTCGATCGGGATGCCGCTGAACCGCGGCAGGCGCGGCTCGCGGCCGAGCAGCACCACCGGGATGCCGGGGGTGAACCGGTCGAGGTCCTCTTCGGACCGGCTGAAGTAGCCGACGACGGCGTCGACCTGGGTGCCGATGACCCGCAGCGTGGCGAGCTCCTGTTCGGCGTCGCCGGCGGTGTCGTAGACGACGACGTGCCAGCCGCGCGACCGGGCGGCCGCCAGCGCCCCGGAGGCGACTTCGGTGAAGAAGGGGTTGAGCAGGTCCGGCACGACCAAGCCGATCGTGGTGGTGTCCGGCCGGACCAGGCCGCGGGCGAACCGGCTCGGCCGGTAGCCGAGCTCCCGGGCGGCGTCGAGGACGCGCTGCTTGGTCGAGCCGTCGATCTCGGCCTTGTCGTTCAGCGCGCGCGAGACGGTCTGCCGCGACACCCCGGCCGAGCGGGCGACGTCGTGGATCGTCACCCGCCGGGGTTCGGTGCTCGAGGACATCCGTCGAGTATGCCCGCCGTGACGGGGCGCTAGAAGATCGACCAGCCGGTCAGGGTGGTGAAGCGGTCCAGCGCCGACACGCCCGCCACCGAGTTGCCCCGGGCGTCCAGGCCGGGGCTCCACACGCAGACCGCGCACCGGCCGGGGACGATCGCCAGGATGCCCCCGCCGACCCCGCTCTTGCCCGGCAGCCCGACCCGGTAGGCGAACTCGCCGGCCGCGTCGTAGGTGCCGCACGTCAGCATCACCGCGTTGATCCGCTTCGCCGCGCTCAGGTCCAGCAGCCGGCTGCCGTCGTTGCGGATGCCGTGCCGGGCCAGGAACAGCGCCGCGCGCGCGACGTCCGCGCAGCTCATCGCGATCGAGCACTGGCGGACGTACTGGTCGAGCACCGACGGCACCGGGTGGCGCATGTTGCCGTAGGACGCCATGAAGTAGGCGAGCGCGCGGTTGCGGTCGGCGTGCCCCGCCTCCGACGCGGCCACTTCGGGGTCGATGTCGATGTCCGGCCGCCCGCTCTCCTCGCGCAGGAAGGCGAGCAGCGCGTCGGCCGCGTCGCCGTGGCGGGCCAGCTCGTCGGTCACCACCAGCGCGCCCGCGTTGACGAACGGGTTGCGCGGGATGCCGTCCTCGTGTTCGAGCTGCACCAGGGAGTTGAACGGGTCGCCGGACGGCTCGCGCCCGACCCGCGTCCACACGCCGTCACCGCGCGAGAGGACCAGCGCGAGGGTGAACACCTTGGACATGCTCTGCACCGAGAACGGCCGCCGCCAGTCGCCGACGCCGTGCAGCGCACCGTCCACTTCGGCCACCGCCATGCCGAACGCGCGCGGCTCGATCCGCGCCAGGGCGGGGATGTAGTCCGCGACGGCGCCGCGGCCGACCTCGGGCGCGACGTCGCCGGCGATCCGGTCCAGCAGCGCCGCGAGGTCCACGGCGGGGAGCTTAGAAGCCGCGGCCGGCGGGTCGCACGGCGGCCCTGTCAAATCGCCGTGTCAAATCGAAACCAGTCAGCACCAACGAAAGCGGGTGGTGATCTCCGGCACACCTTAAGTCTTCCTTAGCCTGCTTGGTGACTTGCCGCACAACCTCTAGCGTCTGGCAACCATGGATTCCTCGCTCCTCACCGAAAAAGGTGAAAGCTACTCGAAAGCACTGGGCAACCGCCAAGTGCAGATGATCGCCATCGGCGGCGCGATCGGCGTCGGGCTGTTCCTCGGCGCCGGCGGCAAGCTGCACCAGGTCGGTCCGTCGCTGGTCCTGTCCTACGCGATCTGCGGGGTGGCCGCCTACTTCGTGATGCGCGCGCTCGGCGAGCTCGTCCTGCACGAGCCCAGTTCCGGCAGCTTCGTCACCTACGCGCGGAAGTTCATCGGCCCGTGGGCCGGGTTCGCCTCGGGCTGGATGTACTGGGTGAACTGGGCCATGACCGGGATCGCGGAGATCACCGCGGTCGCGATCTACGTCCACAAGTGGCTGCCGGACGTGCCGCAGTGGATCACCGCGCTGGTCGCCCTCGGCGTGCTGCTCGCGGTGAACCTGCTGAGCGTCAAGCTGTTCGGCGAGCTGGAGTTCTGGTTCTCGGTGGTCAAGGTGCTGGCCATCGTCGTCTTCCTGGTCACCGCGCTCGGTCTCGTGTTCACGAGCGCCGACATCGGCGGCACCCCCGCCGGCGTGCACAACCTCACCGGCCACAGTGGATTCTTCCCGGCGGGCATCGGCGTCGCGCTGATGACGCTGCAGGCGGTCATCTTCGCCTATTCGGCCATCGAGGTCGTCGGCATCGCGGCCGGCGAGACGAAGGACGCCCGCAAGGTGCTGCCGAAGGCGATCAACGGTGTGGTGTGGCGGATCGGCGTCTTCTACGTCGGGTCGGTGCTGATGCTCGCGATGCTGCTGCCGTGGCCGTTCTACAACGGCGACGAGAGCCCGTTCGTGACGGTGTTCAGCCGGCTCGGCATCCCGGGCATCGGCGACGTCATGAACGCGGTCGTGCTGACCGCGGCGCTCTCCAGCGTCAACTCCGGGCTCTACTCGACCGGCCGGATCCTGCGCTCGCTGGCCGAAAAGGGCGAGGCGCCGTCGTTCGTCAGCCGGATGAGCAGCCGCCACGTGCCGTACGGCGGCATCCTGTTCACCTCCGTTGCCTACCTGCTCGGCGTGGTGCTGAACTACCTGGTGCCCAAGGACGCGTTCGACATCGCGATCGCGATCGCCTCCCTCGGGGTGATCACGACCTGGGCGACGCTGGTGTTCTGCCAGCTGCGCCTGCGCCAGGCCGCGCTGCGCGGCGAGCTGGAGCGGCCGTCGTACCGGATGCCGTGGGCGCCGTACTCGGGCTGGGCGACGCTGGCGTTCCTGGCTCTGGTCGTCGTCCTGATGGGCTTCTCCGACGGCGCGGAGAAGGTCGCGTTCTACTCGATCCCGGTGCTGGTCGTGGTCCTCGCGGTGGGCTGGCGGTTCGTGGCGAAGCGGCGGGAACCCGCCGCTCAGCGCAGGTAGTTGTAGACGCTGGCCCGGGAGATCCCGAGCAGGTCGGTCAGCGCCGGCACCGCGTTCTTCAGCTCCAGGAACCCGCGCTCCTTGAGCGTCCGGACGAGGTCCTTCTTCGCGGTCGGCGGCAAGCTGCGCGGGGTGTGGCCGCGCTCGGTCGCGTAGTCCTCGACCAGCGCGCGCAGCTCGTCGCCGGTGCGGGCCCGCAGCGACTCGGTCAGCGGGGCCGGTTCGTCGGTGCGGGCCAGCCGCGTCAAGGCACGGGCCGCGGAGCCGAGCAGCGAGACGTCGAGGTTGAGGCACAGCGCCGCGACGTACTCGCCGCTCGCGTTGCGGATGCCGATCGACGTGCTCTTCGCCGGCCGGCCGTCCGGGAAGCGGTTCGGGTAGTTCTGCAGCACGTCCGGGAAACCGGGGTCGGCGATCCGGGCCAGGCCGAGCTCGGTCGCCGGATCGCCGACCACCCGCCCGGACAGGCCGCCTTCGATCGCGCGCACGGCGTGGGCCGGGTCGCGTAGGTCGTGCAGCACGACCTCGCACAGTCCCGGGAACATCCGGCCCACGGCCTGCGCGATCTTTCCGGCCTCGCGCAGCAGCAGTTCGTCCTCGGTCATCCGATCAGCTCCCGCAGCTTGTCGGCCGCCTTCAGGCCGGACCCGGTGAGGACGACGACGGTCGTCTCGCGGGGGCGGATGGCGCCCCGCGCGCGGAAGACGTCCACGGCCGCGGCGGCGGTCGCGCTGGTCGGTTCCGCGTAGAGGCCCAGCGACGCCAGCCGGCGCGCCGCGGCGGCGATGGCGTCCTCCTCGATCGCGACGGTGTCGCCGCCGGACCGGCGGATCGCCGCGACGACCTCCGGGAGGCGGACCGGCTGCCGGATGGCGGTCCCCTCGGCGACGGTCGGGGCGAACGGCGGCGGCTCCCGGTCGTGGAAGGCGGCGTCGACGGGGGAGCAGTTGCGCGGCTGGGCGACCAGCAGGCGCGGCCGCCGGGTGATCGACCCGGCAGCGAGCAGTTCCCCGAACCCGAGGTCGCAGCCCAGCACGATGCTGCCGGCGCCGGCCACCGTGACGACGGCGTCCGGCGCGCGGAAGCCCAGGTCCTCCCACAGTTCGTACGCCAGCGTCTTGGTGCCCTGCAGGAAGAAGGGGTGCCAGTTGTGGCTGGCGTAGGTGGTGCGCGCCGAGCGGCGGACGGCCTCGGCGGCGGTGTCGTCGCGGGTGCCGGGGACCAGTTCGACGTCGGCGCCGTACGCGCGGGCCTGCAGGACCTTCGCCGGTGACGTCCCCTGGGGAGCGAGCACGGTGGCCGCGATCCCGGCCGCGGCGCTGTAGGCGGCGACCGACGACCCGCCGTTACCGGAACTGTCCTCCAGCAGTTCCGTGACGCCGGCGCCGGCCAGCGCGGAGATCATCACGCTGGAGCCGCGGTCCTTGAAGCTGCCGGTCGGGCTGAACCACTCGAGCTTGAACCGGACGTCGCCGTCGCCCCACGGCCGCGGGACCAGCGGGGTGCAGCCCTCGCCGAGCGAGACCGGGCGCAGGTCGCCGGGCAGGGCGGCCCGGTACCGCCAGAGCGACCGGGCGCCGGTGTCGACGTCGCCGGGGGTGAGGCCGGTGAGCGGGGCGACGGTCAGGGGCGCGCCGTCGTCGCCGCGCCACCGCAGCGGGTCGCCGGGGTAACGCGTCCCCGACCGCTCGTCGGCGTACCAGTACTCCACGACCACCTCCACGCTTGGACAGAGGGTCTAAGTATAGACGATACGTCCAGCGTTACCGGTGAGTATGCGAAACGCTTTCAGCTTCTTCTAAGGAAAATCTGTCACCGGAGAGTGGAAAATTCTTGTCGGCGAGCGTGGGGCGCGGGGAGTGGAGGTACCGATGGTGTCCGGCTGAATACCCGGAGTCGTACTGGTCAAGGCCGGTGCCGCCGGTCGCGGGGTGGCCCGGGACCGGAGCGCGCGAGATCGCGTGAGCACGACGAACCCGGCACATCCGGGAATCCACAGTGGACGCGCGAGTTCCGGCGACGCGAATCCGGCGTGGGTCCGGGTACTACTTTCGACTGTGGGTAAAACTGCCGGGAGAATAGTGGACGCCCAATCCGCAATTCGCCGGATTCCGCATTGCGGGAGGGTTCGTTCGTCGTGGCGGTTTTTACCGGCACGGCGCTTTGCGGGGTGCGCGGGAAACGACGGGACCGCCGGTCGTCGTGGTCCGGTGTGGTCAGTCACACTGCGTCCGCCGGGTGAGAAGGCTTGCCCCATCTGGTGGTGTGTGCCAGGGAGGTCGCAGGTCCGGGCCGTCGTGCCCGCCGCGGCGCGTCTTCCCGACCGGCGGAACGTGACGGCGGCGTTAAATTCTTGCGTCATCCGGCTGGTCCATCCGGAATTTTCTGAACCAGCACGACGAATTCGTGGTGGGTTGTTGACGGCGGCGGTGCGAACCCGCTTAAGTACTCCCCGTTGCCATCACCCTTTCGTGCGTAGCGGGAGTTCCCATGCGTGTTCCGAAAGCCGACCGCGGATCGGCCGGCCTGATCGTCGCCGTGTCTCCCGTGCGGTGGCCGTCGGCGCGCGCGGTCGCCGCCGCCGCGCGCGGCGGCGGGCTCGGCGTCCTCGACCTGACCGGCGGCGCGGCCGCCGCGGACGAGCTCGCGCTGCTCGCCGAGTGGGGTGTCCCCGCGTTCGGCGTCCGGCTGACCGACCCGGTCGCCGAACTGCCCGAAGCCGTGACCACCGTCCTGCTGACCGAAGACTCCCCGTGCACCGCGCGGGACTTCCCGGACCGCCGGGTGCTCGCCGAGGTCACGAGCCGCGCGTCGGCCGCGCGGGCCGTCGACGGCGGGGCCTGCGGCCTGATCGCGCGCGGGCACGAATGCGGTGGCCGGACCGGCGAGCTGAGCACGTTCGTGCTGCTCCAGGCCCTGCTCGAGAACTTCGCCGTGCCGGTGTGGGCGGCGGGCGGGATCGGCCCGCACACCGCGGCCGCGGCGGTCGCGGGCGGCGCGGCCGGGGTCGTCGTCGACACCCAGCTCGCCCTGCTGCCCGAAGCCGAACTGCCGTCGGCGCTCACCCGCGCGCTCACCGGGCTGGACGGCTCCGAGACGACGGTCGTCGACGGCGTCCGCCGCCTATCGCGGCCCGGCTCCGAACCGGTCGAAGCCGGCCAAGACGTCTTCCTCGCCACCCGGTTCCGCGACCGGTGGGGCACCGTGACCGCGGCCGTGCGCGGCTTGGCCGACGCCATCGGCGACGCCCTGCGCGTCGAGACCCCGGTGCTCGGCCCCGGCAGCGCGGGCAGCCGGGCGCTCGGCACGGCGCTGCCGATCGCGCAGGGCCCGATGACCCGTGTCAGCGATCAGCCCGCCTTCGCCGCCGCAGTCGCCGCGGGTGGCGCCCTGCCGTTCATCGCGCTGGCCCTGTCCGGGCCGGACCAGACCCGCGAGGTCCTGGAACGGACCCGGGAAGCCGTCGGCGACGCGCCTTGGGGCGTCGGCGTCCTCGGCTTCGCCGCGGAAGACGTCAAAGCCGCGCAGCTCGAGGTGATCCGCGAACTGCGGCCCACCCACGCGATCATCGCCGGCGGTCGCCCCGCGCAGGCCGCGGCGCTCGAAGAGGCCGGGATCTCGACGTTCCTCCACGTGCCGTCGCCGGGACTGCTGAAGCAGTTCCTCGAAGCGGGGGCGCGCAAGTTCGTCTTCGAGGGCTCGGAATGCGGGGGCCACGTCGGGCCGCGCACCAGCTTCCCGCTGTGGGAAGCGCAGCTCGGCGTCCTCGCCGACTTCGTCGCGGCCACGCCGGACGCGGCCGCGGACCTGCAGCTGCTGTTCGCGGGCGGGATCCACGACGAGCGGTCGGCCGCGATGGTCGCCGCCCTCGCCGCACCGCTGGCCGCGCGCGGCGCCGCGATCGGCGTGCTCATGGGCACCGCCTACCTCTTCACCCGTGAGGCCGTCGACGCCGGCGCCGTGCTCCCGCTGTTCCAGCGCAGCCTGATCGGCGCCGAGCACACCGACCTCCTGGAGACCGCGCCGGGCCACGCCACCCGCTGCGTCCGCAGCCCGTTCACCGAGGAGTACGCGGCGATCAAGGCCGGCCTCGCCGAGCAGGGCGTGCCCAGCCGGGACGCCTGGGAACGGCTGGAGCAGTTGAACGTCGGCCGGCTTCGGTTGGCCAGCAAGGGAATCGAGCGCGTCGGCGCCGAGCTGCGTGACGTCGGCGAGGACCGGCAGCTCGCCGAAGGCATGTTCATGGCGGGCGAAGTGGCCGTGCTGCGGTCGGCCGTCACGACGATCGCCGACCTGCACCACGCGGTCGGCGAAGGCGCGAACGCGGTCCTGCGCGAGCGCGCGGCCGCGTTCGCCGTCGAGACGCCGGAACCCCCGGCGACCGCGCCGCTGGACATCGCGATCGTCGGGATGGCCTGCATGTTCCCGCAGGCCCCCGACCTGGCGACGTTCTGGGCGAACGTCCTGGCCGGCGCGGACGCGGTCACCGAAGTGCCGCCGCAGCGCTGGGACACCTCGCTCTACTACGACCCCGAAGGCCAGGGCGAGCGGACGCCGTCGCGTTGGGGCGGGTTCCTGCCCGAGATCGGCTTCGACCCGCTGAAGTACGGCATCCCGCCGTCGTCGTTGGCCAGCATCGAGCCCGCGCAGCTGCTGGCCCTGGAGGCCGCACACCGCGCGCTCGTGGACGCCGGGTACGAGGACCGCCCGTTCGACCGGGCCCGCACGTCGGTCGTGTTCGGCGCCGAGGCGGGCAGCGACCTGTCGAACGCGATGTCGCTGCGGACCGTGCTGCCGTCCTATGTGGGCGAACTACCGTCCGGACTGGACGATCAGCTGCCGCGGATCACCGAGGACTCCTTCCCGGGCGTGCTGGCCAACGTCATCGCCGGCCGGATCGCCAACCGGCTCGACCTCGGCGGCGCGAACTACACCGTGGACGCCGCGTGCGCGTCGTCGCTGACCGCCGTCGACGTCGCCTGCAAGGAGCTGACGGCCGGCACCAGCGACCTCGTGCTGTGCGGCGGCGCGGACCTGCACAACGGCATCAACGACTACCTGCTGTTCGCGTCGGCGCACGCCCTCTCGCCGACCGGGCGGTCGGCGACCTTCGACAGCGCGGCCGACGGCATCGCGCTCGGCGAAGGCGTCGCCTGCGTGGCGCTGAAACGGCTCGCCGACGCCGAACGCGACGGCGACCGCGTCTACGCAGTCATCAAGGGCGTCGGGGCGGCGTCCGACGGCCGCGCGCTCGGCCTGACCGCGCCGCGGCCGGAAGGCCAGCACACCGCGCTGACCCGGGCCTACCGCAACGCCGGCGTCTCGCCCGCGCGCGTCGGGCTGGTCGAGGCGCACGGCACCGGGACCGTCGTCGGCGACCGGACCGAACTCGGCACGCTGACGAAGGTGTTCACCGAGGCCGGCGCCGCGCCGGGTGCGTGCACGATCGGGTCGGTGAAGTCGCAGATCGGGCACACCAAGTGCGCCGCGGGCCTGGCCGGGCTGATCAAGACCGCGCTGGCCCTGCACACCGGCGTCAAACCGCCGACGCTGCACCTGTCGTCGCCGAATCCCGCGTGGGACGCCTCGACGAGCCCGTTCGTGTTCCAGTCGGCCGCGCAGCCGTGGGCCGCGCCGCCCGCCGAGCGGATCGCCGGGGTGAGCGCGTTCGGCTTCGGCGGCACCAACTTCCACGTCGTGCTCGGGGCGCACGACAGTGTCCCGCCCGCGCTCTCCGCGGACGAGTGGCCGGCCGAACTGTTCATCTTCGGCACGGACGCGGCGGCCCGCGACCTGCTGGCGCTGGCATCGGACGTCCCAGCTGGACAGCAGCCGTGGCGGCTGCGGGACCTCGCGCTTTCGGCGTCGTCGCGCGCTCAGGGCCGGCCGGTCCGGCTCGCGGTCGTGGCGTCCACAGTGGACGAGCTGACCGGGTTGCTGCGGCAGGCACTCGCGGGCCAGGACGCGCCGGGCGTGTACCGCGCCGGCGACGGTGAGCCCGGCGAGGTCGCGGTGCTGTTCCCCGGCCAGGGCAGCCAGCGGCCGGGGATGTTCGCCGAGCTGTTCGTCGCGTTCCCGGAGCTGCAGCGGTACCTGCGGCTGGACCCGCCGACCGCCGACGTCGTGTTCGGCCCGGCGGTGTTCGGCGAATCCGCGCGGCAGGCCCTCGCCGACCGCGTCACCGACACCCGCGTCGCCCAGCCCGCGCTCGGCCTCACCGGCCTGGCCGCGTTCCGGCTGCTGACCCGCGCCGGCGTCCGGCCCGCGATGGTCGGTGGCCACAGCTACGGCGAGCTGACGGCCCTGGCCGCGGCGGGCGCGTTGACGCCGGAGGCGCTGCTGCACGCCAGCCACGCGCGGGCGGCGGCCATCCTCGGCGCCGTCCCGGCGGGCGACCCGGGTGCGATGGCGGCGGTCTCGGCCTCGGCATCCGCCGTCGACTCGGTGCTCACCGGGTCGGCCGTCGTGCTGGCCAACCACAATTCGCCCTCGCAGACGGTGATCTCCGGTCCGACCGCGGATGTCGAAGCGGCGGTCGCGCAGCTGAGGGCGGCAGGGTTGGGCGCCAAGCGGCTCCCGGTCGCGTGCGCGTTCCACAGCCCGCTGGTCGCGGCGGCGGGGGACACGTTCGGGCGCGACCTCGACGCGATCGGCGTCGTACGGCCCGGCGTCCCGGTGTACTCGAACCGGACGGCGACGCCGTACCCGGATTCGCCGGACGAGATCCGCGGCGAGCTGGCGGCGCAGGTGGGTTCGCCGGTCCGGTTCGTTTCGCAGATCGAGGCGATGTACGCGGCCGGTGCGCGGGTGTTCGTCGAGGCGGGGCCGGGTGTGGTGCTGGCCAGGCAGGTCGAGGCGATCCTCGGCGACCGGCCACACCGGACGGTCGGGTTCGAGCAGCCGGGCCGCCGGGGCTTGCCGGGTTTCCTGGCCGCGCTCGCGCAGCTGGCCGTGGCCGGGGTGGGCGTCGAGACGGGGTGGTTGTTCCGAGGGCGCGACGCCGTCGACGCGGCTTCCGTGCCGCGGCCGAAGCGTCCCGGGTGGACGGTCGACGGCCACCTCCTGCGGACGGCAGACGGTGCTGTCCCGGTGGGGGCCCTGCGTCCGGCTTCGCGGGTATCGCTGGGGGCACCCACGGCCTCCACTTCGGATGAGATGGTCGCCGACTTCCTGCGGACGAGCCGGGAGATGATCGCGGCTCAGCGGGACGTGTTGCTGGGGTACTTCGGCAGTGAGGCGCCGGCGGTTGTTTCTGCGCCGATTGTTCCGGCGCCGGTGGTCTCGGTTCCGGTCGTCGAGGTGGAGCCGGTCCTCGCCGAGCGGCCGCTGCTGGAGACGATCGTCGAGGTGATCGGGGAGCGGACGGGTTATCCGGTGGAGATGATCGAGCCGGACCTCGATCTGGAAGCCGACTTGAGCGTGGACTCGATCAAGCGCGCCGAGATCGCGGGCGAGCTGGCCGCCCGGCTGGGCTTGCCGGGCGGCGACATCGAGGAGTTCGCCAAGGCCCGCACGGCGGCGGCGATCGCGGAACTGGTCGGCGCCCAGCGCCCCAATGTGGCCTTGGTTGCTCCTCCCATGCCCCCACCGCCACCCTCAACGGAGGCGCTCCGCGCCGCAGCGTCATTCAACGCACCGAAGGCCGCCTTGGGCGCGTCTGACGCACCGAAGGCCACCTTGGGGCGCTCGGTCCTGGAGACCGTCGTCGAGGTGATCGGGGCGCGGACCGGTTACCCGGTGGAGATGATCGAGCCGGACCTCGATCTGGAAGCCGACTTGAGCATCGACTCGATCAAGCGCGCCGAGATCGCCGGCGAGCTGACTGTTCGCCTCGGCGCGGGTGACGTGGAGGAACTCGCCAAGGCCCGCACGGCGGCGGGGATCGCCGAGATGTTCGGTACGGGAGTGCCGGGGGATGGCCCCAGCGCCGGGACCGCGGCGAATCTCGCCTGGCCGGAGCCGGTGGTGAGCGAATCGGCCGAGGGGCGATCCGGGGCGCAGCCCGTAGCCGGCCAGTCTGCGCCGGGCCTGGCCGGCGGGGCTCCGGCGAGCCACTCCGAACCTCAGCCGGTGATCGTCGCGCCGAAGCGGTACCTCATGACCGAGGTCGACCTCGCTCCCGCCACCACCCCCGACATCGCCAACTGCCGGTTCCTCGTGCTCGGCTCCGGCTCTCGCGCAGACGCCGTCCGGGCCGAACTCGCCGCCCACGGTGCCGAAGCCGAGGTCGGCGAGGACGTCCGGCCGGGCTTCGACGGCTACCTCCACCTGCCCGACGGCGATCCCGTCCTGCCTGCCGCCTTCCCGCGGTACCAGGCCATCCTCGCTCAGAAACCGCGGTTCCTGCTGACCGCCGGACCCGCCGAAGGGCTCCGCGGCTTCTACCGCAGCATCGCCCGCGAGTACCCCGGTACCCTCGCCCGGGTCGTCGAACACGCCGACCCCGCGCACCTCGTCGCCGAGCTGTCCACTGTGGATCGCGAACCGGTGGTCATCAGGGACGGGTCCGTACGCCGTGGACTCGCGCCGACAGAACAGACCCTCGGCCTCCTCGGCAGCAGCGGCGCAGGCCCGGCCGGCGACGGCGCCGCCGAAGCGGCCGCCATCGGCCTCGACCGGGACTCAGTCGTCCTGCTCGTCGGGGGCGCCAAGGGCATCACCGCCCGCTTCGCCACCACCCTCGCCGCGGCGACCCGCTGCCGCGTCGAACTGCTCGGCCGCACCCCCGTCCCGTCCGGGGAGGACCCCTTCCCCGGCGTCACGGACCTCCGCGCGGCTCTGATCGGGAGCGGCATGCGGAACCCCGCCGAGATCGAACGGGAAATCCGCCGGATCCAGGGCGAGCGCGAAGTACGCACGACGCTCGTCCAGCTCGAAGACCTCGGCAGCCCGGTGCGCTACCAGTCCGTCGACATGCTCGACGCCGAAGCCGTGCACCGGGCCGTCAAGGAGATCCACGCCGAGTACGGCCGCCTCGACGGCATCGTCTACGCCGCCGGCGTCATCGAGGACAAGCTGGTCGCCGACAAGACGCCCGAGTCGTTCGCCCGCGTCTACGGCACCAAAGTGGACGGTGCCAGGACGCTCCTCGAAGCCACCGCCGACCTGCCCGACGAGCCGAAGTTCGTCGTGCTCTTCGGCAGCATCGCCGCGACGCTCGGCAACCGCGGCCAGTCGGACTACGCCGCCGCCAACGACGCCCTCGAGGCGCTCGGGCGGCGGTGGCCCGCCGGCCGGGCGGTGACCGTCCACTGGGGACCGTGGGCCCCGACCGGCGACCACGACGGCATGGTCACGCCCGCGCTGATGCGCGACTACGCCCGCCGCGGCATCGAGCTGATCGACCCCGACGAAGGCACCCTCGGCCTGCTGCGCGAGCTCGCTTGGGGCCGCCAGGACGTCGCCGCCGTCGTCCACACCGCATCGGGGTGGTGACGGACATGCGCGTGGCGATCGTGGGGATGTCGGTGCTGCTGCCCGGTGCCCCGGACCTCGCGACGTACTGGCGCAACCTCGTCGGGGGCGTCGACGCGATCACCGAAGTGCCGTCCGCGAAGTGGGACAGCCTCCACTACGCGCCGGACGAGCGGCGGCGCGCCGACCGCGTCTACTGCCGCCGCGGCGGGTTCGTCGACGAACTGGCCGAAGTGGACGTCACCGGCTTCGGGATCATGCCGAACTCGGTGCCCGCCACCGAACCCGACCAGCTGATCGCGCTGCGGGTCGCGGCGCAGGCCGTCGCGGACGCCGGCGGCCCGGACCGGCTGCCGGTGGACCGCGCGAAGGTCGGGGTCGTCCTCGGCCGCGGCGGCTACCTGACGCCCGGGCTGGTCCGGCTCGACCAGCGCGTCCGGACCGCGAGCCAGCTCGTCCGCACGCTCGGCGAACTCCTGCCGGAACTCGACGAAGACCGGCTCGACGCCGTCCGCCAGGCCTTCACCGACCAGCTCGGCCCGGAAGCACCGGAGTCCGCGATCGGGCTCGTGCCCAACCTCGCCGCGTCCCGGCTGGCCAACCGCCTCGACCTGCGCGGTCCCGCGTACACAGTGGACGCCGCCTGCGCCTCTTCGCTGATCGCCGTCGACCACGCCGTGCGCGAACTCGCCTCCGGCCGCTGCGACGTGGTGCTCGCCGGCGGCGTCCACCACTGCCACGACATCACCTTCTGGAGCGTGTTCACCCAGCTCGGCGCGCTGTCGCCGTCCGAGCGCATCCGGCCGTTCCACCGCGACGCCGACGGCGTGCTGATCGGCGAGGGCACCGGCGTCGTCGTGCTGAAGCGCCTGGCCGACGCCGAGCGCGACGGCGACCGCGTGTACGCCGTGATCACCGGCACCGGCGTCGCCTCCGACGGCCGGACCGCCGGCCTGGCCAACCCGGACTCCGGCGGCCAGGTCCGCGCGGTCCGCCAGGCGTGGGCCGCGGCCGGGCTCGATCCCGCCGAACCGGACTCGCTGGGACTCCTGGAAGCGCACGGGACGGCGACCCCGGCCGGTGACGCGGCCGAACTCGCCACCCTGGAAGAGGTCTTCGGCCCCGCGGGCGCCGCGGTCCTCGGTTCGGTGAAGTCGATGATCGGGCACACGATGCCGGCCGCCGGGATCGCCGGGCTGGTCAAGGCGGCCCTGGCCGTGCACCACGGCGTCCTGCTGCCCACGCTGCACTGCGACGACCCGCACCCCGCGCTGGCGAAGACCCGGTTCTCCACTTTGGACACCGCGAAGGACTGGGCCGCGCCGGTGCGGCGGGCCGGGGTCAACGCGTTCGGGTTCGGCGGGATCAACGCGCACGTCGTCCTCGAACAGGCGCCCGGACGCGCGAGGCCGGCCGTCGTCCGGGAACCCGAGCGCGTGCTGCGGCTCGCGGCCCGGAGCGTCGACGAGCTGCGCGACCTGCTGGACCGTCCCGGAACGCGGGCGACCGGCGACGGGCCCGTCCGGCTCGGCGTCGTCGACCCGACCGAGAAGCGCCTGGCCCTGGCTCGCAAGGCGGTCGGCCGGGGGAAGCCGTGGCGCGGCCGCAACGACGTCTGGTTCGCCGACCGCCCGCTGCTCGGGCCGGGCGGCGGCAAGCTGGCCTTCGTCTTCCCCGGCCTGGAGTCGGAGCTGGCGCTCAACTGCGGCGACGTCGCCCGCCACTTCGGCCTGCCGTGGGACCACGACGACGTCGAGATCGGCGACGTCGGCCGCCAGGGCACCGCCGTCTTCGAACTGGGCCGCCTGCTGAACTCCGCGCTCGGCCGGCTGGGCGTCACCCCGGACGCCGTCGCCGGGCACAGCCTGGGCGAGTGGACGGCGATGGCCGTCGCCGGCGTGCACGCCGAAGCGGAGGTCGACGCGTTCCTCGCCGGGTTCGACCCGGACGCGCTCGTCGTCCCCGGCCTCGCGTTCGCCGCGATCGGCGCGCCCGCGCCCCGCGTTCTCGAGGAGCTGGCCGGCCGCGCGGACGTCGTGCTCTCCCACGACAATTCGCCCAACCAGGCCATGGTCTGCGGCCCCGCGGCGGCGGTCGAGGCCCTCGTCACCCGCTTCCGCGACGCCGGGATCGTGGCCCAGGTCCTGCCCTTCCGGTCCGGGTTCCACACGCCGATGCTGCGCCCGTACCTAGGCCCGATCCGCGACGCGGCCGCCTCCTTCACCCTGCACCCGCCGCGGGTGCCGCTCTGGTCGGCGACCACGGTGTCGGAATACCCGGCCTCCGAAGCGGAAATCCGCGAGCTGTTCGTGCGGCACCTGCTGGAGCCGGTCCGGTTCCGGCCGCTCGTGCGCGCGCTGCACGCGGCCGGAGTTCGGGCGTTCGTGCAGGTCGGCGCGGGTCAGCTGGGCTCACTGGTCGGCGACACCCTGCACGGCGAGGAGCACCTGGTGGTGGCCGCGCACTCCGCGCACCGGCCCGGGCTCGCCCAGCTGCGCCGCGTCGCGACCGCGTTGTGGGCCGACGGCCTCGACGTCGACTTCACGCGGCTGCCCGGCGATCGCCCGGTCCCGCACAAGGCCGTCAAGCTGGATCTCGGCGGCCGGCTGATCTCCCTGGACGACGAGGTACGCGCACGCATCGCGTTGCCGGCCGGCCGCACGTCCACTGTGGACGAACTGGCCGCGAAAGGCCCGCTCGCCGCGGAGTTCGCCGCCTTGCTCAAGGACACCGCCGACCTGGCGTCCACCGTCCTCGCCGGCCGCCCCGACGCGGCACTTTCACGTGAAAGTGCCGCCCCAGGACGGAGCTTTCACGTGAAAGCTCCGGCACCGGTCGAGCTGGACACCACGCTCACCGTGTCGGTCGAGGCGATGCCGTACCTGCTCGACCACTGCTTCTTCAAGCAGCCGCCCCAGGCCGAGCCCGGGGACCGCTGGCCCGTCGTCCCGGCGACCACCGTGATCGACCACCTGATGGGCTTCGCCGAGCAGGCCGCGCCCGGCCGCCGCGCGGTCGCGGTGCACGACGTCCGGCTGACCCAGTGGATCACGGCCGTGCCGGCGGTCACCGTCGGCGTGCGGGTCCGCCCGCACGGCCCCGACCGCGTGCTCGCGGCCCTCGACGGCTACTCCCAGGCCACCGTCGAACTCGCGCCGACGTATCCGGCAGGCGCGCCCGCGCCCTGGACGTTCCCGGCGTCGGCCGAGCAGGTCCCGGAGACGACGGCGGCGCAGCTGTACGACGAACGCTGGATGTTCCACGGCCCGCGCTTCCAGGGCGTCACCGAGCTGACGGCCGTCGGCGAGCGGCACGTCCGGGCCGTCCTGACGACTCCCGCGGCGCCGGGCGCGTTGCTCGACAACGTCGGCCAGGTGCTCGGCTACTGGATCATGTCGCGGCTGCGCGAGCGCACCACCGTCTTCCCGGTCGGCATGCGCGAGATCCGGTTCCACGGCCCGCACCCGGCACCGGGGGAGCGGCTGGAGTGCCTGGTCAAGATCACCGGGCTGACCGGCGAGTTCCTCGACGCCGACATGCAGCTCGTCCACAACGGACAGGTCTGGGCCGAGTTCGGCGGCTGGCGCGACCGCCGGTTCGACAGCACCCCGCACATCCGCCAGGCCGACCGGACGCCGGAGCGCTCGACGCTGTCGATCGAGCAGCCGGGCGGCTGGGCGCTGGTGCACGAGCAGTGGCCGGACCTGGCGACCCGCGAGCTGATCATGCGCAACTACCTGGCGGGCGCCGAACGCGAGGCCTACGAACAACGCCCGCCGCGCGGCCGGCGCCAGTGGCTGCTCGGCCGGATCGCCGCGAAGGACGCCGTCCGGCAGTTCCTGTGGGCGCGCGGCGAAGCCGAGATGTTCCCGGCCGAGCTGCGGATCGGCAACGACGAGGCCGGCCGCCCGCACGTGACCGGGGCGTACGGCCGGACCCTGCCGCCGCTGACGATTTCGGTGGCCCACCGCGGCGAGGCCGGCGTGGCGATCGCCCGCCACGGGCGGTGCGGCATCGACGTCGAAGAGGTCGCCGCCCGCACCGGGTCCACTGTGGACGCGGCGCTCGGCGCGGGCGAGCAGGCCCTGTTCGCCGGCCTGACCGGCGACCCGGAGCGCTGGTTCGCCCGGTTCTGGACGGCCAAGGAAGCCGTGGCGAAGCTGCTCGGGACCGGGCTGCGCGGCGAGCCGAGGGACTTCGAGGTCGTCGCCGCGACGCCGGCCGCCCTCACCGTCCGGGCCGGCGGCCACGACTTCCTCGTGCACTGCACCGACGTCGAGAGCCTGCCCGGCGCACCGCCGCGCCGCTACGTCGTCGCCTGGACCGAAGAGACGAAGGAGACCGCGGAATGAGCATCGAGACCACGGCCACGGACGAAGCGACCGTGCTCGCCCAGCTCGGCGGCATGCTGCGGGAGCTGCTGGAGGAGTACGGCCTCGACGACGCAGAGATCACGATGGACACGACGTTCCACGACGACCTCGAGCTGGAGAGCGTCGACCTGGTGGCGCTGTCCGGGCAGTTGCGGGAGCACTACGGCGAGCGCGTGAACTTCGCGACCTTCATCGCCGAGCGCGACCTCGAAGAGATCATCGCGCTGACCGTCGGCGAGCTCGTCCGCTACATCGTCGCGTCGCTGCGGGCGACGGCGTGAGCCGGATCCGCGCCGGCGAGCTGGACGTCCACGTGCAGCGGCTCGCCCCCGAGGTGCCGCTCGACGGGGACGCGCCGCTCGTCGTGTGCGTGCACGGCCTGCTCACCGACAGCCTCGCCAGCTACTACTTCACGCTCGGCCCGGCCTTCGCCGAGCGCGGGCTCGACGTGCTGATGTACGACCTGCGCGGGCACGGCCGCACGACCCGCCCGAAGTCCGGCTACCACCTGGAGGAGTTCGTCGGCGACCTCGTCGCGGTCCTCGACGCGTGCGAGGTGACGCGGCCGGTGCACGTCGTCGGCAACTCCTTCGGCGCGTCGGTCGCGTTCGGGCTCGCCGCGGCCCGTCCGGACCGGGTGGCGAGCGTCGTCGTCATCGAAGGCGAACCGCCGACGGAAGAGTGGACGCGGCACATGGCCGACGGGCTCGCCGACGCGAAGACCCGGCTGGCGATCGACGAGGTCATCGGCTGGATCGCCGACAACCACGGCGCGCACACCGCGCGGCTGTCGAAGGCGGCGAACAAGATCCTCCAGACCACCACGATCGCCGACGACATCCCGCGCAGCGCGACGATCGCCGCCGACCTCTCGGCCGTGCGCTGCCCGGTGTTCGCGATCTTCGGCGGCGACTCCGGCCTCGCCGAGCAGGTGCCGCACTTCGAGACGCACCTGGACCGCTGCCGCTGCGTCGTGCTGCCCGACCAGGGCCACTCGGTGCTCGTCGAGCGCACCGCCGAGGTCATCGAGCTGATCTTCGGCTGGGTCCGAGACACTTCGCGCGTCCCGGTGCGGACGCGCTAGTGGCCCGGTTCCTGTTCGTCGTCCCGCCGCTGGTCGGGCACGTCAACCCGGCCGCCGGCGTCGCGGCCGAGCTCGCCGCGCGCGGGCACGAGGTCGCCTGGGCCGGGCACGAAGAACTGCTCTGGCAGCTGGCCGGCCCGGACGCGCTCGTCTTCTCCTGCGGCTTGCCGGCCGGGGCGCCCGCGCGCCCGGCGGAGCTCAAGGGCCCGGCCGCGCTGCGGTTTCTCTGGGAGGACTTCCTCGTCCCGCTGGCCGACGCGATGGCGCCGGGCGTCGCGGCGGCGCTCGACGCGTTCGCCCCGCACGTCGTGGTCGCCGACCAGCAAGCGCTGGCCGGCGGCTTGCTGGCCGACGCCCGCGGGCTGCCGTGGGTGACGTCGGCGACGACGTCGGCCGAGCTGGTCGACCCCCTCGCGGGCATGCCGAAGGTGGCGGACTGGGTCGGTTCGCTGCTGCGCGAGCTGCGGGCGCGGATCGCCGGCGGCCGCGGTTCGGCCGATCCGCGGTTCTCGCCGCACGGCGTCCTGGCGTTCACCACCCGTGAGCTGCTCGGCGCGGCCACGCTCCCGCCGCGGGTGCGGCTCGTCGGCCCGGCGCTGGGCGCGCGTCCGTCCACAACGGACTTTCCGTGGGAGTGGCTCGACCCGCTCCGGCAGACGGTGCTGGTCTCGCTGGGCACGGCGAACACCGAAGCGGGCGGCCGGTTCCTGGCGACCGCCGCCGAGGCGTTCGCCGGACTCGACGCGCGGGCGGTGCTCGTCGACCCCGGCGAGGTGCTCGGGCCGGTGCCGCTGAACGTCCTGGTGCTGCCGCGGGTTCCGCAGCTGGCGCTGCTGCCGCGGATGGACGCGGTGCTGTGCCACGCGGGCCACAACACCGTGTGCGAAGCGCTTTGGCACGGCCTGCCGCTGGTGGTCGCCCCGATCCGCGACGACCAGCCGATCGTGGCCGCCCAGGTGGTGGCCGCGGGCGCGGGCGTCCGGCTGCGGTTCGGCCGCGCCGACGTCGGCCGCGTCGCCGCGGCGGTCGGGGAGGTGCTGGGCGAGCCGGCGTACCGCCGGGCGGCGGAGACCGTGGCGGCGTCCTTCCACGCCGCGGGCGGAAGTGGTGCCGCGGCCGGGTACCTGGAACAGATCGCGCTCGAAAGCCTGGCCCGTTTGCGGCCCTGAAAGTTCTTATTTACTCTCAAAAAACACGCGGTTACCGTGCTGGTATGACTGTTTCCGTCGATGTCACCGAAGACGTTCCCGAACTCGTCGCCTCGGCGGCCGCGCTGTTCGCCGAGGACGCCGGAAGCCGCGACCCGCACATGGATCTCGGCTGGCCGGCCCGCGAAGGCGCGGCGTACTACCGGGGCCTCGTCCAGGACGAGAACGCGCTGTGCCTGCTGGCCCGCGCGGACGGCGCGGCCGCGGGCCATCTGATCGGCCGGCTGCTGCCGGTCGGTTCGCTGCGCCCGAAAGCGGTGCGGGCGGCGCTGGAGAGCATGCGGGTCGCGGCGGAGCGCCGGCGCGAAGGAGTGGGGGAGGCGCTGGTGTCCGCATTCATCGAGTGGGCGCGGGACCGCGGCGCGAACGAATTGGTCGTGCAGGCCTACGCGGCGAACGACGGCGCGCTGGCGTTCTACCGGGCGCAGGGCTTCCGGCCGTTCGAGGTGACGCTGGCGCGGGAAGCGTGAGCGGCGCGCCTGGGCCACACTGAGGTGCATGGGAATCCTGGACGGACGCGCGGTCGTGATCACCGGGGCGGGACGCGGGCTCGGGCGGGCGTTCGCGCGGCACGCCGCCGGCGCGGGGGCCGCCGTCGTGGTCAACGACATCGACGCGGAACCCGCTCACGAGACCGTCACCGCGATCGAGGCGGACGGCGGCACGGCCGTCGCCAGTGTCGGCTCGGTGGCCGACGCCGGCTACGCCCGGGCGCTGATCAGCCTGTGCCACAACAGGTTCGGCAAGGTCGACGGGCTCGTGAACAACGCGGCCGTCGGCTACCACGCCCCGCCCTGGGCGGACGACGACGCCGAGCGGACCCGGGCACTGGTCGAGACCAACGTCCTCGGCCCGCTCCACTGCGGCACCGCGGCCGCGAAGGTGATGGTTGCCCAGGGCAACGGTGTCCTCGTCAACGTGACGTCCGGATCCATGATCGGGCAGCGCGGGGCCGCCGCCTACTCGGCGTCCAAGGGCGCGGTGGCGTCGATGACGTACTCGTGGGCCGCCGATCTCGCCGCGCACGGGGTGCGCGTCAACGCCGTCAGCCCGATCGCCTGGACCCGGCTGATGGCCGCCGACCCGAACGGCAACCCGGACGCGCACCCACCCGAGCGGGTCGCGCCGCTCGTCACCTACCTCCTCAGCGACCTCTCCGCGGGCGTCACCGGGCAGGTGCTGCGGCTGGCGGACGGGCACCTGCACACCGTCCGCCAGCCCGCGATCATCCGGCCGGTGCTGCACCGGGAGTCCTGGACACCGGAGGAGATCGCCGCGGCCGTCGACGGCGAGCTCGTCCTCGAGTCGCCGCCGCGGGACCGCTGGACCCTCTGACCGGCCGGGACCACCGGAACGGGTGGCTATCCACAGTGGACTGCGCGCACTAGCCTCGGAGGCCGAGCGAGGAGGCGGTAGATGACGGCCACCGCGGAGGTCGCCCACGAGCCGGGACCCGCGCCGCTGAGCAAGGCCCGGGTCAACGCCGTGTTCGGCGCCGTGCTGCTCGGCATGCTCCTGGCCGCGCTGGACCAGACCATCGTCGGCACGGCGCTGCCGACCATCGTCGGCGACCTCGGCGGCGCCGGGCACCTGTCCTGGGTCGTCACGTCCTACCTGCTGGCCGAGACGATCATGACGGTCGTCGTCGGCAAGCTCGGCGACCTGTTCGGCCGCAAGCTGATGTTCCAGCTGTCGGTGGTCGTGTTCGGGATCGGCTCGTTCTGCGCCGGGTTCGCCGACAGCATGGTGTGGCTGATCGTCTGGCGCGCGGTGCAGGGCCTGGGCGGCGGCGGGCTGATGGTCACCTCGACCGCGTTGATCGCCGACGTCGTCCCGCTGCGCGAGCGCGGCAAGTACCAGGGCGTCCTCGGCTCGGTGTTCGGCGTGGTGACCGTGGCCGGGCCGATGCTCGGCGGGTTCTTCGTCGACCACCTGTCGTGGCGCTGGGCGTTCTACGTCAACATCCCGCTGGTCGTCGTCGTGCTGATCGTGGCCTCCTCGGCGATGCCGAACGCGCGGGCCGCGGTCAAGCCGGTGATCGACTACCTCGGCATCCTGCTCATCGGCCTCGCCGCCACCGGCCTCACGCTGGTCACGAGCTGGGGTGGCACGCAATACGCGTGGGGCTCGCCGGTGATCATCGAGATGGCGATCGGTTCGGTGGTGCTGCTCGCCGCGTTCGTCTTCGTGGAGCTGCGGGCGAAGGAACCGATGCTGCCGATGCGGCTGTTCCGCAACCCGGTGTTCACCGTCGGCGGGATCATGAGCTTCGTCGTCGGGTTCGCGATGCTCGGCGCGCTGTCCTACCTGCCGACGTACATGCAGTACGTGCAGGGCACGTCGGCGACGACGTCCGGGGTCCGGCTGCTGCCGATGGTGCTGGCGCTGCTCGTCGCGTCGATCGCCGCGGGCAACGCGGTGAGCCGGACCGGGCGGTACAAGATCTTCCCGCTGGTCGGCGCGGCGGGCATGACGATCGGGCTGTACCTGCTCTCGCGGCTCGACACGGACACGGGGTTCTGGGAGGCGTCGGCGTACATGGCGGTGCTCGGTCTCGGGATCGGGCTCGGCATGCAGGTGCTGACCATCGCCGTGCAGAACACCGTCGACTACGCCGACCTGGGTGTCGCGACCTCGGGTGTGACATTCCTGCGCTCGATCGGCAGTTCGTTCGGCGCGGCGATCTTCGGGACGGTGTACGCCAACCAGCTGACCCCGAACCTGGCCGCTGCGGTCGCTTCGTTGCCGCCGGGAGTCGATCCTCGGGCGCTCCAGGTGCCGACGGCGTTGCACGCGCTTCCGGAGGCGGTGTCGGCGCCGATCATCAAGGCGTACAGCGACTCCCTGCACGTCGTGTTCTTGGCGGCGGCGCCGGTCGGGCTGGTGGCGTTCGCACTGGCGTTCTTCCTCAAGGAGGTTCCGCTCCGCGACACGGCCCGCGCGGCGGCCCCGGACCTCGGCGACGGCTTCGCGATGCCGGAGGCCCGCACGGACGACCGCGAGCTGGAACGCGCGGTCGCGACGCTGTTCTTCCGCGAGCGCCGCAAGGTCGCCCCGGCGATCGTCTCGCGAGCGGGGACCGAGCTCGACGAGGGCGGCATCTGGTGCCTGCTGCAGGTCCACCTGCGCGAACGCCGCGGCGAGCCGGCGACGCTGCGGGCGATCGGCGAGTACTTCGGCGTCCCGGCGTCGGTGCTGGAACCGGCGTTCAACCGGCTCGAGCTGACCGGCCACCTGCGCTACGCCCGCGACGGCTGGGAGCTGACCCCGGCGGGACGGTCCGAATTCACCAAGGTGGCCGGCGCGTGGCACGACTGGCTCGCCGACCGTCTCGGCGACTGGGGAACGGGCAACCGGGCGGACCTGGACGCGGCGATCGGCCGGGTGGCGGCAAGGCTGCTGGACCAGAGCGCGGAGTCCCGCGCCCACGGCCGCCACGCCCTGACCTGACCCGGCACTTTCACGTGAAAGTGCCCACCTGCGAGCGGCACTTTCACGTGAAAGTGCGCCGGCGCCAGAAGTCGTGCGGGGTGCGGCCCGGGCGGAAGCCGCATGACTCCACCAGGGCCGCCGCCTCCGCGAAGCCGTGACCGACCAGGCCCGGCTCGTGCGCGTCGCTGCCGAACGCGACCGCCTCGCCGCCCTCCTCGAACCACCAGCGCACCACCTCGCCCGGCAGTGGCACCTTCGTGTTGACCTCCAGCGCGCGCCCGCTCGACGCCAGCGCGCGCAGCACCGTCCGGAATTCCTCTTCGTAGTCCGACGCGACGAATGGTGGCCCTTCGCCGGGCCACGAGCGCAGCGCGTAGTCGATGTGCGCGAGCACCGCGAAGTCCGCCGTCGACTCGACCAGCCCGAGCACCTCCGCCAGGTACGCCCGCAGCACGGCGCCGGGCGGGCGGTCGGCCGGCACCGTGACCTCGTGGTGGTGACCGTGCTGTCCAGGTAGGGAGTGCACCGAGCCCAGCACCCGGTCGAACCGGTGGGCGGCGAGCAGCGCGTCGGCGCGCGGGCGGTGCCAGTGCGGCTCGCTCAGTTCCACGCCCGAGAGGATCCGCAGCGAGGGGAACCGCGACCGGCATTCCTCGACGCACGCCAGGTAGCCCGAAACGTCGAGGTCCGGCGGCTCGAGGACACCATCGGGTCGCAGCCGCACCCGGAAGTGGTCCGGCAGCAGCGGCCGGACCGGCTCGGGGATCAGCCACGGCGTCAGGTCCGCGTGCTCGGTGAACGCCACCGACGGCAAGCCCAGCTCGAGCGCCCGTTCGCAGGACCCGATCATCGACCCGGTGACCGTGTCCCAGGACCACTCGGTGTGGACGTGCCCGTCCGGCGGGAGGCTCACCGGCCCACCGTAACGCGGTTTTTCGGCTACGGTCTGGCCATGGCGCAGAAGTCGGCGGCAGTGGAGCTGGAAGTCGGCCCGCACACGGTCCGCATCTCGAACCCGGACCGGGTCTACTTCCCGGCCCGCGGCGAGACGAAGCTCGACCTGGTCAACTACTACCTCTCGGTGGGTGACGGCATCGTCAACGCGCTGCGCGAGCGGCCGTGCATGCTGCACCGCTTCCCGTCCGGCGTGGCGGGGGAGAAGGTCCACCAGAAGCGCGTCCCGAACGGCGCGCCGCCGTGGCTGGAGACCGTCCGGGTGACCTTCCCGCGCTACAACCGCCACGCCGACGAACTGTGCGTCACCGAGCTGGCGCACGTCGCCTGGGCGGTGCAGATGTCCACAGTGGAGTTCCACCCGTGGAACTCCCGGCGCGCCGACACCGAAAAGCCCGACGAGTGGCGCATCGACCTCGACCCGATGCCCGACTGCGGCTACGACCGCGTCCGCCGGGTCGCGCACGTGGCGCACGAGATCCTCGACGAGCTCGGCGCGGTCGGCTGGCCCAAGACGTCCGGCGGCCGCGGCCTGCACATCTACGTCCGGATCCGGCCGGACTGGGGCTTCAAGGACGTGCGGCGCGCGGCGCTGGCCTTCGCGCACGAAGTCGAACGCCGTGCCCCCGACGACGTGACGACGACCTGGTGGCGCAAGGACCGCGACCCGCGGCTGCTCTTCGTCGACTACAACCAGAACGCTCGCGACCACACGATCGCGAGCGCCTATTCGGTGCGCGGCAACCCGGAAGGCACGGTGTCCACACCGATCCGCTGGGAGGAGATCGACGACGCCGAGCCGGGCGACTTCACCATCGCGACGGTTCCCGCGCGGTTCGCCGAGCTGGGCGACCTCCACGCGGGCATCGACAAGGCCGTCTTCTCCCTGGACCCGCTGCTGGAGTGGGCCGACCGCGACGGGCTCGAGGAACCGCCGGAAGACTGACGTATTTCCCGGGCGGGCTCGCGGCTCTGCGGTGGGTGAAGGTCGTGCTGTCGGGTTTGGACGCGGACGCGTGGAGCCTCGTCGCGTTGCAGGTGGTCCTCGAACGCGAGGGGCACACCGTGCGCGTGGCGGGCGAAGTGGTCGAAGTCTGCCGCCGGGAGCGCCCGGACTGCCTGGTGCTGTCCACTGTGCTCGGTGCGTCCGGGGTGGACGTGCTCCGCCGCGTGCGCGCCGAGCCCGCGCTCGCCGGCCTGCTGGTCGTCCTCGGCGGCCGGCTCAAGAAGTCACGCGCGGAGCTCCTGGCGCAGGGCTTCGACGAGGTGTTCCCGGTGGCCGCCACGGATCCCGGGGGAGCCGTGGCGGCGCTGCGGGCGTACCTGGCCCGTCAGTCCAGGCGCTCGATGATCGTCGCGTTGGCGAGGCCGCCCGCCTCGCACATCGTCTGCAGGCCGTAGCGGCCGCCGGTCTGCTCCAGCACCGACAGCAGCGTCGTCATCAGCCGGGCGCCGCTGCCGCCGAGCGGGTGCCCGATGGCGATCGCGCCGCCGTTGACGTTGACCTTCGCCAGGTCGGCGCCGATCTCGGCCTGCCACGCGAGCACGACGCTGGCGAACGCCTCGTTGACCTCGAACGCGTCGATGTCGGCCACGGAAAGCCCCGCCCGGGCGAGCACCTTGCGCGTCGCCGGGATGACCCCGGTCAGCATGTACAGCGGGTCGTCGCCGGCGACGGCGAAGCTGTGGATCCGCGCGCGCGGGCGCAGCCCGAGCGCCTTCGCCGTCTCGGAACTGGTGAGCAGCAGACCCGCGGCGCCGTCGTTGATCGGCGAGGAGTTCCCGGCCGTCACGTGCCAGCCGAGGTCCGGGAACCGCTGCTCCCAGACGTCCGCGCGGAACGCGGGCTTCAACCCGGCGAGGATCTCCGGAGTCGTCGACGGCCGGACGGTTTCGTCGGTCGTGACGTCGACGAGCACGCCGTCCGGGCCGCGGGCCTTGAGCGGCGCGACCTCGCCGGCGAACTTCCCCTCCGCCCAGGCGCGAGCGGCCCGCTGGTGGCTTTCCGCGGAGAACTCGTCGAGCTGAGCCCGGCTGAAGCCCCACTTCGCGGCGATCAGCTCCGCGCTGATGCCCTGCGGCACCAGGCCGTCGGGGTAGCGGGCGGCGACCTGCGGCCCGAACGGGTCGCGCCCGGCCACCTGGCTGCCCATCGGCACCCGGCTCATCGACTCGACGCCGGAGGCGATCACGACGTCGTACGCGCCGGCGATGACGCCCTGCGCGGCGAAGTGGACGGCCTGCTGGCTGCTGCCGCACTGCCGGTCCACGGTCACCGCGGGCACCGACTCCGGCAGGCCCGCGGCGAGCGCGGCCCAGCGGGCGGTGTTCATGCTCTGCTCGCCGATCTGGCCGACGGCGCCGCTGATCACGTCGTCGATCCGGGCCGGGTCGACGCCGGTGCGCTCGACGAGCGAGCGGAGCGCGTGGGCGTGCAGGTCGACCGGGTGCACCCCGGCGAGTGTTCCGTTCGGCTTGCCCTTGCCGATCGGGGTCCGTACCGCGTCGACGATCACCGCGTCCGTCATGGCGTCTGCCTCCTCGCAGATCGGGGATACCTTCGGTATACGCCGGGTAAGTTGGATTACACAACTCACCTGTACCTCAGGTCACACGGCGATGAAGTGCTAGGTTGGATTTTCAACCCCAGGGAGGTGGCATGACCCGGCGTGGTCGCGAATGCTCGGTCGCCGAGGCCCTCGAGGTCGTCGGCGAACGCTGGAGCCTGCTCGCGCTGCGCGAGATCATGCTGGGGGAGCGGCGGTTCAACCGGATCGCCGAGAACACCGGCGCCAGCCGGGACATCCTGGCCGCGCGGCTGCGCAAGCTCGTCGACGCGGGCGTGCTCGAGAAGCGCCAGTACGAAGACCACCCGCCGCGCTTCGAGTACTACCCGACCGAAGCCGGTCGCGCGCTGCAGCCGATCCTGCTCGGCCTGATGGCCTGGGGTGACAAGTACGTCCACCAGGGCGAACCGCCCACGCTGTGGCGCCACGCGTGCGGTGCGGTGCTGGAGCCGGCGACCGTCTGCGCGCACTGCGGCGACCCGGTCAACGCCCCGGGCACCCACGCGATCCGGCTGGGTGCCGTTCACTCCTGATCGAAGCCGCAAAGGCCTCCTCGCATCCCCCGCGAGGAGGCCTTTTTCGTGGGCGGGCGTTGACTTGAGACGCCCGTCACGGTAACTCTTGAACGAATCAGTGCAAGAACCTGACAACAGTGCGAGAAATCGAAGCAGACGTCAGGAAGATCCCGCCCAGCCCTCGACGAAGAGGTGCCCATGACGGCTGTCCCGTGCTGCCCGCGCGCGCCCCCGGGTCCGGACCGCGCGTGTCCCGTTCCCTGGTTTTGCCGTCCCCACGCGTCTCCCCTCCTCCCCGGATCCGAGGAACCCATGAGAACGAAGCGACTCCTGTCGCGCGCGGCGACCTACGCCGCCCTGTCCCTCCTCCTGGCCGCCCCCGCCGTCGCGGCGAGCGCCGCCCCGGCCACCACACCTGCGGTCGCCGCCGTCCAACCCGCGGCCCAAGCCGCCTCCGCGACCTACACCGCCAGCAGCCAGCTCGGCGAATACCCGGCGGCGAACGTCGGCGACGGCAACCAGGCCACCTACTGGGAAAGCACGAACAGCCAGTTCCCGCAGTGGATTCAGGCGGACCTCGGCACGACGTCGGCCATCGCCCGGCTGGTCCTCAAGCTGCCGTCGAACTGGGAGGCCCGCACCGAGACCTTCAGCGTGCAGGGCAGCACCACCGGCACCGGCTTCAGTGATCTGAAGGCCTCGGCCGGCTACCGCTTCGACCCGGCGACCGGCAACACCGTGACCGTGGACGTCACCGGGAACACCCGGTACGTGCGGCTGACCATCAGCGCCAACACCGGCTGGCCCGCCGGGCAGCTGTCGGAGTTCGAGGTGCACGGCCCGGCCGGCGGGGACACGCAGCCGCCGTCGGCGCCCGGCAACCTCGCCTACACCCAGCCGGCGAGCGGCCAGATCCGGCTCACCTGGGCCGCTTCGACCGACAACACCGGCGTCACCGGCTACGACGTCTACGCCAACAGCCAGCTCCGCGGCAGCGTCGCCGGGACCGTCCTGACCTACACCGACACCCAGCCGGACGGCGCGACCGTCGCCTACTACCTCCGCGCGAAGGACGCTGCCGGCAACCAGTCGGCGAACAGCAACATCGTGACCCGCAACGGCACCCAGGCCGGCACGAACCTCGCGCTCGGCAAGCCGATCACGGCGTCCTCGACGGAGTTCAGCTTCGTGGCGGCCAACGCCAACGACGACTCCGTGACCACGTACTGGGAGGGCGGCGGCGGGACGTACCCGAACCTGCTGACCGTCGCGCTCGGCTCCAACGCCGACCTGAACCAGGTCGTCGTCAAGCTGAACCCCGATCCCGCGTGGGGCCCACGGACCCAGACGATCGCGGTCGAAGGCCGGGAGCAGAGCGGCACCGCGTTCACCACGCTGTCCGCGGCGCAGACCTACAGCTTCAGCCCGAGCAGCGGCAACACCGTCACCATCCCGCTGAGCGGCCGCGCCGCCGACGTCCGCCTGCGCGTGACCGCCAACTCCGGGGCCGGTGGCGGGCAGGCCGCGGAGTTCCAGGTCTTCGGCGTCCCCGCGCCCAACCCGGATCTAACGGTCTCGGGCGTGTCCTGGTCGCCGCAGAACCCCGTCGAGACCGACGCGATCACCGCGTCGGCGACCGTCCGCAACGCCGGGACGGCGGCCTCGGGCGCGACGAACGTCAACCTGTACCTGGGCACCACCAAGGTCGGCACGGCGAACGTCGGCGCGCTCGCGGCCGGCGCGTCGACGACCGTGTCGGCGAACATCGGCACCCGGGACGCGGGCAGCTACCAGCTGACCGCCAAGGTCGACGAGGCCAACGCCGTCATCGAGCAGAACGAGGCCAACAACTCCTACACGAGCTCGACGGCCCTGGTCGTCAGCCCGGTGCAGAGCTCCGACCTCGTCGCGGCCACGGCGTGGTCGCCGACCAACCCGTCCACCGGCAACACCGTCACGTTCACCACGACCCTGCGCAACCAGGGCACCGTGGCGAGCGCGAGCGGCGCCCACGGCGTCACGGTGACGATCACCGACCAGAACGGCACCGTCGTCAAGACGCTGACCGGCAGCTACAGCGGAGCCATCGCCGCCGGAGCCACCGCGGCGCCGGTGACCGCCGGCACCTGGACGGCCGCCAACGGCCGGTACACCGTCAAGACGGTCGTCGCGAACGACGCCAACGAGCTGCCGGTGAAACAGGGCAACAACACCAGCACACAGGCGCTGTTCGTCGGCCGGGGCGCGAACATGCCCTACGACATGTACGAGGCCGAGGACGGCGTCGTGGCCGGCGGGGCGTCGGTGATCGGGCCGAACCGCACGATCGGCGACCTCGCGGGCGAGGCGTCGGGCCGCAAGGCCGTGACGCTGAACTCGACCGGCTCGTCGGTGGAGTTCACCACCCGCGCGTCGACGAACACCCTGGTCACGCGGTTCTCCATCCCGGACTCCGCGGGTGGCGGCGGGATCAACTCGACGCTCAACGTGTACGTCGACGGCACGTTCCTCAAGGTCATCGACCTGACCTCGCACTACGCGTGGCTCTACGGCGCCGAAACCGGGCCGGGCAACTCGCCGGGCGCCGGCCCGCGCCACATCTACGACGAGGCCAGCACGATGCTCGGCACGACCGTGCCCGCCGGGCACAAGATCAAGCTGCAGAAGGACGCGGCCAACAGCACGAACTACGCGATCGACTTCGTGAACTTCGAGCAGGCCACCGCGACCGCCAACCCGGACCCGGCGCACTTCGCGGTGCCCACCGGGTTCACGCAGCAGGACGTGCAGACCGCGCTGGACAAGGTCCGGCAGGACAGCACCCTCACCGGCGTCTACCTGCCGGCCGGGAACTACTCGCTGTCGAGCAAGCTGAACGTCTACGGCAAGGCCGTGACGGTCACCGGCGCCGGGCCGTGGTTCACGAAGTTCTCCGCGCCTTCGGGCCAGGAGAACACCGACATCGGCATCGACGTGCAGGCGAGCGCGAACGGCTCGACGTTCAGCGGGTTCGCCGTGTTCGGGAACTACACCTCCCGGATCGACGGGCCCGGCAAGGTGTTCAACCTGACGAACGTCGCCAACCTGACGATCGACAACATCTGGGTCGAGCACCAGGTCGTCATGGTCTGGGGCACGAACGTGGACAACACCACGATCAAGAACTCCCGGATCCGCGACACCTTCGCCGACGGCGTCAACCTCACGAACGGGAGCACCGGCAACCACGTCACCAACATCGAAGCCCGGTCCACCGGCGACGACAGCTTCGCGCTGTTCGCCGCCACGGACCTCAACCCGGGCAACCAGTACGACAACGTGTTCGAGAACCTGACCTCGCTCACCCCGTGGCGCGCGGCCGGGCTGGCGGTCTACGGCGGGTACAACAACACCTTCCGCAACCTCTACATCGCGGACACGCTGACGTACTCGGCGATCACGATCAGCTCGCTCGACTTCGGCTATCCGTTCCTCGGGTTCGGGCCGCAGCAGACGACGGTCCAGAACGCCTCGCTCGTCCGCGACGGCGGCCACTTCTGGGGCCAGCAGACCTTCCCGGCGATCTGGCTGTTCTCCGCGTCCAAGGAGTTCCGCGGCATCCGGGTGTCCGATGTGGACATCCAGAGCCCGACCTACAGCGGCATCATGTTCCAGACCAAGTACAACGGCGGTCCGGAGCACCCGGTCGAGGACACCGTGCTGACGAACGTGTCGATCACCGGCGCGCACCGCAGCGGGGACGCCTTCGACGCCAAGTCCGGGATCGGGATCTGGGCCAACGAGCTGCCGGAACCGGGTCAGGGCCCGGCCGTCGGCTCGGCGACCTTCACCGGGCTGACGCTGAGCGACAACGACGAGGACATCCGCAACAAGACGACCACGTTCACCATCATCCGCAACTGAGCGGTGCGGGTGGTGCCCGCCGGGAAACCGTTTCCCGGCGGGCACCGCCGTGCCAGGATGACGCCGGAGGTGGTCGACGTGCGGATCCTGGTCACCGGCGGCACCGGGCAGCTCGGTTCGGCGGTCGTGGCGCGGCTGCGGGCGGCGGGCGAGGAGGTCCGCGTGCTGAGCAGGAAGCCCGGGCCGGAGGTCGTCCGGGGCGACCTGCGGACCGGGCGCGGCATCGACAGCGCCGTGGCCGGCGTCGACGTCGTCGTGCACTGCGCCACGGACTTCCGGCGCGAGACTGCGCTCGCCCGGACGCTGGTCGAAGCGGCGCGCTGGGCGGGGGGCCCGCACCTGGTCTACGTCTCGATCGTCGGCGTCGACCGCGTCCCGCTCGGCTACTACCGGGCCAAGCACGAGACCGAGGAGCTCATCGCCTCCTCGGGCCTGCCGTACACGATCCAGCGGGCGACGCAGTTCCACGGCCTGGTCCGCACGCTGCTCGCGGGCGCGATCCGGCTGCCGGTGGTGCCCGTGCCGAGGATGTCGTTCCAGCCGGTGGACGTCCGGGACGTCGCCCGCCGGCTCACCGCCCTGGCCCAGGGCGATCCGGCCGGCCGGGCGCCCGACTTCGGCGGCCCGGAGATCCTGACGGCGACGGAGCTGGCCCAAGCCGTCGGGGCGGCAAGCGGGCGGGTCCGGCGGATCGTGCCGCTGACGGTGCCGGGGGAGACGTTCCGGGCGTACGCCGACGGCGGTCACCTGGCGCCTGAGCACCGCGAAGGCGAGATCACCTTCCGGGAGTACCTGACCGAGCACGCTCATATGTAATCGGATTAATTACGAAGAATCTTGACCTTGGATCCGGATAGGTCATATGTTTGGCGGGCTGCACGCCGGTCCCGCCTTCAACGCCGAACGGATCCGACATGTCGAACCCTCCCTCTCGCCGTACCTTCTTCAAGCTCGGTGGCGCGGTCGGCGCCGGTCTCGCCTTCAGCGGCGTTCCTGCTTTCGCTGCAAGCGGGAATGTGCTTCGGCCCGCCGCTGCCGACCTCGTCCCGGACGCCCGGGCGACGACGCTGTGGTACCCGGCCCCGGCGGCCGAAGACAAGATCATCGAGCAAGGCCTGCCGATCGGAAATGGTCGGATCGGTGCCCTCGTCGGCGGTGACCCCGCCGCCGACTTCCTCTACCTCGCCGACGCGTCGCTGTGGACCGGCGGCGCCAACGACGTCCTCGAGGACGACGGCCAGTTCCCCTACGAACGCGAGAAGTTCGGCACGCTCGGCCTGCTGGCGAAGCTGCGGATCTCGGTGCCGGCGCACACCGGCGTCACGGAATACCGCCGCACGCTCGACCTGAGCAACGGCGTCGTCGTGATCACCTACCGGCACCAGGGCGTGCGGTACCGCCGCGAGTACTTCGCGAGCCACCCCGACGACGTCGTGGTGATCCGGCTCAGCGGCGGGCCCGTGACCGGCTCGGTGTCGCTGGAGCCCACCCGCGGCGAGACCATGTCCGGCGCGGCCGCGTTCACCGGCTCCTTCGCCAACGGCCTGAAGTACGCGTGCACGGTGGCCGGCGGGACCACGTTCAGCGGCAGCCGGGACGTGGTCGTCGTCCTGAGCGGCGGCACGAACTACGTGCCCGACGCGGCCCGGAAGTTCCTCGACGCGTCCCTCGTCCCGTTGGCGCTGGCGAAGCAGAAGGTGTCGAAGGCCCTGCGCGCCGGGGGAGGCGCGTTGCTGGCCACCCACGTCGCCGACTACCGGCGGCTCTACGACCGGATGACCGTCGACCTGGGCCAGTCGCCGCCGGCGAAGCGCGCGCTCGACACGTGGTCGCGGCTGCTGGCCCGCCACGACGACCCGGCCACGCCGGACCCGGAGCTGGAGGCGAGCTACCTGCAGTTCGGGCGGTACCTGACGATCACGGGCTCGCGCGACGGGCTGCCGATGGGCCTGCAAGGTCTGTGGCAGAACACCAACACGCCCGACTGGATGAGCGACTACCACACCGACATCAACGTCCAGATGAACTACTGGCTGGCCGACCGCGCGGCGCTGCCCGAGAGCTTCACTGCCCTGGCCGACTACTGCCTCGCGCAGCTTCCCGTGTGGACGGACAGCACGAAGCGGCTGTTCAACGACCCGAGGAACCGCTTCCGCAACATCAGCGGGAAGGTCGCGGGCTGGGCGGTCGCGTTCTCGACGAACATCTACGGCGGCTCCGGCTGGTGGTGGCACCCCGGCGGCAACGCCTGGCTGTGCAACTCGCTGTGGGACCACTACGCCTTCACCCAGGACAAGGCCTACCTCGCCCGGATCTACCCGCTGCTCAAAGGTGCGGCCGAGTTCTGGGAGGCCCGGCTGGTCCCGATGACGGTCGACGGCCGCGAAGTGCTCGTCGACGACCACGACTGGTCGCCCGAGCACGGCCCGCAGGACACCCGCGGCAACACCTACTCCCAGGAGATCGTCTGGGACCTCTTCGAGCACTACCGGGAAGCCGTCGCCGTCCTGGGGCGCGACCGCGCGTACGGCGACCGGATCGCCGGGCTGCAGCGGAAGCTGTACCTGCCGAAGGTGAGCCCCACGACCGGCTGGCTCGAGGAGTGGATGTCGCCGGACAACCTCGGCGAGCCGACCCACCGGCACCTGTCCCCGCTGATCGGCTTCTTCCCGGGCGACCGGATCGCCGCCGACACCGCGCCGCCCGAGCTGCTCGACGGCGTGCGCGCGCTGCTGATCGCCCGCGGGATGGACAGCTACGGCTGGGCGACCGCGTGGCGGTCGGCGTGCTGGGCGCGGCTCAAGGACGCCGACCGCGCGTACCAGCTGCTGCGCACGGTCCTGCGGCCGTCGGTCGCCAACGGCAACGGCACCGCGCCGAACTTCTTCGACATGTACAGCCAGGGCAGCTACACGATCTTCCAGATCGACGCCAACCTCGGCGCGCCGGCGGCGATGGCCGAGATGCTCGTCTACTCGCGGCCGGGCGTGCTGGAGCTGCTGCCCGCGTTGCCCTCGGCGTGGGCCCGGTCGGGCCGGGTGACCGGCATCGGCGCGCGCGGCGGCTTCGAGGTCGATCTGGCGTGGCGCGACGGGAAGGTGACGCGGGCGGTGATCACGAGCGTCGGCGGGACCCGGACCGAGGTGCGCGCCGGGCAGTGGCGCCGCGTGATCGGCCTGCGGCCGGGGCAGTCGATCACGGTCCAGCCAAGTTGAGGAGTAGCCTCCGGAAAGTGATGTAGTGTTCAATCACTTTCTTCGGACCGGAGGTCGCCGTGAACGTTGTCCTGTGGATCGTGTCGGGTGTGCTCGCCGCGCTGTACCTCGGCGCCGGCGGCATGAAGCTCTTGACGCCGCGGGAGAAGCTGCTGGAAAACCCGAACATGGGCTGGACGGCGGACTTCTCCGACGCGGGCGTGAAGGGCATCGGCGCCGTCGAGATCCTCGGCGCGATCGGGCTGATCCTGCCCTGGGCGCTCGGCATCGCGCCCGTGCTGACGCCGCTGGCGGCCACCGGGCTGGCGGTGATCCAGATCGGTGCGATCATCGTGCACGCGCGGCGCAAGGAAACGAAGGCGCTGCCGATGAACGTCGTGCTGCTGGTGCCGGCGGCGTTCGTGGCGGTGGGCCGGTTCGCCGGCTGAGACTCCCGGAGGATCGATGACGCTTCCCGCTTACACCGATCACGGTGGCGATGGCCCGGTGGTCGTGCTGCTGCACAGCTTCCTGATGGACGGCGGCATGTTCGCCCCGCAGTTGGCGGCCCTCGACGGCTTCCGGTGCGTCACGGTCGACGAGCGCGGCCACGGCGGCACGCCCGCCACCGGGCCGTTCGACTACTGGGACGTCGCCCGGGACGTCCTCGGCGTGCTCGACCACCTCGGCGTCTCGCGCGCGGCGGTGGTCGGGACCAGCCAGGGCGGGTTCGTCGCGCTGCGGATGGCGCTGCTGGCGCCCTCGCGGGTGGCCGCGATCGCGGTGCTCGGCACGTCGGCGGCGGCCGAGGACCCCGCCGTGGCGGCCGGGTACCGGGCGGTGCTGGACGCCTGGGTCAGCGGGGGAGCGCCGCCCGAGGTGCTCGACGGCGTGGCCCGGATCTGCTTCGGTGACTTCGACGCCTCGGCGGACAAGAAGCGGTGGGCGTCCGTGCCGCCGTCGCAGCTGACACTGACGATGAGCGCGCTCGTGGACCGCGACGAGGTGCTGTCGCGGGCGGGGGAGATCACGTGCCCGGCGCTGGCGCTCCACGGCTCGGCGGACCTCGCCTACCCCGTCGAGCGGGCGGCCGAGCTCGCGGACGCGCTACCCGCGGCCGAGCCCCTGGTCGTCGTCGACGGGGGTGCCCACTTCCTGAGCTACACGCACGCGGAGGCGGTGAACCCGGCGCTGAAGCGGTTCCTCGACGCGCACGCCTAGCAGCTCGCCGGGGAACCGCCGCGGCGCACCTCGACCCGCCGGGCCGGGAACAGGCCCGCCCACAGAGCCGCCCAGTGGCGGGGTGCTTCCCGTCGCCCGCGGACCGGCTGGGGCGGCCCGGCCCGGTACTCCATCTCGACTCGCACCCAGTCGTAGATCCAGTCGCCGCGCATGGTCTTCTCCTCACGTAGGTCTTTCGCCGGACTCCACGTTCGTCCTGAGGGGACCGTCGCCGCATGGGGTGAACGCGCACTCTCCGGCGGCGCGATCCCTTACTAGGCTGAGGTCCGTGCCCGCGACCACTTACCTGTTCGTGCCCGGCGACCGGCCCGACCGCTTCGGCAAGGCGGTGGCGAGCGGCGCCGACGTCGTGCTCCTCGACCTCGAAGACGCCGTCGCGCCGGCGGACAAGGACGCCGCCCGCGCTTCGGTCGCGGCCTGGCTCGAGCACAACCTGGCCGCGGTGCGGATCAACGCCCCCGGCACGCCCTGGTTCGAGGCCGACGCCGCCCTGGTCGCGGCGCGCGGAGTCCCGGTCGTCGTGCCGAAGGCCGAAACACCCGGCGTGCTCGCCGGGTTCCGCGAGGTCGTGGCGCTGGTCGAGACCGCGCGCGGCGTCGAACGCGCCGGTGAGCTGGCCGCCGTCCCGTCGGTGACGCGGCTGGCGTTCGGCAGCGTCGACCTGGCCGCGGAACTCGGCGTCGCGCCCGAGGACCCGGAACCGTTCGCCTACGCGCGCTCGCGGCTGGTGATCGCCTCGGCGGCGGCCGGCCTCGCCCCACCGGTCGACGGCGTGACCACCGACCTGCGCGACGACGACCGGCTCGCGGCGGACGTCCGCTACGCCCGCCGGCTGGGCTTCGGCGGCAAGCTGTGCATCCACCCGCGCCAGATCGAGCCGGTCCGCGCCGGGTTCGCACCGACCGAGGCCGAACGCGAGTGGGCCCGCCGGGTCGTCACGGCGGGCGAGTCGGCGTCCACTGTGGACGGCGCCATGGTGGACAAGCCGGTGCTCGCCCGGGCCCGGCGGATCCTGGGGGACTGAGGCATGTCCGGAAAGCGCTGCGGAGTCGCCGGCCGTGGTGCGAGACTGCTGTGATGGCTTCCGAATACGTCCAGAGCGACCGGTTCCGCGGCGCCCGGATCCACCTGTGCGACCTCGCGGGCCTCGAGATCCGCGACTGCGAAGTGACCGGCCTGAAGATCGTCGACTGCTACGGCGGCGACGTCTCGCTCGGCGGCGACTTCAAGAGCGTCGTGGTGAACGACGTCGACGTGACCGCGTACGTCGAGGGCGAGCTGGATCGCCGCCACCCCGCGCGGGTGCTGGCGCGGAACGCCGTTTCTCCCGAGGACTACCGGGCCGCCTGGGACGCCGTCGAGAGGCTGTGGACCGCGACGCTCGACCGGGTGCGGCAGTTGCCCGAGGCCAAGCTGCACGAGCGGGTCGACGGCGAGTGGTCGTTCGTCGAGACGCACCGGCACCTGCTGTTCGCCTGCGATGCCTGGGTCGGCAACGCCGTGCTCGAAGAGGAAGCGCCCTACCACCCGCTGGGCTTTCCCGCCGGAGGGACGCCGCCCGAGGAGGCGGCCAAGCTCGGCCTCACCCTCGAAGCCACCCCGACGCTCGAGGAGGTGCTCGCACCGCGGCTCGCCCGCATGGCCGTGATGCGGCGAGTCGTCGACGGGCTCACCGAGGCCGAGCTCGACCGGGTGTGCGGTCGCAAGCCGGCCGACCCGTACCCCGAGCAGGAGTACGTCGTGCGCCGCTGCCTCAAGGTGGTGCTGAAGGAGGAAGCCGAACACCACCGGTACGCGGTGCGTGACCTCGCGGTGCTCGAGGCGGGGGCACGCTAGGGCCGGCGGCTCCGGAAGGTGCGGCGCAGGTCGTCCACCCAGGCGTCCGGGTTCTCCCACGGGATGAAGTGCCCGCCGCGGTCGTGGGCGGCGACGTTGACGTGGTTGAACCACGCGGCCTGCGGGCCGTTCTCGAACGCCCGGACGCGCTCGGCGGCGGAGTGGATGCCGGGCGGGTTCTCGTAGGTGACGAAGGTGAGCCCGGTCGGCGCCTCGACGACCGGGCTGCGGTCGTGCGACGGCGTCCAGGGGTAGCGGTTGGCGTTGGCGTAGTAGCGCATCGACGTGGCGATCGAGTTGGTCGCCCAGTAGATCGTCGCGTGGGTGAGCAGGTCGTCCTTGGTGAAGACGGATTCGACGTCGCCGCCGTTGTCGCTCCACGCGGTCCAGCGCTCCAGCAGCCAGGCGAGCAATCCCGCGGGGGAGTCGCTCAGCCCGTGCGCGAGCGTGGCGCCGTCGAGCATGTGCACGGTCAGGTGGGCCGCCGAGCGGTGGTCCAGCTCGATGATCCGGGCACGGACATCGGCGGGCTGGTCGTCGGTGAGGGGCCGGTTGCGCGTGAAGCTCCAGGCCCGCGGGCCGGTGAAGAAGTCGAGCGGCAGCCCCGAGCCGATGTGGATGCCGTACAGCTCGCCGGCGTACTTGTGGCCGAGCTGGCTGGTGACGATCCCGCCGATGTCGCAGCCCCCGGCGGCGTACTTCTCGTAACCCAGGGTCTCGGTCATCAGCGTGTGCCAGAGATCGGACACCTTCCAGAAGTTGACGTCCGGGAAGCCGGTGAGCGGGCCGGGGAACCCGAACCCGGGCAGCGACGGCACGATGACGTCGAACGCGTCGGCGGGGTCGCCGTCGGACGCGGCCGGGTCGGCGAGCGCGTCGATCACCTTCGACCAGTGCCAGAAGGTCCACGGCCAGCCGTGGGTGAGGATCAGCGGGATCGGCCGCGGGCCGCGGCCCGGCTTGCGCATGAAGTGCACCGGGACCCCGGCGACGGTCACTTCGTAGTGCTCGTAGGCGTTGATGGCGGCTTCGGCCGTGCGCCAGTCGAAGCCCTCTCGCCAGTAGGCGACCAGCTCGCCGAGGTAGCCGGCCGGGACGCCGTACGACCAGTCCTCGTTGCCCTCGTCCAGCGGCGGCCGGGTCAGCGCCAGCCGGGCGCGCAGGTCGTCGAGGACCGCGTCGGGCACGTGGATCGGCTTGGGCGCCAAAGGAAACACGGTCATGACGGCCATTCTCGCAGACGGCCGCGGGCAAGATCACCTGCTTTACAGGACGCCCTGGCGGCGCAGGTCGGCCGCGTCGAACCCGAACTCCGCGAGCACCGCGTCGGTGTGCTCGCCCAGCGCCGGCACCGGGTCCATCCGCGGCGCCCGGCCGGCGACGGTGATCGGCGGCAGCGTGGCCCGGATCGGCCCGCCCGGCGTCGGAACCTCCGCGAACCGGTCGCGCGCGGTGAGCTGCGGGTGCGCCAGGACGTCGGGCAGCTCCCGGCGGCGCGCGTGCGCGATCCTTCCCCGGCGCAGCCGCGACTCCAGTTCGGCGCCGGTCAGCCGCGCGAAGATCGCGTCGATCTCCCCTTCCAGCTCCGGCCGGTGGGCGACGCGGGCGCTGCCGGTGGCGTACCGCTCATCGGTGACCCACTCCGGCCGTTCGACGGCGTGCTCGCAGAACGCCGCCCACTCGCGTTCGTTCTGCACCGCCAGCACGACCTCGGTCCCGTCGCCCGCGGCGAAGGTGCCGTAGGGCGCGATCGCCGGGTGGCTCGTCCCGGTCCGTGGCGGGGGCGTGCCGCCGTAGCCGGCGTAGTAGAGCGGGAACCCCATCCACTCGACCAGCGAATCGAACAGGCTGACCTCCAGTTCGGTGCCCTGCCCGGTGCGTTCCCGGTCGTACAGCGCCGACAGGATGCCGGAGAACGCGTACATCCCCGCGCCGATGTCCGCGGCCGGGATGCCGCTCTTGGCCGGCTCGGTCGCCGACCCCGTCACCGAAACCAGGCCGGCTTCGGACTGGATGAGCAGGTCGTACGCCTTCGCGTCGCGGTACGGCCCGCTCGAGCCGTAGCCCGACACCGAGCACGTGATCAGCCGGGGCCGCGACGCGCGGATGTCCGCCGCCCCGAGCCCGAGCCGGTCCGCGACACCGGGGGCGAAGTTCTGCACGAACACGTCGGCGCGGTCGAGCAGGGCTGCCATGACCGGCGCCGCGGCGTCGCTCTTGAGGTCGAGCGTGACGCTCTCCTTGGACCGGTTCAGCCAGACGAAGTGGCTGGACTGGCCGTGCACGGTTTCGTCGTAGGTGCGGGCGAAGTCGCCGGTGCCCGGCCGCTCGATCTTGACCACCCGGGCCCCGAGGTCGGCGAGGTGCCGGGTGGCCAGGGGCGCGGCGACGGCCTGTTCACAGGACACGACGGTGACGCCGTCGAGGGGCAGGGAGCGCATGGCCGCATCCTGCCACCCGGGTCAGACCGCCCGGGCGATGGCGATGTTCCCGGCGAGCCGCTCGCCCGCCTCGTAGATCATGTACTCGCGGCCTTGGTAGGTGCCGAAGCTCGGAGCCGCGGACCGGCCGTTGTCCGGCGCGCCGGCGAGCGGGGTGTGGAACGTCCCGAGGTGGTTGCGCTTCGTGAAGTCGTTGCCGACCTCGGTGATCATCAGCGTCCCGCCGTGCGCGATGTCGGTGTTGTAGACGACGTAGGTGCTGTTGTTGCGGTACAGCAGGTGCGGGCCGCCGATGTCGTTCGCGCCGACGTCGGTGTGGCGCACGAGCGGCGTCTGCGAGAACGTCCAGTTCAGCGCGTCGGGCGACCAGCCCCAGCCGATGTCGCGGTGGTTGGTCGTGTTGTTGAGCATGAACACCATGACGTACCGGGCGTTCTTCGACGGCAGGTCCTGGCGGAACACCCGCGCGTAGGACGTCTCGGTGGTGCCGGCGGGCTGCAGCCGCGTCGACAGGACTTCCTTCTCGTAGGTGAAGTGGATGCCGTCGGCGGAACTCGCCAGGCGGGTGACGGTGTTCTCGCCGTGGAAGTAGAGGTAGATCCGGTTGACGTCGTCGTTCCACAGCGCGTGCGGCGAGGAGACGTGGCTGACGGAGTACTCGCCGGGCCAGGAGTTCTTGATGATCGGGTTGCCCGGGTACTCGGTGAACTCCTCGTCGAGGGAGTTGGCGTACGCAAGGCAGATCCCGCCCGGGGCGTCGTGGGGCGCGTAGTAGAGGTAGTACGCGGCGAGGGCGTTGGGGATGCGGCCTTTCGTGCCGCGGACGCAGGGGAAGATCAGCTCGCCGGTCGGGTTGTACCGCAGCTTGCTCTTGACGAGGGCGAGCCGCTGGTAGCGGTAGTCCGGGAAGCCGGCGGGGGCGGCGAGGGCGGTGGCGGGGAGGAACGCGCCCGCGCCGAGCGCGGCGGCGCCGGCCAGCAGGCCGCGTCGGGTGAGGGGCATGACCGCTCCTTCGAGGTCTCGGGTGCGGCGACGGTGTCACGGCCCGGCCGACAGGAGCAAGGGAGTAATACGTATTAGTACGGTCGGGACAGGTTTGCTGGAGTTTCGGGCAAACCCGTTGACGGCGGGTGGGCGCGGTCGCAGGCTGGATCGGATCGGCTGACTCCGAGCGAGGTGGCGATGGGCAGGGTCCGGCAGGCCGACATCGCGCGCGTGGCGGGGGTTTCGCAGGCGACGGTGTCGGTGGTGCTGGGCGGCAACCGCACCGGGGTCCGGCTCTCGGAGGGGACGCGGCTGCGCGTGCTGGAGGCGGCCGAACGGCTGGGGTACGTGCCCGACCCGGTGTCTTCGCGGCTGACGGCCGCGCACAACAACCTGCTCGGCGTGTACACGTTCACGCCGGCGTTCCCGGACATCGCCGACGCGTACTACCCGATCCTCGCCGGTGTCGAAGCGGAGGCGGCCGCGCTCGGCAAGGACCTGATCATGTTCACCGCGTCGAGCGCGGCGCCCGACCGGATCCGCCGCACCCGGCTAGCCGACGGCTGCCTGTTCCTCGGCCGGCACGTTCCGGTCGACGCGATCGCCGGCCTCCTGGACGCCGGGTTCCCGATCGTCTACATCGGACGGCGCACGGAGCTGGACGGCCGCATCCCGCACGTGGGCGCGGACTACGTGTCGGCGTCGGCGGAGGTGATCACACGGTTGGCGCGGGCGGGCCACCGGCGCGTGCGGTACCTGCGCGAGCCGGACGAGGCGCCGTCGTCGGGGGACCGCGAACGCGGGGTGCGCGGCGCGGCGGCCGACGCCGGGCTGTCCCTCGCGGTGACCCGCACCGACGGCACGGATCTGACGCCGGCGACGATCGCGGGCTGGCTGGCCGACGGCGTGACGGCGCTGGTGGTCGAGGAGACCGACACGTTCGCGGTGTTCGACGGGACCCGCCGGGCCCTGCGCGCGGCGGGGGTTTCGGTGCCGGGGGACGTCTCGCTGGCGGTGCTGGGACGGCCCCCGGGCGGAACGGCGGGTCCGGTGGTCAGCGGGTTCGAGGTGCCGAGGCGGGCGCTGGGCCGGGCGGCGGTGCGGCTGCTGGCGTCGCTGGTCGAGCCGGGGACGGGGGAGCCGTCGCCACACCGCCTGCTGACGTGCCCACCGGTGGCGGGCGAGACGATCGCGCCCGTCGCCTGACCGCCCGTGCTAGCGGGGCACCACCGAAAACCGGCGCAGCTCCAGCGCCGGGTTCTTCTTCCGCACCTCCGCGATCCGCCCGGCGGACACCTCGCCGACGGCCACCCCCGTCTGCTCACCCAGCGACGTGACGACCACACCCATCGGGTCGACGAGCATGCTCGTGCCCGACCCGGTCGGCGCGGCCTGGCCCGCCGCCGCGACGTACAGCGTGTTCTCGATCGCGCGGGCGCGGATCAGCGTGCTCCAGTGGTACTCCTTCAGCGGCCCGGGCACCCACTCCGCCGGCAGCAGCACGACGTCGGCGCCCGCGTCCGCCAGCCGCCGCGTCACCTCCGGGAAGCGCAGGTCGTAGCACGTCTGGAGGCCGAAGCGGACGCCTTCGACCTCGAACGTCTCGGGCTCGGTGATGTCCCCGGCGCGGACGACGTCGGACTCGCGGAAGCCGAACGCGTCGTACAGGTGGATCTTGCGGTACCGCGCGGTCACCCCGTCCGGGCCGGCCGCGACCAGGGTGTTGGAGATCCGCGACCCGTCGAGGCGCTCGTTCATGCCGCCGACGACCGTGACGCCCCGCTCGGCGGCGAGGGAGAGCAGGCCCGTCACGAACTCGCCGTCGAGTGCTTCGGCGGAGTCTACGAACCGGTGGTCCATCGCCGGGACCGTGAACATCGCGTACTCGGGCAGCACGACCACCCGCGCGCCGCGGTCGGCCGCGTCGCCCACCAGCTTCGTGATCAGCGCCAGGTTGGCGGTCTTGTCGTCGCCGGGGGCGAACTGCGCCAGTGCCACGTGCGTCATGCGGTTTCCTTCCGGGGAGCGGCGGGCATGCGGTCGAGCTTGCCGAGCACGACCGTGTAGCAGAAGATCCCGGCGAGCAGCACCACGCCGGTGACGAGGAACGCGCCGGCGAACGAGCCGGTGACGTCGACGACGGCGCCGGTCACGATCGGCGCGGCGATGCCGATCATGTTGGCGACGAAGTTGACCAGCCCGCCGAGGGTGCCGGAGCAGCCTTCCGGCGCGATGACCGCGACGATGCTGGACCCGGCGGGCACCGACACGGCGAGCCCGGCGGCACCGATCGACAGGAACACCAGCGCCACCGCGACGGACCCGGCGTAGGCGGCGCCGGCGACGGACAGCGACACCAGCATGCTCACGACGAGCACGATCCGCCGGGCCTTGGTCTCGTCGCCGCTGCGGGCGATCAGCCGGTCCAGCACGATCCCGCCGACGAGGAACTGCGCGAGCACCGCGACCAGCCACGGGATCATCGTGTAGAAGCCGCCGGCCAGCAGCTTCACGCCGAACTGCTTCTCCAGGTAGCCCGGCAGCCAGGTCAGCAGCACGTAGTAGGCGTAGGTGTAGGACGCGTACCCGAGCGCGAGGCCCCACGTCTTGCGGCGGCGCAGGAGGTGGCCCAGGCCGGTGAGCGAACTCGGCGCCGGCGCGTCTTCGTCGTCCGCGCCGCCCTCGCGCAGGTAAGCGAACTCCTCGGGTGACAGGCGCCCGCGTTCGAGGGCCTGCTTCGGCGTCAGGTAGAGCAGCCACCACACGAGGAGGTAGCCGAGGCTGAGGACGCCGGTGAAGACGAACGCCGCGTGCCAGCTGAACACCGTCACCAGGAACGCCATCACCGGGATGCCGAGGACGTTGGAGATCTTGGCGCAGCCGTCGAAGACCGCCGTGGCGCGGCCGCGCTCGGACCGCGGGAACCACTGGCCGATCGCCTTCCAGCCCGCCGGGATCGTGGGCGCTTCGCCGAAGCCGAGCACCAGCCGCGACACGAGGAGCAGGCCGAGCCCGCCCGCCGACGCCGTCAGGAACGACGCGATCGCCCACAGGGCGGCGGCCGCGCGGTTGACCCAGCGGACGCCGATCCGGTCGAGGATCGCGCCGATCGGCAGCTGCAGCACCGCGTACGTCCAGAGGAACGCGGAGGCGACGACGCCGAGCTGGGCCGCGCTGAGGTGGAACTCGCGCATCATCTCGGGCCCGGCGATGGACAGGTTGACGCGGTCGACGTAGTTGACGAACGAGCCGACGCCGAGCACGCCGGCGATCGTCCAGCGGGCCTTCTTCCGCGTCGCCCTGCGGACCGCGGTCGTCATCGCGCCTGCTTCGCGAGCGACGTGGTCTCCTCGAACGCGGCGGTGAGCCCGGCGGCGAGGGCGCCGTGCTGCATCGTCAGGGCGAGCTGCCCGGCGCCGTGGGCGAGGGCGAACTCCTTCTCTTCGCGGCTCCACGCGGGCAGCACCCACGGCTTCCCGGCCGCGCGGGCGGCGTCGGCGACGCGCTTCAGGTCGGCGAAGTCGCCTTCCTCGCGGCTGTACGCGCCCCGCTCACGCCGCAGCGACAGGTCGGACGGACCGACGAAGACACCGTCCACTGTGTCCAGTGCGAGGATTTCGGCGACGTCCTCGAGCGCGCCGGCGTCCTCGATCATCGGCAGGCAGCGGGTGCCGCGGTCCTGATCGGCCACCCACTCGTCGGTGAAGCCGCCGTAGCCGGTCGTACGTCCGCCCGCGAAGCTGCGGTCGCCGAGCGGCGGGAACTTCGCGAACGCCGTCACGGCCTTGGCGTGCGCCGCGTTCTCGACGTGCGGGATGACGACGGCGTCGGCGCCGAAGTCGAGGGCCTGCTGGATCGGGCCGCGCTCCGGGCCGAGGACCTTGGCGAGCACCTCCAGTCCGAGGGCGCGCAGGAACGGGACGAACCGCTCGAGGTCGGCCAGGTCGAAAGCGCCGTGCTCGATGTCGAGGACGGCGGCGCCGTAGCCGATCCCGCGGGCGATCTCGGCGGCCGCGAACGACGGGTCGGAGAGCCAGACGGCGTAGCGCCGGTCGGCGGGGACTGGGGACATCGGGGAACCTCCTGCGCACTGACGACGGTAGCTCCGGTCATTGTGTGCACCGTGTATACACGATGGATATCTGCGGGTCCAGACGCTAAGCTGACGGCCGACGAGGGGAGAGGCATGACGACCAGCGCACCGGCCGGGCCGGCGCGGGACCGCGTGTACGCCTGGCTGCGCGACGGGATCATCGCGGGCGAGCTCGAAGGCGGCCGGTTCCTGGACGAGCAGTGGGTGTCGGGCGTGGTCGGGGTGTCCCGGACGCCGGTCCGCGAGGCGTTCCACCGCCTGGAGGCCGAGCGCTTCATCAGCCTGCTGCCCCGCAAGGGCGCGCAGGTCCGCACGGTGACCGCCCGCGAGCTGGAGGAGGTCTACCAGAGCCGCCGGCTGATCGAGGGGCACGCGATCGGCGAGGTCTGCGCGGCCCGGGCGGGGGCGCCGGCGGAGATGGCCGGGTTGATCGAGGAGATGGACCGCGCCGGGAAGGCCCGCGACTGGTTCGCGGTGTCCGGCCTGGACCGCTCGTTCCACCGCGCGATCGTGAACGCGGCGGGCAACTCCGTGCTGACCGAGCTGTACGACACGTTGCGCTCGCGTCAGCAGCGGGTCGCCGTGCGGGCCCTGGAGGCCCGGCCGGAGCGGCTGCCGGTGATCGACGCCGAGCATCGCGCCTTGGTGGCCGCGTTGGACGCGCACGACACCGAGGAGGCTTTGCGGATCCTGAACCAGCACCTGCGCCCGGTGTCCGAAGTGGTCTCGGCCCTGGACCGCGGCTGACCCCGGCCCGCCGGATGTAGTGAATGACTCATTCATGTCGCCTGGCGACATGAATGAGTCATTCACTACACGGCAGCGCGCAGCCCGGACCTGCGCGGCCGCGTCCCACGTGCGGCGGTACCGGCCCCGCGAATGATAGGAATGGCCGGTGACCGAACCGAACCTGATCGAAGCCGCCGCGGCCGAGGCCGTCACGCTGACCAGCGAGCTCATCCGCATCGACACGACCAACACCGGCGACCCCGACACGCTGGTCGGCGAGCGGGCGGCGGCCGAGTACGTGGCGGAGAAGCTGACCGACGCCGGCTACGAGATCACCTACGTCGAGTCGGGCGGGAAGAACCGGCACAACGTGATCGTCCGGCTGGAAGGCGCCGACCGGTCCCGGGGCGGGCTGCTCATCCACGGCCACCTCGACGCCGTCCCCGCGGACGCCTCGGAGTGGTCGGTCCACCCGTTTTCCGGCGCCGTCCAGGACGACTACGTCTGGGGCCGCGGCGCGGTCGACATGAAGGACATGTGCGGGATGGCGCTCGCGCTGGCCCGGCACTACAAGATGAACAACGTAGTGCCCCCGCGTGACCTTGTCTTCGCCTTCCTCGCCGACGAAGAAGCGGGCGGCAAGTACGGCGCCCAGTGGCTCGTCGAGCACCGTCCCGAGCTGTTCGAGGGCGTCACCGAGGCGATCAGCGAGGTCGGCGGCTTCTCGATCACGCTCAAGGACGACGTCCGCGCGTACCTGATCGAAACGGCCGAAAAGGGCATCCGCTGGATGAAACTGCGCGTGCGCGGCACGGCGGGCCACGGCTCGATGATCCACCGCGACAACGCGGTCACCAAGCTCGCCGAGGCCGTCGCGAAGCTCGGCAACCACCGCTTCCCGCTGGTGCTCACCGACTCGGTGAAGGAGTTCCTCGCCGGCGTCACCGAGATCACCGGCTGGGACTTCCCCGAGGACGACCTGGAAGGCTCGGTCGCGAAGCTGGGCAACATCTCCCGGATGATCGGCGCGACCCTGCGCGACACGGCGAACCCGACGATGCTCACCGCCGGGTACAAGTCGAACGTCATCCCGTCGGTCGCCGAAGCCGCGGTCGACTGCCGGATCCTCCCGGGCCGCCTCGAAGCCTTCGACCGCGAGCTGGACGAGCTGCTCGGCCCGGACATCGAGAAGGAGTGGATGGAGCTCCCGCCGGTCGAGACGACGTTCGACGGCGCCCTCGTCGACGCCATGACCGCCGCGGTGCTCGCCGAGGACCCGGGCGCGAAGACGCTGCCGTACATGCTTTCCGGCGGCACGGACGCGAAGTCGTTCCAGGAACTGGGCATCCGCAACTTCGGCTTCGCGCCGCTCAAGCTGCCCGCGGACCTCGACTTCTCGGCGCTGTTCCACGGCGTCGACGAGCGCGTCCCCGTCGAGGCGCTGAAGTTCGGCACCCGCGTGCTGGACCGGTTCCTGCGCACCAGCTGATGACCGCGTTCGCGCTCGCCGACGGCACGTCCCTGCAGGTGGTGCGCAGGGGCGACCCGGCCGCGCCGGTGACCGTGGTGTTCGTCCACGGCTACGCGCTCGACCAGCGCAGCTGGGGCCGGATCGCGCCGCTGGTGCCGGACGCCGCCGACGGGCCGGTGGCCGTGCTGACCTACGACCAGCGCGGCCACGGCGGATCGGGGCGGGCGCGCCGCGGCACCGCGACCATGGCACAGCTCGGCGACGACCTCGCCGAGCTGCTCGAGCGCGAGGTACCCGCGGGACGGGTGGTCCTGGTGGGGCACGACATGGGCGGGCTGGCGATCATGTCGCTGTCCCAGCGGCATCCTGCGCTGTTCGCGGCGCGGGTGTCGGGCCTGGTGCTCCTGGCGACGTCGTCGGGGACGCTCGCCACCGAGGTCTCGGCGGCGTGGCCGAACGCGCTGGGCAAGCTGGCCCGCGACCTCGAAGCGGTGCTCGGCTCCAAGCTCTTCGGCGTGGTCCGGGAGCACACGAGCCGGGCGGTCAGCGCGGGTCTGCGGTGGTGGCTCTTCGGCGACGACCCGGACCCGGAGCTGGTCGAGCTGACCGTGAAGATGATCCGCGGCAACTGGCCGCACACGGTGTCGCTGTTCCGCCCGGCGCTGGACGCCTACGCCCGGGACGCGGCGTTGGCGCAGGTCAGCGGCCTGCCGGTGACGGCGATCGTGGGGGAGCGGGACCGGATCGTCCGCGCGTCCGACGTCGAGCAGTGGGTCGGCGGCCTCGACGACGGGACGGCGGTGGTGCTGCCCGGCGTCGGGCACGTCGTACCGCTGGAGGCCGCGGCCCAGGTGCTGCCGCGGGTGGTCGCCCTGGTCAACGCCGGGTACCGACAAGGCGAGAGTTCTTGACAACATAGTTGTTCGGCGGCGATGCTGGGTGCATGTTCTCCGTGGCGGTGATCGAAGACCCGGCCGCGGCCGAGGTGTCGCTGGACCCGATCCGCGCCCGGCTGCTGGCCGAACTGGCGGAGCCGGCGTCGGCGACGATGCTCGCCGCGCGCGTCGACCTGCCGCGGCAGAAGGTCAACTACCACCTGCGGGCGCTCGAAGCGCACGGTCTGGTCGAGCTGGTCGAAGAGCGGCGCAAGGGCAACGTCACCGAACGGATGATGCGGGCGACGGCGTCGTCGTACGTCATCTCGCCGGCCGCGCTCGCCGCCGTCCAGCCCGACCCGGCCCAGTCGCCGGACCGGCTCTCGGCCCGCTGGCTGCTCGCCGTCGCCGGCCGGCTGGTGCGCGACGTCGGCGTGCTGATCACCGGCGCGGCCAAGGCCAAGCAGCGCGTGGCCACCTTCGCGATCGACGGCGAGGTCCGGTTCGCCTCCGCGGCCGACCGCGCCGCGTTCGCCGAGGAGCTCGCGACCGCGGTCACCACCCTGGTCGGCAAGTACCACGACGAGACGGCCGAGAAGGGCCGCCCGCACCGGGTGGTCGTCGCCGTCCACCCGAGCGTCCCGGAGGAGACCGCCAGTGGGGCATGAGTTCGAGCGGACCGACGTCGCCGAGGTCGACGCGACGCCGGAGCAGGTGTGGGACGCCATCGCCACCGGGCCGGGCATCGACTCGTGGTTCATGGGACGCAACGAGGTCGAGGGCGGTACCGGAGGGGTGGTCCGCGGCGCTTTCGGCGGGTACCGGCCGGAATACCGGATCCGGGAGTGGGACCCGCTCGAAAAGCTCGTCTACGGCAGCGACCCGGCGCCGGACGGGCGGACGATCGCCTACGAGTTCCTCATCGAGGGCCGGGCCGGCGGGAGCACGGTCGTCCGGTGCGTCACGAGTGGCTTCCTGCCCGGCGACGAATGGGAGGACGAGTTCGAGGCGATGACCACGGGCAACGAGCTGTTCTTCCGCACGCTCGTCGAGTACGTGACGCACTTCGCCGGGCGCGTGGCGGTCCCGGTGACGGTCTTCGGGCCGCCGGTGGGGGACTGGGACGAGGCGTGGGCGCGCCTGGGCTCGGCGCTGGGCTTGCCTTCGCGGCCCGCCGAGGGTGACCGGGTCTCGCCCGGCGGCGTGGTCTACGCGGCCAACGACCAGACGGTCGGCATCCGGACAGCGGACGCGATGCTCCGGTTCATCAAGGGCTTCCACGGCCCGATGGTCGCGTCTCACCACGTCTTCACCGCGGGCGCGGACGCGGAGACCGAGGAGAAGACCTGGAGCGACTGGCTGAACCGCGTGTTCGGCTGACCCGTCAGTAGCGCAGTTCGGCCAGTACCCCGTAGTGATCGGAGGGCGCGGCGACACCGGTGCCGAAGACCTCCGCCCGGACCGGTTGCCCGGCACCGCCCCGGCGGAACGACGCCGAGAAGACGTAGTCGATGCGCCGATCCCGGGGAAACACCGCCGCGGCCCACGGGTTGGCCGTGGACCAGGTGTGCCCCGGCCCGGTGCCGGCGAACTCCCAGGCGTCGTGCCAGCACACGCCCGCGCCCGCGGCACGGCCGGTGAGCATCCGGATCTCGTCGCAGTCCGGCGTGGCGTTGAAATCGCCGCACACCACGGTCAGTGCGCCGCGACCGGCCTCGCGTACCCGTCGCGCCAGCTCGGCCACCTGGCACTGCCGGACGTCGGTGTGGTGCAGTGGCCAGTCGAGCATGACGTTGACGAGCCGGACCGGGCCACGCGGACCGTCGACGTCGACCCGGACGGCACTGCCTTCGTGGCCGGCGGGACCGGGCAGCACCCACGCTTCGACGGTGCCGATCGGCCAGCGGGAAAGCACCGCACTGCCCGAACTCACGCCGTTTTCCACGCGGTCGCCGGAAAACCGGTGGTGGGGCAGCCCAAGCGCGGCCGCGAGCTCCCGCGCTTGGTCACGATCGGCCGCCGACCACGCCTCCTGGAGCGCTACGACGTCCGGGGCGTGTTCGGCGAGGGCTGTGGAGAGGCCGCTTTGGCGGTGTTCCCAGGGCCCGAACCGGCCCCAGACGTTCCAGGTGAGCAGCCGGAGGCGCGAGCCGATCAACGGCCCGTACGGCTGAAGGGGGTCCCCCGCCACGGCTCAGGTCGGCAGGGCGCCCGGGAGGCTTTCCTTCGTCTTCTTGCGGCGCAACCAGACCCTGCGCGTGCCGTCGGCGTAGAGCCGCACCGTGCGCAGTTCCCAGCCCGCGAACTCCGCGTGGATGGAGAGCTGGATCGCCGCCGCACGCCGGGACACGCCCGGGGGGAGGTGCAGGCGGCGATACTCCCAATCCCCTTCGACCACCGCCTCGCTGACCGTCGTCATGGCTGGATCACCTGGGTCCCTTCTCCGGCGGCCGAGCCGACGAGCACCCGGCCGCTCCTTTCGTCCACCCCGACCGAGTCCGGCTGGCGCACGGTGGGGAACCGGTACTTCTCGACGGGCTCGCCGCCGCGGACGTCGAACCCGACCACCTCGTTGCGTTCGGTGAGCGTCACCCAGGCCAGGCTCCGCTTCGCGTCGTAGGCGATCCCGTACGCGCCCCCGGGCACCGGGTAGCGCTGCCGCATGATCAGCGGCGACGCCGAGAACGCGATCAGCGCACCCGCGCGCGCGTCCGTCACCAGCACGCGCCCGTAGGAGTCCGCCACCGCGTTCGCCGCGCCGTCGCCCGCCCGCAGGCCCTCGTTGACCTTCCCGGCGGCGACGTCGACCGAGAACACCGCGGTCCGCAGCCGGTCCAGCACCACGACCCCCTTGCCCGTGTCCACGACGTCGTCGGCGCTGTAGAGCTGCCCGCCGATCGTCCGCGCCGGACCCGTCGCGGGCAGCACCTGGATGTCCCTGCCGGGCCCCATCGCCACCAGCCGGTCGGCGCCGTAGGCGATGCTGGACGCCGGCTGCCCGCCCGTCTTCGTCTCCGTGAGCTTCCGGCCCGGCAACGACAGCTGCTGCACCACACCCTGCGCCGGCTCCGCGATCTCCACCCGCCCCGGTGCCACGGTCAGCTTCTCCGCCTTGCCGTATAACGGCATATTCACCGGGGGTGACGCGAGCGCGTTCAGGTCGTAGAGCTGCAAAGACGGCGGTTGAGCGAGAGCGACGACAAGGGTCCCCTCGGCGACGGCCAGCGCCGACACGGCTCCGGTGGCGAGCACCTGGCCGGCGGGCTTCACGGTCACGGCGGGGGAGACGGCCGGCTTCGCCGCGACGGGGTTCGCGACGATCTGCAGCTCGTCGCTGTCGGTCTTGGCCGACGAGCAACCCGAGAGCACCAGGACACCGGCGAGCGGGATCGCGATCCACGACACGGCGGCGAACCGACGCACGTTGCTGCCTCCAGGTGTCCCTCGACGGGCGGTCAACACCAGCATCCTCCACGATCGTCTTGCCGTCACGCGCATGTCACCCAACAGACACCTAATGCGGCCAGCGCTCCGGGTAGCCGACCTCGATGGCGCTCACGTCGTCGAGCGCCGCGCGGATCGCGGGCGGGAGGGTGATCTCCTCCGCCGTCAGCGAGCCGGTCAGCTGGCCGGTGTCCCGCGCCCCGACGACCGGGGCGACGACGCCGGGCCGGTCGCGGACCCAGGCGAGCGCCACGGCCAGCGGCGACGTGCCCAGCCCGTCGGCCGCGGTGGCGACCGCCTGCACGATCCGAGCGGCCCGGTCGGTGCGGTGGTGCTCGACGTAGCCGGCGTACGCGCTGTTCGCGCCGCGCGAGTCCGCGGGCGTGCCGGTGCGGTACTTGCCGGTCAGCACCCCGCGGCCCAGCGGTGCCCAGGGCAGCAGCCCGATGCCGTGGTGCTCGGCGGCCGGGACGACCTCGCGGTCCACCCCGCGCTCCAGCAGCGAGTACTCGACCTGCGTGGAGACGATCGGGGCGACCGCGGCGGCGCCGGCGGCGGCCGTCGCGAGCTGCCAGCCCGCGTAGTTCGAGACGCCGACGTAGCGGACCTTGCCGCTGGTCACGGCGTACTCGAGGGCGGCGAGGGTCTCGGCGATCGGCACGCAGGTGTCCCAGGCGTGCAGCTGCCAGAGGTCGATGTGGTCGGTGCCGAGCCGCTTGAGCGAGCCGTCGAGCGCGCTGAGCAGGGCGCCGCGGGAGGCGCCGCCGCCGAACGGGCCGTCCGTGCGCCGGGCGACCGCCTTGGTCGCGAGGACGACGTCGTCGCGGGGCACGAGGTCGCCGAGCAGCGAGCCGAGCACCCGCTCGCTCTCGCCCTCGCCGTAGATGTCGGCCGTGTCCACCAGGGTGCCGCCGGCGTCCACGAAGGCGACCAGCTGGCTGGCGGCCTCTTCCGCGTCGGTGTCGCCACCCCAGGTCATGGTGCCGAGCGCCATCCGCGAGACGCGCAGTCCCGAGCGGCCGAGCAGTCGCTTTTCCACGACCGCCGAGCCTAGTGGGCTGCCCCGTCCGGAGGAGACCAAGGTGAGTCGTGTCGCGATCAAGGCCCCCGTTAGGGTCTGGCCCCGTGCGACTCGGACTGAATCTCGGCTACTGGGGAGCGGGGAACGACCCCGCGAACCTGGCCCTGGCGAAACAAGCGGACGAACTGGGCTACGCCGTCGTGTGGGCGGCGGAAGCGTACGGCTCGGACGCCGTGACCGTGCTGACCTGGATCGCGGCGCAGACGTCGCGGATCGACGTCGGCGCCGCCGTGCTGCAGATCCCGGCCCGGACCCCGGCGATGACCGCGATGACCGCCGCGACCCTCGACACGCTTTCGGGCGGCCGGTTTCGGCTCGGCCTGGGCGTGTCCGGCCCGCAGGTGTCCGAAGGCTGGCACGGCGTGCGGTTCGCCTCGCCGCTGGGCCGCACCCGCGAGTACGCCTCGATTGTCCGCAAGGCGCTCCGGCGCGAACGGCTGTCCCACGAGGGCGAGCACTTCACGCTGCCGCTGCCGGACGGCCCCGGCAAGGCGCTGCGGCTGACCGTCCGGCCCGCGCGCAAGCACATCCCGCTCTACCTGGCCGCGATCGGCCCGAAGAACCTGGAGCTGACCGGGGAGATCGCCGACGGCTGGCTGCCGGTGTTCTTCTCGCCCGCCCACGCGGGGGAGCAGCTGGCGCAGCTGCGGGCCGGCGCCGAGCGGGCCGGGCGGACTCTCGATGGCTTCGACGTCGTCCCGACGGTGCCGCTCGTCGCGGGGGACGACTGGAAGGGGTGCGCGGACGCCGTCCGCGGCTACGCGGCGCTCTACCTGGGCGGGATGGGCAGCAAGGAAAAGAACTTCTACAACCGGCTGGCCTGCCGGATGGGCTTCGAAGCCGAAGCTGCCGAAGTGCAGGAGAAGTACCTGGCCGGCGACCGCGCCGGGGCGATGGCGGCGGTGCCGCTGGAGTTCCTCGACGCGACGTCGCTGCTGGGCCCGAAGGAACGGATCGCGGAGAAGATGACCGAATTCGCCGAGGCCGGCGTGACGACCCTGTCGGTGTCGCCGTTCACCCCCGACCCGGCAGGCGCGCTGACCACCGCCGTCGAGGCGCTCGAGCTGGCGGGGGTGGCCTGACGTGGGCTGGTTCGAAGCACTGGTCCTGGGCCTGGTCCAGGGCCTGACCGAGTTCCTCCCGATCTCCTCGAGCGCGCACCTGCGGATCGTCGCGGCGCTCGTCGGCTGGGACGACCCGGGCGCGGCGTTCACCGCCGTCACCCAGATCGGCACCGAGCTGGCGGTGATCATCTACTTCGGCAAGAAGATCGGGAAGATCCTGCAGGCCTGGTTCTTCTCGCTGTACAAGGCGGAGTGGCGCCAGGACCCGGACGCCCGGCTGGGCTGGCTGATCATCGTCGGCTCGCTGCCGATCGTGGTGCTCGGCCTGCTGCTGCAGGACCAGATCGACAGCGCGTTCCGCGACCTGCGGATCACCGCGACCGTGCTCATCGTGTTCGGCCTGATCCTGCTCTACGCCGACCGCGTCGGGAAGCAGGAGCGGACGCTGGACCACCTGACCGTGCCGCACGGTCTCGGCTTCGGCTTCGCCCAGGCGCTGGCGCTGATCCCGGGCGTCTCCCGCTCCGGCGGCACGACCAGCGCCGGCCTGCTGCTGGGCTACACCCGCGCGGAGGCGGCGGAGTACTCGTTCCTGCTGGCGCTGCCGGCGGTGTTCGGCTCGGGTGTGTACAAGCTCAAGGACATCGGCTCGGGCGACGTGCCGGCCCAGTGGGGCCCGACGATCCTGGCGACGCTGGTGGCGTTCGGCGTCGGGTACGCGGTGATCGCGTGGCTGATGGCCTACATCAAGAAGCGCAGCTTCGTGCCGTTCGTGGTGTACCGGCTGGTCCTCGGCGTGCTGCTGTTCGTGCTGATCTTCACTGGTGTGCTCGACCCGAACGCGGGTCCGGTCAGCCACTGATCCACCCGGCGTGGGGACCGCATGATCGGTCCCCACGTAGGGTGGGGGCCGTGAGTACGGTCATTCTGCTCCGGCACGGCAAGTCGACGGCCAACGGTTCCGGGATCCTGGCCGGGCGTTCGCCGAAGGTGAACCTCGACGACACCGGCCGCGCCCAGGCGGAGAAGCTCGTCGAACGCCTCGACGGCGTGCCCCTCTCAGGGCTCGTCGTGTCACCGATGCTGCGGTGCAAGCAGACCGTCGGACCGCTGGCGGCCGCGCGCGGCCTGGACAAGGTCGTCGAGCCCGGGCTGTCCGAAGTGGACTACGGCGACTGGACCGGCAAGGAGCTCAAGCACCTGGCGAAGGAGCCGCTCTGGCGGGTCGTGCAGGCGCACGCCTCCGCCGCGGTGTTCCCCGGCGGTGAAGGGCTCGCGGCGATGCAGGCGCGCTCGGTGGCCGCCGTCCGCGCCCACGACCGGCGGATCACCGCCGAGCACGGCGACCACGCCGTCTGGCTCCTGTGCAGCCACGGCGACGTGATCAAGTCCATCCTCGCCGACGCGCTCGGCCAGCACCTCGACGCCTTCCAGCGGATCGTCGTCGACCCGGCGTCCATCTCCGTCGTGCGCTACACCGAGACGCGGCCGTTCGTCATGCGGGTCAACGACCACGGCGGCGACCTGCGCGGGATCGTGCCACCGGAGCCGAAGCCGAAGCGGGGCAAGAAGGCCGTTTCGGGCAGCGACGCCGTCGTGGGCGGTACCACCGGCCGGTGAGCTTGGCCACCTCCGGAAAGCGCTGACATCGATGGCGGCGGACCACGTAGGGTGGCGGGACCGAGTGTTGCACCCCCACCAGGAGCCTGCCCCGATGATTTCGCCGGACAACCCGTTCGCCGCACCCAGCGAGCTGCCCTACGCCCTGCCGCCCTTCGACCGGATCGCCGACGAGCACTACCGGCCCGCGTTCGAGGCCGGCCTGGCCGAGCACGCGGCGGAGATCGAGCAGATCGCGGCGCAGGACGCCGAGCCGACGTTCGAGAACACGATCGTCGCCCTCGAGCGCTCCGGCGAGCTGCTCGGCCGGGTGGCGAGCGTGTTCTACAACCTCTCCGGCTCCAACAGCACCGACGAGATCCAGGCGATCCAGGCGGAGTTCGCGCCCAAGCTGGCCGCCCACCACGACGCGATCCACCTGAACCCCAAGCTGTTCGCCCGCATCGACGCCCTCCACGCGAAGCGGGACGAGCTGGGCCTCGACGGGGAGTCGCGGCGGCTGCTGGAGCGGCAGCACCTCGACTTCAGCCGCGCGGGCGCCGGGCTGGGCGCGGCCGAGCAGGCCCGCCTGCGCGAGCTGAACGCGCAGCTGTCGACGCTGCAGACGCGGTTCCAGCAGAACCTGCTCAAGGACACCAACGACCTGGCCGTCGTCATCGAGGATCGCGCCGAGCTGGCCGGTTTGGGCGACGGCGCGATCGCCACCGCGGCCGAAGCCGCCTCCGCCCGCGGCGAGGACGGCAAGTACGTCATCCCGCTGACGCTGCCGACCAGCCAGGCGTCGCCGCTGGAGACCCTGACCGACCGCGACGTCCGCGCGCGGATCCACGCCGCGTCGATGGCGCGGGGCAACCGCGGCAACGACTTCGACAACAACGCGCTCGTCGCCGAGATCGCGCACCTGCGGGCGGAGCGGGCCGTCCTGCTCGGCTACCCGAACCACGCGGCGTACGTCATCGCCGACGAGACGGCGAAGACCGCCGAAGCCGCAGCCGGCCTGCTGGAGCGGCTCGCGCCCGCCGCCGTCGCGAACGCCCGGACCGAAGCCGCGGAACTGCAGCAGCTGCTGGAATCCGACGTCCCGGGCGCGACACTGCGTCCGTCCGACTGGCCGTACTACGCGGCCCAGGTCCGCCGCGAGCGCTTCGACGTCGACACCGAGGCGCTGCGCCCGTATTTCGAAGCCGACCGCGTGTACCTCGACGGCGTCTTCTTCGCCGCCACCAAGCTCTACGGCCTCACCTTCACCGAGCGCACCGACCTGCCGAAGTACCACCCGGAGGTCCGGACCTTCGAGGTGTTCGACGCCGACGGCACGCCGCTCGGGCTGTACCTGCTCGACCTCTACACCCGCGACGCCAAGCGCGGCGGCGCCTGGATGAACACCTTCGTCGACCAGTCCGAGCTGCTCGGCCGCAAGACGGTCGTGGTCAACGTCCTCAACGTCGGCAAGCCGCCGGCGGGGGAGCCGACCCTGCTCACCTTCGACGAGGTCGTCACCGCGTTCCACGAGTTCGGCCACGCGCTGCACGCCCTCGTCTCGTCGGTCCGCTACCCGACGTTCTCCGGCACCAACGTGCCCCGCGACTTCGTCGAATACCCGTCCCAGGTCAACGAGATGTGGATGCTGTGGCCGGAGGTGCTGGCCAACTACGCCAAGCACCACGAGACGGGGGAGGCCCTGCCGCAGGCGCAGGTCGACAAGCTCCTCGCCGCCCAGCAGTACGGCGAAGGCTTCGCCACCACCGAATACCTGGCCGCGTCCCTGCTCGACCAGGCCTGGCACCGCCTCGGCGTCGACGACCGCGTGGAGGAGGTGCAGCGGTTCGAGACCGACGCGCTCGTCAAGGCGGGCGTCGCCGTCGAGGCCATCCCGCCGCGCTACCGCACGACGTACTTCGCCCACGTCTTCAGCGGCGGCTACAGCGCCGGGTACTACTCCTACATCTGGAGCGAAGTCCTCGACGCCGACACCGTCCAGTGGTTCCGGGAGAGCGGGGGACTGACCCGCGAGAACGGCGACCACTTCCGCCGCACCCTCCTGGGCCGGGGCGGCAGCATCGACCCGATGGACGCCTTCCGGGCCTTCCGCGGCCGAGACCCCGAGATCGAGCCGCTCCTGGCCCGCCGCGGCCTCACCGGAGTCTGATCCTTCAACTGTATAACGACCTATACTGTAGGGCTGGTTTCGAAACCAGCCCTACAGTCGTTTTGTCCGCCCGAAAAAACGGCTAAGACGGACGGGACCTGCTTCCCCGGGAACTGCACGTCCGTGACCTTCGCCGGGAGCTGCGCGGAGCTAGCTTGAGTGCTTCGACAACTCCAGGGGAGGGAGATCCGATGAACGGATCACGTCGGGTTTCGGTCATCGTGGCCTTGTTCGTGCTGGCGCTGGGCGTCCTGTTCGCCGGGCCGGCGTCGGCCGGGACGCAGGCGGCGGCGACCACGCAGGCGACCTGCACGGGCGCCGGTTCCTGCTGGTTCAGCTGGGGCCGCATCACCGCGGGGGACTGCGCGATGGAGCGGGCCAAGTGGACGCTGAACCGGAACGGCAGCGCGTCCTTCGAGGCGATCATCAACAGCAGCGACAGCGGCGACGCGTGGCTGATGTGGCCGGTTGCCACGGATGTCAACGGGTTCGTGCTGGGTCCGATCACGCACGGAGGCGACCCGAAGTTCGTGCGGGGCACGGTGAAGAACACGTGGACGTGGTGGTTCGACGCTGGGTCGTTCGACCCGGCGTGGTTTGACCGGATCCAGGGCATGAGGTTGACGAGTCACTGTTGATCGTCGCGATCGGTCGCCCCGGTGCCCGTGCGGCACCGGGGCGAGTTCGGGAGAACTAGGAGACCAGGTCGATCCAGGCGGCCGCGAGGGCGCAGTGTCCTTCCGGGGTCGGGTGCACGCCGTCCGCGGACCAGTGTTCCGGGCCGGTTTCCGCGGAGAGCTCGGCGAACATGCGGTCGGCGGCGATCAGGTGGGCGCCGTACTCAGCCGCGAGGTGCCGCACGGCCTGGATCTTCGGGTCGAGGCCGGCTCGCCAGTCCCGGCGCACGTCGGCGTCGATGCGGATGTCGCCGGCTTCGGTGACCCCTTCGACCGGCAGGAGGAACGGCTCGATGAGGATCAGCTCGGCGCCGGCTTCGGCGAGGGGTGCGAGCAGGCGGCGGTAGCCCGCCGCGAACTCGTCGGCGGAGACTTCGCGCCGGCGTGGGTCGAAGGTGTGCCGTCCGTTGTCGTTGACGCCGACGAGGATCGAGACCACGTCGGGGCGGGCGTCGAGGACGTCGGTCTGCCAGCGGGCTTCGAGGTCGGTCACGGTGTGGCCGGCGTCGGCGGTGTCGATCCACGTGATCGGGCGGCCGGGGTGGCGGAAGCACCACTCGCCGGCGACGAGCAGCGGGTAGCCGCAGCGGTCTTCGCCTTCCGGTCGCCAGAGGGTGGTGATGGAGTCGCCGGCGAAGAGCACGGTGCTGTGGGGTTTCAGGGTGATCGTCATGGGGCCGAGCTTGGCGGGGACCCCTGGCGGGGGACGCACACGGCGCTGGCATCCCCCGCCAGGGGCGGGCGTGTCAGGCGCCGGCGACGATGTGGTCGACGAAGCCGTAGGAAAGGGCTTCCTCGGCGTCGAACCAGCGGTCGCGGTCGGCGTCGGTGGTGATGCGTTCGACGCTCTGGCCGGTTTGGCGGGCGGTGATTTCGGCGATGCGGCGCTTCATCTTGCCGAAGACCTCGGCCTGGATGGCGATGTCGGTGGCGGCGCCGCTGATGCCCGCCGAGGGCTGGTGCATGACGATCCGGGTGTTGGGCAGGAGGTAGCGCTTTCCGGGGGCGCCGGAGGAGAGCAGGAACTGGCCCATGGAGGCGACGAACCCGAGGCCGTAGGTGGCGACGTCGGGTTTGACGAGCTGCATGGTGTCGTAGATGGCCATGCCGGCGGTGACCGAGCCGCCGGGGGAGTTGATGTAGAAGGTGATGTCCTTCGCCGGGTCGTCGGCGGCGAGCAGGAGGAGCTGGGCGATGAGGCGGTTGGCGACGTCGTCGTTGACCTCGGAGCCGAGGAAGACGATGCGGTCGCGCAGGAGCTGCTGGTAGACCGAGTCTTCGGGGGCGGTGCTCGGGGCCTGCATTTCGGGTGCGGCGAGAAGGGTCATGGGGCTGACGGTAGAGCCGCGGGGCGGGTCGGCGGTGGCGGTTTCGCTGTGAGCGTGCGGTGTTCGCCGGACGCGAAAGGGCCGCCGTCCGATGTGGACGGCGGCCCGGGTCGTGGCGGGGCTCAGATGAGGCCGAGCTTCTGCACGGTGTCGCGTTCCTCGACGAGCTCGGCGACGGAAGCGTCGATGCGGGCGCGGGAGAAGTCGTCGATCTCGAGGCCCTGGACGATCTCGTACTTGCCGTTCGAGGCGGTGACCGGGAAGGAGGAGATGATGCCTTCGGGGACGCCGTAGGAGCCGTCGGAGACGACGGCGGCGGAGGTCCAGTCGCCGGCCGGGGTGCCGTTGACCCAGGTGTGGACGTGGTCGATGGCGGCGGAGGCGGCCGAGGCGGCGGAGGAGAGGCCGCGGGCTTCGATGATGGCGGCGCCGCGCTTGGCGACGGTCGGGATGAAGTCGCTCTCGAGCCAGGCCTGGTCGACCTCGACGGCCTTGCCGCCGACCTCGGCGTGCTGGACCGAGGGGTACTGGGTGGCGGAGTGGTTGCCCCAGATGGCGAGCTTCTTGAGCTCGGTGACGGGGACGCCGAGCTTCTTGGAGAGCTGGGCGAGGGCGCGGTTGTGGTCGAGGCGGGTCATCGCGGTGAAGCGGTCGGCGGGCACGTCGGGGGCGTGCGAGCGGGCGATGAGGGCGTTGGTGTTGGCGGGGTTGCCGACGACGAGGACCTTGACGTCGTCGGCGGCGCCGGCGTTGATGGCTTCGCCCTGGGGCTTGAAGATGCCGCCGTTGGCCTCGAGGAGGTCGCCGCGCTCCATGCCCTTGCTGCGGGGGCGGGCGCCGACGAGGAGGGCGATGTTGGTGCCTTCGAAGGCCTGCTTGGGGTCGTCGAAGATGTCGGTGCCGGCCAGGAGCGGGAAGGCGCCGTCTTCGAGCTCCATGGCGGTGCCCTCGGCCGCCTTGACCGCCTGCGGGATCTCGAGGAGCCGCAGCTTCACCGGGACGTCCTGGCCGAGGAGCTGACCGGAAGCGATGCGGAAGAGCAGCGCGTAGCCGATCTGGCCGGCGGCGCCGGTGACGGTCACGTTGACAGGGGCTTGGGTCATTGCGGTACTCCAGCTTGAGACGACTTTGGCTAGTGGTGTGGAGCCTATCCCTCCTGGGCGTCGCCGGTCGGGTGCGTCCAGTCACTGTTGCGTGGATCGCTTTTGTCGGCCTCACCCTTCGTCGGTGACGTTGGCGGCGAGGCGGTGGAGGAGGTCGGCGAGCTGGGCGATCTCGGTGTCGGTGAGGCCTTTTCGCATGCGTTCGTCGTGGGCGATGGCCGCTGAGGCGAGGCGGAGGAAGAGCTGTTCGCCCTCCGCGGTGAGGGTGACCAGGTGGACGCGGCGGTTTTGCGGGTCGCGGCGGCGCGTGACCAGCCCGGCGGTTTCCATGCCGTTGAGGTGGTGGGTGAGGGTGGCGCCTTGGATGCCGACGGCGTCGGCGAGTTCGCGCTGGTTGGCGACGGGTCTGGTTTTGAGGGAGATGAGGATCTGCCAGACGGGCTGAGAGCCGCCGGCGGCGGCGAGGGCCTGGTCGAACGCGCGGCCCGCGGTTTTGGCGGTGCGGGCGAGGACGACGCCGATGGGGGCGGTGGTGGGTGCTGGCACGACCGGCAGCCTACCGCAGGGGTCTAAGCGTTTGACATCTAATCATTAGAGATCTAACGTTGTGCTCATCGAACCGGAAGGGGAACGCGATGAGCACCGAAGAAGAGGTCCGCGAGTTCGGCCGGGTGTGGGCGGCCGCGGAGGAGCGCGGCGACACCGATGTGTTGGCCGGCCTGGTCGCCGACGGCTTCCGCCTGGTCGGCCCGCTCGGCTTCGTCCTGGACCGCGACGCGTGGCTGGGGCGCTACGCCGGCGGCGGGCTGGTCACCGAGAAGCTGAACTGGACCGACGTCGAGGTCCGCGACTTCGGCGGCACCGCGATCGCGATCGGCGTCCACGACCAGCTCGCGACCCACCGGGGCAACCCGGTGCACGGCCGGTTCCGCGCCACTCACGTGCTGGTCCGCGACGGCGACCGGTGGCGCCTGGCCGCCATCCACCTCAGCCCGATCGGCGGCCCGCCGCCGTTCACGCCGGACGGAGACGAGCGATGAGCGTCGAACTGAACCACACGATCGTGTGTGCGACCGACCGGGAGGAGTCGGCGGAGTTCCTCGCCCGGATCCTGGGTCTGCGCACCGAGCCGGTCGCCGGGCCGTTCGTGCCGATCCGGCTGGCGAACGGCGTCACGCTCGACTACCTCCAGGTTGACGCCGTCACCAGTCAGCACTACGCGTTCCTGGTCGGCGAGGCCGACTTCGACGCCGCGATGGCGCGGATCGAGCGGGCCGGCATCCCGTACTGGGCGGACCCGTTCCACGAGCGGGCCGGCGAGCTCAACTCCATGAACGGCGGCCGCGGGGTCTACTTCGAGGACCCGGACGGCCACAACCTGGAACTGCTGACGAGGGAGTAGCCGTGCGGCTGAGCATCGGGGTCACGGACTTCTCGTGGCCGGACAAGCTGACCGGCGAGCTGGCGGGCATCGCGGTGGCCGCCGAGGACGCCGGGCTGGACACGCTGTGGGTGCCCGACCACCTGCTGCAGGCCGACCCGAACAGCACGCCGGATTCGGCGATGCTGGAGGCCTACACGACACTCGGGTTCCTGGCCGCCCGCACGAGCCGGATCGGGCTGGGGACGATGGTGTCGGCGGTGACGTTCCGGCCGCCGGCGCTGCTGGTCAAGGCGGTCACGACCCTCGACGTCCTCTCCGGCGGACGGGCCCGGTTCGGGATCGGCACCGGGCACCACGAGGGCGAGGCGCGGGCGATGGGCCTGCCGTTCCCGCCGGTGGGCGAGCGCTTCGAACGGATGGAGGAAACCGTCCGGCTGGCGCTGCGGATGTGGGACGGCGACGCCTCGGCGTTCGAGGGCGCGCACTACCGCCTCGACCGTCCGATCGGGAACCCGCGGCCGGTGCGCCGCCCGCGGGTGCTGATCGGCGGGGCGGGTGAGCGCAAGACCCTGCGGCTCGTCGCGCGGTACGCCGACGCGTGCAACGTGTTCGACATCCCGGACGGGGGTAAGACCGTTCGGCACAAGCTGGCCGTCCTCGCGCGGCACTGCGAGGAGGCCGGGCGGCCGTACGGGGAGGTCGAGAAGACGATCAGCACGCGCCTGTCGCCGGGGGAGTCCGCGGAGTCGTTCGCGCGGCGGTGTGCGGAGTTCGCGGAGTGGGGGATCGAGCACGCGGTCGTGATCACGGCGGGGCCGTGGTCGGCGGCGGGGGTCGCGACGCTGGGGCGGGTCGCGGGGTTGCTGGCGGAGTGAAACGATCAAGCCCGGACGTCGCGGGGTGATCGCGGACGGCGGGCGGCGGTCCGGTGGCGCGAAATCGTTTTCCGATCCTTTTCATTCGTGCCGGTGAAATGGCGGCTCGAAATTATCGGTATACCGCGTGGCGGGACGGCTACTGCGTGTTGCTCCGTTCAGCGGGGTTTCGGACCATGATCCATTCGCTACCATGGTCGGCGCCCCCGTCCCCCATGGGAATGTATTGGGAAGGATTCCGATGCTTTCTGCGGTCGTTGCTGCCGTTTTGGCGCTGTCGTCTGTGGTCACCCCGCATTCGTGGAACACTCCTCCGCCGCCCGACAAAATCGTCATCGACGTCGTGAACGCCATCGGCACGGGCTGTCCGCCGAACACGTCCGCGGTGGCGGTCTCGCAGGACAACACGGCGTTCACCGTGACCTACAGCGCTTACACGGCGCTGGTCGGGATCGGCGCCGGCCCGCTGGACGCGCGGAAGAACTGCCAGATCGGCCTGCGCGTGCACGTTCCGCAGGGGTTCACCTACGGAATCGCGCAGGCCGACTACCGGGGATTCGCTCACCTGGAACGCGGCGCGACCGGCCTGGAAAGAGCCAACTACTATTTCCAGGGCAATTCCCCGACGGCTTACGTCCAGCACCCGCTGGCCGGTCCTTTCGAGGATGACTGGCATTTCACCGATTCGACGGAGGTCGGTGCGATCGTGTTCAAGCCGTGCGGCGAGGAGCGCAATCTGAACATCAACACGGAATTGCGGGCCGCGGCCGGGACGTCGGATCCGAAGAAGACGACGAGCTACGTCACGATGGACTCGACCGACGGCAGCATCACCACGGTGTACCACTTCGCGTGGCTGCAGTGCCCGTGACCGGACCGCGGTGAACCGGGGCGGCGCGCCGCGCGCCGCCCCGGTGGTCAGTTCTTCGCGGGGGCGCGGGGGTCGGTGGCCTGGAGGTCGAAGACGCGGCCGAGGGAGACGAGGGCTTCGTCGAGGTGGCTGAGGCTGGAGAGGACGGCGCGGGTTTCGGCCTGGTCGACGCGGTCGGAGACCGGGGTGCCGTCGTCGCGCACGAGCGTGCCGGGTGTGGGGCCACCGGGTGCGTCGAGTGCTTTGCGGAGGACGTCGATGTTGGCCAGCAGCCGGCCGGTGAACTGGCGGAGGCGGTCGGTGTCGGGTCCGGCGAGCATGCCGGGCTGGGCGCGGGCGGCGACGTGGCGGGCGCGGAAGGCGATGGTTTCCAGGGTGGTGAGCACGTGCCAGCCGTAGTCGCGGCGGGCGCTGCGGAGGTTGACCGGGTGGGTGAGCGGTTCGACGGTGGTGCGGACCTGTTCGACGGCGCGGTCGAGGTCGCGGGAGAGTTCGATGATGTTGACGTTCTCTTCGCCGGCGAGCAGGTCGCGGGTGTGTTCGAGGAACTCTTCGAGTTCGTCGAGGACGGCGCCGATGTCGTCGAGCATGACCGAGCGGGTGCGGACCGGGACGATGACGACGGCGGCGAGGATGCCGGCGGCGGCGCCGACCGCGGTTTCGGCGACGCGGATCCAGAGGACTTCGAGGCTGAAGGTGCCGAGCAGGCTGTAGAGCAGGCCGAGCATGCTGGTGATGAAGAAGGCCATCACGACCTGGGAGACGCGGGCGGTGTAGACCATCCCGAACACGCAGACCAGGATCAGCGAGAGCGTGGCGGCGGTGTTGCCGCCCACCAGGAGCGCGAGCAGGACGCCGCCGACGATGCCGATGAGGGTGCCGCCGAGGCGGCGGACGCCCTTGACGAAGGTGGCGCCGGCGCTGGAGGCGCCGATGAACACGACGAAGACCGTGAGGACGGCCCAGTACCAGCGCTGGTGGGAGACGAGTTCGCCGCCGAGCACGGCGAGCCCGCCGCCGACGACGGCCTGGATGGCGCTGCGGGTGCGGTTGTCGTAGGCGAACGCGGGGGTCGGCTCGTCGGCTTCGTCGTCGAGGGGGTCCACTGTGGACTCGGGCGCGGCGGCGCGCTGGGCGCGGTCGTCGGCGAGGGCGAGCTCGGCCAGTGCCTTGCGGACGCCGTCGCCGGGTGCGGCGTGTTCGCCGATGCGGCTGCCTTCGACGAGCATGCGGCTGTATTCGCCGGTCTGGCTGATCAGCGGGAGCTCGCGGGGGTCGCGTTCCATCAGGGCGCGGAAGCGGGCGAGCCGGGCGATGAGGTCGTCGCGGACGACCGCGGCGAGTTCGGCGGAGCAGGTGCGCTGGACGGTGATGGTGAGCCACTGGACGGCGAGCTCGACCTCGATGGCGCGGCGGCGCAGCCGGTCGGCGGCGCGGGCGTCGACGACGTCGGGGGCGGCGTCTTCGATGAGCAGGACGCACTCGTGGAGCCGGGCCAGTGCGTGGCGGAGCTGCTTGCGGGTGCGTTCGCTGCCGTTGACGGCGAGGTAGGCCTCGGTGGCGCGGACGACCGCGGCCAGGCGCGCGCGGAAAGCCCGGCGCACGCGCAGGAACTCGGCTTCGGCGTTGTGGCGCAGCAGGACGAACCGGACGACGGCGTTGGCCAGCACGCCGACGCCGAGCGCCATCAGCAGCTGCGGCACCTGCGCGAGGTGGGCTTGGAGGAACATCGGGAAGAAGAACAGGAAGAACCCGATCGACCCGAGCGCGGTGCCGCGGGCGCCGAAGCGCTGGGCGTAGACCGCGACGAAGATCAGCAGCACGAACACGACGCTGTCCATCGGCGGCAGCGCCGAGCCGAGGCTGGCGACGGTGATCGACGCGGCCCCGGTGAGGAACGCCAGCACGAGGGTGACGGCTTGGCCGCCGGGGGTGGCGTCGTTGACGGTGAACGCCGTCATCATGGCCGCGATGGCGCCGACCAGCATCACGGTGAGCGGGACGTGCGTCGGCAGCAGCGCGGCCACGGCCAGGACGATGCCGAGCACGGCGGAGCCGGCCAGCCGGAGCCGGACCAGGCCGGGGTCGGCCGCCGCGAGCCGGTCGAGTGCGGCGGTGCGGAAGTGGTTCATCGGGCGAGCAGCTCCCACTGGGCGAGGGTGGCGCGGCCGCCGCGGGTGGCGGTGATCCGGAGCCGGTAGTGCGGGTGAGCCGCCGGGGCGGCGAGTGTGAAGGGGCGGGTCTGGCGGCGCCAGCGGAACAGCTCCCCGGTGCGTTCGTCCAGCGTGGTCCAGTGGGCGCCGTCGTCGGAGCCTTCGAGGATCCACGCGCTGGGGTCGCCGCGGCGGGTGCCCGAGGTGAGCGTGTACATCGTGACTTCCCGCGGTTCGCCGGTGACGGCGAAGGTGATGGCCGGGGTGGCGGCGCGGAAGGTGACCTGGGTGCGGGTGGTGTCGTCGAAGAGCGCGTCGACGCTCGTGTGGTCGGAGGCGGTCGCGGTGCCGGTCAGGTCGGTCGCCGGGGCCGGGTGCGCGGCGGGTGGCGGCGGGGCGCCCCAGCCGGTGGGTTCGGTGGTGAGGTCGAAGACCAGCTCGGCGCCGGCGGCGAGGGTGGCGTGGGCGATGGTCGTCGTGTCGTGCGGTTCGCCGTTGACCGTGAGGCCGCGGACGTAGACGGTCTGGCCGGTGTTGCCGGGGGCGTGGACGACGAGCTTCTTGCCCTCGCCCAGGTGCACGGTCGCCTTCTCGAACAGCGGCGACCCGATCGCGTAGCGCGGGCTGCCGACGGCCAGCGGGTAGAAGCCCAGGGCGCTGAACACCCACCATGCGGACATCTCGCCGTTGTCCTCGTCGCCGGGGTAGCCCTGCCCGATTTCGCTGCCGAGGTAGAGCCGGCGCAGCACTTCGCGCACGACGCGCTGGGTCTTCGCGGGCGCGCCGGCGAGGTTGTAGATGTAGGGGATGTGGTGCGAGGGCTGGTTGGAGTGGCCGTACTGGCCCATGCGGACGTCGCGGGCCTCGGTCATCTCGTGGATGAGACCGCCGTACGCGCCGGGGCGGCGGCCGGTCTCCGGGGTGGCGAAGAAGGTGTCGAGCTTGGCTTCGAGGCCGGCGTTGCCGCCGTGCAGCGCGGCGAGGCCAGGGCCGTCGTGGGGTGCGGTGAAGGCGGTGTTCCACGCGTTGGTCTCGACGAAGTCGCCGCCCCACGCGGCCGGGTCGTAGCCGGCGGGGGCGAACTTGCGGCGGCCGTCGCGGTGGCGGCCCTGGAAGAAGCCGATCGCCGGGTCGAAGTGGTGGACGTAGTGCTTCGCGCGCTCGCGGAAGTAAGCGGCGTAGTCCGCGTACATCCGCGAGCGTGGCCCGGAGCTTTCACGTGAAAGCTCCGCTGACAGGTTGGCGAGGCCGAAGTCGTTGATGCAGCCCTCCAGCGCCCAGGACAGTCCTTCGTGGACCGATACCGGGGTGTAGCCGAGGAAGATCGACTCCTCGAGGCCCTTGCGGCCGACCGCGCGGCGCGGCGGGGTGACGGTGGCGTTCTTCAAGGCCGCGTCGTAGGCGGCCTCGACGTCGAAGGTGCGGACCCCCTTGAGGTAGGCGTCGGCGAACGCGACGTCCGAGCTGGTGCCCGTCATCAGGTCCGCGTAGCCAGGGGAGGACCAGCGGGAGATCCAGCCGCCTTCGCGGTACTGCTGGACGAACCCGTCGACCATCCGGCCGCACTCGGCCGGGGTGAGCAGCGCGTACGCGGGCCAGGTGGTGCGGTAGGTGTCCCAGAAGCCGTTGTTGACGTACAGCTCGCCGTCGACGACCTTCGCGCCGGTACGCGTGCGGGTGCTCGGCCACCACCGGCGCCGCACCGGGCTCGCGTGCCGGATGCCCTTCGGCGTGTTCTCGTGGGCGACGTTCGGGTAGAGGAACAGCCGGTACAGGTTGGAATACAGCGTGGTCCGCTGGTCCTCCGTCGCACCTTCGACCTCGATCCTGCCGAGCCGCTCCTGCCAGAGCTCGCGGGCGCTGTCCCGGACCTGCTCGAACGTCGTGCCGGCCGGGATCTCCAGCTCGAGGTTGCGCTTGGCCTGCGCGAGGCTGATCAGCGACGTCGCGATCCGCAACGTCACCTCGGGCGCGTCGAACTCCAGGGCGCCGGTCACGGTCCGCCAGAACGGACGGCGGATCTTCCCGCCCCGGGCGGCCGGGACATCGGTCTCGGCGTAGACGAACATCCGCCGCGCGCCGGCCGACAGGCGGCTGCGGACCCAGGTGTGCCCGGTGACGACCCCCGTGGCCGGGTGCAGGCGCAGGCCACCGCGGTTGGCGGCGTTGTCGAACAGCAGCCAGCCCCGGCCGTCGGGGAAGGCGCAGCGCAGGATCGCCGCGTGCGACGCCGGCGCGAGGTCGGCGGTGACGCCGTTCGCGAACCGCACGCCGTAGTGGTGCGGCGAATCGGTCTCGTCGTCGTGGGAGAAGGCCAGGGCGCGCTTGCGGCGGTCGGGCTCGACCGGGCCGGTGCCGGGCATGACGTGGAAGGTGTGCCGGTCGCCCATCCACGGGCTCGGCTGGTGCGACAGCGCGAACGCCTGCAGCGCCGGGCGGTTCTCCTCGTCGTTGTGGCGGTGGTAGGAGTAGAGCCAGTTGGTCACCCCGGCGTCGGTGACCGGGGTCCAGAAGTTGAACCCGTGCGGCACCGCCGTGGCGGGGAAGTTGTTGCCGCGGGAGAAGTCCGCGCTGGAGTGCGTGCCGCGGGTGGTGCGGACGCAGCCGACGGGGTCGCGGCGCGGGTCGGGGCGCTCGGCGACGCGGACGTCGTCGAGCCAGCCGGTGATCTCGCCGGGAGCGTCGGTGCGCAGCACGATCCGGGCGATCCGGCGGCCGGCGAACGCCCCGAGCGGGCGGCGGACGGGGTTCCACTGGTCCACCCACAGCGTCTTGTCGTCCACCGGGTCGAAGCCCGCGCTCGTGCCGTCGGCGAACTCGACGTCCAAGCTGATCCGGGTGGCGTGGTAGGCGGGGACGTCGCCGTCGGAGCGCGGGAAGACCACATAGGACAGCTCGGTGCGCTCGGTGACCGGCGCGTCGAGTTCGAACAGGACATCGCGGGGACGCGCGGTGTAGCGCAGGGCGTGCGCCCCGGTGAAGCCGACGCCGGTCTTGGCCGTGGGGGAGCGGTCCGGGCCGCTGTCCACCCGCAGAGCGGGGTCCGCGGGCCGCGGGTCACCGGTTTCGAAGGAGGAGAAGAACACGGCGTCGGGCATGCGCCCACCGTATCGGCCGAACGGCGTAGCGTGCGCCCGACGCGGGGGCAGGCGGCGCAGCAGCAGGTCCCGGTACGCGCCGGCCTGGTAGCCGGGCTCCTCGAACGTCGGGCCGCGCGCGATCATCCCCCGGCGGTCCCGGTGGTGGCGGGAGAACTCCATGACGCAGTGATGCCCCCTCCTCACGAGACCGCGGGGAGGGGGCATCACGGCACTACGGGACTAGATCTTCGCGCACTGCCCGGCGGCCGGGCCGCGGACGGTGTTCGGCAGGTCGTAGTCCGTCGGAACCGGGGAGTTGGCCGCGCACGCCAGCGGGCCGCCGATCGTGCTGGACGTCAGCACCGGCCCGTGGTTGGCCGTCAGCGCGACCGGGCCGCCCACCTGGGTCAGCTCGATCGACACCGTCCCGGTCGTCCCGGTGATCGCCACCGGCCCGCCCACCTTCGTGCGGTTCAGCACGACCTGGCCGGCACCCGTGGCCGACAGCGGACCCTTGATCTCGCCGCCGCGCACCACCAGTGACGCGCCCGGAGCGACCGTCACCGGACCCGACACCGTCGCGTCCTGCAGGCAGACCGTGCCGCTCGACACCGTCAGCGGGCCGGAAGAAGCCCCCGTGACGGTGCGGGTGCAGGCGGCGTCCGGCTTGCCCAGCAGCTCGAACTCGGCCAGCTGCGCCGGGGCGCCGGTGCTGGTCGCGGTCACTTCGAGCTTGTAGTAGGCGTAGTGCGCCGGGTTGGCGACCTTGAACGCGCGGGTCTGCTGCCGCCAGGTGAACGCCTGGTTCGTCTGCTGGTCGGCCACGGCCCAGGTCTTGCCGTCGTAGGAGCCCTTCAGCGTCCAGCTCTTCGGGTCGCCCGCACCGGTCTGGGACGTCAGCGTGTAGCTCGTGACGGCCTCGTCGGTGTTGTCGAGCTGGTACTGCACGGCCCCGGTGACGGCGGCCTGGGTGCGCGAGGTGTTGTCGAGCAGCGCACCGGCGTTGGAGCCGTCCGAAGTGGACAGCGTGCCCTTGCCCGCGCCGGTCTCGTCGTGCAGCGGCGCCGGGACCGCGTCACCCTGAGTGATCGACTTCGGTGCGTCGTTCGGCCCGGTTCCCCAGTTCGAGGGGTTCGGGCCCATGTCGAAGTCGATGACCCCGCCGCGCGCGATCAGGTCCTGCGGCAGCGACGTCGAGGAGTACGCCTTGCCGTTGACCTTCACGCCCTGGACGTAGACGTTCTTCGCGCTGTTCTTCGGCGCGTTGATCACCAGGTTCTTGCCGCCGGCCAGGTGGATCGTGGCCTTCTTGAACAGCGGCGACCCGATCGCGTAGTTCGGGCTGCCCATCTGCAGCGGGTAGAAGCCCAGCGCGCTGAAGGTCCACCACGCCGACTGCTCGCCATTGTCCTCGTCGCCCGCGTAGCCCTGCCCGATCTCGCTGCCGGTGTAGAGCCGGGAAAGCGCCTCACGGACCTTCTCCTGCGTCTTCGACGGCTGGCCCGCGTAGTCGTACATGTAGAGCGTGTGGTGCGAGGCCTGGTTGGAGTGGCCGAGCTGGCCCATCCGCACGTCCCGCGCCTCCCGCATCTCGTGGATCACGCCACCGTAGGAGCCCGGGAAGTTCGCCGTCTCCTGGTCGGCGAAGAACGCGTCCAGCTTCTTCGCCAGGCCCGCCTTGCCGCCGTAGAGGTTGGCCAGGCCCTGACCGTCCTGCGGCACGGAGAACGCCATGCCCCAGCCGTCGGTCTCGGTGTAGTCGATGCCCCACATCCGCGGGTCGTACTCCTGCGACGAGCGGCTGAACTTGCCCGCGGCGTCGCGGCCCTGGAAGAACCCGACGCTCGGGTCGAACACGTTCACGTACTGCTGGGCGCGGCTGGTGAAGTACTCGTAGTTCGCCAGGTACTCCTGCTTGCGCGGGTCGCTCGCGGGAGCTTCGTCGTAGAGCTTCTTCGACAGGTTCGCGATGCCGAAGTCGTTGACGTAGCCCTCGATCGACCAGGAGAACCCGTGCTCGGCGGTGTTCGGGGAGTAGCCGAGGAAGATGCCCTCGTCGATGCCCTTGCGGCCGACCGCGTTGTTCGGCGGGGTCACCGTCGCGTCCTTCAGCGCCGCGTCGTAGAACGACTTGACGTCGAAGTTCTTCACACCCTTCAGGTAGGCGTCGGCGAACGCGACGTCCGCGCTGGTGCCCGTCATCAGGTCCGCGTACCCCGGCGACGACCACCGGGAGATCCAGCCGCCGTCGCGGTACTGCTGGACGAAGCCGTCGATCATCTTCCCGGCCATGTCCGGGGTCAGCAGCGAGTACGCCGGCCACGTCGTGCGGTAGGTGTCCCAGAACCCGTTGTTGACGTAGGTCTGGCCGTCGACGATCTTCGACCCGGTCTGCGTCGGGGTGTCCGCGCCGGTCTTCGGCGAGACGAAGCTCGCGTACTTGTAGACCGGCTTCTCCGGCGTGCCGGTGTTCTCGAACCCGGAGTTCGGGTAGAGGAACAGCCGGTACAGGTTCGAGTAGAGCGTCGTGAGCTGGTCCTTCGACGCGCCCTCGACCTCGATCACCTTCAGCTGGTCGTCCCAGGTCCGCTGCGCGGCGTCGCGGACGGTGTCGAACGTCGCGGCGGGGGCGATCTCCATGGCGAGGTTCTTCCTCGCCTGGTCCACGCTGATCAGCGACGTCGCGATCCGCATGTTCACCGTCTTGTCGGCGCCGGCGGCGAACCGCAGGTAGCCGGCGACGTCGTCGTGGCCCTGACCGGTGAGCTTCCCGCCCGCGGTGACCGGCTTGTCGAACGTCGCGTAGACGAACATCCGGCCCGCACCCGCCGACAAGCCGCTCTTGACGTCGGTGAAGCCCGACAGCGTGCCGTTCGCGGTGTCGAGCGTCAGCCCGCCCTGGTTCTTGAAGTTGTCGAAGATCAGGCTGGAGTCGCTGCCGGGGAAGGAGAACCGGAACATCGCCGCGTGGTCGGTCGGCGCGATTTCGGTCTTGATCCCGTTCTCGAACTGCACGCCGTAGTAGTGCGCGCGAGCGACCTCGTTGTCGTGCTTGAACGCCAGCGCGCGGGCGTCGCGGTTCGCGTCCGGCACCCCGGTGGCCGCGGACGGCATCACCTGGAAGGTCTGCCGGTCGCCCATCCACGGGCTCGGCTCGTGGCTGACGCTGAACGCCTGCAGCTCCGGCAGGTTCTGCTCGTTGTTCTGGCTGTGGTAGTTGTACATCCACCGCACGTCGCCGTTGTCGGCGTTCGCGTCGGTCACCGGGGTCCAGAAGTTGAACCCGTGCGGCACCGCGGTGGCCGGGAAGTTGTTGCCCCGGGAGAACGTGCCGTTGGCCATCGTGCCGCGCGTGGTGAGCACGTTGTCACTCGGGCGCAGGCTCGCGGGCGGGGTCGGGGTCGCCGACACCTTCACGTCGTCCAGCCAGCCCTGCAGCGAGCCCGGGCCGTCGGGGTTGTCATAGCCGACCAGGATCCGGTCGATCGTCTTGCCCTTGGCGACCTGCCCGATCGCCGAGCGAACCAGGTTCCACTGGTTGGTGTAGAGGACCTTGCTCTTGCCCTGGCCCTCTGGCGTGAGCGGGAAGCCGTACTGGTCGGTCGCGCCGAGGTCGCGCAGGTAGGTGCCGTCGGTGAAGGCCAGGTCGATCGCGACGTTCGTGCTCGGGTACTTCAGGTCGCCGGTGATGAACTGCGGCTGCACCTTGTACGACAGCTCGGTCGAGGCGACGACCGGGACGTTCACGTCGAAGATCTTGTTGTAGGACCAGCCGTGCCCGGCCGCGGTCTGGCTGCCCGCGTAGCGGAACGCCTTGAGCCCGGTGAAGCCGACGCGGTTCTTGTTCGTGTAGCCGGTGGTCGGACCCGAGTCGACGAAGCTGCGCATGTTCGGCAGCGGCGGCGGTGCCGGGTCGTCGTTGGCCAGCAGCAGCTCCGACAGCTGCAGGATCGGCCCGCCGTTGTTGCGCGTGACGTTCAGCCGGAAGTACTTGTACGCCGCGGTCGGGGCGGCGAGCTGGTAGTCCTTCTGCTGGAACCGCTCGGTGAACGCCTGGTCGGTCTGCTTGTCCAGGTCGGTCCAGGTCAGGGCATCGGTGGAGCCCTGCAGCGTCCAGTCCCTGGGGTCGCGGTTGTCGAAGTCGTTGGCCGAGGAGATCGCGTAGTGCGTGATCGAGGTGGCCTCCGACAGCGTGATCTGCGCCCACGCGGTCGGGTCCCAGGACAGCCACTTCGTGTCCGTGGTGCCGTCGACGAGGTTCGACACGACCTCGCCGCCCGAGGTGTTCTCGCTGCTGGCGCTGGTCTCGGTCACCTTGCCGCGGATGTCGCCGGGGATCGTGGTGCCGTTCGCGCCGTTGATGCCGGACGCGCGGGGCTTGCCCGCGGCGTCGGTGTCGACGGTGTCGGTCCAGGTCGGCTGGACGTCACCGGGCTCGAAGGAGGAAGAAAAATCAGCCGGCAGGGCTTCTTCGGCGGCGGACGCCGTCGCGGGGAGGGCGACCAGGCCGGCGGCGACCACGGCGGCGGTCACCAGGAAAGCGACCGGCGGTCTGGCGCTTCGGGGCATCATTGCTCCAAGCTCTGGAGGGTGAACTGGGGACCGACGGACGGGGACCGGCGGCGCCCAGAGAGCGAAACGCGCGGGTGACATCGATGTCAAGACCGGTCGGCAAACCTGGCCAGAACTGGACAACCGAGGGAATGGGGAACCCATGAGACCAGTCCGGATCTTCACCGCACTCACGACACTCCTGCTCGCCACCACCGGGTTCGCCCCGGCGACGGCCACCGCCGCGACGGAGTCGCCCGTCCGGCCGATCACCGCCTGCGGCGACCTGGTCCGCCGGTTCGCCCTGCCGGGCGCCGCCACGCACGTCACGTCGGCGGCCGTCGTCCCCGCGACCGCCACCGACCCCGAGTACTGCGGCGTCCAGGGCTACGTCGAACCCGCCGTCCGCTTCGAGCTGCGGCTGCCCACCAAGACCTACGCCGGCCGCTACCTGCAGTACGGCTGCGGCGGCTTCTGCGGCCTGGTCAACCCGCCCGCCTTCGCCGACTGCGGCCTGCCCCACGGCGGCGACGTCGCGGTCGCCGCCACCGACGACGGGCACGTCGGCACCACCCCCGCCGTCGTCGACGACGGCAGCTGGGGCGCGCACAACCAGGCGGCGCGCGACGACTTCGAGTTCCGCGCACCCCACGTCGTCTCGCGTGCGTCGAAGGCGATCATCCAGGCGTTCTACGGCTCCCCGCCGCGCAAGTCCTACTTCACCGGCTGCTCCGACGGCGGCCGCGAAGGCCTGCTGCTGGCCCAGCGCTACCCGGCGGACTTCGACGGCATCGACGCCGGCGCCCCCGCGAACTACTGGGGCCCGCTGCTCGGCGAGTACCAGACGTGGCTCGCGCGGGTGAACACCGCCGACGGCAGCCCGGTCCTCACCGCCGCCAAGCTGCCCGCGCTGCACAACGCGGTGCTCGCCGCCTGCGACCGCCTCGACGGGCTCGCCGACGGCCAGCTCGACGACCCGCGCGCCTGCCGCTTCGACCCGGCCACGCTGACCTGCGCCGGCGCCGACACGCCGTCCTGCCTCACCCCGGCCCAGGTCGCCGTCGTGCGCAAGCTGTACTCGCCGCCCACCGACGCCCACGGGACGCTGCTCTACCCCGGCGGCCAGGAGCCCGGCTCCGAGCTGTCCTGGGCCGGCTGGATCATCGCGACGCCCGAGACCGGCGGCGTCGCCTTCGCCCGCAGCCTCGCCGACAACTACCTGCGCTACCTCGGCTACCCGATCGGCGCCCCGGCCTCGACGGTGGACACCTTCGCCTTCACCCGCCGCGAGTTCGACCGGCTCACCCCGGTCGGCGTCCGCTACAACGCGCTGAGCCTCGACCTGTCGGCGTTCCGGAAGCGCGGCGGCAAGCTGCTGCTGTGGCACGGCTGGGCCGACGAGGCCATCCCGCCGGCCGGCACTCTCGACTACTACCAGCGGCTCACCCGCGCCCACGCACAGGACTGGGTCCGGCTGTTCATGGTCCCGTCGCTCTACCACTGCGGCGGCGGCACGACGCTCACCGAGTTCGACCCGCTCAAGCAGCTGGTCGCCTGGGTCGAACGCGGCTCCACGCCGACGGTGGTGACCGCGACCGGCCGCGACGCCGCCGGGAACGTCACCCGGACGCGACCGGTGTTCGCCTACCCGCGGCGCGCGGTATACGACGGCACCGGCAACATCGACGACGCGGCCAACTTCCGCCCGGCACCGCCCACCTCGCCGATCCGGGACGTCGTCCACTGGGCCGGTGAGCACCTGTACGCGATTCCCGGCCCGATAGCTCGGTAAAACGGGTCCCGCGGGTCCGGCGCCGCCGCTAAGGTCACGCCCATGACGACGCCGGAACCCGCCGACCGTGTGCTCTCCCGCGCTTCCCTCGCCGACGGCAGCCCGACCCGCTGGTTCGACGAGCTCTACACCGCCGCCGCCCGCGGCGAGGCCGAGGTCCCCTGGACCCGCGGCGCGCCGAACGCCGACCTGGCCGACTGGGTGGAGCCCGGCGAGGGCCGCCGGGCGCTGGTGGTGGGCAGCGCCCTGGGCGACGACTCCGAGCTGCTGTCTGCGGCGGGCTGGGCGGTGACGGGCTTCGACGTCGCCCCGGCCGCGGTCGAGGCCGCCCGCGCCCGCTTCCCGCAGTCCACGGTGGACTACGTGGTGGCGGACCTGCTGAAGCCGCCGGGGGAGTGGCACCAGGCGTTCGACCTGGTCGTGGAGATCATCAACATCCAGGCGATGCCCCGCGAGTTCCGCGCCGCGGCGATCACGTCGCTGGCCGGCTTCCTCGCCCCCGGCGGCACGATGCTGGTGTCGGAGGTGGCCGAGGAGAACGTGGCACCTGAACCGGGGCCGCCGTGGCCGTTCAGCCGCGCGGAGATCGAGTCCGTGGCCCAGGACGGCGTGAAGCTGGTGGGACTGGAGACCATCCGCGACGGGGCGCGTTACTGGGCCGAGTTCACGCGCTGAGGAGGGCCCGTGCCCGACGGGAAACGCCGCAAGGTCGCGCGACAGCTCAAATACGGGTCGCCCGCGGACCCGGCCGACCGCCTCGACCGCGGGTGGGACGACGACAGCGAAGATGACGGCGGCGTCGGGGTGCGCGAGCCGCGCCGCCCGCTCCCGCCGTCCCCGGTCAGCGGCGCGGGTGCGCGGCCGCTGCCGGAGACCGTGATCGCGGCCGAGCTGCCCAACCCGCCGGTGCGCTGAACCGGCTCAGCAGCCCGCGAGGAACCGGGACAGCACCCGGGTCCCGAAGTGCAGCCCTTCCACCGGGACCCGCTCGTCCACCCCGTGCGCCATCGCGCGGTACGGGAAGCCCTTCGGCAGCCACAGCGGCGCGAACCCGTAGTTGGCGATCCCCAGCTGCGCGAACGCCTTCGCGTCCGTCCCGCCCCCGAGGCAGTACGGCACCACGACGGCTTCGGGATCCTCGGCCCGCAAGGCCGACGCCATCGCGGAGAACCACGGCGAGTCCACCGGCGCCTGCACCGGCGGCTGGTGCGCCACGAACTCCCTCGTCACGCCCTCGCCGAGCAGCTCGTCCAGCGCCGCGAACAACGACTCCTCGGTGCCCGGCAGCACCCGCACGTCCACCTGCGCCGACGCCGTCGACGGGATCACGTTCACCTTGTAGCCCGCGGCCAGCATCGTCGGGGTCGTGCTGTTGCGGACCGTCGGCAGCACCAGCGAACCCGCCGGACCCAGCGCGGCCACCGCCGCGTCCACCGAGTCCGAAGAGGACAGATCCACCGGTACGCCCAGCGCCGCGCCCGTCCGCTCCAGGAACGCCCGCACCGCCGGAGTCAGCGACACCGGCCAGCGGTGCGACGCGATCCGGTGCAGCGCGCCCACCAACCGGGTGACGGCGTTCTCGTCGTTGGGCCGCGATCCGTGCCCCGCCCGGCCACGCGCGGTCAGCCGCAGGTGGGCGGTGCCGCGCTCGGCCGTCCCCACCGGGTACAGGTGCACGTCACGGCCGTCGGCCGCCGGGACGTGGTAGGTGTAGCCGCCCGACTCGCTGATCGCCGCGACGCACCCCTCGAACAACTCCGGATGGGCAGCGACCAGCCAGTGCGCGCCCCACTCGCCGCGGTCCTCCTCGTCGGCCACGAACGCCAGCACCAGCTCCCGCCGCGGCCGCACCCCGCCGGCCAGCGCCGCCAGCACCATCGCCACGAAGTCCTTCATGTCGGTCGCGCCGCGGCCCCACAGGCAGCCGTCGCGGACCTCGCCGGCGAACGGGGGCACCGACCAGTCCGCGGCGTCCGCCGGGACGACGTCCAGGTGCCCCTGCACCAGCAGCGCCGGCAGCGTCGGGTCCGTGCCCGGCACGCGGGCGATCACGCTGGCCCGGCCCGGCGCGGCTTCGAGGATCCGCGACGGGATGCCCAGGCCGTCCAGGAACGCGGCCACGTACTCGGCGGCGGGCCGCTCCGGGTTGGCGTCGTTGTTCCCGCGGTTGGTCGTGTCGAACCGGATCAGGTCCGCGCACAGCTCGACGACGTCAGCCATAGATGCCCTGCACCGCCCCCGCCGCGATCGCCGTGACGACCTTGAACGCCTTCATCGCCTCGGTCATGTTCGGCGCGTCGAACCCGACCCGGCGCGTCCCGATCTGCTCCACCGTCGGGATCACCGCCGTCGCCTGCGCCAGGTGGCTCGCGTCGAACTCCACCTCGATCCGGTGCCCCCGCACCTGCCGTTCCTCGCGCCCGGCCCGCGCCATCGCGTCGGCCGCCGCGCCGGTCAGCAGGTCCGCCGTGCGCGCCGGCGGCAGGCAGATCGCCGCGTACCGGCTCACGCACTCCTTCACCTGGACCAGCTCCGCCTCCGGAGCGTAGTCACGGGCGTCGTCACACGTTTTGTCGTCACCCGAAACGAGCAGGACAGGGACGCCGTACTCCGCGGCCATCGCCGCGTTCAGCCGGCCCTCGCTCGCCGGGACGTCGTCCAGCCACACCCCGGTGATCTGGTTCTCCAGGTAGGTGTGGGAAAGCACGCCGTCGAACCCGGCGCCGGCGTGGTAGCCCAGGAACACCACACCGTCCACACCGGAGTCGATGCCCTGCATCATCGACAGCGGCTTGTGCCGCCCGGTCAGCATCCGCGCCCGCGGGTCCAAGTCTTCCAGCAGCAGGTTCCGCTGCGACGAATGCGCCTCGTTGACCAGCACATCCCCGGCCCCGGCGTCGTACAGCCCGGCCAGCACCGCGTTGACGTCACCGGTGAACAGCCGCCGGAACCGGTCCCACTGCGGCGAACCGGGCACGACGTCGTCGGTCCAGGTGACACCGGTGGCGCCCTCCATGTCCGCCGAGATCAGGATGCGCATGCCCGGCACTCTAGCCAGGCCGCCGCGGCCCCGGGCACGGCTCCCCGATCACGCAGCGTAACCGAAAGCGATCGATAACGATCGGACACCTGCCGCAGCGGCAACATATTGCGCGGTTGTGGCCGTATGTGGTTACTTCTCGTCCTTGGGGAGGCTCACAGCGAGAACGATGGGGTGGTTTTTGGTGCATTTCCAACGCAGAATCGGGCGGCTCGGCCGCGTGGGCGCGGTCGTCGCGGCCGCGGCGCTGGCGGGGATCCCGCTCGCCGTGCCCGCCCAGGCCCAGCAGGGCAAGGTGCTGCGGGTCGCGCTGACCACCGGCATCGATCACCTGAACCCGTTCACCGCCGTGCTCGCCGCGTCCACGCAGATCGGCCGGTTCACCTACGAGTTCCTCACCGTCCCGGACGCCGCGAAGGCCGAGGCCTCGCCCGCCCTCGCCGAGTCCTGGACGCCGTCGCCGGACAAGCTGACCTGGACGTTCAAGATCCGCGGCGGCGTCAAGTGGAGCGACGGGCAGCCGGTGACCGCCAAGGACGCCGCCTACACGTTCAACCGGATGCTCACCGACGAGAACGCCCGCACCGCCAACGGCAACTACGTCGCCAACTTCGAGACGGTCACCGCGCCCGACGACACGACCCTCGTCATCAAGACCAAGACCGTGCAGGTCAACATGAACCTGCTCGACGTCCCGATCGTGCCGCAGCACATCTGGGAGCCGGTCAAGGACCTCAAGGCCGCCGAGACCGACGACCTCAAGATCGCCGGCGTTTCCGACGGCCCGTTCCAGGTCACCGAGTTCAAGCCCAACGAGTACGTCAAGCTCAAGGCGAACAAGGACTACTGGCGCGGCGCCCCGAAGATCGACGAGCTGCAGCTGCTGCAGTTCAAGGACACCGAGGCCGCGGTCAACGCGCTCAAGCAGGGCGAAGTCGACGTCATCAACCGGCTCAACCCCAACCAGTTCGCCGCGCTGCAGGGCCAGGAGGGCATCACCACCAACGCCGCGCCCGGCCGCCGCTATGACGAGCTGTCGCTCAACTTCGGCGTCACCGACAACGCCAACAACCCGATCGGTGACGGCAACCCGGTCCTCAAGGACATCAACGTCCGCAAGGCCATCACCCAGGCCGTCGACACCCAGGCCATCGTCGACAAGGTCCTCAAGGGCCTCGGCCAGGTCGGCGGCGGCGTCGTGCCCGCCGTCTACGCCGACTACCACTGGGACCCCAGCGACGGCGAAAAGGTCAAGTTCGACCTCGCCGCCGCCAACAACACCCTCGAGCAGGCCGGCTACAAGAAGGGCCCTGACGGCGTCCGCACCGCCCCCGGCGGCGCCAAGCTGGAGCTGCGCCTGACCGGCCACGCCAACCGCAGCTACGACCAGGGTGTGGCCCAGTACGTCACCGGCTGGCTCAAGGACATCGGCATCACCGTCAAGCAGGACCTCGTCTCCGACGACGAGCTGTCCGACCGCACCGCCACCGGCAAGTACGACCTCGCCATCGGCGGCTACGGCACCAACCCCGACCCGGACTACGCGCTCTCGCTGCACACCTGCGCCGCGCGGCCCAGCGCCGACGGCAAGGGCGGCAGCACCGACACCTTCTTCTGCGACGCCCAGTACGACGACCTCTACAAGAAGCAGCTGACCGAGACCGACGACGCCAAGCGCGCGGACTACGTCAAGCAGGCCCAGGCCCGGCTCTACAGCCAGTTCCCGACGATCGTGCTCGACTACCAGAACGCGCTCGAGGCCTACCGCTCCGACAAGTTCTCCGCCTTCACCACCCAGCCGCAGCCCAAGGGCGCGATCCTCGAGCAGACCGGCTACTGGGGCGTCTACGGCGCCACCCCGGCCGGCGCGGAAGCGACCGCCGACTCCGGCAGCGGCGGCACGGTCGTGTGGATCGTCGTCGGCGCCATCGTCGTGGTGATCATCGTCGTCGGCGGGGTCGTCATCAGCCGCCGCAACAAGACCACAGAGGACCGCGAGTAAGCATGACCACGCCCGACCAGGCCGCGGTGCTCGTCGACCCCGACGAGCACCGCGGCGGGACCGGCACCGCCCGGTTCGTGCTCACGAAGATCCTCGAAGCGGTCGTCAGCGTCCTGCTGGTGATCGTGCTGTTCTTCTTCCTCTTCCGGATGCTGCCGGGCGACCCGGTCGCGGCGATGACCCGCGACCGCGTCACCAGCCCCCAGCAGATCGCCGAGCTGCGCGAGAAGATGGGCGTCGACAAGCCCGTCTTCGTCCAGTTCGGCCAGTACTTCTGGAACCTGCTGCACGGCGACCTCGGCGAGTCCCGGCTGCTCAACAACGGCCGCCCGGTCGCCGACATGATCGGCGAACGGCTCTGGCCGACCATCCTGCTCGTCGGCAGCGCCACCGTCCTCGCCGTCATCATCGGCCTGTGGCTGGGCATCCGCGCCGCCTGGCGCCGCGACAGCTTCTTCGACCGCGCCCAGACCGGGGTCGCGCTGACCCTCTGGTCGGTCCCGCAGTTCTGGCTCGGCCTGATGCTGCTCGTGGTGACGGGCGGCCTGTTCCCCAGCCGCGGCATGCACTCCCCGGACGCCGCGCCCGACGTCTTCTCCCAGACCCTCGACGTCCTGCACCACCTGGTGCTCCCGTGCGTGACGCTGCTGGCGGTGTTCTACGCCCAGTACATGCTCATCATGCGGTCGTCGCTGCTGGGGGAGATGAACGCCGACTACCTCACCACCGCCCGCGCCAAGGGCCTGCGCGACGACCTCGTCCGCCGCCGCCACGCCGTCCCCAACGCCCTGCTGCCGACCACCACGCTGGTGTTCATGCAGTTCGGCCAGGTCGTCGCCGGCGCGGTCACCGTCGAGGCCGTGTTCAGCTGGCCCGGGCTCGGGCAGCTGACCTACGACGCCCTGCACGGGCCCGACCTGCCCGTGCTGCAGGGCGTGTTCACCGTGCTGGCCAGCGCCGTCGTGCTGATGAACCTGCTCGCGGAGCTGCTCTACCGCGTGCTCGACCCGAGGGTGCGTACCTCATGACCACCGCCGAGACACCCCGGCAGATCGCCTGGCACCGCCGGCGCGCGTCGCTCGCCCGGACCTGGCGGGAGTTCGCCGCCCAGCGCGCCGCGCTCGCCGGGCTGGTCCTGCTCGGCGCCACCGTCGTCGTCGCCCTGCTGCTGCCGCTGATCAGCGACCAGAGCGGCCTCGACGTCACCAAGGCCACCGGCGAGCCGCTCAGCCCGCCCACCGGCGACTTCTGGCTCGGCACCGACAACTTCGGCCGCTCGGTGCTGCTCATGACGATCTGGGGCACCCGGATCTCCCTGCTCGTCGGGTTCTCCGCGGCGCTGCTGTCGGTCGTCATCGGCACGCTGATCGGCATCACCGCCGCGCACTTCGGCGGCTGGGTGTCGGCGGCGCTGCTGCGGTTCACCGACTTCTTCCTGGTCCTGCCCTCGCTGATCCTCGCGATCGCGCTCTCGGCGGTGCTGCCCAAGGGCGTCGGCACGATCATCCTCGCCATCGGCTTCACCGCCTGGCCCAGCACCGCCCGGCTGGTCCGGGCCCAGACGCTGACCATCGAAAGCCGCCCCTACATCGAGCGCGCCCACGCCCTCGGCGGCGGCCACCTGCACGTCATCGGCAAGCACGTCCTGCCCGGCGTGATGCCCCTGGTCCTCGCCAACACCACGCTGGTCGTCGGCAACGCCGTCATCGCCGACGCGACCCTGTCGTTCCTGGGTGTCGGCGACCCCAACTCCGTCACCTGGGGCCTGGTGCTCGAGAGCGCGCTCAACAACGGCGCCATCAGCCGCGGCGCCTGGTGGAACGTGCTCCCGCCGGGCATCGCGATCGTCCTCGTCGTCCTCTTCTTCACCCTGGTCGGCCGGGGCCTGGAGACCGTGTTCAACCCGAGGTTGAAGAAGTGACCACCCCGCTGCTGCAGCTCAAGGACCTCAACGTCACCTACGCGGTGGGCGAGCAGGAGGTGCCCGCCGTCCGCGGCGTCGACCTCACCCTCGACCCCGGCGGCACCCTCGGCGTCGCCGGCGAATCCGGCTCGGGCAAGTCCACGGTCGCGATGAGCGTGCTGCGCCTGCTGCCGCGTACGGCGAAGATCACCGGCGAGATCGTCCTCGACGGCGAAGACGTCACCGCCATGAAGTGGGGCCGCCTGCGCGCGGTCCGCTGGGCCGAGGCGTCGGTGGTGTTCCAGGGCGCCATGCACGCGCTCAACCCGGTCCGCAGGATCGGCGAGCAGATCGCCGAGCCGCTGCGGCTGCACCCGCCCGCGGGCGGCGCGCTCACCGACGCCCAGGTCGACGCCCGCGTCGCCGAGCTGCTCACCCAGGTCGACCTGCCGCCGAGCCGGGCCGGCGCCTACCCGCACGAGCTTTCGGGCGGGCAGAAGCAGCGCGTCATGATCGCCATGGCCCTGGCGTGCTCGCCCCGGCTGATCATCGCCGACGAGCCGACCACGGCGCTGGACGTCATCGTCCAGGCCCAGGTCCTCGCCCTGCTCTCGCGGCTGGTCGCCGAGCAGGACATCGGCCTGATCATGATCAGCCACGACCTGTCCGTCCTCGCGGCGACCTGTCAGCGCATCGCCGTGATGTACGACGGGCAGATCGTCGAGGAAGGGCTCAGCGCCGAGGTGATGGGTGCCCCGAAGCACGAGCACACCCGGGCGCTGGCCGCGGCGTTCCCCACGGTCGGCGACCCGCTGTCCCGCTTCGCCCCGGCCACCAGCACCCCGCTGCCGCCCGAACCCGCGGACCGGGTGGTGGGCGGCGAGCCGCTGCTGGCCGCGGAGAACCTGCGGGTGTCCTTCCGCGACCGCACCGGCAAGCGCATCGACGCCGTCGCCGGCGTCGACCTCACGGTGTCGCGCGACGAAATCGTCGCCCTGGTCGGCCAGTCCGGCTCGGGCAAGACGACGCTCGCCCGGACCCTGCTCGGCCTGCAGAAACCCGACTCCGGCGTGGTCCGCTACGACGGCAAGCCCGTCCCGGCGGGGGGAGCGGGCCTCAAGGCCTACCGCCGCCAGGTCCAGCTGGTGCTGCAGGACCCGACCAGCGCGCTGAACCCGGCGCACACGGTGTACGAGGCCGTCGCCGAAGGCCCCCGGATCCACAAGCTCGCCGACGAGCGCGCGGTCGTCCACCGGGCCCTGGAGGCCGCGGAGCTGCGGCCGGCGGAGAAGTACGCCGACCGGCTCCCGCACCAGCTGTCGGGCGGCCAGCGCCAGCGCGTCGTCATCGCCGGCGCTCTGGCCCTCGAGCCGTCGGTGGTGGTGGCCGACGAACCGGTCGCGTCGCTGGACGCGTCCGTGCGCGGCGAGATCCTCGGGCTGCTGCTGCGGCTGCGGCGCGAACTCGGCCTCGCCGCCCTGGTGATCACCCACGACCTGGGCCTGGCCTGGAACATCGCCGACCGCGTCGCCGTGATGTACCGCGGCGAGCTCGTCGAAACCGGGACGGTGGAACAGGTCCTGCTCGACCCGCGGCACGAGTACACGAAGTCCCTGCTGGCCGCCCTCCCCGGCGGCACGGCCCAGCGCCGTACCGTCGAAACCTGACCCGCGCCCGCCGCCCGAAACCTGACACTGCGGGAACCCCGCGCGAGCGCGGTGTGTAATCTCCGAACGGAAATGGCGACCACCACCGACCCCACTCAGACGCCCTCGGCCGGACTGGCCGAGCGGCTCCGCGTGCCCTCGCGATTCCCGTACCGCACGATCGCCATGGGGACGGTCGGCAGCACGCTGCTCATGCTCGCGGCCTTCGGCGCCGGCGGCATCCTGATCAAGGACCCCGTGCTCGGCCACGGCCCGCTCTCGTGGATCCGCTACGGCCACGGGCGCATGCTCGCCAACGCCGTCCTCTACACCGGCTTCGGCCTCGTCGTGTGGGCGTGGGTCCGGCTCGGCCGCTACGTGCTGCTCGGCCGCGTCGGCAGCAGGCCCATCCTGGTCGCCGCCGGGTGCTGGATGGCGCCGCTGCTCATCTCGCCGCCGCTGTTCACCCGCGACGTCTTCTCCTACCTCGGCCAGGGCGCCCAGCTGCTCTACGGGCTCGACCCGTACGCCAACGGCCCCGCCGAGCTCGACGTGCTGCCGAACGTCGTGCAGAACGTCCACCCGCTCTGGCAGACCACGCCGGCGCCGTACGGGCCGCTGTTCCTGCTCATTTCGAAGGGCGTCGTCGCCATCACCGGCGACAACATGATCCTCGGCGTCATCCTCATGCGCGTCGTGCTGCTGGCAGGCCTGGCCGGGACGCTGTGGGCGCTCCCGCGGCTGGTCAAGCACCTCGGCGGCAAGCTCCCGGTCGCGCTGTGGCTCGCGGTGGCCAGCCCGATGATGGTGATCCACCTCTTCGGCGGCCCGCACAACGACCTGATGATGCTCGCGTTCCTCACCATCGGCGTCCTCGCCGCCCTGGAACGCAAGCACGTCGCCGCGGTCGTCCTGGTCACGATCGGCATGCTGATCAAACCGACGGCCGCGATCGCGCTGCCGTTCATCGTCTGGATGTGGGCCAACCACCTCGAAGGCGAGTCGAAGGTCCGCAACTTCCTGCGCGCCGGCGCGGCGTCGGTCGGGCTGTTCCTGCCGGTGTTCGTCGCGGGCACCTGGATCTCACTGGGCTCGTTGAACATGGGCTGGTGGTCCGGGCTCAAGGCTCCACAGCTCATCGCGAACTGGCTGAACATCCCCACCGGCATCGGCGAGGTGTTCTACAACCTGGTCCACATCGTCGTGGACGTCCAGGTGTCCCCGTTCGTGACGGTCGCCCGCGCGGCGGGCATGCTGGTCCTGATCGGCTTCGGCATCCGCCAGTGGTGGCTCGGCCGCGGCGGCGGCACGGAGGCGGTCTACCGGGCGGGCATCTCCCTGCTCGCGGTCGCGATCCTCATGCCGCCGACCCTGCCGTGGTACCTGACCTGGGGTTTCGTGCTCCTGTCGGCGTTCAAGTGGCAACCCCGCCACCTGGCGCTGGTGGTGGCGGTGTCGGTGTTCGTGACGCTGGTGTACTACCCGACGGGCGAGCAGGCCCTGTACGACTGGTGGTTCATCGCCGGGGTCGTGCTGGCGAGCTTGTACGCGGCGGCTTCGCTCCTGCGCCCGGACCCGCTGGGGCTCATCGACGCCTGGCGCCGCCCGGAGAAGTTCCTCCGCGACTAGGAACCCGTCCAGCCGCTCCATCGCCGCACCTCGGTGACCACCACCGCGTGCTCCGGCGGCCGGTCCGCGTACTGCGAGTACTTCTCGACCAGCCACGAAACCGGACCGGAACCCGGCGGCAGCACCTGAGCCGTGCCGTCCGCCCGGGCCCACCACAGCCGGGACCAGTCCTCGTCGTAGCCGTCGGCCAGGAAGCACACCGCCGGGTTCTCCTCGATGTTGCGCAGCCGCCGCAACGCCACCGAAGACTTCGGCTTGTGGTCCACCGCGAACACCACCTGATCACCCCGGACCGCGAACGTCACCGGCACCAGGTGCGGCACCCCGGCCGCCGACGCCGTCGCCAGCCGCGCGATCCGTGCCTGCGCGAACCGGGAACGAGCCTCGTCGGGAGTCACGTCAGCGCCGGGGTGTCGAACGTCAGCGTCCGCAGGTCCGCGTCCAAGGTCACCGGTACGCCCAGCGGCAGCGTCGGCGACGACGCCACGTGCCCGAACCCGAACTCCTCCACCACCGGCACCCCCAACGGCCCCAGCCGGTCCAGCAGCAGCGCCCGCACCTCCGCCGGATCCCCGCACGCCGCCCACGACCCCAGCACGATCCCGCGGACCCCGGCGAACCAGCCACTGCGCAGCAGCTGCGTCAGCATCCGGTCCAGCCGGTACACGCTCTCCGTGACGTCCTCCAGCAGCACCACCGCGTCCCGCGCCGACCCCTGCTCCGGCGTCCCGATCCCCGCGGCCAGCAGCGACAGGTTCCCGCCCGTCAACACGCCCGACGCCCGGCCCGGCACCAACGCCGAACCGCCGCGCACCACCACGTTCAGCTCGGGCTCGAACAACGACCGCCGCAGGTGCTCGACCGCGAAGTCGTCGAACAGCACGCTCGCCGGCATCGGCGAGAACAAAGTGGACAGTCCCAAGTGGACGTTCACCGCCCGGTGCAGCGCCGTGATGTCCGACGACCCCGCCAGCACCTTCGGGCCCGCTTCCCGCAACGTCGCCCAGTCCACCAGGTCCAGCATCCGCTGCACGCCGTAGCCGCCGCGGGCGGCCAGCACGCACCGCACGCCCGGGTCCAGCCACGCCTCGGTGAACTCCGCCGCCCGCGCCGCGTCCGAACCGGACAGATAGGGCGGCGATCCGGGCGAAGAACGCACGCACGGCCCGATCCGCAGCTCGACACCCCAGCCGCGCAGCACCGGCACCGCCTTCTCCAGCAGGTCCGCCGGCACCGGCCCGGCCGGCGCCACCAGCGCCACCGTGTCGCCCGCTCGCAACCGAGGCGGCCTCACCGCGACAGCTCCAGCTTCGCGACACCCGGCGTCTCGAACCCGAGCACCTGGCCGTAGAACGACAGCTCCGCCTCCAACGCCGCCACGATCGTCGACGCCTGCCGGAACCCGTGCTGCTCCCCGGGAAACCGCTGGTAGGCGTACGGGATCCCGCGTCCTTCCAGCCCGGCCACGAACCGGTCGGCCTGCTCCGGCGGGCAGATCCGGTCCTCCAGGCCCTGCTGGAAGAGCACCGGCCCGGCCAGCGCCGCCGAGTTCGCCAGCGGCGACCGCTCGACGTACCGCTGCCGTGCCGACGGCAGCGTCCCGATCAGCCCGTCCAGGTACCGCGACTCGAAGTCGTGCGTGTCGCCCTCGGTGCCGGTCCACCCGGCCAAGTCCAGCACCGGGTACATCACCGTGCCCGCCCGGTAGGTCTTCGTCGTCGTGAGCGACGCGGCCGCGGTGAACCCGCCCGCGCTGCCGCCCCGGATCGCCAGCCGGTCACCGTCGGCCAGCCCGGCCGCCACCAGCGCCTCGGCCACCGCGACGCAGTCCGCGACGTCGACCACGCCCCACTGCTCCCGCAGCCGCTCCCGGTAGGCGCGCCCGAACCCGGTCGACCCGCCGTAGTTCACCGCCGCCACCGCGAGGCCCCGGCTGGTGAAGTACGCCAGCTCCAGGTCCAGCAGCGGCAGGTACTGCCCGGTCGGCCCGCCGTGGACGTGCACCAGCAGCGGCGGCCGCTCGCCGTCGGGCGCGGTGAACTCCGGGTTCGCCGGCAGGTACAGCACCACGGGCACGGTTTCACCGTCGGCGGTGGTGAACACCCGCTCCTGCGGCACCGGCAGGAACGCCGACGGCAGATCCGGCTGGGGCGTCAGGTCCGTGACCCCGCCGTCGAGGGACACCCGCACCACCGCGGGCTCCCGGACCGGGCCGCCGGCCACCCCGGCGACCGCGTCGCCGAGCACCGCGAAGCCCGTCGACGACCACGCCGTCAGCTCGTCCGCGACCGGCGTCACCGAACCGTCCGCCTCGTCGAGCACGGCCAGCCGCCCCGACACGAGCACCGCGTGCCGCCCGCCGCCGAGCGGGGCGAACCACCGCGACCCCGCCTTCCACAGCGGCCCGCCCAGCTCGCGCTCCACCGGCGCCAGGTTCACGGCGGTCCCGTCGAGGCCGACGCGGTGCAGGTTCCACCAGCCGTCCGGGTCCAGCAGTGCCAGCAGCGACGCCGGCGTCTCCCACTCGACCTGGCACACCGAGACGTCCGCGCCGCCGGCCAGCACGCGGTGCGGCCCGAAGGTTCCGTCCGCGGCGACGGGCGCGACGCACAGCTCGGTCCCGTCCCACGGCATCGCCGGGTGGTCCCAGCCGAACCACGCCGCGTGCCGCCCGTCCGGCGCGAGCTTCGGCGCGGTCAGGAAGTGGTGGCTCGCGGCCAGTACCCGTTCGCCGCCGCCGTCCAGGGCGATCGCCACCAGGTCCCGCGAGACGTCGGTCGGACGCGGCCCGACACTGCGCTCCCGCACCGCCCACACCTCGCCCGGCCGCCCGGGCAGCAGGTCGCCGTAACGGACACCCTGGGGCTCGGCCGGCTCCGGCGTGATCGGCACGACACCGGTTTCGCCCACGGCGTAAACGCGCTGATCCGCCCAGTGCGTGAAAACCACCACACCACCGGCGACCACCCACGGCCGGCCGCCGTATTCGTGCAGCCGGTTGCGGACGTTCCACGGCGCCGGCAGCACGTCCTCCGTGCCGCCCGGACCGGCCTTCACCAGGGCGACCCGGCCCTGCTCACCGGGCCGCGCCTCGGCCCACCACACCTCGCCGGAGACGACGTCGAGCCACTGCGGGCCGCCACCGGCGGCGGCCACCTCGGCGGCGGTGATGGGCGAGGACCAGGTTCCGTACGGGGAGATCCGAGACACCCCCAGAGGCTAGCGGCCCGCGAAGGTGGGGCGGCGGATGCCGATCATGCGCCCGTGGCCTAGGGTCGACAGTGCTATGTCTCGCGTAATCCACGTCTTCCGCCAGCCGGATCGGTTCGTCGCCGGCACCGTCGGCGAGCCCGGCGATCGCACGTTCTACCTCCAGGCTTCCGAGGACGTGCGCACCATCAGCGTCACCATCGAAAAGCAGCAGGTCGTCGTCCTCGCGGAGCGCCTCGGCTCACTGCTCGAAGAGGTCGCCAGCCGCTTCGGCGCCGACGTCCCCGACGACGCCCCCGACGACCTCGTCGACCTCGACCCCCTCACCGTGCCGGTCGAGGAGGAGTTCCGCGTCGGCACCATGGGCCTGGGCTGGGACGCCGACAGCAGCGCCGTCGTCATCGAGCTGCTCGCCATCACCGAGGGCGAGGTCGACGAAACGGTCGTGCTCGACGACACCGAGGAGGGCCCGGACGCCGTCCGCGTCTTCCTCAGCCCGGCCGCCGCCCGCGCCTTCGCCGAACGCGCCGACCGCGTCGTCAACGCCGGCCGCAAACCGTGCCCGCTGTGCGGGGAGCCGCTCGACCCGGCCGGGCACATCTGCCCCCGGCAGAACGGCTACCGGCGCGAGACCGACGCGGACGAAGACTGACCATGGCCACGACCCCCGATCCGGCCGACCCGGCGGCGCGCGAGCTGGTCACCCACGGCCGCATCGACGTCGAAGGCCGCCTGGTCGACGCCTCCAACGTCACGCTCTTCTGCGCCATCGAGCTCGACGGCGTCACCGGCCGGGTCGTGTACAAGCCGGTGTCGGGGGAGCGGCCGCTGTGGGACTTCCCCGACGGCACCCTGGCCGGGCGTGAGGTCGCGACCGCGATCATCAGCGACACCGCCGGCCTCGGCGCGATCCCGCCGACCGTGCTGCGCGACGGCCCGTTCGGCCCCGGCATGGTCCAGCTCTGGGTCGAGACCACCGAGGACGACCTCGTCGAAGTCCTCCCACCCGACGAGGTCCCCGACGGCTGGCGGCCGGTGCTGCACGCTCACGACCGGCTCGGCGAGCCCGCGGTGCTGGTCCACGCCGACCACGCCGGGCTGCGCGACCTCGCCGTGCTCGACATCGTCGTCAACAACACCGACCGCAAGGGCGGGCACCTGCTGCCCGGCGTCGACGGCCGCGTGTACGGCGTCGACCACGGCATCTGCCTGCACACCGACCCGAAGCTGCGGACCGTCCTGTGGGGCTGGATCGGCGAGCCCGTGCCGCCGGACGCCGTCGAGAAGCTGCGCAAGCTGCGGTCGGAGCTCGACGGCGGCCTTGGCAAGACCCTCTCGGAACACATCACGAAGTTCGAGGTCCGGGCCGTGGCCGAGCGCACCGACCTGCTGCTCGCCGAGGGCATCTTCCCCGAACCCGGCGACGACTGGCGCGCCATCCCGTGGCCGCTGTTCTGATCGACGACGCCGCTCGCGCGCGGCTGGCCGACCGCTTCGGCGCCGAGCTGGCCGAACCCTGGTGCGACGCGCTCCCGGACCTGGTCGCGCGGCTCACCACGAAGTGGAACCTCGAAGTCCGCGAGGCCCGCCCCGGCAACACCGGCCGCACGCTGCTGTGCACCGGTCCCGGCGGCGACCTGCGGGTCCTCAAGCTGACCCCGGATCCCGAAGTCGCCCGCCTGGAGTTCACCGGGCTGAGCGCCTGGGCCGGCTGCTCCCGCGTCGTCCAGGTTCTCGACGCCGACCTCGACGTCAACGCGATCCTCCTGGAAGGCCTGCTCCCGGGCACCCAGCTGGACGGCGACGTCCCCTGGGCGCAGCTCGGCGAAATGCTCGACCAGCTGCATTCGGTCGAGCCCGCCGGCGAGTTCCGGCGGCTGGCCGAAGGCATCGAATTCATCTTCACCCTCTCCGAACGCCGTCGCCGCGAAACGGCGGCCGCGGAGCACCTGAGCGCCGAGACCCTCGAGCGAGGCCGCCGGCGCGCGCTCGAACTCGCCACCAGCGGGCCGGTCACGCTCATCCACGGCGACCTGCACCCGGCGAACGTCCTCGACGCGGGACCCGGCCGCGGCGCCGTGGCCATCGACCCGCGGCCCGGCCTCGGCGACCCGTCGCTCGACGCCGTCGACTGGATGTTCGTCCCGATGGCCGCCGGCGGCACGATCGACGACGGCATCGCCGCGCTCGCCCCGCACGTGACGGACTTCGACGCCGAGCGCGTCCGCGCCTGGTGCGTCGCGATGGCCCCGCTGATCGCGCTCGCGCCCTTGCGCCGCGGAGAGCCGTCGCCGTTCACCGACCGGGTCCTCGAACTCGCCCGCTGACGGCGTGGCATGACCCGTCCGCGTGCCGATCACCACTACGTTCCCTGGTCGTGCGCTCCCACTCGTATGACGACGTGCTCGCCGGCCCGCGCCGCAAGAAGGTGCCCGAGGTTCCCGCCGAACCCGGCCTGGTCGTCGAGGACCCGGCCAGCGGCTACTGCGGCGCGGTGGTGAAGATCGAGTACGGGAACGTCGTGCTCGAGGACGCCAAGGGCCGCCACCGCGTCTTCCCGCTCGCCCCCGCCGGGTTCCTGCTGGAGGGCAAGCCGGTCACGCTGGTGCCGTACCGGGCCCCGGCGAAAGCCCCGGCCCGGCAGGTCTCGGCCTCCGGTTCGGTCCGCGTCCAAGGCCTGAAGGCCCGCGTCGCCCGCGACTCGCGCATCTGGGTGGAGGGCAAGCACGACGCCGAGCTCGTCGAACGCGTCTGGGGCCACGACCTGCGCGTGGAAGGCGTCGTCGTGGAGCCCCTCGACGGCGTCGACGTCCTGGCCGACCGGATCGCCGAGTTCGGCACCGGGCCCGAGCGTCGACTGGGTGTGCTCGTCGACCACCTCGTGCCCGGCAGCAAGGAGTCCCGGCTCGTCGAGGCCGTCCGCGACGAGAACGTGCTGGTCACCGGCCACCCCTACATCGACGTCTGGGAAGCCGTGCGCCCGGCGGCCGTCGGGATCAAGGCGTGGCCCAAGATCCCGCGCGGCACCGAGTGGAAGCAGGGGATCTGCGACGCGCTCGGCTGGGGGCAACCTTTCGAAGGCTGGCAACGTGTCCTGAGTGGGGTGAGCAGTTTCCGCGACCTCGAGACCCCGCTCATCGGGGCCGTGGAACGGCTCATCGACTTCGTCACCGAGCCGACGGAAGAGGGCTGAATGTCCCAATTGTCCAAGGTCACGCGAAGGTTACGACCCGTCACCGCGCCGGTGCGAACCGGCGCGATCTGAGAGCATCGACCCATGGCATGGGCAGTGGTCTGGTTGGTCGTCGGCATCGCCCTGATGATCGCGGAAGTCCTCTCCGGCGACTTCGTGCTGATCATGCTGGGCGTCGGCGCGCTGTTCGGCGCCGGAGCCGACGTGCTCACCGGGAACGTCTTCATCGACGTCGCCGTGTTCGCCGTCGCCTCCGTCGGCATGCTCGTGCTGGTCCGGCCCGCGCTCAAGCGCCGCTTCCTCGCCGGGTCCGGGCACCGCACCGGCATCGAAGCCCTGATCGGCGCCCGCGCCGTCGTCGTGTCCACAGTGGACTACGAGGCCGGGCAGGTGAAGCTGGCCGGCGACGTCTGGTCCGCGCGCAGCCTGTCCGAGCACAGCCCGCCGATCGAGCCCGGCACGTCCGTCACCGTCGTCGAGATCTCCGGCGCCACCGCCGTCGTGTCGGCCGAGCCGTGAGCCTCGGCCTCGTCACCGTCGCGCAAGGCCGGGCCGCGGTGATCGAACGCGGTGGGCGCTTCCGCACCGTGCTCGGCCCCGGCCGCCACTTCGTCGTGCCGTTCGCCGACCGGGTCCGCGCCCGCGTCGACCTCGGCGACCAGGTGCTGACCGCCCCACCGCGCCCGATCGAAGCCGGCGACGGCCGCGAAGTGCTGATCGGCTTCGAAGTCGTCTTCGCCGTCACCGACCCGCGGCTGGCGACCTACGAAATCGGCAACCCGGCGATCGCGATCGAACAGCTGACCACCACCGCGCTGCGGCAGGAGGCGAGCCTGACCACCGGCGAGCGCGCCGTCACCGCACCAGGGGAACTGCACCGTACAGTGTGGACGGTCCTGCACGACACCACCGGCCGCTGGGGCATCGCCGCGAAGGAGCTCAAGCTCGAGGTGAGCCCGCCCGCGGCGCCCGGACCACCGTCAACCGCGCAAGAATGGTACTAGGTAAGGGGAAGATCTCTTGACCACCACAGTAGCGATCGTCGTGGTCGTCTTACTGGCTCTCTTCGTGATCATCACGGTAGCCAAGGCGATCATGGTCGTGCCGCAGGCGCAGTCGGCGGTGATCGAGCGGCTGGGCCGGTTCCGCACGGTGGCCTCGCCCGGGCTGACCTTCCTGGTGCCGTTCCTGGACAAGGTGCGCGCCCGGATCGACCTGCGCGAGCAGGTCGTCTCGTTCCCGCCGCAGCCGGTGATCACCGAGGACAACCTGACGGTGTCGATCGACACCGTCGTCTACTTCCAGGTGACCGACTCCCGCGCCGCGGTGTACGAGATCTCCAACTACATCGTCGGTGTCGAGCAGCTGACCACCACCACCCTGCGCAACGTGGTCGGTGGCATGAGCCTCGAGCAGACGCTGACCTCGCGCGACTCGATCAACACGCAGCTGCGCGGCGTGCTCGACGAGGCGACCGGCCGCTGGGGCATCCGCGTCGGCCGCGTCGAGCTCAAGGCGATCGACCCGCCGCCCTCCATCCAGGACTCGATGGAGAAGCAGATGCGCGCCGACCGTGAGAAGCGCGCCATGATCCTCACCGCGGAAGGCCAGCGGGAGTCCGCGATCAAGACGGCGGAAGGCCAGAAGCAGAGCCAGATCCTGTCGGCCGAAGGTGCCCGCCAGGCCACCATCCTCGCGGCCGAGGCCGAGCGGCAGTCCCGGATCCTGCGCGCGCAGGGTGAGCGCGCCGCGCGGTACCTGCAGGCGCAGGGCCAGGCGAAGGCGATCGAGAAGGTGTTCGCCGCGATCAAGGCCGGCCGCCCGACGCCGGAGGTGCTGGCCTACCAGTACCTGCAGACGCTGCCGCAGATGGCGCAGGGCGACGCGAACAAGGTCTGGATGATCCCGAGCGACTACGGCAAGGCCCTCGAAGGCTTCGCCCGCGCGCTCGGCGCCCCCGGCGACGACGGCGTGTTCCGCTACGAGCCGCCGAAGGACGACACCGTGCCGGACAAGGTCGACCTCGAGGACGAAGAGGTCGCCAGCTGGTTCGAGACGAAGAGCGACCCGAAGGTCGCCGAAGCCGTCGCGGCCGCGGAAGCCGTGGCACGCCAGGAGGTCCCGGCCCTCGGGACGCCGTCGGCCCCGCCCGTGCGGCCGTCGATCCCGCGTCCGGTGCAACAGCAGCCCGAGCCCGAGGCGGACGAGGAACGCGGCACCGAGGTCGCGCCGGCCCCGCAGCAGCCGCAGCCCCTGCAGAACCCGCCGACCCCGCAGAGCGGCCAGCCGCTCCCGCAGCCGCAGCCGCCGGCCGGACCGCCTCAAGGTGGCCAGTACCAGGGCCAGCCGCCGCAGTCCCCGCCGCCGGGCCAGTTCGGCGGCCCGCAGAACCCGGGCAGCGGACCGTTCCCGCAGCAGCCCCCGTTCGGCGGCCCGCGCCGCTGACGTTCGTTCTCCGTGAAGGCCACCTTGAGCTCAAGGTGGCCTTCACGGCGTTTCAGCGCTGGTACACGGTCACGTCGTCGATGTCGGCCTTCGACCGGTCCCGCAGGAAGATCACGCACAGCACCGTGACCACCGCCGACAGGATGATGTAGCCCGAGATCGAGTACGGCGTCCCGGTGGTGTGCAGCAGCCACGTCGCCAGCAGCGGCGCCGGCCCGCCCGCGAACACCGATGCCAGCTGGTAGCCCAGCCCCGCGCCGCCGTAGCGCAGGTGCGTCGGGAAGCTCTCGCCGATCAGTGCCGCCTGCGGCCCGTACTGCAGCGCGTGCGGGATGAACGACACGACCACCGCCACGAACACCAGCGCGTGGTTGCCGTGCGCCAGGATGGTGAAGTACGGGAACGCGATCACGGCGGTGAACACCGCGCCCGCCAGGTACACCCGCTTCCGGCCGATCCGGTCGGACAGGTTCGAGAAGAACGGGATCAGCGCCAGCTCGCACGCGGCGCCGACGAGGACCGCGTTGAGCACGAACGTCTTGCTGAACTCGTGCCGCGACACGACGTAGATCAGCACGTAGCTGGTGAAGAGGTAGAACGGCATCTGCTCGCTGAAGCGCACGCCGGCCGAGAGCAGGATTTCGCGCCAGTGCTGGCGGATCGCGTCGAGCACCGGCGTCCGCGCGGTCTGCCGGTTCTCGACCAGCTTCGCGAACATCGGCGTCTCGAGGATCTTCAGCCGGATCACCAGGCCCACCGCGACGAGCACCAGGCTGAGCAGGAACGGGACCCGCCAGCCCCACGAGTCGAACGCCGCGGGGGAGAGGGTCGCCGACAGCAGCGTCATCCCGCCCGTGCCGAGCACCAGCCCGACCGGAACGCCGATCTGCGCGAAACTGCCCAGCAGCCCGCGTTTGCGCTGGTCGCCCCACTCCATCGCGAGCAGCACCGACCCGCTCCACTCGCCACCGATCGCGATGCCCTGGATGAGCCGCAGCAGCACCAGCAGCAGCGGCGCGGCGAACCCGATGGCCGAGGTCCCGGGCAGCATCCCGACGATGCCGGAGGAGATGCCCATCAGCAGCAGCGTGACGATCAGCGTGGCCTTGCGGCCGATCCGGTCGCCCCAGTGCCCGAAGATCGCGGCGCCGACCGGGCGGGCGGCGAACCCGACCGCGTAGGTCGCGAAGGACTGCATGGCGCCCGCGTAGGCACTCGACGCCGGGAAGAACAGGTGCGGGAAGACCAGTGCCGCCGCGGTGTTGTAGAGGAAGAAGTCGTACCACTCGATGGTCGTGCCGATCGCGCTCGCCAGCGCCGCACGCCGTACTTGCACCTTTCCGGACTTGCTGTCCGGTTCCACCTTGTGAGTGACTCCGTTGTCGCCCAAGACCATCTCGCAACACCTCCGGTGACTGATGTCACACAACAGTGTGACGCCCGTCGACGGTTTCGGCGATCGATGGCCGGTATCTCGTCCGGTCGGTGATGAACAGCCCTTCAATCTTGCCGAATCTGCAACTTTGCAGATTCGGCAAGTTCAGCTACGCTGGTCCCATGGACGCCCGAGGACTGCGTGAGCGCAAGAAGCAGGAGACGCGCATCGCGCTGAGCTGGGCGGCCATCCGGCTCACGGTGGAACGCGGCTACGACAACGTCCGGATCGAAGACATCGCCGCCGAAGCCGGGGTCTCCACCCGGACGTTCAGCAACTACTTCGGCAGCAAGGGCGAAGCCATCGTCGCCCGCCACCACGACCGGGCCCGGGCGATCGCCGAGGCGCTGCGGCAACGCCCGGAAGGCGAGCCGATCTGGACGGCCATCACCGAAGCCGCGCTGGCCGGGTTCGCCCTCGGCGAGCCGGTGACCGAAGGGCGGCCGCCGGAGCAGTCGTGGGTCGAAGGCCTGCGGCTGATGGTCGCGGAACCCGCACTGCAGGGCGAGTTCCAGAAGGCGGGCGCGGCGGCCGAGACCGAGATCGCGCTCGTCGTCGCCGAACGCACCGGCACCGACGCGGCCAAGGACGTCTACCCGCGGCTCGTCGCGGGCGTCGTCGGCGCCGCGCTCAACACCGTCACGCAGCAGTGGCTCCTTGCCGACCGGCCGCAATCGATGGAAGAGCTCCTGCGGGACGTCTTCGGCCGGCTCGCCGCCGGCCTGCCCGAACCGCGCTGAATCCCACCGCTCCATGCCCGGCAGGGTCGCCGGGTTTCTTCGTCATGCCCTTTTCCTTCCATTCCAAGGAGTTCCGCCATGGAAGACGTCGTCATCGCGGGCGCCGGGCCCAACGGCCTGATGCTCGCCTGCGAACTCGCCCTCGCCGGCATCCGCCCGCTCGTGCTGGAACGGCTGCCCGAGCCGACCGAGGAGAACCGCGCCAACGGCCTGGTCGGCCAGGTCGTGCGGCTGCTCGACCGCCGCGGCCTGCACGACCGCCTCGCCGGCCCGATCGGGCCGCCCGTCCCCGCGTTCGTCTTCGGGGCGATGCGCCTGGACCTGACGCTGCCCGAGCACAACTCGCTGCACATCCTCGGCGTGCCGCAGCGGCGGGTCGCGGCGATGCTCGCCGAGCGCGCCGCCGAACTCGGCGTCGAAATCCGCCGGGGTCACGAGCTCACCGGCCTGGTTCAGGACGCCGACGCCGTCACGATCGACTTCACCGGACCGCAGGGGCCGGGCCGGCTCACCGCCCGGTACGTCGTCGGCGCCGACGGCGGGCGCAGCATCACCCGCAAGCTCGCCGGCATCGGCTTCCCCGGCGTCACCGAGGACCGCACCCTGTCCATCACCGCGAACGCGACCGTCCCCGCGGAGTTCGTCGACCCCGCCTCCGGCGGGCTGAACGTGCCCGGCCACGGCGTCATCCCGCCGTTCTTCCACTACCGCACCGAAACCGGGCTCTTCGTCTACGCGCCGTTCCCCACCGGGCCGCTCGTCACGACGATGGAGTGGACCGACGAGGAGGAGCCCGCGGACGAGCCGCCGATGACGCTCGACGACCAGCGCGCGAGCATCGAGCGCGTGCTCGGCTTCGCGTTGCCGATCGGGCCGCCGGAGGGTGACGGGCCGCACCTGCTGCGGCGGCTGCGCGGGCGCAACACCCGGCTGGCCGACCGGTTCCGCGAGGGCCGTGTCCTGCTGGTCGGCGACGCCGCGCACGTCCACTCCGCGATCGGCGGCCCCGGCCTGAACCTCGGGCTGCAGGACGCCGTCGGCCTCGGCTGGAAGCTCGCCGGCGAGCTGCACGGCTGGGCGCCGGCCGGCCTGCTCGACACCTACGAGAGCGAACGCCGCCCGGTCGCCGAGCGCGTCGTCATGCACACCCAGGCCCAGTCGGCGCTGATCGCGCCCGGCAGCGACGTCACGGCGCTGCGGGAGCTGTTCGGCGAGCTGCTGCGGCTGCCGAGCACGGTCGAGCACATCGCCGACCTGATGTCCGGCGCCGACGTCCGCTACGAACCGGCCACCGCCCACCCGCTCGACGGCCGGTGGGCCCCGGACCTGGTCCTGGCGGACGGCACCCGCCTGGCCGAGCTGACCCGGACCGCCCGGCCGCTGCTGCTGGACTTCACCGGCTCGCTCGGGGAGGAACTGCGCGGCTGGACCGACCGCGTCGACCTCGTCACCGGAGAGGCGGAGGGGGACGCGACCGCGTTGCTGATCCGGCCCGACGGCTACGTCGCGTGGGCGTCCGGCTCGGCCGAGCCGGACGACACCGAGCGGAAGGCGCTGCGGACGGCTCTCGAACGGTGGTTCGGCACGCCCGTTGACATGTAGGAGATCTCCTACGTATCGTCGGCGCCATGACGATCACCCACGTGCAGTTCCTGACCCTGCCCGTCGCCGACCACGCCCGCGCGCGCGACTTCTACGTCGGCAAGCTCGGTTTCGAAGCGCTCGTCGACCGCCGCACGACGGAAGGCGGCCGGTTCGTGATGGTCGCGCCGAAGGGGGCGAAGACGGGCGTAGTGCTGACCGACCAGCAGGTCACCGGGATCGAGCCGGGTCCGCGGCACTTCCAGCTGCAGACCACCGACCTCGACGCCGACGTCGCCGCGTTGCGGGCGGCCGGCGTCGAGGTCGCCGAGCCGCAGGAGCGGCCGTGGGGGCGGGCGACGTCGTTCCACGACCTCGACGGCCACGCGATCGGTCTGCTCCAGCCGTCGGACTTCGGCAACGTCCCGAACTGATGCCGGTCAACGACGACGTCTTCGCCGCCCTCGCCAGCCCGGCGCGGCGGGAGGTCCTGCGGCTGCTGCTGGACGGCCCGATGGCCGCGGGGTCGATCGCCGAGCGGTTCGACATGGCCCGGCCCAGTCTCTCGGAACACCTTCGGGTGCTCCGGGAGGCCGGCCTGGTCAGCGAGCAGCGGCAGGGCCGCCACCGCGTCTACCGTCTGGACGCGGCCCCGCTCGAGGAGGTCGCCGACTGGCTCGCGCCCTACGAGCGGTTCTGGCGGAGCAAGCTCGCGAACCTGCGCGACCTGCTCGACGAGGAGGACCTGTGACCGACGACGACCCGACCGCGATCCACGTCGACCAGTTCCTCGCCCACCCGGCCCGCAAGGTCTGGCGCGCGCTCACCGAACCGGACCTGCTGCAGCGGTGGATCAACATGCCGAACGACATCAAACCCGTGGTGGGCCACCGGTTCGAGCTGCTGGCCGAGCCGGTGCCCGCGGCCGGGTTCGCCGGCGGCCCGGTGGCGTGCGAGGTCCTGGAGGTCGAGCCCGAGCGCACGCTCAGCATCCGCTGGGGTCCGCAGTGGACGGTCACCTGGCGGCTGGTCCCGGAGGGCACCGGCACCCGGCTCTTCCTCACCCACGAGGGCTTCGACCCCGACGACGAGCTCCAGCGCGTCTCGCGGCGCATCATGGGCGGCGGCTGGCGCTCCCACGTGCCGCGCGCACTGGCCCGGTTGCTCGACGCCATCGACGACGAGGCCCGTGACCGACCCAGTCGGAAGTAGAGCAATGCGAACCGTTGCCGCGAAAGTCATCGGCCGTGGCTGTAGCCGGATCGGTGACAAACGGCGCAGTACGATCGGGAGGTGACCCCCGCCGCCGCTGAGCCCACCGAGTCGAAACCGCTGCGCGCCGACGCCCGGCGCAACCGGGCGCGCGTGCTGGAAGCGGCCGAGAGCGTGTTCGCCGCCAAGGGCACCGGGGCGCCCACCGAAGAGGTCGCCCGCGCCGCCGGCGTCGGCATCGGCACGGTGTTCCGGCACTTCCCGACGAAGGAAGCCCTCCTCGAGGCCGTGCTGGTCGCTCGGCTGCACCGCTTCGCCGACGAGGCCGAAGCCGTCGTGGCGGCCGACTCCGCGGACCCGGGGGCGGCGTTCTTCACCTTCCTCGCCGACTGGGTCGAGATGTCCGGCGCGAAGAACGCCTACTTCGAGGCGCTCACCGCCGCCGGGGTCACCTTGCCGCACGCCAAGTCCGACATCGGGGCCCGGCTGCTCGGCGCGCTCGGGGTGCTGCTGTCGCGGGCCCAGGCCGCGGGCGCGGTGCGCGAGGACCTGGTTCCCGGCGAGCTGATCACGGTCATCATCGGCGTGGCGAAGGCCGCCGAGTACGCGGGCCCGGACGTGCGACTGCGCGACCGGGCCGTGACGATCCTCTTCGACGGCCTCCGCCCGTCAGCGGGGGAGCGGCGCTGAGTCCACCGGCGCGAGCGTCGGGCGCTTCGCGGTGAGGGTGTCCCCGGAGGACTCGCCGCGCAGCCGGCGGCGCACCCACGGCAGCGCGTGTTCCCGGGCCCACTGCAGGTTCTGGCTGCGGCGCGCGGCCGGGCTGAGCACCTCGCGCGGCCCCAGCTCGGCGCCTGTCAGCGGATGCTCGACACCCAGGGCGGCCAGGACCGCGATGGCGACCTCGGTGTGGCCGTAGGCGTTGAGGTGCAGGCGGTCCGGCGCCCAGAACCGCCGGTCGCGCAGCTGCCGCATCGCCCACATGTCCACCAGGTGCGCGCCGTGGCGCGTGGCGATGGCGCGGACGAACTCGTTGTAGATCGCCACCCGCCCGCGCATCTTGCGGAACAGCGCGTCCTCGACGCCGTCGACCCCGGTGAACAGCACGAGCTCGGCCCCGGTCGCGCGGATCCGCGCGACGGCGGTCTCGTAGTCGGCCATGAGCGCGTCGATGTCGACCTTCGGGCGCATCAGGTCGTTGCCGCCGGCGTAGAGGGTGACGAGGTCGGGTGCCATGGCGAGCCCCGGTTCGAGCTGCTCGCCGAGGATCTGCGGCAGCAGCTTCCCGCGGATGGCGAGGTTGGCGTACCGGAAGCCCGGCTCGCGTCCGGCGAGCTGTTCGGCGACGCGGTCGGCCCAGCCGCGCACGCCGTTCGGGGCGGCCGGGTCCTCGTCCCCGACGCCTTCGGTGAACGAGTCCCCCATGGCCACTAAGCGCTTGCTCATGTCAGCAGTCTAAGCGGGTCCCCGTCGCAAGCCTTCCGCCCGGGGCGGAATCCCTGGCACACCGCCGCCGGCGGCCGGTACACGGGAAAGATGACGTCCTACGACGCGATCGCCGACTGGTACGAGACGACGTTCCTCCCCGGCCAACGCGACGATCCCCTCGAGATCGGCCCCCTGCTGCGCGATCTCCTCGGGCCCGGCTCCGGACCGTGCCTCGAGCTGGGCTGCGGCACCGGCGCCCACGCCGGCCGGCTCCGGGAGCTCGGCCGGACGCCGCTCGGCCTCGACATCTCCGCCGGCATGCTGCGCCACGCGTCCGGACGGCTGCCCGTGCTGCGAGGCGACGGCGAAGCCCTTCCGGTCGCCACCGGATCGCTGCCCGCCGTCGCGTCTCTCATGGTGCACACCGACATTCCCGCCTACCCGGCGGTGCTGCGCGAGGTGGCACGCGTGCTGGCGCCCGGCGGGGTGTTCGTCCACATCGGAGTGCACCCGTGCTTCTGCGGTGCGTTCGCCGACCGGTCCGACGAGCGGGCCGTCGTCCTCCGGCCCGGGTACCGGGAGCCCGGCTGGACGACGGCGTCCTGGACCGACTGCGGGCTGCGGGACAAGGTCGGCGCCACCCACCGGCCGCTGCCCGAGCTGCTCCACGCCGTCCTCGACGCGGGGCTGGTTTTCGAAAGGTTCGCCGAAGGTGGGGCACCCACGCCGACCGTCCTGGGGTGGCGAGCCGTCAGGCGCTGACCTGCCGAGCCCGGTGGTCGGCGACGTGCACCCGGGTCGCGCAGCGCGTCGAGCAGAACCGCCGGCGGCCGTTGCGGGAGGTGTCGACGTACGCCGTTTCGCACCCCTCGCGGCCGCAGATGCCCAGGCGGTCCGGGGCCTCGCACACCAGGTGCGCCAGCCCGCCGGAGGTGTACGCGCGGACGCGGCCCACCGGCCCCGCGTCTTCGGCCGAGTAGTGCAGGTGAGGCGGTTTGCCGTCGTGGGTGGTGATGTACGGGCGGCACGCCGCTTCGGCGAGCAGGTCGTTGACCAGCTCCGGGCGGTCGGCCGGCTCGGCGGCGAACACCGGTCGCAGCCGAGCGGCCCACGCCGCGATCCGGGTCGCCTCGTCGTCGGTCAGCGCGGGGATGGACATGCCGTTGCGGACCATCCCGGCCAGCAGCTCGCTCGCCGACCCCGCGTTCACCAGGTCGGCGGCCACGAGCGCGGCCGGCCCACCGTAAGGGTTGAAGTGCACAAAGCCATTACAGCACGATCGGGGCATGGACGGAACTCGTTGCCCCCGCTGCGGCTGGCCGCTCGCCGAACTGCCGGCGACCGCGGCCCGGCCCGCCACCCACCGGCTCGACTACGTGCGCTGCGTCTGCGGCAGCTGGCTCGCCCGCCTCGACGGCGAGGTCGTCGGCGCCACGCGGACGCCGTGACTCACAGGTCGAGCACGCCCGCGGCGTTGTCGTTCCACTGGTCGACGCGCCGGATGTACTCATACAGCGCGCGGCTGCCGCGCACCCACCGGCCCTGGTCGGCGATCGCGAGGTCGTCGGCCCCGGCGCGGCGCGCCTCGGTGGCGAACCCGGACCGCAGCGAGTGCCCGGTCACCGGGTACGGCAGGCCCGCGCGGACGCCCGCCCTCGTGAGGATCTGGTTGACGCCGGTGGTGCTCAGCGCCGGCGCGCCGACATTGCCGTGCCGGTCGACCCGGCGGAACGCCGGCCCCTCGGCGATCCCGGCTCCGGAGCGCCACGCGTGCCACGCCCGCACCGGGTCGGTGTCGGGGCTCTCGCGCCGCGGGACGACCATGGCGCCGGTGCTCTTGCCGTGCCGCACGGTCACCGCCAGCCCCCGGTCGTCGACCGGCTCGACGTCGGTGACCAGCAGGTTCGCCAGGTCCGAGCAGCGGGCGGCGATCGGGAACCCGATCAGCAGCATCGCCCGGTCGCGGGCGCCGGCCAGGGTGTCCGGGCAGGCCCGCGACATCGCCCGCAAGTCGGTGAGGGTGACCATGGTGGCCTTGCCACGGCCGCGTTGGATGCCTTCGCGGGCCAGCCGCTGCCGGTAACCCTTCAGCGCCCGCCACGCGGCTCGGCTCGATTCGGGGTCGACGACGACCTTGTGGTGGCGCAGCCCGGCGAGCGCGCCGGTGAGCCGCCGTTCGATCGTCGACGGCGCGGCCGGGGCGGCGCGCTCGGGCACTTCGGGCACGGCGCGTTCGTCCGGCCGCAGGGTCCGGCCGCGTTCGAGCCACACGACGAACCCGGTGAGCGCGCCGATCGACGCCGACAGCGGCGGGATTCCGGCTTCGGCGGTGTAGTCCTGCCAGACCTGCCAGTCCTGGGCGTAGGCCTTGAGCGTGTTGGGCGGCCGTTGCTCGTCGACGTGCCGCGCGGCGGCCTCGTCGAGCAGGGCGAGCCGGTCCTGCGGACTCAGGGCGGCAGCGGTCACCGGTTCGAGCTCGGGCACGCGCCGAGGTTACGGGATGTCGATCTCCGCGGGCAGGAACCGGCCCAGGGCGTCGGCCACCTCATCGGGGCGTTCCAGCGTCTGGATGTGCGGGGCGCCGGGGACCACCTCGAACTTCGCGCCGCCACCACCGATCCGGCCGGCGATGGCGGCCATGCCGTCGACCGTGATCGACGCGTCCGCGTCGCCGGCGAGCGCCAGCGCCGGGGCGGGGAAGCCGCGAAGCCGTTCGTAGACGTCGAGTCCGCCGTAGCCGCGCCAGATCGAGGCCCAGGCGGCCGGGGCGAACGAGGTGAGGCAGTCGCGGGCGTAGCGCACGCCTTCGGTGTCGGCTTCGAGTGCCTCCGGGGTGAACCAGCGTTCCAGCGTGGGCCCGAGGAGCGCGGCCATGCCGTCGGTTTCGGCGAGCCGCGCGCGCTGCTCGAAGGCCTCGGGCACCGGCCGGTCCGGCGCGGCCATCAGCGTGAGCGACGCGAAGCGCCCGGACGCGGCGACGGCCGCGGTCTGCGCGATCGCCCCGCCCATCGACAGCCCGGCGACGTGGGCGGTGTCCAGCCCGAGGGCGTCGAGCACGGCCAGCAGGTCGGCGGCAGTGGCCGCCATGGTGAACGGCAGCGGCGCCGCGGCGGCCGTGCCGTGCCCGCGCACGTCGTAGGCGAACACGCGGCGTCCTTCGGCGAGCCGGTCCAGCACCGGGTCCCACATCCGGCGGTCAAGCCCGAGGGAGTGGACGAGCAGCACGGCGGGCCCGCGGCTGCCTCGGGCGGTGACGGTGGTTTCGTGGTCGGACGCGCGGATCCTCATGTCTTGATCCTTCCAGCGGTGTCCACGCGAAATTCGTCCGCCGGAGTTGTCGATCCGGCCGGGTGGCGGTCGTATGAGCGGTGACGGGCAGCGAAAGGAGCCGACGTGAAGCAGTACCTGCTCAGCATCTACCAGCCCGACGGGCCGACCCCGCCGCCGGACGTCCTCGATGGCGTGGTGAAGAAGCTCGACGCCCTCAACGCCGACCTCAAGGCGGCCGGGGCCTGGGTGTTCGCCGGTGGGCTGCACCCGCCGTCCACGGCCACCGTGCTGCGCGCGGACGACGGCGGCACCCTCGTCACCGACGGCCCGTTCACCGAGGGCAAGGAACACCTCGGCGGCTTCACGGTCATCACCGCCCCCGACCTCGACGCGGCGCTCGCCTGGGGCAGCCGGCTCGCCGACGCCGTCGCGCCGCTGCCGGTCGAGGTGCGGCCGTTCGCCGGATGACCGTCGAGGAGGTCTTCGCCGCGGAGTACGGCCGCGCCGTTTCGGTGCTGGTGCGGGTGTTCGGGAGCATCGACATCGCCGAGGAGGCCGTGCAGGACGCGTTCACCGAGGCCGTCCGGCGGTGGCCGGAAGCCGGGCTCCCGCCCAGCCCGGCGGGCTGGATCATCACCACCGCCCGCAACCGCGCGATCGACCGGCTGCGCCGCGAGGCCGCCGGCGCGGACAAACACGCCCAAGCGGCGTTGCTGCACGCCGAAAAAGAGCCCGTGGAGGAGGGCGCAGTGCCCGACGAACGGCTCCGGCTGATCTTCACCTGCTGCCACCCCGCCCTCGCCCGCCCCACCCAGGTCGCGCTGACGCTGCGGCTGCTCGGCGGCCTGACCACCGCCGAGATCGCCGGCGCGTTCCTGGTCGCCGAACCCACGATGGCCCAGCGGATCGTCCGGGCGAAGAACAAGATCCGCGACGCGGGCATCCCGTACCGCGTCCCGCAGGACGCCGACCTGCCCGCGCGGCTGTCGGCGGTGCTGGCCGTGCTGTACCTGATCTTCAACGAGGGCTACAAGGCGAGCGCGGGGGCGGACCTGGTCCGCGACGACCTGTGCAGAGAGGCGATCCGCCTCACCCGCGTCCTGGCCGGCCTGATGCCCGACGAGCCGGAGGTCTGGGGCCTGCTCGCGCTGATGCTGCTGATCGACGCCCGCCGCGCGACTCGCACGACCGCATCCGGCGAGGTGGTGCTGCTGGCCGATCAGGACCGCTCCCGCTGGGACGCGGACCTGATCGCGGAGGGCCAGGGGATCGTCCGCCGCTGCCTGCGCCGCAACCAGCCGGGCCCGTACCAGGTCCAGGCGGCGATCCAGGCCGTCCACAGCGACGCGCCGACGGACTGGTCCCAGGTCAAGGCGTTGTACGACCAGCTGCTGGCGCTCACGCCGACGCCGGTGGTGGCGCTGAACCGCGCGGTGGCGGTCGCCGAGGTCGACGGTCCCGCCGTCGCGTTGGCCCTGGTGGACGAGGTCGAGCTGCCGCGCTTCCCGCTGTTCCACGCGATCAGGGCGGACCTCCTGGCGCGGCTGGGCCGGAGCGCCGAAGCGACGGCGGCTTACGCAGCGGCCATCGATCTCACCCGCAATTCCGCCGAGCGGGGGCTTCTGGAACGAAAGCGTTCGTCAACCCTCAGTTGACGAACGGAGAGGGTCCTAGTTTTTTCGCGGCTCTGAATCCGCTCATGTCACCCCGTCGGTCTTCCACGTTGTTCTGAGTTCGGATATGTGACCTTATCCAAACCCAGCCACTCACACTGATATTTTCTAATTTTGAACAGCTACTTCTAGTTCTGATCAGAAGCTTTGATAGGCTCCCGATCATGACGGAAGAGGCAGGTCAGCCGCGGATTTGCGAGTACCGGCGCTGCGGGGCACCGCTGCCGCCGGCGGTGGGGCGGGGGAGCCGGGCGCGGTTCTGCCAGGACGGGAAGACCTGGGGCCGGCGGAACCTCTCCTGCCGGGACGCCGAGGCCGTCCTGTCCGACGCCGAGGCGCTGCGGGAGAGTGACACCGAGCTGGACGACACCGCCGTCACCGCGCTCGCCGGGCAGGTCGACCGCGTGCTCGAACCCGCGCGCGGACTCGTCGAGACGCTCACGACCCTGCGCCACCAGCTCGAAGCCACCACCGCGACCGCCCTCGCCGAACGCGACGCCGCCGTGGCCGAGGCCGACGAGCACCGCCGTCAGCGCGGGCTCGCCGAAGCCGACGCCGCGCAAGCCCGCGAGATCGCCCAGGAGGCCTCCGCCACGGCCACGGCGGCCGAGAAGGAGACAGCCGCGGCGATCCGGGAGCGGGACGCGGCCCGCGGCGCCCAGCGGGAGGCGCTCCACGAACAGCAACGCGCCGAAGGGCAGCTGGCCGCCGTGCGCGACGAGCTGGCCCGGGTCGCCGAGCGTGCCGATGCCGCGGCCGCCCTCGCCGGCGAGCGTGCCGGGACGATCGCGACGCTGACCGCCGAACTCGCGGCCACCCGCGCGGCCCTCGACGAGGAGCGCGGACGCAGCCGGGCCGCGGAGAGCCGCGCCGAGTCGACGGCCCTCCGGCTCGACGCGGCCGAATCGCGAGCCGACGCCGCCGCCGCACGGCTCGACGCGGCACACGAAGAGCTGACCAAGGCAGCTACTGCCCACCAGGCCGCCCAGGACCAGGCGCGAATGGACGCCGACCGCCTGCGCGCCCGGTTCGACGAGCGCCTGGCCGAACTGCAGGCGGCGCACGAGCAGACCGTCCGGTCCATGCACGAGACCACCACGCACCTCGGCGCCGAACTACGGGCCGCCAGCGGCCGGGCCGACGCCGCGGAACGGGCGTTGACCAGGGTGTTGACGGTCCTGCGTGAGATGCCGGGTCTGGAGCTGCCCGAGGACGTCGTGGCAATGCTTAAGTAGTTACTTGACTATTGGTGGCGGCGGACCTAACTTAAGTACATGCTTGACCATGAGCTGGACCTGGTGTTCCGCGCTCTGGGCGACCGGACGCGGCGGGCGCTGGTGGAGCGGCTCGTGCGCGGGCCGGCGTCGGTCAGCGAGCTCGCCGAGCCGCTGACCATGTCGCTCGCCGCCGTGGTGCAGCACCTGCAGGTGCTCGAATCGGCCGGGATCGTGCGGTCGGAGAAGGTCGGCCGCGTCCGGACCTGCCGGATCGAGCCGGACATGCTGCGCGCCGGCGAGCACTGGCTGGGACGTCAGCGCACGACGTGGGAAAGCAGGCTCGACCGGCTCGGCGACTTCCTCGCCGAGCCGCCCGGCACCTCGGAAGGGAGCACGACATGACCGTCACGCACGCCACCTTCACGCTGGAACGCACCTACCCGGTCCCGCCGTCGCGGGTGTTCGCCGCGTGGGCGGACCCGGCCGCGAAGGGCCGCTGGTTCGTCCCCGACGGAACGCACGAGCTGGACTTCCGCGTCGGCGGCCGCGAAACCGTCGATGCCACGGGCCCGGACGGCACGGCGCTGTCCGTCGTCTCGGCCTACCACGACATCGTGCCGGAACAGCGCATCGTCTACTCCACGACGCTCAGCGGCGGCAAGGCGCTGGCGACGGTCTCGATCACCACGGTCGAGTTCGCGGCCGAAGGCGCGGGCACCCGGCTCGTCCTGACCGAGCAGGGCACGTTCCTCGACGGCGCCGAAGAACCGGCGTGGCGGGAGCAGGGCACGGGCGACTGGCTCGACCGGCTGGGCGAGGCCCTCCGATGACCGCGGCGCTCACCGCGCTCGTCGAATCGCGAGCGGCGGCCGTGGCGGCAAAGGACGTCGAGACGCTGGTGGCGCAGTACGCCGAGGACGTCACGCTGTTCGACGCGCTCGGCCCGCTGCGCGACACCGGCCGAGACGTCGAGCGGAAGCGGCTGCGGGCGTGGTTCGGCGCCTACCGGACGTCGATCGGCCTGCGGATCCGAAACCTCGAGGTGGTGGCCGACGGCGACGTGGGGTTCGCGCACTACGTGTTCCAGGTCCGCGGCACGATGACCGACGGCACCGAGGTGGACATGGCGGTGCGCGCCACCATCGGGTTCCGCCGCGATGACGACGGCTGGAAGATCGTGCACGAGCACAGTTCCGTTCCCTTCACGCCGTCCGGTACCGCTGCGGGCTGACGCCGAACTCGCGTTTGAACGCCGCGCTCAGGGCGAACGCGCTGCCGTAGCCGACCTGGCGGGCGACCGACGCGATCGTCGACTCCGGGTGCTGGCGCAGGAGGTCCGCGGCGAGCGCCAGCCGCCAGCCGGTGAGGTAGGCCATCGGGGTCTCGCCGACGGTCGTGGCGAAGCGGCGGGCCAGCGCGGCCCGGGAGACGCCGGTGTTCGCGGCGAGCTTCGCGACCGTCCACGGCTCGGCCGGCTGGTGCTGCAGCAGCCGCAGCGCCTGCCCGACGACCGGGTCCTCGTGGGCGCGGTACCAGGCGGGCGCGGTCGTGTCGGCCCGGTCGAACCACGCGCGCAGGGCCGCGATGAGCAGCACGTCGAGCAGCCGGTCGAGGACGGCTTCCTGCCCGGGCACGTCCCGGCCGATCTCGCCGGCCAGCAACGCGACCAGCGGCGTCGGCCAGTCCGCGGCGCGCAGGACGATCAGGGCCGGCAACGCGGCCAGCAGCTTCTTGCTGATCTCCCCTTCCATCCCGTAGGTGCCGGTGAGCAGCACGACCGGGCCGCCGGTGCCCCAGGTGCGGACGCCCAGGTCGGCGTAGTCGGTGAGGTGGCCGCCGTCGGGGGTGCGGCACTCCTGGCCGGGCAGGATCAGCGCCTGCGGCGGCGTCGCCGGGTGGTCGGCGACCAGATACGGGTCCGGGCCGCGGGCGATCGCGACGTCGCCTTCGCCGAGCAGGACGGCCTCGCCGGCGTCCGGGACGATCCACGCCTCGCCGCGCACGACCGACACCACGGTCAGCGGCGCCCGGTCCTCGATGCGCAGCGACCACGGCGGGGTCAGCACCGAGCGCAGCAGGAACGCGCCGTGGGCGCGGGGGCCGTCGAGGAGTGCGGCGAGCGGATCCATGCGCTCAGTGTAGACGCTGGAACATGCGATCGAGCTTGTGAACTATGGAGAGTCTCACCGCCACTCGGTTGACTCAGGGACATGACAACGAACTTCCTGGTGGTGGGCGGCACCGGCAAGACCGGCCGCCGCGTGGCGGACCGGCTGCGGGAGCGCGGTCTGCCGGTACGGATCACGTCGCGGCGCGGGGCGCCGCCGTTCGACTGGAGCGATCGCGAGACCTGGGCACCGGTGCTCGAGGACGTCGGCGCGGTCTACCTGACCTACTACCCCGACCTGGTCGTGCCCGGCGCGGCGGCCGACATCCGCGCGTTCGCCGAACTCGCGGTGACGCGCGGAGTCCGGCACCTGGTGCTGCTCTCCGGACGCGGCGAAGAGGAGGCCGAGGCGTGCGAGCGGATCATGGCCGAGGCGGGGACCGGCTGGACGGTCCTGCGGTGCAGCTGGTTCGCGCAGAACTTCAGCGAGCACTTCCTGCTGGACGCGGTGCGCGGCGGGGAGATCGCGTTGCCGGCGGGCACGGTGACCGAGCCGTTCGTCGACGTTCGCGACATCGCCGACGTCGCGGTGAAGGTGCTGACCGAACCGGGCCACACCGGGAGGCGGTACGAGCTGACCGGGCCGCGGCTGCTGAGCTTCGCCGACGCGGCGGCCGATATTGCGGCCGTGTCGGGGCGGGATGTCCGCTATGTTCCGGTTTCCGCCGAGGAGTACGCGGCCGCGGCGGTCGCGTACGGCGTGCCGGCGGCCGAGGCCGGGGCGTTGAGCGAGCTGTTCGCGCGGGTGCTCGACGGCCGCAACGAGTCGGTGACCCACGACGTCGAGCGGGTGCTGGGGCGGCCGGCGACGGACTTCGAGGACTTCGCGCGGGACGCGGCGGCGGCCGGGGTCTGGGCGCGGTGAAGGGGAAGGTGAAACCGATGTCCACTGTGGTGCTGGTGGCCGCGCTGGTCGCGGCCGGGTTGGTCGCGGGGTTGTTCTACGCCTACGCGTGCTCGGTGCTGCCCGGGTTGGCGAGGGGTGACGACAAGACGTTCGTCGAGGCGATGCGCGGGATCAACGTCGCGATCGTCAACCCGGTCTTCCTGCTGACGTTCCTGGGCGCCCCGGTGCTGGCGGGGGTGGCGATCTTCCTGAACCCGGGGCCGCGGCCGTGGGTGATCGCCGGGTTCGCGTGCCTGGTGGCGATGATCGTGATCACCGGGGTGGTGAACATCCCGCTGAACAACGCGCTGGAGTCCGGCGGCGACGACTACGCGGTGGTGCGGGCGAACTTCGAGGCGGTGTGGGTGCGCTGGAACGTCCTGCGCGCGGTGGTGAGCACGGCCGGCTTCGGCTGTCTGGTCGCGGCCGTGCTCACCGAGCGCTGATCAGTCCGCGAGGCGGAAGAGCAGGTCGGTGACCCACTGGGCGGGGTCGGGGACTTCCAGGGGGTTGGTGCGCAGCACTTCCAGCCGCCCGCCCCACTCTTCGCCGTCGGGGCCTTCGGTGACGTCCCACGTGACGCCCTCGGCGGCGCCCCAGGCCAGGACCGCTTCGGTCGCGGCGGCCAGGCCGTCGGGGGCGCCGACGTAGGTGTCGAGCACGTACTTCCCGGCCGGGACTTCGCCGAGGAACGCCGGCTGCTCAGGGGTGAAGCCGCCCTCGATGGGGACGCCGGCTTCGACGGTGAACCGCATGCCGGGGTGCAGGACGCGGTAGCGGAAGAACGGCGCCCCGGCCGGGACGATCCCGTGCCCGGCGAGGGTGCCGATCAGCGGTGGCAGCCGGTCGGCGATGCGCGGGAACTCCTCGATGCCGAGGGTGGCGCGCTCGGCGACGTAGGGCTGGGCCGGTCGGTCCACAATGGACGGCATCAGGGTTCCTCCGGGACGAAGACGGGCCGGACTTCGATGCTGCCGTAGGTCGCGGCGGGGTGCTTGGCCGCGATCTCCAGGGCTTCGTCGAGGTCGTCGCACTCGAGGACGACGTAGCCGCCGATCTGTTCCTTGGCTTCGGTGAAGGGCCCGTCGGTGAGCAGCACTTCCCCGTCGCGGACGCGGATCGTGGTGGCTTCCGACGGCGGGCGCAGGCCGCCGCCGCCGTGGATCTTGCCGCGGCGGGCGAGGTCTTCGCCCCAGCCGTCGCACCCGTCGTACTGGTGTTCTTCGGCAGTTTCGTCGCCGGCGATCAGGAGCAGGTACCGCATTCAGCGTCCTTCCAGTACTTCGCGCAGCCGCGCGGCGAAGGCGTCCGGTTCGGCCATGAAACCACCGTGGTCGCCGGGGAACAGTTCGGGCTTCAGGTCGAGGTCGGCGGCCAGGCCGAGGCCGGTGTCGTGGGCGAGCTGCCCGGCGGACTGCTCGCCCACGGCGACGACGAGCCGCGCGGACGTCGCCCGCAGCGCGTCGAGGTCGGGGTCGTAGGCGCCGGTGGCGGGCATCAGGTGGCCGAAGAAGTAGGCGAAGTTGCCTTCGGCGCGCGGGTCGAGCGGCGGCGCGGGGTCGATGCCCAGGAGCGCCATGAACGCGGCGAAGGCCGGGGCGAGGCCATGGTCGCGGTACAGCGCGGGGATGTCGGGGCCGCCCCCGGCGGGTGCGTACCGGGTGATCGGCGGCTCGTGCAGGACGACGGTGCGGACGTCGCCGGGGTACCGGACGACGTGGTCGAGCATCGTGATGGCGCCGCCGCTGTTGGCGAACACGTCCGCCGGGCCGACCTCGGTGAGCAGGCGGTGCACGTCGTCGGCGTGCCGGCGGATCGTGTCGCCCGCCGGTTCGCCGTCGAGGGGGCTGCGGCCGAGGCCGCGGGGATCGAACGTGACGACGGTGTGGTCTTCGGCCAGCACGGGCCGGATCGCGGTGAACACCGCGGCGTCGGCGGGGCCGCCGGGGACGAGCAGCAGCACGGGTCCGCGGCCGGTGACGTCGTAGGTGAGCGTGGCGCCGGGGACGGCGAGGGTGGTCATGGGCGTTCCTCCGGAGTTCGGGTCTCGCCCGACCGACGAACGGGCGCGCCCGGGACCGACACCACCTCGGAAATTCTTCGCGTGAGGTAGGCGCGCTCGGCGTCGGTGGGCGCGAGGTCGCGGGCGACGGCGTACCACTGGGCGGCTTCGGCGGTGCGGCCCAGGCGGCGGAGGAAGTCGGCGCGGGTGGCGGGCAGCAGGTGGTAACCGGCCAGGTCCAGCTCGTCGAGCAGGGCGAGGCCGGCGACCGGGCCGTCGGCCATGCCGACCGCGACGGCCCGGTTGAGCTCGACGACGGCGCTGGGGACGAACTTGCGCAGCTCGCCGTAGAGGCCGGCGATCTGCGCCCAGTCGGTGTCGGCGGGCCGGGCGGCGGTGGCGTGGCAGGCGGCGATGGCGGCCTGGATCTGGTACGGCCCGGGCCGCCGCCTCCGCAGCGCCGTCTCCAGCAGTTGGGTCCCTTCGGCGATCTCTCCGGCGTCCCAGCGGGCGCGGTCCTGGTCTTCGAGCGGGACGAGCTCGCCGTCGGCGCCGGTGCGGGTGGCGCGGCGGGCGTGCTGCAGCAGCATCAGCGCGAGCAGGCCGAGGACCTCGGGTTCGTCGGGCATCAGCCGGGCCAGGACGCGGGCGAGGCGGACGGCTTCGGCGGCGAGGTCGGGGCGCAGCAGGTCGGGTCCGGCGCTGGCGGAGTAGCCCTCGTTGAACGTCAGGTACAGCACGCCGAGGACGGCGGCGGTGCGTTCGGGCAGCAGGTGCGCGGGCGGGACGCGGTAGGGGATGCCGGCGCCCTTGATCTTGCGCTTCACCCGCACGAGCCGCTGGGACATGGTCGCTTCCGGGACGAGGAACGCGCGGGCGATCTCGGCGGTGGACAGGCCGGCCAGCGTGCGCAGGGCGAGGGCGACCTGGGCTTCGGTGGCCAGCGCCGGGTGGCAGCAGGTGAAGATCAGCCGCAGCCGGTCGTCGGTGACGCCGGAGTCGTCGTCGGGTCCTCGTTCGTCGGGGACGTGCATCAGCGCGGCCTCCCGCAGCTTGGCGGCGCCGACGGTGTCGCGGCGGAGCCGGTCGGTGGCGCGGTTGCGGGCGGCGGTGGTCAGCCAGGCGCCGGGCCGGTCCGGGACGCCGTCGCGGGGCCAGGTGCGCAGGGCGAGGGCGAACGCGTCCTGGGCGCACTCCTCGGCGAGGTCCCAGTCGCCGGTGATCCGGATGAGCGTGGCCACGACCTGGCCCCACTCCTCGCGGAACGCCTCCGCGACCGCGGTCTCGACGCCCACCGTGCCTCCTTCGCGCCGGGTCACTTTCCCGACGAACGGCCGGGGCCGGAACCGACAGCCGCCGCGTGGCAGGCGCCGAAGCCTTCGGCGCAGGCGACGATCCGGCCGTTTTCTACACGTACGGCCGCTTCGGTGGCGTCGCTGACGGCGGTGATGCCGGCGGCCGCGGCGAGTTCGCCGGTCGCGTCGCAGACCAGCCGCAGCCGGGGCCGGGCCGGGGGTTCGACGGCTTGGTCGAGGCAGGCGCGCAGGTCGGTGACGGCGAGGCGGGCCAGGGGCGCGAGTTCGCCGGGGTCGCTGGTGACAAGCACGGCGGTGACGTCGGCGCCGGTGCGCACGGCTTCTTCGAAGGCGGACGCGCGGTGCAGGCCGAGGACGGTGACGACGCCGTCGCCGGGCCGGAACGGCTCGCCGGTCAGCAGGTCGGTGGCGGCCGGTGGGGTCCAGGGTTCGTCGGCGGATCGGGCCCGGGTGGTGATGGGCGGGCTCGCCGGCCAGTCGTCGTCGAGGTCCAGGTCGAGCAGCGCGGTGCAGGCGGTGACGATGTGGAACGGTTCGCCGAAGCCGGGTGCGGCCGCGGCGAGCTGGCTCGCGCCGTGCAGCGTCGTCAGCGCGGCTTCGGCGACGCGCACGAGGCGCCTGCCGGGGCGGAGCCGTTCCAAGGCCAGCCCGAGCAGGATCGCGTTGACGCGCATGAGCTGCGCGAACGGCCGTCGGGTGTGCTCGTCGGCGAGGATCTCGGGCAGCAGGTCGCGGCCGAGGCGGGCTTCGCCGCTGTCGGCGTCGGTGGCCAGGGGCAGGCGGGCGACCCAGGCGCGGGCGAACGCGGCCAGCGCGCCGGCGGCGGTGGGGTCCGCCGGCGGGGTGGGGGGCCGGGGGGCGCGTTCGGCGAGGTCGGCCAGGACGGCGAAGTACAGGGCCCGTTTGCCGGGGAAGTTGGAGTAGACCGCGCCGCGGGTGAGCTCGGCGCGTTCGGCGATGACGTCGACCTTCGCCTCGCGGAAGCCGCGGGCGGCGAACTCGTCGCGGGCGGCGGCGAGGACCTTCGCGCGGTTGCGTTCCTGCGTTTCCGCCCTGCTGAGCCTGACCATCGTCCTCCTTGCCGCGGCGTCGCGAGCCAAGATACCGTGACCACTGAGATGATAAGAACATCTGATATCAACATCTGGAGTGGTGGATGACCCCCGAGATCGACCTGACCGACTTCAAGGTCCTGACTGACCCGTTCACCGCCTACGACCAGGCCCGCGAAGTGAGTGCGCTGGCCAAGCTCGTCATCCCCGGCTTCGGCCCGTTCTGGGCCCTGACCCGCTACCGCGAGGCCCGCGCGATGCTGGCCGACCCGCGGTTCGAAGTCCGGTCCGAGAGCTTCCTGCGGCCGCCCGGCATCCCCGAGCACTGCCTGGAGTACATGCGGACCATGGCCGAGCAGGACGGACCCGAGCACCTGCGGCTGCGGCGGCTGGTCGCGCCGGCGTTCACCCCGAAGCGCGCCGCGCGGCTGCGGCCGCGGCTGGAGGCACTCACCGACCGACTGCTCGACGAGCTGCCCGGGCACGCCGAGGACGGCGTCGTGGACCTCGTGCCCCACTTCGCGCGGCCGTTGCCGATGGATGTCATCTGCGAACTGGCGGGTATCGCCGAGGCCGACCGGCCGCGCTGGCGCGAATACGGCGCTGCGGTCGCGGGCGGGGCCGGCCCGGACTTCGCCGCCGCGATCCCGGCGATCATCGAGGGTGCGAAGGACGCGGTGGCGCGCAGCCGCGCCGAACCGGGCGACGACCTCATCGGCGACCTGGTCCACGCCCAGGACGGGGACCGGCTCACCGACACCGAGCTGGTCACGCTCGTCTGGCACCTGGTGCTGGCCGGGCAGACGCCGGTGAACCTGATCGCCAACGCCGTCGAAGCGCTGCTGCGGCACCCGGACCAGCTGGACCTGCTGCGCGCGGATCCCGGGTGGTGGCCGGGCGCGGTGGAGGAGCTGATGCGCTTCTGCAGCCCGCAGCTGCTGACCACGCCGCGGTTTGCCCGCGAAGACGTCGAGATCGACGGGCAGCTGATCCGCGAAGGCGAGCGGGTGAGCGCGGCGATGGTGGCCGCCGACCGCGACCCGCGGGTGTTCGGCGACGCGGACCGCCTCGACGTCACGCGCACCGGGCCGGCGCAGCTGGGGTTCTCACACGGCCCGCACTTCTGCCTGGGCGCGTCGATCGCGCGGGTGGAGACGGAAGTGGCGCTCTCAGCGCTGTTCCGGCGCTTCCCGAACCTGGAGCTGGCCGGCGATGTGCCGCGGGCACCGGACGGCGGGACGTGGCGGCCGGCAGCGCTCCTGCTGCGGCTCTGACCGGCGCACGTGATGTCTTGAATGACTCATTCATGTCGTCCGACGACATGAATGAGTCATTCAAGACACTCGCCCGGCCATGGGGGCGCGTACGGCTACTGCGGTGTCGCGCGGGCGTTGACCAGGGTTTCGATGCCGTCGAGGACGCGGGCGAGGCCGAAGCGAAACGTGTAGGCCGGGTCTTCGGCGGCGTTGTGGGCTTCGCCCGCGGCCTGGCCGACGCGTGAGGCCAGGGGGTAGTGCTCCGCGGCGGCGGCCGGGATCCCGGCCAGCACCGGCGCGGCGCGCTCCCACCACTGCGCGTCGGTCAGGCCGCTGGTGCGGACCAGGCGGGCGGCGTCGAGCGAGCTGCGCGCGGTGGTCCGCACCAGGCCGGTGACGAGGCCGACGGCGGCGTCCATCTCGACGTCGTCCAGGCCGATGCCTTCGACCGCGCGCAGTTCGTGTTCGTACTTGGCGAAGCTGTGCGGGCCCAGCGCCGAGCGGCTGGTGGTGACCTGCAGCAGCCACGGGTGGCGGTGGAACAGCGCCCACTGGTCCTCGGCGATCGCGGTCAGCGCGGTGCGCCAGCCGAGGCCCGGGTCGGGGACGGGCAGCTCGCCGTGGGCGTGGTCGATCATCAGGTCCAGCAGCTCGGCGCGGCCCGGTACGTAGGTGTAGAGGGACATGGGGGAGACGCCGAGCTGCTCGGCGACCCGGCGGATGGTGACGGCGTCGATGGTGTCGGCGTCGGCCAGCGCGACGGCCGCGCGGACGACGTCGGCCGTGGTCAGCTTGGGTTTCGGGCCGCGTCGCGGGGGTGCGGAGACACCCCAGAGCAGTTCGATCGCCCGTCGCGGGTCGCCGTCGCCGTTGTCCTCGGTGCTCACTCCGCTCATTCTGCCCACCGGATTCCCGTACGTCGTACAGAGTTGTGCTACCCTTCTTTGTACACAGTACAGAGTTAAGGGGCTCGATGACTCCGCAGATCCACGCCGAGGGACTTCGCAAGCGCTACGGCGACGCGTACGCCCTCGATGGGTTCGATCTCTCCGTCCCGGCCGGGTCGCTGCACGGCCTGCTGGGACCCAACGGTGCCGGCAAGACCACGGCCGTGCGCGTGCTGTCGACGCTGCTGCGCCACGACGGCGGTACCGCGCGCGTGGCCGGCTTCGACGTCGCCACTGAATCAGCGAAAGTGCGTGCCTCGATCGGGCTGGTCGGGCAGCAGGCCGCGGTCGACGAGCTGCTCTCCGGGCGCCAGAACCTGATCCTGTTCGGCCGGCTGCACCACCTGGGCCGGCGCGAGGCCACGCGCCGCGCGGACGACCTGCTCGAGCGCTTCGGCCTGGCGGACACCGGATCGAAGCCGGTCTCGGCGTACTCCGGCGGGATGCGGCGACGGCTGGACCTGGCCGCGTCGCTGCTGGCCGCCCCGCGGGTGCTGTTCCTCGACGAGCCGACGACCGGGCTGGACCCGCGCAGCCGCATCGAGGTGTGGCGGGCGGTGCGGTCCCTGGTCGCCGACGGCACCACCGTCCTGCTCACCACGCAGTACCTGGAGGAAGCCGACCGGCTGGCCGACCGGATCTCGCTGGTCGAGCACGGCCGCGTGATCGCCGAAGGCACCCCGGCCGAGCTGAAGGGCTCGCTCGGGGCGACCCGGATCGAGCTGGCGCTGACCGACCCGGACGTCGTGGGCGCGGCGACGGCGTTGCTGGCCCGGGTCACCGGCGCCGAGCCGGTCACCGAGGAGCTGCGGGTCAGCGCGCCGGCCGAGCCGTCGATGCTGACCGACCTGGTCCGCGAGCTGGCGGCGACCGAACTGGCGGTCGCCGACGTGGCGCTGCGGCATCCGACGCTGGACGAAGTGTTCCTCGAGCTGACCGGAAAGGCGTCGCGATGAGGTGGGCTCTCGAAGACGGCTGGACGCTGACCGGGCGCTACCTCGCGCAGCTGGCCCGGCGCCCGGCGCGGCTGGCCACGGTGGTGGCGTTCCCGATCCTGATGGTGCTCATCTTCGCCTACCTGCTCGGCGGCGGGATGACCGTGCCCGGCGGTGGCTCCTACCGCGAGTTCCTGATGCCGGGGATGTTCGCGATGACCATGGCCTTCGGGTTGTCGGGGACGATGATCGCGGTGCTCGACGACGCCACCAAGGGCGTCACCGACCGGTTCCGGTCGCTGCCGATGGCGCCGTCGGCCGTGCTCACCGGCCGGGTCGCCGCGGACCTGGTGAACGCGGTGCTCGCGCTGGTGGTGCTGCTGGGGTGCGGGTTCGCGGTCGGCTGGCGGCCGCACGGCAGTCTCGCCGAGACCGTGGCGGCGTTCGGGCTGCTGCTCCTGCTGCGCACAGCGCTGGTGTGGGCGGGGATCTACCTGGGGCTGCTGACCACGGATCCGGCGATGGTGACGCTCGCGCAGACGCTGGAGTTCCCGTTCGGGTTCCTCTCCAGCGCGTTCGTCGCGACCGCGACCATGCCGGCGTGGCTGGGAACCGTGGCCGAGTGGAACCCGTTGTCCTCCACGGTGACCGCGGCGCGGGTGCTGTTCGGCAACCCGGGCGCGGCCGCGACGTCCTGGGTGAGCGCGCACCCGGTGCTGATGGCGGTCGGCTGGCCGCTGGTGCTGCTCGCGGTGTTCGTGCCGCTGTCCGTCCGCCGATACGGGAGGCTGGGAAACTGAACGCCGATTTCGAACCGGGTGAACCACCGCGCGCGGGCCGCCTGGTGCTCGACGGGCGCCGGGTGTCCCTGGTGGACGGTCTGCCGGAGCTGCTGAGCGCCACCGGTCCGGCAGCGGAGTTCTGGGCTACCGCGGCGAAAGCGGCGTTGCGGCTGGTCGCGGCCGGACGGCTGCTGCCGGGGGTCACCGCCGCCGGGCACGACGCCTGGCGCGTCGGTCCCCTGGAGCCGGCGGAAGCGGCGTGGCTGCGGGACCTGGCGGCGGCGATGCCGGTGGACGACCGCGCGCCGGGCCCGCTGTTGCGGGCGTTCCTCGACGCCGTCGCCGACACCCTGCCCCGCACCCCCGCCGCGGCGAAGGCGGCCGGGACGCGGTTGTTCGCCGCCCTCGCCCCGCAGCGAGCGGAGTCGTTGCGCGACTGGGCGGACGAGCTGGCGGCCGGGCTCGACTCGGGCATCCGGGTGTCCCTGCGCGTCGAGGCGCCGGACGGGTTCGACAGCGGCCGCTTCCACGCCGTCGTGCAGGTCCACAGCCTCGCCGAGCCGGGCCAGGTCGCCGACGCGGCGCAGCTGTGGGAGACGGGCCGGTTCGGTCCGCGGGCGCGCATCGACGTCGTGCTGGCGCTGCGGCGCGGCGCGCAGGTGTGGCCGGCGTTGAGCCCGCTGCTCACCTCCGCCGTGCCCGACGAGCTGGTGCTGGGCGGGGACGAGGTGACCGAGCTGGTCGCGACCGCGGCGCCGCGGCTGGCGGCGGTGGGCATCGACGTCCACTGGCCGGCCGAGCTCGCGGGGCTGCTGACCGCGCGGGCGGTGGTGAACGCCGGGGACGCGCCGGGTGACCTGCCGTCGTTCTTCGGCGGGGGCCGGGCCCTGGCCTTCGACTGGCAGCTCGCGCTGGGCGGGCAGGTGCTGACCGAAGCGGAATTGGACGCCCTCGCCGAAGCCCGCCGCCCGGTGGTGCGGCTGCGCGACCGCTGGGTGCTGGTCGACCCGGCGTTGGCGGCGAAGGCACGGGACCGGACGCTCAAGCCGCTGACGCCGGTCGACGCGCTCGGCGCGGTGCTGACCGGCACCACCGAGGTCGACGGCGAGCACGTCGAAGTCGTCACCGAAGGCTGGCTCGCGCAGTTGCGGGAACGGCTGTCGGCACCGCCGGAACCCCAGGCACCACCCGCCGGGCTGGCCGCGACGCTGCGGGACTACCAGCTGCGCGGGCTGCAATGGCTGGCCACCGTCACCGGCCTGGGCCTCGGTGGTTGCCTGGCCGACGACATGGGGCTGGGCAAGACGGTCACGCTGATCGCGCTGCACCTGCACCGGGCGTCGGGGGCAACGCTGGTGGTGTGCCCGGCGTCGCTGCTGGGCAACTGGGAACGCGAGATCCACCGGTTCGCCCCGGGCGTGCCGGTGCGGCGCTTCCACGGCACCGCGCGTTCGCTCGAGGACGTCGAGGGGTTCGTGCTCACCACCTACGGGACGTTGCGCGCCGATCCCGCGCCGCTGGCCGGAATCCAGTGGGGGTTGCTGGTGGCCGACGAGGCCCAGCACGTCAAGAACCACCGGTCGGAGACGGCGAAGGCGTTGCGGCTGGTGCCCGCGGCCGCACGGGTGGCGCTGACCGGCACGCCGGTGGAGAACACGCTCTCGGAGCTGTGGGCGATCCTCGACTGGTCGGCGCCGGGCCTGCTGGGGTCGCTGTCGGAGTTCCGGGCGCGCTGGGCGAAACCGATCGAAGCCGGGGACCCGGTCGCGGCCGAGCGGCTGTCGCGGTTGCTGCGGCCGTTCCTGTTGCGGCGCCGCAAGTCCGACCCCGGGATCGCGCCCGAGCTGCCGGCGAAGACCGAGACCGACCGGCCGGTCGCGCTGAGCCCGGAGCAGGTGGCGCTGTACGAGGCCGTGGTGCGGGAGATGATGGCCGACATCGCCGCGAGCGACGGGATGGCCCGGCGCGGCCGGATCGTCAAGCTGCTGACCGCGCTCAAGCAGATCTGCAACCACCCGGCGCAGTACCTCAAGGAGCCCGGCGGCCGGTCGGGCAAGCTCGAGCTGCTCGACGAGCTCCTCGAAACGATCCTCGCCGAGGGTGGCGCGGTGCTGGTGTTCACCCAGTACGTCGCCATGGCCCGGCTGCTGGAGCAGCACCTCACCGCGCGCGGCATCGGGACGCAGCTGCTGCACGGCGGCACCCCGGTCGCCCGTCGCGAGGAACTCGTCCAGCGGTTCCAGGACGGCGCGGTGCCGGTGTTCCTGTTGTCGCTCAAGGCGGCCGGGACGGGGCTGAACCTGACGCGCGCCGACCACGTCGTGCACTTCGACCGCTGGTGGAACCCGGCGGTGGAGGACCAGGCGACCGACCGGGCGTACCGGATCGGGCAGACGCGGCCGGTGCAGGTGCACCGGCTGGTGGCCGAGGGCACGGTCGAGGACCGGATCGCGGCGATGCTGCGGGAGAAGCGGGCGCTGGCCGAGGCGGTGCTGGCCGGCGGTGAGGCGGCGTTGACGGAACTGTCGGACACCGAGCTCGCGGAGCTCGTCGAGCTGAGGAGCCGCGGATGAGCGACGAGGCGGTGCGCGGGTTCCCGGCGTTCGGCGCGGGCGGCCGGCTGGCCCGCTCGTGGTGGGGGCGGGCGTGGGTGCGCGCGATGGAGGACACGGCGCTGGACCTGCGGCAGCTGAAGGCGGGGCGCAAGTACGCCGCGGCCGGGCTGGTGGGGCCGATCACGGTGAGCCCAGGCCGGATCGCGGCGGTGGTCGACGACGCCGACGGCGGCCCGTTCCGGACCGAGCTGCGGCTGGCGGTGCTGTCCGAAGCAGACTGGACGCGGTTCCTGGACCGGGTGGCCTCCCGCGCGGGGCACCTGGCCGCGCTGCTGGACCGGGACATGCCCCACGACCTGGTGACGGCGGCCGACGACGCCGGCGTCCACCTGCTGCCGGGGATCGGCGACCTGGACCCCGAGTGCGAGTGCCCGGGCTGGGAGCTGCCGTGCCGGCACGCGGCGGCGTTGTCGTTCCAGGCGTCGTGGCTGCTGGACGCGGACCCGTTCGTGCTGCTGCTGATGCGCGGCAAGGGCGAACGGGAGATCCGGGCGGAGCTGGAGAGCCGTACGGCGCCGCGGACGGACCTGGTCGTCGAGGACCGGACGCCGGGGGTGCTGCCGGACCTGGCGGACTTCGCGCCGTCGGGGGCGCCGTCGATCCCGGCCGCGCCGGGGGTGCCCGCGGCGGCGTTCGCGCTGCTGGCGGCCAACGCCGCGGCGCAGGCCCGCGCGGTGCTGGCGGGGGAGCCGTGGCCGGGACGGCGGCTCGACACCGTCCGGCTGGCCGCGGAATTCCCTTCGGTGGCCTCGCGGCTGGGCGAGGGACCGGAGTTCGAGCGGGCGGTGGCGGCTTGGACGCACGGTGGGCGCGCCGGCCTGGAGGTGCTGGACTCGGTGTGGACGCCGCCGAAGGCGGCCTTGGCGGCGGCGCGGGCCGCGCTCGCCGACGAGGCTCCGGTGTTCGAGCGCAACCGGTGCACGGCCGGGGACGTGCAGCTGCGGCTGGACCGTGCGGGCCGGTGGCACCCGTACCGGCGCGAGGGTGGCGAGTGGTGGCCGTCGGGTCCGCCCGAGACCGACCCGGGACTGCTGATCGGCTGACGCTTCTTCACGGACAAACCCCTTGTCCGGGCAGGGATTTTCGTGGGATTTCGCGGTATCCAGCGAGATCCTCGTTGTCTCCTGTCCGCGACGGCGGGGTTTCCGCCGGGGCCCACTGGGGGTGCGGGCGCGCGGGGCCGGTCTTCCCCGCGCGCCCCCCCGGTTTCCGCGGAGCAACGCGGCGGCGCGGTCCGCGCGCGGCCGCCG
>NZ_JBDLYJ010000002.1:712361-903189 GCF_051337345.1 Amycolatopsis sp. MEPSY49 | reverse complement strand
CCCCCCCCCCCCCCCGCCCGGTTTCCGCGGAGCTACGCGGCGGCGCGGTCGGCGAGCGGCCGCCGGCGCAGGTCCGGCTGCCGCAGCGCCGGGGGCTGGTAGGTCTGGTCGAGGACGCCGATGTCGGTGCCGGGCGGGACGATCTCGTCGATGCGGTCGAGGAGGTCGTCGGAGAGGGTGACGTCCACGCCGGCGAGCAGGTCGTCGAGGTGGGCCATCGTGCGGGCGCCCAGGAGCGCGCTGGTCACGCCGGGGTGGGCGATGGTGAACGCCATCGCGAGGTGGGTCACGGGCAGGCCGGCTTCCGCGGCGAGGGCGGCGAACTTCCCGGCGGCGGCGAGCCGGTTCTCGTCGCCGAGGTGGCGGACCAGGCCGGCGCGGCGCAGCTGGTCGTGCGGGCGCCCGGTGAGCAGCCCTTGGCCGAGCGGGCCCCAGACCAGGGTGCCCATGCCGAACTGCTGGGTGGTGGGCAGCAGCTCGCGCTCGATGCCGCGGTTGAGCAGGGAGTAGACAGGTTGCTCGGTGTGGAAGCCGGTCAGGCCGTGCCGCGCGGCGGCCCACTGGGCCTCGACGATGCCGGCGGCGGGGGTCCCGGACGCGCCGATCGCGCGGACCTTCCCGCTGCGCAGCAGGTCGGTCAGCGCGGAGAGGGTTTCCTCGATGTGGGTGCCGGGGTCGGGGCGGTGCAGCTGGTAGAGGTCGATGTGGTCGGTGCGCAGGCGGCGCAGGGAGTCCTCGACGGCGGTGACGATCCAGCGCCGGGACGCGCCCTGGTGGTTGGGGTCCTGCCCGGTCGGGCGGCCGAACTTGGTCGCGAGCACGACGTCGTCGCGGCGGCCTTCCAGGGCCTTGCCGACGACTTCCTCGGAGTCGCCGTAGGCGTCGGCGGTGTCGACGAAGTTGATGCCGGCGTCGAGCGCCTTGTGCAGGACGCGGGCGGAGTCGGCGGGGTCGGGGTTGCCGATGGAGGTGGCGAACATCAGGGTGCCCAGGGCGTAGGGACTGACCTGGATGCCGGTCCGGCCCAGGGTGCGGTACTGCATGGGGGCTCCTCGGGAGTACGCTAAGCGGAAAGCTTTTCCGCAACTATACGGAAAGCCTTTCCGGTTAGCTACCCGCGAGGAGGACCGTGCCCGAGAGCAGTACGCCGCGCCGGCGGCGGGCCGACGCGCAACGCAACGTCGATGCGCTGCTCGAGGCGGCGAAACGCGTGTTCGCCACCTCGGGGGTGGACGCGCCCGCGAAGGAGATCACCGATCTGGCCGGGCTCGGTGTCGGCACGCTCTACCGGCACTTCCCACAGCGCGCCGACCTGGTCGCGGCCGTACTGCAGCGCGAGATCGACGTCCTGGCCGACGCGGGGCCGGTGATCAGCGCCGGGCACGCGCCCGGGGCGGCGCTGCGGGAGTGGCTGCGGCGCTACACCGAGCTGGTCGGCACCAAACGCGGGCTGGCCACGGCGCTGCACTCGGGCGACCCGGCGTTCGACGCCCTGCCGGGCTACTTCATGGAGCGGATGGAACCGGTGCTGGCCACCCTGCTCGACGCGGCGGCCGCGGCGGGGGAGGTCCGCGCCGACGTCAGCGCGAAAGACCTCCTGCACGCCGTGGCCCTGCTGTGCCAGCCGGTGCGCGGCGAGGACCTGGGGTACAACCAGCGGATGGTCGCGATCCTCGCCGACGGGCTCAGCCCACGGACGTGACGGCGTAGTCCTTGACCCGCATCGAGTCGTGCATCCGCACGCCGCCGGTGTTGAGCTTCGCCAGCGCCGTCGTGACCCGGCTGGGGAGCACCGACACGAGCTGGCCGCCGCGCGCCAGCGCCCAGACTCCCACCCAGGACCCGGGGATCAGGCCGCGGGCCGCGCCGACGGCGAACGCGCGGCTCTTGCGCACCAGCTCGCCCATCTCCTGTTCGTAGGCGGCGAAGGCGCGCTCGTGGTCCCCACCCGCCGCGGCCAGTTCGCCGGCCAGGACGTACGCGCCGAGCACCGCGAGGCTGGTGCTGCCGCCGACCGCCGGGCCGGGGCAGTAGCCGGCGTCGCCGACGAGCGTGACGCGCCCGCGTGACCAGCTCTCGAGCCGCAGCTGGGTGATCGAGTCGAAGTAGAACGGACCCGGGCCGTCGAGGCCGGCGAGCCAGCCGTCGACCCGCGGGTGCATCCCGGCGTAGGCCTCGCGCAGCAGCTGCTTCTGCCGCTCGACGTCGTGGTGGTGGTAGTCGAGCTGCTCGTCGCGGCGGAAGAGGAACACCGCGCGGGTTTCGTCGAGGTGGCGGGCGCGGTAGATGCCGGCGGTGCGGCCGGGGCCCAGGTGCATGACGGTTTCGCCGTCGCCGAGGCCCGAGGTGCCGGGCAGGGACAGCACGGCCAGGTAGGCGCCGATGAACTTCGTCAGCCCGGCTTCCTCGCCGAAGATCAGGCGACGGACGTTCGAGTGCAGCCCGTCGGCGCCGACGACAAGGTCGAACTTCCGCGGCGCGGCGTGCTCGAAGGTGACCTCGCCGTCGGGGGAGAGGGCGGTGATCGAGTCGCCGAAGAGGTACTCGACGTCGTCGCGGCCGGCGTCGTAGTAGATCTCGCTGAGGTCGTCGCGCATGATCTCGACGTGCCGGTCGGAGGTGGCGCGGTAGATCTTCGACAAGTCCACGCGCACCGGGCGGCGCACGCCTTCGCGGTGCAGGGTCATCCGGGTCGTGCCGGTGGCGTGGGCTTCCACGCGCGGCAGCACGCCCATCCGTTCGGTGATGTCCATGGCGGGCCGGAACAGGTCGACGGCGTGGCCGCCGGTCTTGCGCAGCACCGGGGCGCGCTCGACGACGGTGACGTCGAAGCCGTGGCGGGTGAGCCAATAGGCGAGCACCGGGCCGGCGACGCTGGCGCCCGAGACGAGGATCCGCATGAGTACCTCCCTGACTTAACGGTAGGTAAGTTGTACCACATCTCCTTACCTATCGTTAAGTCAGTTATGCTGTGGCCGTGCCGAAACCCTCCGACACCAAGCAGCGCATCCTCGACGTCGCGCGCGAGCTGTTCACCAGCCAGGGCGTCCAGCGCACCAGCCTGCAGGACATCGCCGACCGGCTGGGCATCACCAAACCCGCGCTCTACTACCACTTCCCCTCGCGCGAGGACCTGGTGCGCAGCATCGTCGCCCCGATGCTCGAAGACGGCGAGAAGTTCCTCCTCGACCAGGAGGCCCGCGGCGACGCCCCGGTGCGCGAGCTGGTCGAAGGCTTCTTCGACTTCAACTACCGCCACCGCGCGGACGTCGTCATGCTGCTGGCCGAGATGCCGACCCTGGCCGACCTCGGGCTCATCGACCGAGTGCTGGCGTGGCGGACCCGGCTCACCGAACTGATCTGCGGCCCGGCGCCGACCCTCGAAGCGCAGGCCAGGGCCATCCTCGCGCTCGGCGGCCTGCAGGACGTCTGCATGCAGTTCCCCGACGTCCCCGTCGAAGACCTCAAGGCCGCCGCGGTCGCCGGCGCCCTCGACGCGCTCGGCCGCTAACGCACCGCGGCGCGCTCGATGATCGCGCCCGTGTCCACCCCGGAGGGCAGCGTGCCGAACGCGATGCCCCAGTCCCCGCCGAACCGGGACGCGCAGAACGCGTCCGCCACCGCCGGGTGGCCATGACGCACGAGCAGCGACCCCTGCAGCACCAGCGCCATCGCCTCGACCACCCGCCGCGCCCGGTACTCGATGCCGTCGAGGTCGGTCAGCTCCTTGCGGACGCGGTCCACGGCGTCGTCCAGCCGCGCGTCGCCACCGGCCGCCTGCTCGACCTCGGCGAAGAACGCCGCGACCGATTCCGGCTGCTTGCCCATGGCGCGCAACGCGTCCAGCGCCGCGACGTTGCCCGAGCCCTCCCAGATCGACGACAGCGGCGCCTCGCGGTAGAGCCGCGGCATCCCCGACTCCTCGACGTACCCGTTGCCGCCGAAGCACTCCAGCGCTTCGGCCGCGTGCATCGGCGCCCGCTTGCACACCCAGTACTTCGACACCGCCAGGCCGAGGCGCCGGAACGCCTGCTCCTGGGCGTCGTCGCGGCGGTCGCCCGCCGCGGCCAGCCGCATCGCCACCGTCGTCGCCGCTTCGGACTCGACCACGAGATCGGCCAGCACGTTCGCCATCAGCGGCTGGTCGACCAGCGCCTTGCCGAACGCGTACCGGTGCGTCGCGTGGTGGACCGCGCGGACCGCGCCCAGCCGCATCCCGGACGCGCTGCCGAGCGTGCAGTCCAGCCGGGTGTTGTTGACCATCTCGATGATCGTGCGGACACCGCGGCCCTCCTCGCCGACCAGCCAGCCCACGGCGTTGTCGTACTCGATCTCCGACGACGCGTTCGACCGGTTGCCCAGCTTGTCCTTCAGCCGCTGCAACCGGATCGGGTTGCGGGAGCCGTCGGGCAGGACGCGGGGGAGCAGGAAGCACGAGAGCCCGCCGGGCGCCTGGGCCAGCGTCAGGAACATGTCCGACATCGGCGCCGAGGTGAACCACTTGTGCCCGACGAGGGTGTAGCTGCCGTCCGCGCTCGGCGTCGCCGTGGTCGTGTTGGCCCGGACGTCGGAGCCGCCCTGCTTCTCCGTCATCGACATGCCCGCGATCAGGCCCCGCTTGGTGCTCGGCTCGCGCAGCCCGAAGTCGTACTCGGTCGCCGCCAGCAGCGGCTCGTACCGCGCGGCCAGCTCCGGGTTGGCCCGCAGCGCCGGGACCGCGGCGTAGGTCATCGAGATCGGGCAGCTGTGCCCGGCCTCGACCTGCCCCCACACGTAGAACTTCGCCGCGCGCGCCGCGTGCACGCCCTCGCGCCGGTCCTGCCACGGCGTGCCGTGCAGCCCGTGCGACACCGCGACGGTCATCAGGTCGTGCCAGTGCGGGTGGAACTCGACCTCGTCGATCCGGTACCCGTACCGGTCGTGGGTGCGCAGCACCGGCTCGTTCTCGTTGACCAGCCGCCCCCACTCCTGCGCCTGCTCGCTCCCGGCCAGCCGACCCAGCTCGTGCAACTCCTCCGACGCCCAGCCGGCCCCGGCGCGCTCCAGCCCGGCCAGCAGCGCGGGATCGTCGGCGACGTCGTGGCCGGCCAGCGGCGGGACCTGGTTGGTGACCTCATGCGTAGCGGGCATCGGAACCTCCTAGAGCGCGGACGACGAACGTGCGGAGCTCGGCGACGTCACCGGCGTTGCCGCTGGTCAACGGGCCGATGAGAACTTCGGCGGCCGCGCCGACCAGCGCGGCGGCAGTGAGCCGGCCGTCCTGCGGCGGCAGCGAGCCGTCCTTGACGCCGGCCGCGACGTGTTCGGCGACGACCTCGGTGAACGCGCGCCGGAACTCCAGCCGCTCGGCGTCGATCAGCGCGTCGACCGGCTCGGCGAGCAGGGCGTAGGCCTGCCGCGGGGCTTTCAGGGCGCGCTGGGCGAAGGTCTCGAACACCGCCAGGACCCGCTCGGCGGGCGCGCCGGGCTGCGCCGACACCGCCCGGACGGCCTCGACCTCCCGCGTCACGACCTGCCGGAACACGTGCACGACCAGGTCGGCCTTGGTGGGGAAGTGCCGGTAGACGCTGCCGACGGCGACCCCGGCGCGCTCGGCCACCGCGGCGACGGAGCAGCCGCCGTAGCCGTGTTCGGCCAGCTGTTCGGTCGCGGCGGCGACGATCGTCGCGCGCTGGGTGTCCAGGCGTTCCTGCACCTTCGGGGTGCGGCGGTAGGGCACGTCAAGAAGTGAAGCACTGATTCATTGCTTCAGTCAACGCTCCAGCAGCCGCTTCGCGCCCCGGACCTCGGCCTCGACATCGGCCGGCAGCTTCCGCCGCAGCAGCGGTTCGAACAGCGGACGCAGGGGAGCGGCGAACCCGAACGCGATCCGCCGCGTCACCCGGATCCCACCCTCGGCCGGCACGCACGCGAAGCTGGCTTCGAACGTCGAGAACCGCCGGGCCAGCCGGTTCTCCGGCAGGTCGGGGAGTTGCACGTCGACGCGCTCACCCGGTGTCAGAGTCATCCGCGACACGACCTTCGGGCCCGGCCCCAGCCCCGGCAGCGCCGACCGGAACCGGAACTCGGTGACGTCACCCTCGCGGCGCACCCAATCGATCCGGCCCAGCTTGTGATCGACCGCCGCGTACCGCCGCGGGTCCATGACCAGCGCGAGAAAGGCGTCCGGCGTACACGACACGAACTCTTCCACGGTCACTTCCACCATAGAAAGAGAGTAGTCTCTCACTATGGCGCGAACAACCCCCGGCGTCACCCGCCGCCGCATCCTCGACGAAGCCGTCCACCTCTTCGCCACCCGCGGCTACGACGCGACATCCATCGCCGACATCCAGACCGCGTGCGGCCTCAACCCCGGCTCCGGCGCGCTCTACAAGCACTTCCCGTCCAAAGCCGCGCTCCTGGAAGCGGCCGTGCACGACAACCTCGCGCGGCTGACCGCCCGCACGGCCGAAACCGCCGACGCCGAGCTGCCGGACGACCCCCGCGAGGCCCTCCGCGTACTGGCCGACGTCGTCTGGGCGTTCATGGCCGCCGACCGCGACCTCATCCGCCTGATGATCCGCGAGTTCACCGGCTTCCCGGAGCTGTTCGAGCGGATGTGGCAGGGCGTCCTCGCCACGGTGTACCGCCGGGGAACCGAGTGGATCACCACCCTGCGCGATACGGGGAGAGCGGCGGTCACCGACCCCGAAGCGACCGCCGCGGTGCTCGTCGCGTCCCTGACCTACCACCCGATCCTCGACGTCCTCATCGGCCACACCCCAGGCGACCTGGCGCCGGAACGCTTCCTCGCGGCCTGGCTCGACTCGTCGATCGCCGCCCTCAAGCTGAACTGAGGAACTCCCGCACCGCCCGCGGCGACCGCAACTCCACAACGTCCACATCGGACGCCGCCAACACCCGCCGCAGCCCCGGCAGGTGCCGCCACCGATAGCCCAGCACCCACCACCAGAAGTCCCACCGCTCCCGGCCCCGCCGCAGCGCCCGCCAAACACACCGCACCGGCGACAAGTTCAGCAGCACCACCGTGTCCGCCGCCGCCAAACGCACCTCGAGCACGTCGTACGGCCCGAGGTCACCGTCCAGTATCCACTTCGGACCCGCGACCAGCTCCCGCTGCCGCGCCACCCACTCCGGCCGCGACAGCCCCACCGGGCCCGGCTGCCAGAACACCGCGTCCAGCTCCACCACCGGCAACCCGGCCCGCGCCCCCAGCCGCCGCGCGAACACCGACTTCCCCGAACCACCACAGCCCAGCACCAGCACCCGCTCCACACCGGCCATTCTCGCTGCTTTCCAGTGACACACCCACCGCGCTCAGGTGGCCCGCTTCACCAGCGCCACCAGGTACCGGCAGGGGAGCGACCCCGGGTTCACGAACACGCAGTCCGCCGCCGGCCCCAGCTGCAGGCAGTCCCCGGCGGCCAGCTCGTGCACCTCCGCGTCCTCGTGGAACCGCAAATGCCCCTCCAGCACCCAGATCTGCTGGTGCAGGAACGCATACGTCCCCGCCGCCAACGGCACCTGCGCACCCGGCGGCAGCTCGACCTCCACCAGCTCCAGCGGCCGCCCGCCGGCGGGGGAGACCGCCCGCCGCCGGTACCCCGTGTCCGGGTCCACCCACACCGGCTGCTCCGCCGCCCGCACCAGCCGCCGCTCGTCGTCCTCCGCCCGCGCGATCAGCTCCGACAACGTCATCCCCAGCGCGGCCGACAGCTTCGCCAGCAACGCGGCCGTCGGCTGCACGTCACCCCGCTCGATCTTGCCGATCATCGCCCGCGAAACACCGGACTGCTCCGCCAGCGCCGCCGCCGACAGACCCCGGGACAGACGAGCCGCGTGAACGGTGGCCGCCAGGCGCGCGGTCAAAGGATCGGTCATAACCCGGGATACTATACGAACCAAAATGGCTATCATATGAGCCATGATCCGAGACGCCCTCCCAGCCGACGCCGCCGCCTGCGCCGCCGTCTACGCGCCCTACGTCACCGACACCGCCATCTCCTTCGAAACCGAACCACCCTCCGCCGCCGAAATGGCCCACCGCATCACCCGCGCGCACGCCTGGTTCGTCCTCGAAGACGACGGCCACATCGCCGGCTTCGCCTACGCCCACCCCTTCGCCGAACGCGCCGCCTACCAGTGGTCCTGCGAAACCAGCATCTACCTCGAACGCGGCCGCCGCCGCACCGGAGCCGGCCGCGCGCTCTACGAAACGCTGTTCGAACGCCTGCGACACAAGGGTCTCTGCCGCGCCTTCGCCGGGATGACCCTCCCGAACGACGCCAGCGCGGGACTGCATCGCGCGCTCGGCTTCGAACCCGCGGGCGTCTACCGCCGCGTCGGCTGGAAACTCGGCGCCTGGCACGACGTCGCCTGGGTCCAGAAGGACCTTCAAGCAACCGATGGTTGCGCATCGCCGCCGGCGCGGCTACCGTAACGAGCAACCAAACGTTGCACGAGGAGCCCCCATGGACCACGGAACACTCGAACGCGAAATCCACATCGACGCCACCCCCGAAGTCGTCTTCGACGTCGTCAGCAACCCCGAACACGTCCGTGACTGGTGGACCGACGAAGCCGAGTACCCCGTCGAACCCGGGGGAGAGGGCCGCATCGGCTTCGGCGGCACCTGGGTCCGGTTCACCGTCGTCGACGCCGAACCCCCGAAACTCTTCTCCTTCCGCTGGACCCACGCCGAAGGGGAGACCGCCGCCCCGGGCAACTCGTTCCTCGTCGTCTTCGAACTCGAACCCACCGCGACCGGCACCCGCCTGCGGATGACCGAAACCGGCTTCCGCGAACGCGGCTGGGACGAAGCCAAGATCGCCGCCGAATACGCCGACCACGTCAGCGGCTGGGGCCACTTCCTGCCCCGCATCCCCGCCTGCGCCGCCAAGGCGGGAGCCGGCCGGTGACCACCGCCGTGGACGACGACCTCTGGTCCGCCATCGGCGACCCCACCCGCCGCCGCATGCTCGACCTGCTGCTCAGCCAAGGCGGGGGAACGGCCACCAGCCTCAGCGACCACCTCCCGGTCACCCGCCAAGCCGTCGCCAAGCACCTCGCCGTCCTCGACCGCGCCGGCCTCGTCCACGCCCGGGCCGAAGGACGCGAAAAGCAGTTCCGCGTCGACGAAACCCAGCTCGCCCGCGCCGCCGCCCAGCTCGCCGACGTCGGCAAGACCTGGGACGCCCGCCTCCAGCGCATCAAGCGCATCGCCGAAACCATCGAACGGAAGAAGTAGAAATGGACATCCTGCACCGCATCGGCATCGAAAAGTCCTCACCCGAGAAGGTCTACGAAGCGCTCACCACGCTCGACGGCCTCTCCGGCTGGTGGACCGAGAAGACCGTGGGGGACACCGACCTCGGCGGCGTCATCGCGTTCCGGTTCATCCCCGGCGGCTTCGACATGAAGGTCATCGAGCTCGACCCGGGCCGGCTCGTCCACTGGGAGGTCGTCGACGGCCCGCCGGAGTGGATCGGCACGACGATCCGCTGGGACATCGAGCAGTGCGTCGACCACACGATCGTGCTGTTCAAGCACGAAGGCTGGCGCGAGGCCGGCGAGTTCATGCACCACTGCAGCACGAAGTGGGCCATCTACCTGATGAGCCTCAAGCAGCTGCTGGAGACCGGGGAGGGCGCCCCGGCGCCGCGGGACGTCATGATCAGCGACTGGCACTGACATTACTTGACATAATGTACATTATCGGCACTTGGGGACGCGCTGAGGCGGCAAGCCGGGAGGGGTGCCGAAGGCGGGAATCCCTGGAGACGCGTTCGGTTCGTCAGGACGGCTTCTCCTGAAGTTTCCGTCCGAGCACCCCGCTGTCCGGACGCTCCGAAGGCCTCGAGGGCACCTGTGGAGCACCGCAGGAGCATCCCCTGGAGTCGTGCAGTCGATACGCTGCCACCCGGCCTCAATACGTCACGGTGACGAAACTATGGCGACCGATCCGGCGTCGTAACGCGGTTTGGCGACCGCGACGCAGCAGCCTCCCGGACAGCATGTCGCTTTCAATGGCCCGCGCCCGCCAGGCTCTCGAACGTATGTGCGCATCCCCGCCGTGTGCGCAGCGGGGCGATTCAGGGGTCGGAATCGCCTCCGAGAGAGCCTCGGATCCCCCAGGGGGCCGTTTCGGGCTAAACCGACATTTCATGCATAATGGCAATTATGCATGAAACCGGGAGAGTGACCCGGCGACCGAAACTGTCGGTGGTGTGCGGTACAAGATCCACATGAAGGTTTCCGAGGCCCAGCAAGCCTTCTTCGCGGCCCGCCGGCCCCGCAAGGACTCTCCGCACACCACCGACGCCTACCGCCGCGATCTCGCCGGGATCACCACTCTCCTGGTTTCCGAGCTCGGCCGCCCGGCCGAGGACCTGGACGTCGCCGACCTGACCGGGCCGGCGCTGCGGGCGGTGTTCGGGGTGTTCGCCGACGGGCACGCGAAGAGCTCGGTGCTGCGCGCGTGGTCGACGTGGAACCAGTTCCTGACGTTCTGCGTGGCGGACGGGCTCCTGGAGGGCAATCCGATGGGTGCGGTGGCGCGGCCGCGGACGCCGGCGTTGACGCCGAAGCCGTTGCGGGGTGAGGAAACCCCAGAGCAGCTGCTGTCGGCGGCGGCCGCGGGTTCGCGGCGCGCGCGGGACCCGTGGCCGGAGCGGGACGTGCTGGTGATCGCGCTGGGGCTGGTGGCGGGGTTGCGGGCGGCGGAGATGCGGGCGTTGACGGCGCGGTCGCTGGTGGGGCGCGCGGGTGAGCTTCGGTTGCACGTGAAGGGGAAGGGCAGCCGGGATCGGTCGATCCCGGTGCAGCCGGTGCTGGCGGAGCTGATCGAGCGGTACCGGGAGTCGTGCCGGGTGCGGTTCCCGAGTGCGCGGTTCTCCCCTGGTTCGCCGTTGCTGCTGGACCGGTCGGGTGAGCCGATCGGGCGGGGTGCCCTGGAGTACCTGGTGAAGTCGTGTTATCGGGGGGCGGGGTTGCACGACCGGGTGCCGGTGGGGGCGAATCTGCACGCGTTGCGGCACACGTTCGCGACGAGGTTGGCGGAGGACGGGGCGACGGCTTCGGAGATCATGGCGTTGCTGGGGCACGCGAGTTTGGCGACGAGCCAGAACTACATCGAGGCGACGGGTCGTGAGCAGCGTGCGGCGGCGGCGAGCAACCGGACGTACCGGGCGCTGGACGGGTTGGGCTGAGGCCGGGCGGATCAGCGGAGTTGTTCGAGGTCCTTGGCCGCGCGGGCGATCTCTTCGGCGAGTCCGCGGAGTTCCCGGGGGTCGGCGCCGTCGTCGGCGGCGGTGACGATGTCTTCGGCCGCGCACCTGAGCTGGAACAGGCGGTCCTGGAGGGCGGCGATCTCGGTGTCGGAGAGCACGACGGCGTCTTCGGGCAGGCCGCTTCGCTGCAGTGCCGTGCGGCGTTCGTAGGCGCGTTGGCGGCAGGACTGGCCGCAGTACCGGCGGCGCCGGCCGACGTTGCCGGCTTCGGGCAGGCGGCGGCCGCACCAGCCGCAGTGCTTGGGGGCGCCGCGGCGGGCGGGGGCGGGTTCGAGCTGGGTCAGTTCGGCGGCTTCCCTCACCCGGGAGACCCTAGCTGGCCACCGGTTGCTCATGCCGGGGTCATGGCGGAAGGGCACACTTGGGGGATGCAGGCGTCGTTTCCGTACCTGGCCGATCCGATTCCCCGTGCGTTCGCTCACCGGGGGTGGCACCTCGGCGAGCTCGACGGGCTGGAGAACTCGCTGCCGGCGTTCCGGCGGGCGTGTGAAGAGGGGTACCGGTACCTGGAGACGGACGTGCACGCGACGGCGGACGGGGTGGTGGTCGTGCACCACGACCCGAACTTGGACCGGACGACGGACGGGTCGGGACCGATCGCGGCGCAGACGTGGGCGCAGCTGAAGAACGTCAAGGTCGGGGGGAAGGCGCCGCTGTCGCGGCTGGAGGACGTGCTGGAGGAGCTGCCGAACGCGCGGTTCAACGTCGATGTGAAGGCCGATCGGGCGGTGGAGCCGTTCGTGCGGGTGCTGGAGCGGACGAAGGCGCACGACCGGGTGGCGGCGGCGGCGTTTTCGGACGCGCGGCTGGTGCGGTTGCGGAAGCTGGCGGGGCCGAAGCTGGTGACGGCGATGGGGCCGCGGTCGGCGTTCGCGTTGTGGGCGCGGGGGAAGCTGCCGCTGCTCCCCCTCGGGCGGCTGGTGCTGGGGGCGATGGCGCAGGTGCCGGTGCGGCAGGGTGCGTTGCGGGTGGTGGACAAGGCGTTCCTGTCGATCGCCGGGCGGTCGGGTGTCGAGGTGCACACGTGGACCATCGACGATCCGGCGGAGATGCGGATGCTGCTGGACCTGGGGGTGCACGGGATCGTGACGGACCGGCCGGACCTGCTGCGCGAGGTGCTGGTCGAGCGGGGTGCGTGGCAGCGGTCGCAGGAGCCGTGAGCCGTCAGCGGGGTGCTTTGCCGTTCCAGGCGGCGTCCCAGGTCTTGGGGCCGAGCAGGCCGCTGTCCTTGATGCCGTTGGCGCGCTGGAGGTCGAGGACGGCGGTGCGGGTCTTTTCGTAGTAGCAGCCGGTGCCGGTGAAGCCGTAGCCGAAGGCGTTCATGCGGAGCTGGAAGGCTTTGAGCGGGGTGGCGCAGTCGCCGTATCGGTAGACGACGCCGGGCCAGGCGGGTTTGGGGCCGCCGGGGCCCGGGACCGGGGCGGGCAGTCCTCCCCCGCCGATGTAGGCGGCTTCGGCGTAGGTGGGGACGCGCTTGCTGCGGGCGTCGGCGTCGCCGGCGAGTTTGAGCATGCCGGCGCACTGCCAGGGTTGCCAGCCGCGCATGCGGTAGAGGTAGAGGGCGCGGTAGTCCTGTTCGGCGGGGGCGGCCTGGTCGGGGCGGCCGGTGCCGCCGACGCTGCGCCAGGTGGGCAGGTCGAACTGGTAGGCGCCGTAGTAGCCGTTGCCGGTGTTGGTGGCGTAGCGGTTGCTGGATTCGCACATGCGGAGCTTGGCCCAGGCGCTCGACGCGGGATCCGCGGAGGCGGTGGCGGGGACGGTGAGCTGCAGACCCAGGGCGGCGATGGCGAGGAGGAGGATTCTCGCGGCGGTGCGGCTGCGGTTCTGGATCATGGGTGCACAGTAGGAGTGTGTCCCAGTGACCACAAGAGACACACTGCGCGCCTCAGTCTCACATGAAACACCGTTCACTTCGGTTCGCGACACGCCGTGCGGGGCGGACCGTGATTGCCCCGGAAGTGGCGGATGAGCGCGAAGCGACAAAGCGGACACGGTTTGGGCAGGCGGAGTCCTTCGCGTTGCGAAGCACCAGTAGTCTCCGCGCTGACCTGGAAGTTCTTGACCTCGAGGAGCCGTGGATGACGCTGGCCGGGACGCGCTCGACCAAGCGCGAGCGCTGGGGCTGGTATTTCTACGACTGGGCGAATTCGCCGTTCTATTCGTCGACGACGACGGTGTTCGGCGCGCTGTCCATGAGCGGGATCGCGGCGGCGGACGCGAAGGCGAACTTCACCCTTAACGGGGACCGCGCGTGCCTCGACGCGGCGGGCAGGACCGACACGCTGCACAACTGCGACGTGACGTTGTTCGGGCTGCACTTCCCCGCCGGGTCGGTGTGGGGCTACCTGCTGTCGGTGGCGACGGTGGTGCAGGTGCTGGTGCTGCCGATCGCGGGTGCGGTGGCCGACCGCAGTCACAACAAGCGGCGGATCCTGGGCGGGTTCGCGTTCCTGGGCGCGGCGGCCGCGGCGGCGATGTTCTTCCTCGCGGGGTCGGACTGGCAGCTGGGCGTGGTGCTGTTCGTCGTCGCGAACATCGGGTACGGCGGTTCGCTGGTCGTCTACTACTCGTTCCTGGTGGACATCGGCGGGCCGGACGAGCGGGACGACATTTCGGCGAAGGGCTGGGCGTTCGGGTACCTGGGCGGCGGGCTGGCGCTGGCGTTGCAGCTGGGGTTCTACCTCGGGCACGACACGTTCGGCGTGAGCGAGGGCACGGCGGTGCAGATCTGCTTCCTGACCTCGGGGTTGTGGTGGGCGGCGTTCACGATCCCGGCGGTGCGGGCGCTCCCCCGCCGGCACACGCCGGTCGACGTCGTCCCCGGGAAGTCGGTGCTGCGGGCGGGGTTCGCGGAGCTGCGGCAGACGATCGTGTCGGCGAAGGCGTTCCCGTTGACGCTGGCGTTCCTGGGCAGCTACCTGGTCTTCACCGACGGCATCAACACGGTGGTGACGGTGTCGGCGCAGTACGGCAAGGACGAGCTGGGCTTCGGCAACAGCGTGCTGATCGTGACGATCCTGGTGATCCAGTTCGTGGCGTACCTGGGCGGGACGCTGCACGGGCTGGTGGCGCGGCGGATCGGGGCGAAGCGGACGATTCTGGGCAGCCTGGTGGTGTGGGTGGTGGTGCTGGCCGGGGCGTACTTCGTGCAGCCGAAGCAGATGTTGCAGTTCCTCGCGGTGGCGGTCGGGATCGGGCTGGTGCTGGGTGGGACGAACGCGTTGTCGCGGTCGTTGTTCAGCCAGATGATCCCGGCGGGCAAGGACGCGCAGTACTACTCGCTCTACGTTGTGGGCGAGCGCGGGACGTCGTGGCTGGGACCGCTGGTGTTCGCCGGGGTGGGGCAGGCGACGGGGTCGTTCCGGCTGGCCATCGTGGCGCTGGTGATCTTCTTCGCGGCGGGTTTGGTGCTGGTCTGGCTGGTCCCGGTGCGGCGGGCGATCGTGGCGGCGGGCAACACCCCGCCGGAGGTCCTGTGAGCCTGTGACGTGGCCTGTTCGGCTGTCACGCGGGCCTGTCCTGAACGAGTGTCCAGACACCGATAGGGTCGGCTGTCGTGACCTTGTTGAACGACCGGGCGGCCGGCCCTGATCCCACCGACGCGTTGTCGTCGGTTCCCGCGGCCGGTTCGCGGCGCGGGACGCCGCCGGTGGGCAGGCTGAAGTTCTGCTACGGGCCGATGGACTGCGGGAAGTCGACCCTGGCGCTGCAGATCGACCACAACCACGCGCGCCAGGGCCGTCGTGGCCTGGTGCTGGTGCGTCACGACCGGTCGGGCGCGCCGCAGATCTCGAGCCGGATCGGGCTGAGCCGGCAGGCGGTGGAGGTCGGCGAGGACACCGACGTGCGGGATCTGGTGCGGCAGGAGTGGGCGCGCGGGCAGCACGTGGACTACGTGGTGGTGGACGAGGCGCAGTTCCTCTCCCCCGGGCAGGTCGACCAGCTGGCGGAGCTGGCCGACGAGGTGGAGATCGACGTGTACTGCTTCGGCATCGCGACGGATTTCCGGAGCCGGTTGTTCCCGGGTGCCGCTCGTCTGTTCGAACTGGCGGACGAGCTGCAGCCGGTTCAGGTGGAGGTGCTGTGCTGGTGCGGGCTGCCCGGACGGTTCAACGCGCGGGTGCTCGACGGTGAGGTTGTGCGCGAGGGTGACACCGTTGTGGTGGCAGATACCGAACAATCCGTAGTTGAATCTTCAGCTTTGGCCGGTTTTGAGGCCGAAAACGCTACTGTGCGTTATCAGGTATTGTGTCGCCGCCACTTTCGATCGGGTGACTTGGGGCCCGTTACTGGTCGTCACGGTCAGTTACGGTTGACCTGAGGTGGGTGCCAGTAGCCCATCCGGGGGATATCAGCACTAAGAAGGCCGTATTGACGTCACGCCGGAGCGCGAAACGCCTCCTACTAGAGGAAGCTGATGCCGTTGGGTGACGCAGCTCATCGTGAGCAACGACATGGTGTCCCGGGAATCCTCGGGGCCCCCAAGTCGTTGCATAGGGTGAGCATCGCCCTGGCTCCACCCGGAGCTGACTGAAAGGACCCATCATGGCCGACCGTGTTCTTCGTGGAAGCCGGCTGGGAGCGGTCAGCTACGAGACCGACCGCAACCACGACCTCGCCCCACGCCGCACCGTGCGTTACGCCTGCCCGAAGAACCACGAGTTCGAGGTGCCGTTCTCCGACGACGCCGAGATCCCGACGGTCTGGGAATGCCGGCTGCACGGCAGTGAGTCGGAGATCGTGGATGGCGGGCAGCCCGAGCAGAAGAAGGTCAAGCCGCCGCGCACCCACTGGGACATGCTGCTCGAGCGGCGCACGATCCCCGAGCTCGAGGACCTGTTGAACGAACGTCTCGCCGAGCTGAAGGGGCGGCGGACCTCCCGGTCCGCGTAACGCCCTCGTCAAGCGTCGGCCCGTAGCCACCGCTCCCACCACAACGGAAAGGCCCCCGCCACCTCCCCCGGCGGGGGCCTTTCGCTTGCCCGGAAGCCGCCACCGATCAGAAATCCGCCGCCGCGTCGTCGGTACTGTCGGCCCCTGTCGCACCGGTGGAAGGAACGACCATGACCGACGCTGCGCGGTTCGCGCTTCTCGCGGAGCGCCACCGGCGTGAACTGCAGGTGCACTGCTACCGGATGCTCGCGAACTACGAGGACGCCCAGGACCTGACGCAGGAGACGCTCCTGCGGGCGTGGCACAAGCGGGAGTCGTTCCAGGGCCACGCGACCTTGCGGACCTGGCTGTACCGCATCGCGACGAACGCCTGCCTCGACTTCCTGGAGAAGCGCACACCCGTGCCGTTCGAGCCGCCGGCCCCCGGCTCCGAGCTGCCGTACCTGCAGCCCTACCCCGACCGGATGCTGCCCGAGGACCCGCAGGAATCGGTGGTCGCGCGGGAGACGATCGAGCTGGCGTTCATCGTCGCCGTCCAGCACCTGCCGCCGCGGCAGCGGGCGGCGTTCATCCTGCGCGACGTCCTCGGCTGGCCGGCGTCGAACGCCGCCGACGCGCTCGAGCTGACCGTCGCCTCGGTGACCAGCGCGCTGCAGCGGGCGCGCGTGACCATGCGCGAGCGGCTGGCCGACCGCCGCCTCGACTGGCGCAGCCCCGCCACCCACGAGCTGTCGACCGACGAGCGCGGCGTGGTGAAGGCCTACATCGACGCCCACGAGCGCAACGACCTCGACGGCCTGACGTCGCTGCTGCGCGACGACCTGCGCTTCGCGATGCTGCCCGACCCGGGCACCGTGACCACGACGGCCACGGACGCGGTGGACGGCTGGGTCTCCGGCGGGCTCTTCCGGCGCGGCCACGACGACTGGCGCGGTGTCGCCACGACGGTCAACCGCATGCCCGCTGCCGCGCTGTACCTCCGCACGCCCGACGACCCGGAGTACCGGCTGTTCGCCGTCGCGCTCCTGCACGTCGCCGACGGGAAGATCGCCGAGCTCACCGGGTTCGACGTCGGCGGCAAGCCGTGGCCGGGCCTGCCGCCGACGCGGTGATCACCTCGTCTCGTAGCGGGTCAGCACCACGCCGCCGGGGAACGTCCGCGTCTCCACCAGGTTCAGGGTCACCCAGCTGTCCGGTGCCGTGAAGAACGGCGTGCCGCCGCCCACCAGGACCGGGTGGGTGACCAGCACGTACTCGTCGACCAGCCCGGCCCGCGCGGCGGCCGCGGCGAGCGTCGCGCCGCCGATGCTCATCGGGCCGCCGTCCTCGGCCTTGAGCCGGGTGATCTCGGCGACCGCGTCGCCGGTGACCAGGCGGGTGTTCCAGTCGACCTTGTCGACCGTCGAGGAGAACACGACCTTCGGCGTGTCCCGCCAGTTCCGGGCGAACTCGATCTGGGCCGGGGTCGCGCCGGGCTGCTGGTCGCCGGTCGGCCAGTAGGAGCTCATCGCCTCCCACAGCTTGCGCCCGTACAGCGACGTGCTGATGGCGAGCTCGTAGTCGAGCCACCACTGGAACAGCTCGTCGCTCGGCCCGCCGCTCCAGCCGATGTCGTCGCCGGCCGCGGCGGTGTAGCCGTCCAGGGTCAGGTTCATGCCGAAGATCAGTTTCCGCATCGCGCAGCCTTCCGTGAGTGGGTCTCCCCTGTGCAGACGGGCGCGGCGCGGAAACCTAATCGGTGCGGAACGGCCCGCGCAGGGCGGCCCACTGGAGCAGCATGATGGTCTTCGCGTCGGCTATCTCGCCGGTCTCGATCATCTTCAGGGCGTCCTCGAAGCGCAGCTCCAGCACCTCGATGTCCTCCCCCTCCGCCGCGACCCCGCCGCCCGCTCCCCGGTCCGCCGGGTCGTACGGCGCCGCGTAGCAGTGGAGGCGCTCGGTCACCGAGCCCGGGCTCGTGTACACGTCGAACACGTGCTCCAGCGAGCCGATCCGCACGCCCGTCTCCTCCTGCGCCTCCCGGCGGATCGCCGTCTCCGGGTCGTCGGCGTCCAGCAGGCCCGCCGCCGTCTCCAGGAACATGCCGTCCGGGTGGTCGTTGACGTACACCGGGTAGCGGAACTGGCGCGTCAGCAGCACGGTGCCGCCCGCGACGTCGTAGAGCAGCACCGTCGCGCCGTTGCCGCGGTCGTAGGTCTCGCGCTGCTCGGTCGTCCAGCGGCCGTCGCGGTGCCGGAAGTCGAACGTCGTGCGGCGCAGCACGTACCAGGCCGACGAGAGCAGTTCCACGTCCCGCACCCGGACGCGCGGATTGCGGGACGGGGTTGTCGAAGAGGTCATACCGCGACCATAATGTGCATGACTCGGCAGAAACAAGGAGGAACGTGCATGTTGGTCGGGGAACGCCGGGACCTGCTGCTCGCCCGGCTCGCGGCCGAGGGCAAGGTGCTGGCCAAGGACGTCGCGGCCGAACTCGGTGTCTCGGAGGACAGCATCCGCCGGGACCTGCGCGACCTCGCCGCCGCCGGGCTGTGCCAGCGCGTCTACGGCGGAGCGCTGCCCGTCTCCCCCGCCGTCGCCGACTACGCGAGCCGCACCGCCATCGCCGTCGACGGCAAGGACCGGGTCGCCCACGTCGCCGCCACGCTGGTCCGCCCCGGCTCGACCGCCATCCTCGACGGCGGCACCACCACCCTCGCCGTCGCGAACGCCCTGCCCAGGGACCTCGAGGCCACCGTCGTCACGCACAGCCCGACCGTCGCCGTCGCCCTGCTCGACCACCCGGGCATCGACGTCTTCCTGCTCGGCGGCCGCCTGTTCCGGCACTCCGCGGTCACCTGCGGCGCCGCCGCGGCCGAGGCCGCCCAGGCGATCAGCGCCGACGTCTTCCTGCTCGGCGTCACCGGCGTCCACCCCGACGCCGGCCTCACCACCGGCGACGCCGAGGAGGCCGCGATGAAACGCACCCTGGCCCGCCGCGCGGCCGACACGTTCGTCCTGGCCAGCGCCGAGAAGATCGGCGCCGCCTCGCGGTTCACCGTCCTGCCCCTCGCCGACGTCGCCGGCGTCATCACCGACGCCGAGAACGTGCAGGAACTTGCAGAGCGGGTGCCGATCCTGCCGGCGTGACCTCGACGTACCACTCCCGGCCCGCCACCACCGCGAACAGCGGCGCCGGCAGCCACACGAGCAGCCGCAGCACCGCCGCGAGCCGCCCGGTGCCGCGGACGTCGGACACGTGCGCCGCCAGCGCGGCCTGCTTGCGCCCGGCGAACCGCCGCACGTCGAACCGGTGGGTGACGGACGAGGCCGGGCTGTAGGCGTGCTCGAGCGCTTCGGTGTCGTAGCCGAACGGGATCCGCAGCGCCCGCAGGACCCGGACGAACCGCAGCGCGAAGTCCCGCGGCAGCGTGGCCTCCAGCAGCCGCGTCCCGGTCAGCCGGGCCGCGCGCCGGGCGACCTGGTGCACCTTGACGTGGTCGCGGTGCCCGTAGCCGCCGCCTGCGTCGTAGCCGAGCAGCAGATCGGCGCGCTCCTCCTGCAGGATCGCCGCGAGCCGGTGCGCGGCCTCCTCGGTGTCGGCGCGGGCGAAGCGCTGCCGGCCGGGCGGATCCGCGTACAGCTCGGGTCCGTGCCCGCTGTCGGCGTACCCGAGGTGCACGACGCGCCGGACGCCGAGGATGGCCGCGCTCGCCTCCAGCTCGGCCCACCTCGGGGTCGGGTGGTCCGCGGCCATCCCGTCGGTGGCCACGACGACCACCACCCGGTGCCCGTCGGCCGCCGCGCGGGCCAGGGTGCCGCCGCTGAGCAGCACGGGGTCGTCGGCGTGCGCGTGGAAGGCCACGATGGTCGTCATCGGCCCCATGATGGCCGAGAACGGGAGAAGACGGCATGAGTGAACACCGGGTCCGGTTCGCGGAGCTGTTCGACGCCGAGGTGCGCCCGCACAACGAACGGTTCCGCGCCGCGGCCGCCATCCGGCCCGGCGAGAACGTTCTCGACGTCGGCTGCGGCACCGGCGAGTCCACCCGCGAAGCCACGCAGGCGGGTGCGACGGCGCTCGGTGTCGACGTCTCGGAGCAGGCGATCGCCAAGGCCCGCGAACTCGGCGGGGCGAGCTTCGAGGTGGCCGACGTGCAGACCCACGAGTTCCCGGCGGCGGCGTTCGACGTCGTGCTCAGCCGGTTCGGGGCGATGTTCTTCGCCGACCCGCCCGCCGCGTTCGCCAACCTCGCCCGCGCGTTGCGTCCCGGTGGGCGCCTGGTGCTGCTGGTGTGGCAGGAGCGGGCGCGCAACGAGTGGTACTCGGTGCTGCACGACGCCGTCGCGCCCGGCACCACCCCGCCACCGGCCGGGCCGCACTTCTCCCTCGGCGACCCCGATCGCACGCGCGCGCTGCTGGAAGGGGCCGGGTTCGGCGACGTCGAATTCACCGAGCTGCGCGAGCCCGTCTGCTACGGGCCCGACGCGGCGACGGCGTGCGAGTTCGCGCTCGGCCTCAAGGACGTCCAGGAGCTGCGCCCCACCGAGCAGGCCGCCGACCGGCTCCGAGACGCCTTCGCCGCCCACGAAACCGCTGACGGCGTGTTGCTGGGCGCCCGGACCTGGATCGTGACCGCGCGGCTCAGCGGCGCTTGACCAGCCGGCGCAGCTGCTGCCAGCGGCGCTCCGCGCCCCAGGACGCCACCCGCAGGAACGCCTCGCCGATGATCGAGCCGTCCATCTTCGACTCGCCGATCTCGCGCTCGGTGAAGGTGATCGGCACCTCGACGATCTCGAACCCGGCGTCGGCCGTGCGGATCGTCAGGTCGATCTGGAAGCAGTAGCCGTGCGAGTTGACCTCGTCCAAGGCCAGCTTCTCCAGCACCGGGCGCCGGTAGGCGCGGAAACCGGCCGTGATGTCGCGGGTGCGCATGCCCAGCGCGATCTGCGAGTAGAGGTTGGCGCCCCGCGAGAGGACCTGGCGCTTGAGCGGCCAGTTCACCACGCTGCCGCCCGGCACGTACCGCGACCCGATCGCGAGGTCGGCGTCGCCGACGGCGTCCAGCAGCCGCGGCAGGTCCTCCGGCGCGTGCGAGCCGTCGGCGTCCATCTCGACGATGATGGCGTACTCCCGTGCCAGGCCCCACCGGAACCCGGCGATGTAGGCGGCGCCGAGACCGGCCTTCTCCGTGCGGTGCAGCACGTGGACGTGGTCGTTCGCGGCCGCGCGCTCGTCGGCCAGCTCACCGGTGCCGTCCGGGCTGCCGTCGTCCACCACGAGCACGTGCACGTCCGGGAGTACCTTGTGCAGGCGGTCCAGGATCGGGCCGAGGTTCTCCCGCTCGTTGTACGTCGGGATCACCACCAGCACCGGCTCGATTTCCCGGGCCCCCCGCGGCGCCTGCGACATCCGTGCTCCTCCGATATCCGCGGCGGTCAGTCCGCCGCTTCCCCTGCCGTGCCGGCGCTGCCGCGCCGGGTGCGAAAACGGAGCACGAGCCCGCCGGCCACCCCGGCGATCGCCAGTGCCAGCAGCCCGTACTCCGTCCACGCACCGAGTCGATCCGACAGCGTAGTCTGCGTCCGCAGCGGGACGCGCCCGACCAGGGAATCCGCGGTGAAAAGGCCCGTTGAGCTGGTAACCGTCCCGTCGGGGGCGACGACCGCGCTCACTCCTGAGACGGCGGACACCACGACGGCGCGGCCGTGTTCGACCGCCCGCAGCCGCGACATGGCCAGCTGCTGGACGCTCATTTCGCTTTCGCCGTACCAGGCGTTGTTGGTCGGCACCACGAGCACCTCGGCGCCGTCGCGGACCGCGTCGCGGCCCGGGTAGTCGAACGCGGCCTCGTAGCAGACGAACACCCCGACCTTCGTGCCCGCGACGGCCATGGCCTGGTTGGCGCCGTCGCCCGGCACCATGTCGACGGTTTCCTGGTCGAGGAACGGCGTGACGAGCTCGGCGAGCTTGCGGGCGGGCACGTACTCGCCGAAGGGCACCAGCTGCTGCTTCGCGTAGCGCTGCCCGGGGCCGGTGTTCGGGTCCCAGGCGATGACGGAGTTCTGCAGGTGGCCGTCCGGGAGCTGGTAGAGCGCGCCGATCAGGGCGGGCACGCCGAAGCTCGCCACCAGCTGGTCGACCTGCGGGTCGGGCCCGGTGACGGTCGTCGCGCTCTCCGGCCACAGCAGCAGGTCCGGCTTCGGGACCTTGCCGGCGTGGATGGCGTCGAGCAGCCGCCGGCTTTCGGCGATGGTGTTGCGGCGCAGCAGCGCGCGTTCGCCCTGCAGTGCCAGCCCGATGTCCGGGGCGTTGCCCTGCACGGTCGCGATGGTCCGCTCGCCGTCTTGGGCGTCGGTCCCGATCGTCGGCCACAGCGCCAGGCCGGCCACCACGGGCAGGAGCGTGCCGACGGCGGCGAACACGGCCGGGTGGGTCGGCTTGCGCGTTTCCCACAGCCGGGCGGCGAGCGCGGCGAGGCAGAAGCCGCTCAGGACGACGGCGAGGCCGACCAGGGGCGCGCCGCCGATCGAGGCCAGCGGCAGGAACGCGCCTTCGGGCTGGCTGAACGCGACCCGGCCCCACGGGAAGCCGCCGAAGGGGAACCACGCCCGCGGCGTCTCCAGCGCGACGAACACCAGCGCGGCCCACAGCGGCGCGGCGGGCAGGCGGGAGACCCATGTGATGAGGCCGCCGGCGAGGCCGTAGTAGAGCGCCAGCGCGAACGACAGGCCCAGCCACGGCCACGGCCCGAAGTCGGGGCCCAGGAAGTCCAGCAGCCACGTCAGCAGCGGCAGGAAGAACACGAACCCGAACGCGAAGCCGTAGCCGAACGCGCCGCGGAAGGTCCGGCCGCGCAGCACGAGCGCGAACCCGGCGAACGCCAGCGGGGCGAGCCACCACAGCGGGCGCGGCGCGAAGCTCAGGTAATAGGCGAAACCGGACACCAGCGCCGCGGCCAGGCGCAGCAGCCAGGCGCGCGGGAACCGCCGGGTTCGCGAGGGTTGGTGCGGGGCGCCCGGTTCGGGGTCGGCCACGGTGACTGCCACGGGTGCCAACTCTAGGAGATGGCGTCGTGGAGGACGGCACCCGCGCGGACCGTGCGCAGGCAGCGCGGGAGGACGGCGTCCGGTTCGAGCCGCGGCAGGGGCGGCACGCCGGCACGCGGGTCGGTGGACCAGCGCTGCACGCGGCTGTCCGGCGTCGCGACGACGAGGTCGGTCGCGTCCCAGATCGCGTAGTGCGCCGGGGCGCCCGGGACGAGGCTGCCGGTGACGCCGTCGTTGACGCCCGCCGCGCGGTGCCCGGCCCGGGTGTGGGCGGTGAACGCCGCGCGCGGGGACAGGCCCGCGCCCGGGGTCCGGTGGTAGGCGGCCGCGCGGACGCTCGCCCACGGGTCCAGCGGCGTGACGGGCGCGTCGGAACCGAAGGCCAGCAGGACGCCTTCGGCGGCGAGCGTGGCGAACGGGTTGAGGCCGGCCGCGCGGTCCGCGCCGAGCCGGTCGGCGTACATCCCTTCCGGGCCGCCCCAGAGCGCGTCGAACAGCGGCTGCATCGAGGCGACGACGCCCCAGCCGGCCAGCTGCTTCGCCTGCTCGGCGGTGACCATCTCCAGGTGCTCGAGGCGGTGGTGGCGGGCCGCGAGCGCGCGCTGCCCGACCTCCTTCTCGGCGAGCCGGAAGCCTTCGACGACCTCCGCGACGGCGGCGTCGCCGATGACGTGGAACCCGGCCTGCAGCCCGGCTTCGGTGCAGGCGGCCAGGTGCTCGCCGATGCGGTGCGCGTCGAGGTAGAGCGTTCCCTCGCTCGCGTGGTCGGCGTAGGGGGTGCTCAGGGCGGCGGTGCGGGAGCCGAGGGCACCGTCGACGAACAGGTCGCCGGCCAGGCCGCGGGCGCCGAGCTGCTTCGCGGTGTCGACGGCGCCGAGTTCGCCCCAGTAGCCGACGACCTCGGGAGTGCCGGGGCCCGCGAGGGTGAGCAGGGCGGCGAGGTCGTCACGGCCGGAGATGTCGGGGCCGGCGCACTCGTGGACGCTGACGATGCCCTGCTTGGCGGCTTCGGCGAGGAAGGCCCGCTGGGCGCGGTCACGCTGTTCGGGAGTGATGGCGGCGCGCACGGCCGCGCGGACGGCGTGGTGTGCGGCGCGGGTCAGGGGGCCGTCTGGCGACCAGCCGTCGCCGGCGCGGGCGGCCGGGGCCAGCTCGACCAGCGCGGTGGAGACCAGCGCGGAGTGGACGTCGACGCGGCTGAGGTAGACGGGCGTCCCGGCGGCGGCGGCGTCGAGCTCGGCGCGGCTGGGCAGCCGCGGGTCGGTCCAGGCGCTCTCGTCCCAGCCGTGGGCGAGCAGGACCTGGCCGGGGACGACGGCGTCGCGCACGCGGGCCAGCAGTTCGGCGCCGCTGCGGACGCCGGTGACGTCGAGGCCGGTCAGGTGCAGGCCGGTGGCGGTGGCGTGCACGTGGGCATCGACGAAGGCGGGTGCGACGAAGGCGCCGTCGAGGTCGACGATCTCGGCGCCGGGGTGCAGGGCGCGGGCCGGGGCGTCCTGGCCGACCCAGACCACGGTGCCGCCGGTGACCGCCATGGCCGTGGCGTCCGGGCCGGCGGGGGTGTAGACGCGCCCGCCGAGCAGGAGCGTCGTGTGTTCGTCCGTCACACCCCCGAGTCTGCCCCGGTGCGCCGGGACTGCTGCACCTGGGGGAAGCCACCCCAGCATGCAGGAAGATTTACGTCGTGAGAGCGTTATGGCAGGATATTTTAACGCGTTCCCGACGACTAGGAGTACAAGTGACTGCGATCCAGGAACCTGTGACGCCTGCCGCCGCCTTTGACCAGCCCTACGAGTACGCCCGCGCCGAGCTGGTGGAACCCGACTGGCGCCGCTTCCCCGGCTGGCACGACGTGACCGAGGCCGAGTGGCGCGACGCGCAGTGGCAGCGGGTGCACTGCGTCCGCAACGTCAAGCAGCTGCGCGCCCTGATGGGCGACCTGCTGGAGGAGCGCTTCTACGACGACCTGCTCGCCGACCAGCGCGAAATGGCGACGATGTCGATGCTGCTGCCGCCGCAGATGCTCAACACGATGGCGCCCACGGCCGGCACCGACCCGGCGAAGGTCACCGAGGCCTTCTACGCCGACCCGATCCGCCGCTACATGCTCCCGGTTCACAGTGATCGTGACGCCACGTGGCCGAGCCACCCGCACTCGGAACGGGACTCGCTGCACGAGGCGGAGATGTGGGTGGTGGAGGGCCTGACCCACCGCTACCCGACCAAGGTGCTGGCCGAGATGATCTCGACCTGCCCGCAGTACTGCGGCCACTGCACCCGGATGGACCTGGTCGGCAACTCCACGGAGACGGTCGAGAAGCACAAGCTGACGCTGAAGCCGGTCGACCGCCAGGACGCGATGATCGCGTATCTGAAGAAGACCCCGGGCGTGCGCGACGTGGTGGTCTCCGGCGGCGACGTCGCGAACGTGCCGTGGCCGCAGCTGGAGTCGTTCCTGATGCGCCTGATGGACATCGACACCGTCCGCGACATCCGCCTGGCGACCAAGGCGCTGGCGGCGCTGCCGCAGCACTGGATCCAGCCGAAGGTCGTCGAAGGCCTCGAGCGCGTCGCGGTGACCGCCCAGCGCCGCGGCGTCAACCTGGCGATCCACACCCACGTCAACCACGCGCAGTCGGTGACGCCCCTGGTGGCCGAAGCCGCCCAGACGGCGCTCAACGTCGGCGTCCGCGACGTCCGCAACCAGGGTGTGTTGATGCGCGGGGTGAACGCCACCCCGGCGGCGCTGCTGGACCTGTGCTTCGCGCTGCAGGGCGAGGCGAACATCCTGCCGTACTACTTCTACATGTGCGACATGATCCCGAACGCGGAGCACTGGCGCGTTTCGGTGTGGGAGGCCCAGGAACTGCAGCACGCGATCATGGGGTACCTGCCGGGGTACGCGACGCCGCGAATCGTGTGCGACGTGCCGTATGTCGGGAAGCGGTGGGTGCACCAGCTGGCCGAGTACGACCGGGAGCTCGGGATTTCGTACTGGACGAAGAACTACCGGACCGGGATCGAGCTGGAGGACCCGGAGGCGCTGCAGCGCCGGTACCCGTACTACGACCCGATCTCGACGCTGCCGGAAGCCGGCCAGACCTGGTGGGCGAACCGCTCCCGCTGACGCGGGTGGATCACCGCTCAAGACGAGACCTGAGGGGGCGCCGCCGAGCCCGATCCGAGCCGTGCGCGCCCCCTCGGCCTCGTCGCATGTTTGAGCTGGTCAGGACCGGTTCATAAGCGACGTTCCTCTATTCCGGTTCGACACCTGCGTGCTCCTCGCCGGCGTCGATGACGTCCCCGCCGTGGTGCTCGTGGCTTCCGGCGTGCTCATCGCCAGCCTGGCCACGGTCAAGCCGAAGTCGGTCGCCGACGTGGTCATCAAGGGATGGATCGGCCCCGGCTTACTGCGCTGCCCGCAGGTTCGCCGGTCGGCGCTGCACTGGCGGGTATTGACGCCGCACCGCGGCACACCGACTATGCGCCGTGGCGTTCAGGTCTGGCACTGGGAAGTTGCCGCGTTGGTCCAGTTGCTCCACGCGCCCCCAGAGGGCTTGACGTGAACGCGGATCTCGACCCTGTGGGGAGCACAGACGCGGGTTTGACTGCCGATTTCGACAGGGCCGACAGTTTGGCGGGCGGGAACCTGCGTGCGCCCGTTGCCAATCTTTGCCCAGCTACCAGAGCCGTCGTTGAGAAATGCTTCGTAATCGACCTGGACAGCGTGAGAGCTGGTGTTTTTCAGGACAACATGGGCGGCGATATCGCGAAGAGGGAGTGGTTTTACCTCCTTCCTATCGGCGCTGATGCAGCCGTTGGCGCCGATGGGCCCACTTGAGACGGAGCCACCGCACGCAACGGCGGTGGCGTCGGCATTGGTGACGGGGACCAGCATGGCTGCCGCGGTGGCTGCGAGTGCAGCGGTGATGCGAGTCAGTCGCATGATAGAGCTCCTGTCGTCGGATAAAATCGTGCAAAGGCAAGCGCGAACACCCCGGACGCGGTGTGGCCGCTGCGTCGAAAACGCGAAACTCCTTCCTCAGTCGATTCGGCGTCCGAGTTCCCGGACGGGACTATCATGCAGGTCGCGGCAAACCGGTTGATCTTCCGTCAGTGGATTCACTTGATCGGGGGACGATCGTGGGGATCGATCAGGGGCAATTAGTGCACGTGTCGATCCTGACGGCCGACCGGTCTGCCTGCAGCCGCACCGTGCCGCGTGAGCCGCCCAGCCGAGTGATGCCTGCGTTTCGGGTGTGTTCCCTAGACGGCCAGGCGACTGGTGAACATCTGGTCGAACAATATCTTCAACTGGGCGACGCTCATGTTTCGCCCGATCCGGACGTAGAGCTGCTCCAGCGCGTCGGACCACCGGTGTCGCACGTCTTCGTGCACCGCCAGCGTGGCCACGTGGTTCCGGTACAGCCGGAGCAACTCCGCCGTGGTGGCCGGCAGCGGTTCGGCGATGACGGGCGGCGCCGCGATGGGTGCCGGGTAACGCTCGCCGAGCGGTACCTCCTGTGGTGCTTGCGCGGAAACCGGCACCGGCCTGTCGACGTGCAAGCCTTCGCCGAGAGCGGGAGCCGTCTCCATCGGCACCGGCTTCGATGGAGCGCTGGTCTCCGTCTCCTCGTCGTCGGCGAACATGTCGATGTACTCGGCCTGCCCGATCTGGGGCAGCGGCGCCTTTTCCTCCGCCTTTTGCTTCTCGTGGCGACGCCGTTCGGCTGCTCTGTGTTCGACCTCGGAGATCACTTTTCCGGTGTGCCGTCTGAAGGTCGTGATCTCCTGGCCCAGCATCTCGGCTGTCAGGTGCAGGTTGAGCTTCGTCTGGTAGAACTCGGCGGCCATTGCATTGGCCGTTGCCCAGGCCGCCTTGTCGTCGAACGCGACGTTGTTGAGGTCGTTCAGCTTGACGTGCCCGTCGTCGGTGTAGAAGTGATGCTTGTTCCCGCCGATGTCTTCCCGCGTGATGTGGAATTCGTCGAATGTCCGGTTCCTCTGCCCGTTGGGGAAGATCGACACGTGCCAACCGCTTCGGCGCATGAACCCGTGCCACGTGCCTTTCTTGTCGTAGGCCTCTTTGGCGAGGGGCTCGAAGTCGGTGACGCGCTGGACCTGAGCCATCAGCCGCGACACCGCAGCGTTGCCACCGGTGCGCTGCAACGACAGCAGCGCGTCCGGCCCGATGGCGGGCTCGGGCGGAATCGAAGGTGGCATCCGGTGCGCGCGGTGCAGGGCAACGCTCCGGGAATCCGATTCCGCCCGCCGGATCGCCTTCTCACGCTCCATACTCGCTACGTCTGCCGGCCGCTCGGGTTCGTTACCGAGACCACTCGAACGTGCACGGACGGCCGCGTGGCGGGACCCGGACCTGGTGGGCCGACCAGGGCAGCTGATGCCGGCAGGTCACCGTCCAAGAGTCGCGCCGAGGGGTGCCGCAGAGCCTGATCGGGGCCGTGTGCACCTTCGGCCGTCTCTGGACACACGTGAGCACCTGACGACAGCGCGGCGAGCCACGGCGGTCCGCGACACCAACTCCCGAGGTGGTGCCCGCGACCATGTCCGACGCGCGCGGAGCGTGGCCGGCGCACATTGCCACCGCTCGCCCGGCGGCCGATAGTTGCGGAGTTCTCCCGATGTCGTGAGGAGCCCGTCGTGCGCCTGCTCAGCCTGGTGGCCGCTGCGGCCATTGTCGTCGGTGTGGAGGTCGCCGCGCCGGTGCTGCCGGTTGCCGCGGCCGATCCCGCCTACCTGACCAAGGAGGCCACGTTCGGCACCGTTGCCAACGGGTGGGACAAGGTGGAGCGGTACCGCGACACCACACCGGGATTCGCCGACGAGCAGTACCCGCCGGACGGACGGGGCAACCAGGACGGGCAGCGGCTGACCTTCTTCGGCGGGGTGGCGCAGCCGTCCTCGTCGCGGTTCCTGCTCTACTCCGCACCCGGGTGGTCGACCGGAGCGAAGGCCACGCCGGTGCTGCTGGTCCACGGGGCCAACGACAATCCCGACCGGGCGTGGGCCAACCCGAACGAATCCGGCGGCTTCGGGTGCGGCTCGGCGACGTGCCCGTCGACCGGGCTGATGCAGTACCTCAGCTCGCGCGGGTACCGGGTGTTCGCCGTCGGCTTCGCGCACAAGCAGGGCGAGAACCGCCAGCAGGCACAGCAGGTCGGTGACGCGGTCGCGCTGATCAAGGCACGGCTGGGCGTGAGCCAGGTCGACCTGGTCGGCTGGAGCAAGGGCGAGCTGTCCACCCGGATGTATGTCTCCTCGGTGAAGCCCCCGTGGGGGCGGGCCTACGCCGGCGACGTACGCAAACTGATCACCCTCGGCGGGCCGAACGGTGGCTACGACTACCCGTTCGCGCACGGCTACGCGCACGACCTGTCGATCTGGCCGGAGTGCGGCGTCAACATCAACGCGCCGAGCCCGCACACCAGGATGACCTGCTATGGCAGGTACACCTACCACCCGGAACTGTCGATCACACCTACCGCCGGATGGGACACCTACCCCGGGCAGCGGCAGATGCTGGCCCGCTTCGACGGTGCGTTCGGCGTGGACGGCTCGCAGCAGGACTGGTACACGACCTACTACGGCGGCCAGGGCTTCTACACCGACGGAACGGGCATCCAGGCCGCGATCGACGCCGGGTCGATGATCTCTACCATCCAGTCCGCCGGCACCCCGGCAAGTGTCTCGGTGTATCTGCTGGCCGGCGGCTCGCCCACCATCGTCGGCGTGTTCAACGAGAACCGCGGCCCGAGCGACGGCATCGTGTTCGTGGCCAGCGCGTTGGACAGCACCGGCATCGGCCACCTCGCCGCGACGGCGCTGGTCGGATCGGTGAACCACTTGCAGCTGGGCTGGGCGTCGGCGTCGATGTCCCAGGTGACCAGCTGGCTGGCGTGAAAGGAACGGCAGTGACCACACTCCTCGACGGGATCACTTCGGCGAAGGTGACGACCGATCGGCTGACCGTGCACGTGCTGGAGGTGGCCGGCCGGGAGCACGGCGAGCCGGTCGTGTTCGTCCACGGCAACGTCTCGTCCTCGGCCTTCTGGCAGGAGGCGATGCTCGACCTGCCGCCGCGGTACCGTCCGATCGCGGTGGACCTGCGCGGATTCGGCGGTACCGACCCGTTGCCGGTGGACGCGACGCGGGGCGTGCGCGACTACGCCGATGACGTCGCCGCCACGCTGGCCGCACTCGGCATCGACGCCGCGCACCTGGTCGGCTGGAGCATGGGCGGCGGCGTGGTCCTGCAGCTGCTGCGCGAGCGAACCTCGCTCGCGCGCACCGTGACGCTGGTCAACCCGGTCTCGCCCTACGGCTACGGCGGCACCAAGGGTGCGGACGGGGAGCTGGTCGACGCGGCCGGCGCCGGCTCGGGCGGCGGTGGAGCCAACCCGGACTTCGTCGCCCGGCTGAAGGACGGCGACGCCTCGGACGAGTCGCCGTTCTCCCCACGGCAGGTGCTGCTGGCCTTCTACGTCAAGCCGCCGTTCCACCCCGCCCGCCTCGACGACTTCGTCGAGTCGATGCTCACCACCCGGGTCGGCGACGACCACTACCCCGGCGACTTCACCACGACCGACGCGTGGCCGGGCGTCGCGCCGGGCACCCGTGGCGTGCTCAACACGATGGCGCCCGGCAACTTCCGCCTCGCCGACCTCGACGCGATCGAGCCCAAGCCCCCGATCCTCTGGGTGCGGGGAGCGGACGACCAGATCGTGTCCGACAAGTCCATGTTCGACCTGGCCCACCTCGGCCGGCTCGGTGCGGTGCCCGGCTGGCCGGGCGAGGCCACCCGTCCCGCGCAGCCGATGGTCACCCAGACCAGAGCGGTCCTCGACCGGTACGCCGCGGCGGGCGGCGACTACCGTGAAGTGGTCATCGCCGACACCGGGCACAGCCCGCACATCGAGAAACCGAAGGAGTTCTCGATGGCCCTGCACGAGGTGCTGGCCAAGGGCTGATCGGTCCACGGGCTCAGCCGGCCGGGCAACCCGAAGCAGGAGCGAGGCGTCCCACGATCGCCGGGGACACCTCGCCCGCGAAAGGATGTCCGAGTTGGTACACGCCGCGAGCGGGCTTTCGGGCACGGTGGAGGCGATCCCGCAGGAGCCATCCCCGCCGGGTCGGCGCCGGCGGTGGTGGGTCGCGCTCATCGCCTTCGCGTTTCTCGCCGAGATGGCGGTCGCGATGATCACGACGGCCGTGGAGCAGACCCCGACCATCGACGAGCCGGTCTACGTGGGCACCGCGGTCGTCTACTGGCAGCAGCACAGCCTGCGGTACAATCCGGAGCACCCTCCCCTGGGCAAGCTGATCATCGCCACCGGCCTGGCCTTCGCCGACGTCCACCTCGACCCCGCCTTCACCGGCGACCAGACGCAGCTGGGCCGCCATGTGCTGTACGAGTCGGGCAACGACCCGGGACGGCTGCTGCTCGCGGCCCGGCTGCCGGTCATCCTGCTCACGCTCCTGTTCGGGCTGGTCGTCTTCGCGTTCGCGCGTGAGCTGACCGGCTCCGCCGGCGGGCTGGTGGCGCTCGCGCTGTACGCGTTCTCCCCCGACGTCATCGCGCACGGGTCGCTGGCCACCCTCGACGTGCCGGTGGCCGGCTTCCTGCTGACGTCGGTCTGGCTCCTGTGGCGGGCCCGGCACCGCCCCGCCGGCTACCTCCCCCTCGCGGGACTGGCCCTCGGCGCGGCCCTGGCCACCAAGATGAGCGCCCTCGCCGCGGTACCCGTGCTGCTGCTCCTGGCCGTGCTGTCGGTCCGCCGCGCCCGGCGTCTCGACCCGAAAAAGGCTGCCTGGCTCGCCGGTCCCGTCGCGGCCACCGTCTTCGTGCTGGTCGCCGTCGCCGTCGTGTGGGCCTCCTACCTCGCCGTGGACCCGGGGCTGCGGTGGGCGACGCCGGCCGATCTGCCCGGCGTCGAAGGCTTGCGCGAGGTCGCCGACTGGCTGCCGTTCCCCCAGCCGTACCGGGACGGGATGCACGTCCAGTTCGGCTTCGAAGACCAGGTGTGGAGCGGTTTCCTGCTCGGCACGCACTACTTCGGTTCGCGGTGGTACTACTTGCCGGCCGCGCTGCTGGTGAAGACGCCGCTGGGCATGCTCGCGCTGGGGCTCGCCGGTGCCGTCGTGCTGCTGGTGGTCCCCCGGCTACGGCCGGCGGCCCTCTACGTCCTCGCGCCCCCGGCGGTGCTGCTGGCCGCGGCCATGACCGGCGAACGCGACCTCGGCGTTCGCTACGCGCTCTTCGTCCCGGTGTTCCTGGCGGTCGCCGCTGCCGGCGTGGTCTCCGTCCGCCGCCGGTGGGCCCGCCCCGCCGCCGCGGTCCTGGTCGCCTCCACCGCGATCAGTTCCCTGTGGACGTTCCCGTACTACCTGCCCTATTCCAACGAGGCCTTCGGCGGGCCGGCGCGGACCCACCTGCGCCTGCACGACTCGAACGTCGACTGGGGCCAGGACCTGGGCCGGCTGGCCGACCGCCTTGGCGAGCGTCACCCGGGTGTGCGGGTCTGGCTCGTCTACAAGGGCAGCGGGGTGCCGTCCCACTACGGCATCGACGCGGCCGACCCGCTCGCCGTGCCGCCGGAGCAGGTGCACGGACTGCTCGCCGTGTCGGACTCCGCCATCGCCAAGGCCGACGACCGCCTCGCGGCGCTGATCGCCGGCAGCACGCCGATCGACGACGTCGGGCACTCCATCACGATCTACCGCCGGTCATAGCCCGACCGTGTCGAACTTCGACCAATTCCCGGCGCAGTTCATGAATGGATTTCGGCGCGCCCCGGTTTTCTGCGCCACTCGGCCGCTCCCGTTACTCGCGCCCCGGCATCGAAACGATTCCGTGACCTTACCCGGGGGTCCGGGGTGAAACGCCGGAACCGGATGCGGCGACTAGTACAACGGGTAACCACTCTGCTACGCGAAACAGCGCAAGCCGGTTGGCCCACCCGCACGAGCCGGCTCTCCGCCTTGCGCCCGGAGGGCCCGGTCCGTTCCGCCGGACGGGGGTGAAAGATGCGCCGGACGTTCGTCGTCGCCGACTTCGTTGCTCCGGCCGGGTACGAAGACCGGCTGAAACGGGTGCTCACCGACCTGCACGACGGCCTCGGACCGACGCTCGCCGTCGCCGTGCTCGGGCTGCGCGCCGCCCGCGAGCTGATCGCCCGCGACCGCGCCGCCGCCGGGGACCTGCTGGCCCGGCTCGAAGACGAGCTCTACCGCGCCATCACCGACCTGCGCCGCATCGTCGCCGACGCGCGGCCGCCGGCACTCGACGAAGCCGGGCTCGTCCTGGCCGTGCGCCGCTACGCCGAAGCGCTCACCGACCGGGTGCCCGCCGAACACGGCCCGCTGCGCGTCGACGTCGAGGTGCACGCCGAGCTACCCCCGCTGCCCGCGGAAGTCGAAGTCACCGCGTACCGGATCATCCGCGAGGCCCTCGTGAACGTCGCCCGCCACTCCGGCGCCCGCCAGTGCACCGTCCACCTCTGGCCCCGCGACGGTGACCTGCACGTCGAGATCGTCGACGACGGCGTGGGCACCGACGGCGAAGCGCTGCCCACGGCCGGCGGAACCGGCCTGCGGTCGATGCGGGAACGCGCCGGCGACCTCGGCGGCGGCTGCCGCGTCGAACCGGTCGCCTCGGGCGGCACGCGGATCGCCGCCTGGCTCCCGCTCGCCAGGGCGTGAGGCGATGTTCCCCGCCCTGCGCGTCCTCGTCGTCGACGACCACCCCGTCTTCCGGGCGGCGCTGCACGCCCTGCTCGACGGCACCGACGGCATGGAGGTCGCCGGGGAAGCGCCCGACGGCCGCACCGCCGTCGCCCTCGCGCGGCAGCTGGAACCCGACGTCGTCCTGATGGACCTCAACCTCCCGGACCTCGACGGCGTCGAGGCGACGCGGCGGATCGTGACCGCCGCCCCGCACACCGGCGTGCTCATGCTGACCATGTTCGAAAACGAAGCCGCCGTGTTCGCCGCCATGCGCGCGGGCGCCCGCGGTTACCTGCTCAAGGGCGCGCGCACCGAGCAGATCATCCGCGCCGTCCGCGTGATCGGCGACGGCGAAGCCATCTTCAGCCCGGCGATCGCCACCCGGGTGCTGTCGCTGCTGGGCACCGCGACGCCGCGCGACGAATCGTTCCCGCGGCTGACCGCGCGCGAGCAGGAGATCATGGTGCTCGTCGCGCGCGGGATGGGCAACGCCTCCATCGCCGACCAGCTGGTGCTGAGCCAGAAAACCGTGCGCAACCACGTCTCCCACATCTTCCGCAAGCTCCGGGTCACCGACCGCGCCCAGGCCATCGCCAGGGCCCGGGAAGCCGGCATTGCCCGATCGGAGTAAGGAAAGCGGGACATATCGGGACTCCACCTCCCTGGTCGGCGAGCCCCCGCACCCCGATCCTGGGAACCGACATCGTTCGAGGGAGGGCCAACCGATGATCACCGACCAGGTCCCGGTGCTGCTGCACGCCACCGACACCATCACCCGCGCCGGCGTCACGGCCGCGCTGCGGTCACGTCCCGAAATCCGCTTCGCCGACGACTGCGCCGGCGAGCGGGCCGTGGTGCTGGTCATCGTGGAACGCCTGAACGAGGAAGCCCGGCAGCTGCTGCGCAGCCTCCAGTGCGCCGACCACGCCGGCGTCGTCCTGGTCGCCGGGGAGGTGGAGGACTCGGAGCTGCTCGACGTCGTCGGCAACGGCGTGTCGGCGATCATCCGCCGCGCCGACGCCACCCCCGACACCCTCGTCCGGCTCGTCAAGACCGCGGCCGCCGGGGACGGCGCGCTGCCGCCCGACCTGCTCGGCCGGCTGCTGTCCCGGGTGTCCCGGCTGCAGCGGGACGTGCTGCACCCGAACGGGTGGGACCTCGCCGGGATGTCCCAACGGGAGACCCGGGTACTGCGGCTGGTCGCCGACGGGTTCGAGACCAAGGAGATCGCCGACCAGCTGAGCTACTCCGAGCGGACGGTGAAGTCGATCCTGCACGACATCACCAACCGCTTCCAGCTGCGCAACCGCGCCCACGCGGTGGCCTTCGCCCTGCGCGAAGGGCTGATCTGACCCGGGTTCACTCGACCCGGCCGGAGAAGGAGACCGACGGCGTGCAGCGGCCGCGGTCACCCGGGTTCTGGCAGCTGACCGCGAGGACGATCTTCTCGCCCGGCTGGAAGCGCCAGGCCTGCAGCCAGTGGTGGTCGAGGTCGCGGAAGTTGGAGAGACCGACCTCCAGCAGGACGCTCTTGGTGCCGCCGGAATCCCGCAGCAGCCGCAGGGTTCCGGTGTCACCACGCGGGTTCTGCAGGATCAGGTCGGTGATCACCAGCGTCTTGTCCGGATCCGGCATGGTGTAGGGGAACTCGGCGAACCGGTTGACGTTCGCGTCGATGTTCGCGTCCGCGGCCACCCGGAAGTCCGTCGGTGTCCCGGTGGCGGCGTTCGCCCGGCTCGGGGTGGTGCCGTCGTTGGCGGTACCACCGCCGGTGTTCTCCCCCGGCGGCGTCAGGCCGACGGCCTTCATCGCCTGCTCGGAGTTCTGCTTGGCCTGGTCGGCGTTCTTCTTCGCCTGGTCGGCCCCGGCGCCGGCGTCCTGCGCGGCCTTCACGATCTCCTGGTTCTGCTCCTGGGCGGCCTCGCGGGCGGCGGACTTCACCGCGGGGCGCAGCACGGTGAACCACAGCGTCACCAAGGCGAGCAGCAGCACCAGCAGCGCGGCGAGCGCGGGCAGCAGCCACTTCGGCAGCAGCTGCCGCTGCACCATGGTGCCTTCGGTCTTGAGCGGCTCGCCACCGTCGGCGGTGACGAACACCTGGAAGCGGTGCCGCACGGGTTGCCCGCGCAGGAACCGTTTCCGGGGCTTCGCGCGCATGCGGACGAACGCGGCCGTGCCGGGCGCCAGGTCCGCCCGCTCGCGTTCGAGCCGGAACTCCAGCTCGTCCTCCGGGTCGAACGGGCTCAGCTCCACCGCCACCGGCCGGTTGCCCCGGTTGTCGACGGCGACCTCGAAATCGGCCTTGGACCCGGCCTCCACCTTGGCCGGGACGATCTCGGCGGTCACCTCGGTGAAGGCGCCCAGCTGGACGGTGCCCTCCTCGACCACCGAGCCGGCGGGGTCCTCGCTGGAGAACACCCGGACCCCGAACGGGATCGTCCCGGCGGGGACGTCGGAGGACCGGGGTGGGGCGAAGCGCACGGTGACCGTGCCCGTCTCCCCCGGCAGCAGGTTGACCGTCGCCGGGTCCGCGGTGGCCCAGCCACTCGCGTCGCCCACGACGTCGACCGCGAACTGGTCGACGACCTGCCCGGCGTTGCGGATGGTCACCGAGCAGGTCGTCTCCTCGCCCGGTTCCGCGACCAGGCCGGCTTCCGACAGCGTCGCCGTTGCTCCCATGCAGGGAAGTCTCCGCGCCCGCCACCCGGTGCGGCACCGGCGGACGGGTGTGCGGCCGTGCGCCGGTGGTTGCCCGTACGGGCAACGGTTCGCCCCGGGCGCCTCAGCCGCGGGTGACGAACGGCGGTTGTTCCGTGCGCAGCACGACCAGGATCGGATTCGACTGCACCGCCTGGAACTTCGGCCCGATCACCGAAGCCACCGACACCGTGCGCGGGCCGATCAGGTCGTGGTGGAAGATCAGGAACTGCGCCTGGAACTTCCCGTCCGCGCCGACCGTGACCAGGCCCGGGGTCGCCGAGATGCCGGCCGACCACGCCAGCCGGACCGTTGCGCCGGGCGGGAAGTCCGTGCCCGTCACGCGCGGCACGAAGCCCAGGGAGCCGATCCCCGGGTCCACCGTCACCACCGGCTGCCGGATCACCACGCGCGCGTTCGCCGCGTTGTCGGCGGCGGTGGTGTCCGGCCCGGTCGTGGCGACGGTCGCCGACACCGGGGCGTCGACGGCCGCCTTGGCCGCCAGCGCGACGCGGACCTCGACCGTCTGCCCGGGCGCGAGCGTCCCGAGCGCGCAGCTGACGCCGCTCGGTGCGCACCCCGGCGTCACCGAGGTCGCGGGCAGCTGCGGCGGCAGCTGGACCGCCAGGCGGACGTCCGGCATCGGCGCGCCGGAACCGTTGTGCGCCAGGAAGGTCAGCACGACGTCGTCGCCGCCTACGAACAGCGGCACCGCCGACACCGCCATCCCCAGCGACAGTGAGCCGGGCGTGATCGGCGGCGCCGGCTTCTCGGCGACGGTGACGACCGCCGTGGCGGAGTTGTCCCGCGCGTCGGCGTCCCCGCCCGCCGCGGTGACCGTGCCGGTCGCGGCCTGCGGCCCGGACACCGCGCCGGCCGCGCTGAACCGCAGCCGCGCGCTCGCTCCCGGCGCGAGCGCGCCGAAGGCGCAGACCAGCTCCGGCGTGCACGTGCCGGCCGTGGTGAGGGGCGCCTGCGGGCGCAACCCGGCGGTCAGCCGGACGAACAACCCGACGCCGGGCGCGGTCGCGGCCCCGTGGTTGGTGACCACGAACTCGACCGTCGTAAGGCCGCCGAACGCGATCGCGGCCGGGACGGCGGTGGCGGTCACGCCAACGTCCGCGATCCGCTGGAACGCCGGCTGCGACGCCCCGCCGGGGCCGTCGATCAGGAGCGTCGACGCGCCCCCGGCCGACGGCACGATCCGGATGCCCGACGGGGATTCGCTGGGCGCGCTGTCGAAGGCGACGAGCGTGCCGTCGGGCGACCAGGCGGGGTCGTCGACGAAGTCGGCGTTCTGCACCAGAACCCGCGCGGGTCCGCCGTCCGCGGCCGCGACGCAGATCAACCGGCTGTCGTTCCGGAACGCGATCGTGGCGCCGTCGGGTGACACGTCGGCCGAGCCCTGCCGTCCGGTGCCGCACGGCTCTCCGAACGACGGAGAGAGGTCCCGCTGGGTCCCGGTGACGACGCTGTCCGGTCCCGGGGTGAGCGAGACCTGCCACAGCTCCTGCCGGTTCCCGCCCGGGTCGACCGCCATGACGGCGGTTTCGGTGGCAGTGCCGTTGCGCCCGGTGGCGGTGCAGGTGACGGTGGTGGCTCCGACGGGGAACAGGCTGCCGGAGGACGGGGTGCAGAAGGGCGTGATCGCGGTTTCGCGGTCGGCGTCGATCGCGGTCGCGGGGTACTCGATGACGGTCGGGGTGGTGCCGGGCACGGTCTTGTCGTGCACAGTGATCAGCGGCAACCGCGGGTCCTTCACCCGCACGGTGACGTCCTCGGTGTAGCCGGGCCGCACGGTGGGTTCGCCGTTCAGCCGGAATTCGACCCGGCAGTGCAGGAAAGCTCCGAGCGGCGCGGAATCCGACACGGTGGCGGTCTCGACGAACTTCGCGTTCGTGCCACCGGGCACCCGCTGCGCTTCGGGGCTGAAGGTCAGGGTGAGGCCGGGGTCGCAGAACGGCACCGGCTGCACCGCGACCGGCAGGTCCCCGATGCCCGCGATGATCGCGTCCGCGACCGACTTCTCGTCGCTGGTCTGGGTGACGACCCCGCCGACCTCGCGGACGGTGTCACTCGCCTGGTGCTTGCGGTCCAGTTCGTAGTCGGGATTGCTCGCGCTCCCACCGGTGAGGACGGGCACCGCGACCAGCTTGATCTTCGCGCCCAGCAGTTCGGCGCCGGCCGACAGCCGGGTCGCGGTAGCGTCGCGTTCGGGGTTGCCGCTGGGGTCGTGGCTGGTCGCGTCGCCCACCAGCACGACGATCCGGCTGCTGTCCTCGCGGAAGCGGACGGCGCCGGTGGCGACCTTGTGCAGTGCGTAGATCCAGTCTTCGGCGATGTCGCCACCGCCGCCCCGGTTGACCCGGGCGAAGGCCTCGTCCAGCTTGGTCATGCCCGCGTCGTCGGCCGCGATCAGGTCCTGCTGGACCTGGAAGAGCCGACCGAGCGGCGCCGGGTTGTCCGGGGGCGCGATCGCGTCGTCGCGGTCGCCGAACGCCGCCACGGCGAACCGGGCGTCCGGCTCCTTGTCGCGGATGGTGCCGATGACCGAGTGCAGCTTGGTCTTCATCTGGCTGAGGATGTCGCCCATCGAGTCGGTCTGGTCCATCAGCAGCACGATGTCCGGCCGCGGCGGGACCCGGTCGGTCTGGACGGTCTTGTCGATCGCCGCCGAAGAGCCCTGGCCCACGGGGATGTCGACCACCGCCGGGTCCACTCTGGACGGTCCCGGCGGCGCGACCCGCGTGGCCGCGCGCGTCAGCGTGATCTTCGTTCCGTCGGCCGACCACACCGGCTGCGAGTCGTCGCCGCGCAGGTGGGGCGGTAGCGGGATGTCGCCCAGGACGCGGCCGTCCGCGACGCGCACGATCCGCACGAAGTCCCGGCCGCCACCGTCGTTCACGATCGTGGACTCGGTGAAGGCGATCATCGTGGCGTCCGGCGACCACGCCGGGTGCCGTTCGCGCTTGAAGACCTCCAGCCCGGCGGTCAACCGCCGGGGCGCGCTGCCGTCGGCGTTCGCAACCATGATCCGGGACGCCGAGGACTCGCCGGGGGCCTGTTCGGTGTAGGCCAGCAGCGTGCCGTCGGCCGAGAACGCGGGGTCTAACTCGTCGGCGTCCGGGCGCTGGGTGAGATCCCGGCGGTCGCCGCCGGTCGCGTCCGCGCTCCAGATGTCGGTGCTGCCGCCCGCGCGCAGCTCGGTGAACACCGGCTGCCCGGTCGCGCGGAACGCCGGCTCGGTCTCGCCGGTGCCGGACAGCGCCGAGACGACCGAGACGCGGCCGCCGGAGACCTCCTTGACGTCGCCGAGCGGGTCCGGCGTCCGGGTGGTGAAGGCCAGGCGGGTGCCGTCGGGCGACCACGCCGGCTCGGCCGAGTCGCCGGGATCGGGCACCGCGCGGGTGACCGCGCCGCCGGTGTCGGCCATCAGCACGACGTCGCCGCCCGCGTGGAAGCGCGTCGTGGTGAACGCGATCCGCGCCGGCCCCCACGCGGGCTGGGTGTCGGCGGCCGGGTCCGCGGTCAGGCGCGCCGGGGCGCCGCCGGCGGCCGGGACGGTGTAGATGTCCCCGGCCGGGTCGTCGCGGGTGCTGCTGAACACCAGCCGGGTGCCGTCGGGCGACCAGCTCGGCGAGTCGTCGGCGGCCGGGCCGGCCGTCACCTGGCGCAGGCCGCGGCCGTCCACGCCGATCACGAACAGGTTCCGGCTGCCGGTGCGGTCGGAGGCGAACGCGACCGCGCGGCCGTCCGGGGACAGCGCGGGGTGGGTGTCGACGGTTTCGTCGTCGGTCAGCCGGACTGGCAGCCGCGCGCCGTCGGCGAGGTAGTAGAGCTCGCCGTCCCGCTCGGCGCCGCCGGGGGACGCGGCGCGGTGGCTCACCCACACGATGCCACCGGTGCCGGCGGACGCGTCGGAGTCGACGCTCCCGACCCCGCGGGGCAGCGTCGCCTGCGCGCCTTCCCCGGTCGCCTGGAACAGGCCCGTCGTGGCCTCGCTGACGTAGCCGACGCGGTAGGGCGCCGCCGGTGCCGGCGCCTGCGCCGCGGTCGGCGAGAGCGCTCCGCTGATCGCCCAGCCGCCGAGCACCGCGACGACCGCGACACCCGCCACCGCTCGGTTCGCGCGCATGGTCGGTCCTCCCCAAGGTGGCTCAGCCGGCCTCGAACAGCTCGATCTCGGAGATCGCGACGTCCGTGCCGTCGAGCGAGCGGTACAGCCCGGTCACGTGCAGCTCGACGCTCGTGGCGCCGGCGCTGTTCTCGATCGGGACTTCCTGGGCGTCCGGCGTGTCGGCCAGCGCCATGTCGTAGGTCTTGCCGGTGGAGAACACCAGGTGCAGCTTCTGCGGCCGGTGCTCGGCCGGGAAGTTCGCCGCGTCACCGGAGTAGACGATCGCCTTCCGCAGGTCCGCCGGGTGGTCGAAGGTGAACACCAGCACCGGTTCCCGGTCGACGGGGGCGGCCCAGAACGTGTTCTTGGCGTTGTCGGTGACCAGCGGCGCGGCGTGCCCGTCCGCCTGCGCGGTCGCGGTCACCTTGACCGGGTGGACCGGGTTCAGCTTGGCCTCGAAGATGCCGGTCACCTGGTTCCACAGCCCGGTCGCCGCGGTGTTGATCGCGCCGCGGAACGGCTGGTACAACGCGTAGACCAGCGCCGAGAGCACCAGCGCCACCGCGACGGCCCGGCGGATCACCTTGCCGACGGTCCGGCGCGCGGCCCCGGCCCGGCCGGTCCGGCGGCGGACGCCGTCCTTGCCCGGCCGCGCGCCCGCCTTGTGCTCCTTCGGTTTGCGGCCGAACAGCCGCCGCCACCAGGACGTCTTGACGATCTCGGACTCGGCCAGCGACGCCCCGCAGCGGCTGCAGAAGTTGCGGGTGGGCGCGTTGCCCTTGCCGCACCGGCCGCAGATCAGATCGCCGGGGGTGAGGACCTGTTCTTCGACGGTCCGCGCCACCGGCTGGCGGACCGGGGCGATCGGCTCGGCGGGCTGCACGACCTGCTGCTGCACCACCGGTTGCGCCCGGACCGCGACCGGGCCGTCGTCGTCCCACTTCAGGTACCGGCCGCATTCGCCGCAGAACTCGACGTCGGCGGGCCCCTGGTGCCCGCACTCCGCGTAGATGACCATCCGCTACCCCTCCACCACTTCCACCGCGACCCGCACGTGGGCGGGCACCGCCTCCACGACCGCCGCCGTCAGCCGCCGGCGGTCCACCCGAGCCGGATCGGGCACCCGCACCAGCACCCGCACCCACGCCGGTCCCGGGTCCGGCAGTGGCGCACCGGGCCGCGGCGCGGCGACGACGCCGCCGCTGTCGGTCACCTCGACCACCCCGCCGGTCAGCAGTCCCACGTGCTCGGCCAGGCCACGCCGGGTGCCGCGCCACCGGTGCAGCTCGACCGAGCGCGTCACCAGCTGCCGCAGCTGCTCCGTGCTCCAGCTCTCGTCGACGCGCAGCGCGACCCAGTGCGCCAGCCAGCCGACGAAGTCCTCGGGCGCCACGCCGGGGTCGAGGTAGCCGGCGAAGTTGTCCAATGTGGACAGGACTGGGGCGAGGACCTCGTCGAGCGCGCTGGTGAAGCCCCGCACGAACCGGTCCTCGGCGTACACCGCGGGCAGCTGCTCGCCGATCGGGTGCGCGCTCGGTAGCCCCGGGATCCCCGCCCTCACGCGCCCGCCTCCCGCACGCGCACCTGGTGCCCGAACGAGAACGCGAGCGCCTGGGGCGGCAGGTCGAGCCGGTCGACCTGGTCGCCGCGTTCGCGGGTGATCGGGTTCGCGGCGAACAGGCGCACGTCCTCCACCAGTTCGACGCCGGGAAGCCGTTGCAGCACCGCGAAGACCTCCCCCGACTGGACCGGGCGCCCGAACGGCCAGCCGTCGCCGTCCGGGCCGCCGCTGAGCGGGTTGAAGTAGTCGTAGAGGGCCTGGGTCGCCCGGGCGCCGAGGGTGCCAGCCGTCGTCCGGCGCCGGGCCCGCAGCCGCGCGACCACGGTGACGCCCTGGTAGAACGGCGGCTCCACGGACACGAGCGCGCCCACGCAGCGCCGTTCGTCGAGGTGGCGTTCGATCCGGGCGCGCATGCCGGCGTCCAGCATCAAGGTGGCGAAGACGAGCTCGCCGGTGTCGGGCACCGCCGGCACGACGAGGACGCGGATCGCGCCGGTCTCGCGGCCGTCGGCGCCGTGCGCCGGGATGCACCGCACCCGGGCCGCTTCCGGCGCGGCTTCCCGCGCGAGCTGCTCGTAGTCCTCGGCCGTGACCGCGCGGTCGCGGGTGCGCAGCAGCAGCGGCCCGCGGACCTGCGCGTCCCGCACCGACTCGCCGTCCACGCCGCCGATCGCGGGACGGCGGTTCACGACGCTGCTCACGAACGGGATCGGGTCCCGTTGCACCTCGAGGACCTCGCGGGCGACGTTGCCGCGCCGCCCGCCGCCGGAGCGGTATTCGGGGACGCGGATCGCGGCGGACTTGGCCGGGAACGCGCCGTAGTAGCGCAGGCCGCCCTCGGGCTGGCGGACCGCGGGACCGAACACGACCTCGCCGCCGACGCGGTCGAGCACGACGTGCCGGTCGTCCGGCCCGGAGCCGGCGAACGAGCGGACCTCGGTCCACTGCTGCCAGCCGTCCGGGCCCGAGACCTCGACGACCAGCTCGCCGTCGCCGGCGACCACCGGGGCACGGCCGAGCGGGAACCGCTGGCCCGGCGTGCCGTCGGAGGTCCCGACGATCTCGTTGCGGACGACCTCGGCGTGCACCGCGCCGGCCGTGCCGCCGATGGTCGAGGCTTCGACCGCGTGCAACCGCGGCGAGCGCTGGTAGAACGGCTGGTTCTCCTTGGCCTCGACCAGCCGGCACCGCAGCCAGCCCGCGCGGCGGCGAGCGAGCACCGACATCGTGTGCCCGGGCGGGACGTGCACGACGACGTCCCCGGCGCGGTTGAACGCGCCGGTGCTGTCCCGGTCGACCTCGCAGGCCACCCAGCCGGTCCCGTCCCAGGCCTCCCACCGCCACGGCGGGTCGCGCGGGTCGACACCTTGGCCCTCGACCTCGCAGTTCATGCGCAGCAGCACCGCGCAGCCGGGCACGGCGTCCGACAGGCCGAAGCAGACCGCGTCGCCGGGGGCGGGGGTCTCGGCGAAGGCCGCGGGGCCGCCGCCGACGAGCAGCTCGTCGGTGCGGTCGACCGGCGGCAGACCGGTGTCGGACGTGCTGGTCGCCAGGTGCGCGAGCGAGCACGGCACGATCGTGAGCGTCCGCTCGACGGTGAACACCACGGGGTCCTCGACCTCGGTGCGCACACTCGCGACCTGCTTGCCGGCCGCGACGACCACCGGGACGTCCCGGGCGGCCGAGAGCCAGAACGTCACGTCGGCGCGCGCCGCGGCCGGCGGGAACAGCCGGACCCCGATCAGGTCGAGGAACCGCAGGTAGTGCCGGTCGGGCACCCGGTTGAGCCGGTAGAGCAGCTGGTCGACCATCTGCGCGAACGTCTCGATCAGCGTGACGCCGGGGTCGGAGACGTTGTGGTCGGTCCACTCCGGACAGTTGCGCTGGACCAGGTACTTGGCTTCGTCGACCAGGTCCTGGAACCGGCGGTCGTCGAGGTTGGGCAGCGGCAGGGACATCACGCACCGTCCACTTGGGAATCGGGCGCCGTGGGCTCGTGCGGCGGGATGACGTAGAAGGGGAAGACGAGGTTGCGCGGGTCGTTCGTGCCGCGCAGGTGGTAGCGGATGTCGATCAGCAGGGTGCCCCGGTCGGCCTGGTCGAAGCGGACGACGACGTCGTCGAGGGCGATCCGCGGCTCCCAGCGTTCCAGCGCGACTCGCACCTCGTAGGCGATCTGCCCGGCGGTCGCCGCGTCGGCGGGCGCGAACACGAGGTCGTGCACCGCGCAGCCGAACTCCGGGCGCATCGGGCGTTCCCCCGGGGAGGTCGCCAGGATCAGCCGGATGCTCTCGACGACCTCGCGCTCGCCCCCGACCAGCGCGATCGAGCCGGTCGCGTCGGTGTGCAGCGGGAACGCCAGTCCGCGGCCGAGGAAATCCACGTCAGCCTCCGATCAGGACGGTCGGGCAGCCCATGACGATCGGCGCGCCGCAGGCGGCCAGGTCGCCCAGCCGGGCCGCCGGCAGGCCGCCGATGAGCACCGTCGGGCAGCCCGGCGGCGCGATCGGCGTCGGCGGGTGCACCGCGGGCGGGGGGAACGAGCACGTGTGCAGCGTGCCGACGTTCGCCGCCGGCATGCCGCCGATCAGCACGGTCGGCACCCCCGGCCCGGCGATGACGCCCGGGTGCCCGGTCGGGTCACCGACCCTCGCGGCTGGTGGCATGTCGCTCCCCCGTCAGTTGATCTTGACCACGCTGCCGCGCACGGTGACGACACCGCCGGCGGTCAGCTCCGTCTGGCCCTGGCCGGCGACCGAAACGGTGGCGCCCTCGACCTTCACGCCCGCCGTGCCGTTCAGCTTCAGCTGCGTTCCCGCCTCGACGCTGGCGTCGGTCCGGGACTTCACGATCACCTTCTGGCCCTTGAGCTCCAGCGGCCCGGTGCCGGCGTCGATGCTCACGCCGTTCCGGGCCTTGACCGTGACGCTCTTGCCGCTGGTCACTTCGATGACCTGGTTCTTCTGGTCGATCTTGACCACGAACTTCGCGTCCCCGGAGGACAGGGTGATCCCGTCCGCTTCGGCGAACTCCAGCTTGTGCCCCTTCCGCGAGACGAACCCGCGGACGGCGACCTCGCCGCTGGTGCCGTCGACGACCTCCTTGGTGAACTTCGGCGCGGTGTCCTTGCCGTTGTGCAGCCCGCCCAGCACGTAGGGCGCCTCGAAGTCGCCGTGTTCGAAGCCGACCAGGACCTCGTCGCCGACTTCGGGCAGCACCACCGCGCCGCGGTCCTTGCCGGCGCCGGGCTGGACCGTGCGCGCCCAGGTGCTGGTGAAGTCCTTGTCCAGCCAGGGGAAGGTGAGCTTGACCCGGCCGAGCTTCGCCGGGTCCTTGAGGTCGCTGACCAGCGCGGGGACCAGCCCCGGCCACGACGAGCCGGGCGACCCGCCCGCGACCAGGCCGTAGAGCGAGCGTTCCTGGCGCCCGGACACGGTGAACTCGGTGGTGTAGCCGACCTCGGCGTTGAACAGGTGCCGCGTGCTGGTCAGCGTGTACTTCCCCGAGAACGGCCGGCCGACGCCGGTGAGTGTGACCGCAGTGCCCGCGCGCAGCTTCGGGTTGCCTTTGGCGACGCCGTCGAGTTCGGTGCAGGCGCCGCCGAACCGGTCGGCCAGCGCCTTCGCGGTCGCCTCCGCCTCGGCCTGGACTCGCCGCGGCGAAGCGGCGTCGAGGAACGGCGGGCTCGCGAACTTCCCCGCCAGCGCCACCGGATCCACCCCCGGCACGTCCGTGCCCGCGTTCTTCGGGACCGCGGTGGCGGAGATCCCCTGCTTGGTCTCGTAGTCCCAGCCGGTGACCCGGACCTCCGGGACCTGCTCGGCCGCGGTGACGCTGGCGCGCAGGCTCACCAGCGTCCCGTGCGCCTCGAGAACCAGCGGGTCGGCCGTCGCCTTGGTGGTCGTCGAGGGCGCGCCGGCGGGCTTCTCGGGGAGTTCGAAGTTGAGTTTCCCTTCGCGGACGGCGATCTGCGCGCCCACCGCGTCGGCCAGCCGCGACAGGAACTCCCAGTCGCTGACGTTGTCCTGCCCGAGCTGGGTGTGCGGGCGGCCGCCGAAGCCGGTGACGTTGTCGATCTTGCCGACCGGGAGCTTCGCGCGCTGGGCGACCTTGCGCACGACGTCCGCGATCGTCATGTTCGGGTACGCCGTGACGCGGCGGCCGCGGAACAGCCGGTGCGCGTGGTCGTACCCGCGCACCTCGGTGAACGTGCCGTGGCTGTCCAGGTCGATCGCGACCGCGGTGACCTCGCCCGAGAGCAGGTCCTGCGGGGCTTCGGGGTCGGACGTCTGGACCTTCAGCTCGACCTTCGCCCCGACCTTGAACTTCCCCTTGTCCAGCACGACGGACCCGGGGTCGCGGAAGCGCAGCACGAACGTGTCCGGCAGGTTCCGGCTGTCGTCGACGTAGGCGTAGCTGAGCATCACCTTGACGTCGTCGGGCAGCGCGGTCCCCTCGACCTCGATCATGAGGGTGTTCGTGAAGGTCTCGTTAGCCATCGAGCTCCTCCAGCGCGGGCACCAGCAGCGGGGTGCCGGGCCGCAGCCGCATCGGGTCGTCGATGTCGTTGGCGTCGGCGATCTCGCGCCACTTCCCGGCGTCACCGTAGGCGCGGAACGCCACCGACGGCAGCGAATCCCCGGCGACGAGCACATGCGTGTCCCGGGCCGCGAGCGCGCCGGACGTCGGGTTCTGGCCGCCCAGCTCGCCCGAGATCTCCTCCAGGTTGACCGTGCAGACCGCGCGCACCGGCGTCCCCGACGGCGTGAACAGCGTGTACTTCGCGGTGACGGAGGAGACGTAGGCGGGGAAGCCGGTCATGCCACCCCACTTGAAGATCACCCACGGCGGCGACGGTTTGCGGTGCTGGCGGCTGTCCTCGGTGGCCACGCAGCAGGTGAACAGCTGCTCGACCTTCTTGACGACGGCGTCGTCCATCTTGTCGGTGGCGTCGAGGAACATCTCCAGCGCGAGCTTGGCCGGATCGGAGCCCTTGAACTGCGGCGGCGCGCTCTTCTTGGCGTTGGGCTGGGCGTCGCGGCCCCATTTGGCGTTCTTGCTGAGCGACAGTTCTTTGGGGTTGAACTGGAACTTGATGTCGAACAGCTTGTCGCCGGGCGGCTGCCCGGTCCCCCCGGACTGCGGCGGCTTGCGGACCTCCAGCAGCGCGCGCTGCAGGTTGTTGGGCGCGCCGGAAGTGTAGGCCGCCGTGGACTGGGAGCCGGCCGAGGTGAACGTGACGGGCGAGGACATCGGCGTCAGCCCTTCTTCGCCGGGCTGAGGAAGCCGTGGTGGGCCAGTTCGAGGGTTTCGGTGGCGACCTTGGGCGAGTCGGGCGAGAGCTGCGGCCCGCTCCACCGCACCGGGACGACGCCTTCCAGCGCCCAGCTGGCGATCACCTTGCCTTCGAGGGTGCGGGCCTCGATGGTGGCGGTCTTGCGCTCGATCCCGCTCGCGAGGCTGGCGAACCACTTGGTGATCTGCCCGCTGGCCTCGGTGACCGGTCGCGAGAGCTTGATGTTCGAGTACTTGATCCGGGTCGGCAGCTGCCAGACCATCCCGTTGTTGCCGCCCTCTTCCCGCTGTTCCATCACGAATTCGCAGCCCAGGCCGTCGCAGCTGGAGAACGCGCCGAGGTTGCCGAGGTTCTTGTCGTCCAGCTTGACGACGTAGCAAACGGCGACGGCCTCTTCGGTGTCCGGCATCGGCATCTCCTTCAGTGCGGGCGATCGGTGAGCGCGCCCCGGCGCTCACGGTCGAGGCGGAGTTCGGTCTTGAGGCGCCGCAGGAGCGGGTCGAAGAGTTTCTTCACGAGTTCTTCGGTTTCCGGCGGTGGGGAGGCTGGGGTGGGCGCGGGTTCCGGTGCCGGCTCTGGGGCGCGTTGGACGGCCGGTGTGTCTTGGCGGCTCGTTGCCGGCTGGGTGGGTTCTTCGTGGGTTCCCGCGTCGATGACCGGCGGTTCGCTGTGGGTGATCGGCGCCGGCGGTGTTTCGCTCGCGCGGGCCACGGAGAGGGGCTCGCTGTTGATCCGGTGAATCGGACCTGTCGCGGTCGGTGGGGTGGGCAGCGGTGGGATCGTCAGTGCCGGAGCGTCGAGGGTTCGCGCGATCACAAGGGGTTGCTCGGTCCTCGGTGTTACCGGGAGGGCGGGGGTCTCGTCGGTCCGGCTGGCCGGGAGCACCGCGGTGCCGTTCGTCGGGTTGGCCAGGAGCGGGAGGCCTTGTGCCGCGCTGGTGGTCGGGAGCGCCGCGGTCCCGCTTGGGGGGTCGGCCAGTAGTGGAACGTTTTGGACCGCTCGGTTTACTGGGAGAGCCGCAGTCGCGCTCGTCCGGCCGGCCAGGAGCGGGAGGTCTTGGACCGCACTGGTGATGGGGAGCGCCGTGGTGCCGCTCGTCGGGTCGGCCAGGTGTGGGAGATCTGGGACAGCTCGGCTTACCGGAAGCGCTGTGGTCTCGCTCGTCCGTAGCACTCGGCTGACCGGCAATGCTGCGGCTTCGCTCGTCCGGCCGGCCGGGAGCGGGGAGTCTTGCACCGCTCGGCTGACCGGCAGTGCGGTGGCTTCGCTCGTCGGGCCGGCCGGAAGCGGGGAATCTTGGACCGCTCGGCCAACCGGGAGGGCCGCAGTTCCGCTCGTCGGGCCGGCCGCGAGCGGGGAGTTCTGTACCGCGAGCGCCGCGGGTTCGCTCCCGTGGACGACCGGGAGCGGCGGCTCGTGGGCCAGTGGTTTCACCGTCTCGATCGCCCGGGCCACCGGCAGCGAGAGTTCCGGCGCCGGCTGGCTGGCCGGGCTTTCGCTCGTCCGGGTGACTGGAACCGACGGCTCCTGCACTGCTCGGCTGACCGGGAGCGCGGGGGTTTCGGTGATTCGCGCAACCGGTGGCGGCGGTTGCTGCATTGCCGACTTCGCCGGCGGAACCGCGGTCGTCGGCGCGAGCGGGGACTCGGGCATCACCCGTGCCACCGGGAGGAGCGCTGTCTCACTTGCCTTGACCGGACGGGCCGCATCCACCACCGGAAGTGCCGGGATCTCGATCGCCTTCGCCGGCAGAGGCGCGTCGGGCAACGGACGCACTGTCGGCACAACAGCGGTCTCGGCCACCTGGGGCGGGAGGGCTGAATCCACCACCTGCCGAGCTACCGGAAGAGCCGCACTCGCGGCCGGGAGGGGTGTCTCCGGTGCCGTTTGCACCGTCGGGGTTGCTGGGATCGGCACCTCCTGCACCGCTCGCATCACCGAAGGGGCCGGAGGTTCGCTCGCGCGCGTCACCGCGAGGGGCGTCTCCGGCATTGCTCGGCTGACCGGGAGCGCCGCCGTGTCGGTCGCCCGGGTCCCCGGGAGCCCCGGCAGAACCGGCGGCTCAACGGCTCGCGCCACCGGCAGAGGCGATTCCGGTGGCGGGGAAACACTCGTCGAGCCGCCCGGCGGCCCGGGCGGCTCCGCGGTCCCGGATCGGATCTCCGGGGTCTCAAGCGGACGGAAGGTGTTGACCGGCGGCGGCAAGTCCGGCGCCCGCGAGATCGTCACCTCCGGCGGCGAGTCGTCGGCCCGGTGCACCGCAGCATCTTCCGCCCGCGCCACCGGCAGCTCGGTGCCGCTCGACACGATCGGCGCACCGAGGCCGAGCCGCCGCGGTGTCGCCTGCTCGACCCGCGCAACGACGACCGGCAACGCCGGCGCCACCGGTTCGGGCACGGCGACCTCCGGAGCGTCCACAGGGGACTGTTCCGCGATCGCCTGGACCGTCCGCACCGGCGGGACGACCGTCTGGGCCGACGTCAGCGGCCGCACGGCCTCGCGCGCCGCGACCGCCGGCAACACCAGCGACTGCACCGGCTCCCGCGGCGGGGATTCGGGGGCGGGCGAAGCCGTCTCCGGGGAAACTTCGCGCTGCACCGACGCGCCCCACAGCCGGGACAGCCCGGTCCGCTTGCGGGTTGCCTGCCGCACCACCGGCATCGCGGGCGTCGGTGTCTCGAGCGTCCGCGGCCGGGCGAGGTCGGCGATGACGCCGGCGGGCTCGTCGGCGCCGACCCGGTGTCCGAGCGGCTCGAGGTAGGCCGGGCTCTGCCAGGACGTCAACGACCCGCTGAACCGCTGGACCGGGTTGACCAGCGGGTGCTCGGCGAGGACGCGCTGGATCGGCGGCACCGCACGCCATTCCGCGCGGGTCACCGGCGCCGAAGCAGGACTCGTCTCCTTCCTGTTCCACCACATTCCAGCGTCACCGTCCCTGGCTCATCCGGGTGTTGATCCGGGCGATCTCGGCGACGTAGGTCAACCGGTCGGGGTGTTCGAGGTCGAGGATGTCGTCGAGCGACCAGTGCAGGTGGTAGGCGACGTACGCGACTTCCTCGTGCAGCCGGCCGGCCGCGTACGTCACGATTCCCCCAGGCGGCCACCGGCGACGTCGACGACGAAGCTGTGGCCGCACTCGGGACACGCGACGCCCGCCCTGGTGTGGCCCTCGCTGTTGATCCGGCGGTACATGTCCTGCAGGAACGCCAGGTCCGAGGCGAACAGGTTCTCGATGACCCCGGCGTGCACGTCGGTGATGTCGCCGATCCGGGTGACGACCCGGGCCAGCAGCACCACCGTCAGGAACGCCGAGTTCTCGCGCACCCGGTCGTCGCGCAGCGGGACCAGCTCGTCCCGCGCGGTGGCCAGCCGCATCACACCGGAGTGGTGGACCTTGCCCTCGTCGTCGACGTACCCGCGCGGGAGCTCGAACGCGAACTCCGTCCGCAGCTTCGGCCGTTCGGTCCGAGGCTCCCCCACCGGGGCTTCCTCGGCCGAGGCCGGCGCCGACGCCATCACCCTGCGCATGGGCTCACTCGACTTCCATCTGCTCGTAGGTGACGACGAGCTTCTCGGTGAGCACGCTCGTGTCGCCGGCCTTCAGCGAGCCGATCTCCAGGCTCTTCGGCCAGGCGTTGGTGAGCTTGTAGCGCTTGAGCGCCTTGCCCTCGTAGTCGTAGACGATGATGGCGCCGCCCTTGCGCGCCGTCGCCATCTTGCCGAAGTGGGCGTCCTTGACCCACTTCTCGAAGCTGTTGTCGTCGGTCAGGCCGCGGGTGAGCGTGACCTCGCCGGCCTTGGGGCGGCCGGGCAGCTTCTTGATGACGTACTTGCCGTCGACGGTGTTCTGCTTGAGCTCGATGACGTCCTGCTCCATCTTGAGGCCGGAGACCTCGGAGATCTGCTTGATCTGGACGCCGTCGATCTCGAGCCCGAACGAATGGCCGACGGCCTTGTCAAGGTCGGGAAGTGGCATGGTGGAGTCCTCTCGCTACTCGTTGACCAGGCTGGTGCCGCCGGACATCTGGGCCAGCCGGAAGATCACGAACTCCGCCGGTTTCACCGGGGCGATGCCGACCTCGCAGATCACCTGGCCGAGGTCGATCCCCTCGGCCGGGTTGGTCTCGCGGTCGCACTTGACGAAGAAGGCCTCGTCGGGGGTGAGCCCGAACAGCGCGCCCTTGCGCCATTCCATGACCAGGAACGCGCTGATCGTGCGCCGGATCCGCGCCCACAGCGCGTCGTCGTTCGGCTCGAACACGACCCACTGGGTGCCGCCGAGGATGGACTCCTCGAGGTAGTTGAACAGCCGCCGGACGTTGAGGTAGCGCCACGCCGGGTCGCTCGACAGCGTCCGCGCGCCCCAGACCCGGATGCCCTTGCCCGAGAACGAGCGCACGCAGTTGACGCCGATCGGGTTGAGCAGCTCCTGCTCGGCCTTGGTCAGGTGCGACTCGAGGGCGAGCGCGCCGCGGACGACCTCGTTGGCCGGTGCCTTGTGGACACCGCGGGTGGCGTCGGTGCGGGCCCACACGCCGGCCATGTGACCGCTCGGCGGGATGTACGTATTGGTTCCGGTGGCGGGGTCGAGCACCTGGACCCAGGGGTAGTACAGCGCGGCGTACTTCGAGTCGTAACCGGCCGTGTCCATCCGCCAGCCGCGGATCTCCTGCGGGTTGAGCGACGGCGGCGGGTCGATGATCGCCATCCGGTCGCCCATCAGCTCGCAGTGGGCGATCATCGCCAGCTGCACGGCCTTGACGGTGTCGAGGTCCAGCAGCTCGCGCTGGTAGGCGGCCATCAGGTCCGGCGCCGCGACCATGGTGATCTCGTCGATCGCTTCGAGGCCGCCGAAGCCGGTGCGGTCGGCGACGTCGCCGACGTAGTCGCCGGCCGCGACCCGGCGCGGCACCGGCGGCTCCTGCGGTTCCTTGGGCGGCGCGGTGAGCGTCGCGGTGCCCTTCTCGGGCTTGGCCACGGCGCCGCCGGTCGCCGCCTCTTCCACGGTGATGAAGCTGGACTTCTCCCGCACCGCCGTGACGACGTTCTCCTTGGTGCGCTTGGTCGTCACGTTGTGGGTTTCGACGACCTTGCCGTCCTGCTTGACGAGCACGGTGAACCGGTCCTCGGCCGGGTTGTCGCCGGCCGGGTCGGCCACCTCGACGGTGATCTCGCCGGCTTGCTTGCCCTCGGGCAGCTCCTTGGCGACGAAGCGGTAGCCGCCGAGCACGGCCTGGCGCGCGGTGAGCTGCTTCGGCGCGGAGCCGTTGTCCTGCGCGCGCGAGCCGCCGACGCGGACGATGTAGCAGTTCGTGCCGCCGTTGAGGAAGTAGCCGTAGACGGACTGGGCCAGGTAGCAGCCTTCGACGAAGTCGCCGAAGGTCTGGGTGAACTGGCCCCAGTTGGAGACCAGCGTCGGGGTGTTGAAGGGACCGTCCGCCGCGAAGCCGACGAAGGCGGCGACGGCGGTGCCCACGCCCTCGATCGGCCGTGCGCCCGCCTCGATCTCCTCGACGTACACCCCCGGCGTGAGATAGGTGGGCATGCGGGCCTCCCTTGTCGACGCACAAGTCTTGACCTCAGCGATCGTGCTGCCCGCGCGCCCGCCGCGGTACGACCGCTCGGATAGGCCCGCGGGAACCGATCTCTGCCCTTAAAGGCAGCTGCCCGTTCGGGCAGCCCGGGCCGCCCGTCCGGCCGTTGGCAACGCGCCGCCGCGGGCCGAGAGTGGATCCATGCCAACGCGGCGGGACAAGGCGCCACGGGAACCGTCCGCGCAGCCCGCGCGGGCGGCCGGACCCGCGCGCCGGGCGACGCCGCCCGCGTTGCTGCGGCTGCAGGCTTCCGCGGGCAATGCCGCGGTGTCGGGGCTGGTCGCGTTGCAGCGGCAAGGCTGTCCCGCTCCCCCGGTCGCGCCCGCCGGTGTCACGCCAGCGGCCGACCCGAAGTTCCGGTCGCTGACGAAGGACGTCGGCGCCCAGGCGAAGGCGGCGAAAGCGCACCCGCCCGCCGGTGCGGAGGTCAAGCAGGCGCAGGACGCCGCCGTCGCGCCCGCCGACGACAAGGACGCGCAGGCCAAGGCCGCCCAGGCGGACAAGATGGCGGCGGCGAAACCGGCGGGGTTCGACAAGGCGGCGTTCATCGCCGCGGTGAACGCCGCCATCGCCAAACAGGCGCCGAAGAACCTCGACGAGGCCGACAAGTTCGCCTCCTCCGGCAAGGCCGACCAAGTGAAGACCGAGGTGCTGGGCAAGGTCACCAGCGGCAAGGACGCCTCGGCCAAGGACGTCACCGACCGGACGAAGGAGGCACCCGACCCCGGCCTCGCGGTCGAAAAGCCGGTCACCCCGCTGCCGCCGGCCCCGGCCTCGCCCGCGCTGGCGCCGCCGGACCCGCGCAAGGCCACCCCGGACAAGGCGCCTCCCGAGCAGACCGACCTGCGCGCCGGCCAGTGCGAGACGCACGGGGCGATGGCCGCGGCGGGCGTCACCGACGAGCAGCTGGCCCAGTCCAACGAGCCGGAGTTCACCGGTGCCCTGGCGGCGAAGCAGGAGGGTGAGCAGCACACGGCGTCGGCGCCCGCGGCGGTCCGCTCATCGGAGGCCGGGCAGCTGGCGGCGGTCACCGGCGCGGCGCAGGCGTCCGGTCAGGCCGCGATGGCGGGCATGACGGGGGCGCGTTCGTCGTCGGCCCAGCGCGGGCAGGCGGCCAAGTCGGCCACGAAGACGAAGGACGAGCAGGACCGGGCGCGGATCACCGCCGAGATCAAGGGGATCTTCGACGAGACGAAGACGAAGGTCGAGGGCGTGCTGGGCGCGCTCGACGACCAGGTGGCCAAGAAGTTCGAGGCGGGCGAGGCGCAGGCCAAGGCCGCGTTCACCGCCGACCACCAGGCCCGCATGAAGCGCTACAAGGCCGAGCGCTACGACGGCATCAGCGGCGCGGCGCGCTGGGCGTACGACCTGTTCGCCGACCTGCCCGCCGAAGCGAACAACCTCTTCCTCGAGGCCAAGAAGGTCTACGAGGTCAAGATGCAAGGGGTCATCGGCGAGATCGCGGACTTCGTCGGCCAGAAGCTGGGCGAGGCGAAGCAGCTGATCGCCGACGGCCGCGCTCGCGTCAAGCAGAAGGTGGACTCGCAGCCGGCGGCGCTGCGCAAGATCGCGGGCGAGGCGGCGAAGGAGTTCGGCGGGCAGTTCGACGACCTGGAGAAGTCGGTCGACGAGAAGCAGCAGTCCCTGGTCGAGGACCTGGCGCAGAAGTACACCGAGGCCCGCACCGCGGTCGACGAGGAGATCAAGGCGCTGCAGGCGGAGAACAAGGGACTGTGGAGCAAGGCGAAGGAGGCGGTCGGCGGCGCGATCGAGACGATCCTTTCGCTGAAGAACATGCTGCTCGGAGTGCTGTCCCGGGCCGCGAACGCGGTCGAGCTGATCATCCGGAAGCCGATCGAGTTCCTCGGCAACCTGGTCAACGCGGTCAAGACCGGGGTGCTGAACTTCGGGGCCAACATCGTCCAGCACTTGAAGGACGGCCTGAAGGGGTGGCTGCTGGGCAACCTGGCGAGCGCGGGCATCGAGATCCCGGAAGCGCTGGACGCGAAGGGCATCTTGAAGATGGTCCTGTCGATCCTGGGCCTGACGTGGGCGAGCGTCCGCGCGCGGATCCTGCGGTTCATCCCGGAGCCGGTGCTGGCCAAGCTGGAGCAGACCCTCGAGGTGGTCAAGATCCTGATCACCGAAGGCGTGCCGGGGCTGTGGCGGTGGGTCGTTTCCAAGCTCGGCGATCTCAAGGAGCTGGTGCTCGGCCAGATCAAGGAATTCGTGATCGAGAAGATCGTCAAGGCGGGGATCACGTGGATCATTTCCCTGCTCAACCCGGCGGCGGCGTTCATCAAGGCCTGCAAGGCGATCTACGACATCGTGATGTTCTTCGTGGAGAAGGCTTCGCAGATCAAGGAGTTCGTGGACTCGGTTCTGGACTCGGTGGAGTCGATCGCCCGGGGCGGCGCGGGCGCGGTGGCCGGGTTGATCGAGCGGACGTTGGCCAAGGCGTTGCCGATGGTCTTGGGGTTCCTGGCGAGTTTGCTCGGGTTGGGCGGGATTTCGGAGAAGATCAAGTCGGTTTTGGAGAAGGTCCAGGCCCCGGTGGGCAAGGTGATCGACTCCGTCGTGGGGACGGTCGTCAAGGCGGGGAAGAAGGTCTGGTCGAAGCTCAAGGGCAAGAAGGACAAAGACGAACCGGACGGGCGAACGAACGATGAGAAGAAGGCCGCTGTCACCGCAGCCAGGACAGCGGCGGAGAGGTTGTTCACCGCGCCCGGGGCAACGGCGGAGACAGTCCGACGCCAACTACCGACGATCAAAACCACCCACAAGGTCAACGTGCTTGAACTTGTGCCAGACGGGGAGACCAAGTACCGCGTCCACGCGAAGGTCAACCCCGAAGAAACGGGAGACCCCAAGGAACTCGGGGACGAAAACGACAGCCTGGAAGTCGAGTACAGCGGCCCTAGTCGCCAGCTGACGCCCGGGCCGCCCAGCAGAATTGGTCCAGAGCGCCAGCTCTCGGCTGGACAGTCGACGACGATAGGCCCAGAGCGTCAGCTGCAGCCGGGTCCTGCGCTCATCGGGCCGGAGCGACAGTTGCCGGCACCACGCGCACCGATCGAAATGGACTATGCGGCGATGCTCAACCTCCCGCCGGAACAGCGGTGGCGTGCGGGCGAACGCCGCGGAGCCGCAGAATGGGGCGGACACAAGCCTTCCAGTGGGATCCCCGTGCCGGCATCACCTGGAGGACCTTTTCCGATCCCGAAGGATACGATCAGATACCCTGATGTCGAAGCGCAAGGAGGTGGCAACAAGCGCCTTCTCATAGAGATCAAGACATACGGCACGTGGACCACGATCAACGGCACTCGCCGGCCGGTGTATGTCGAGCTCGACGATCGACTCCAAGAGGAGATAAACAAGGACGTGCACATCCGCGAAGCCACCCCCGGCGTCCAGATCATCTGGGTCTTTTACGGAGCGCCACCCAGCGAGAAGCTCGCCGCCGAACTCCACCGAGCAGGCATCGTGTTGAACTGGCACAATTACCCTGAGGCGAAAGCGAAGACCAAGGCGAAGAAGAAGTGACGCGATCCATGAACGACGAGCCGCGCGACGACGAAGGTGTCACCCTGTCAGAGTGGGCCGAGGGTGCCCGAAACCTGCTGACGAACGTGGCGTCGTCAGTCGGACTCCCGGACCCGGCGGCCACTCCCGAGCAACCTCAAGTCCTCGTCCCGTATCTCGACGGCCTCCTGGCATCGGTTTCCATCGACGCCATGTCCGAAGACCAGTTCTGGAACCTCAACGCGCAGCTCATCGCTGTTTCCGCGCAAATCCTCGTGGTCACCAAGGGTGCACATTGGGTTCTCGACGAAGATTCAGGATCTCCATTTCACGGAAAATTCGTTCTCAGTATGCCTGATGAGATAAAGACGGCACGATACTTTGACCCGGCCGCGGGCGTTCATGAGGTACTTATGCAAACCAACCCGACCGTCGAAAAGATCGTCGCAATAGGCATGACAGCACTTTGCCTCGACTGATACTTCTCGGGGTGCGCTTACAAGAAGGCCTATATTCAATATCGAAAGCGACCACATCAGTCGACGACGAGACGCAGGAGTTGTGGAATTCGTTTCCGCAGATTTCATGGGCCATACTGGGTCGTTGCTAACCGGTGAATCAGGAGGTCTCCTCCTCCGAGGCTTCCTCTTCCCGCTGCACGAATGTCTGCGCCATCTTCTCCTCTTCGCCTTCTTCGGCCTCGGGAGCTTCCTCGCGCTGCACAGCCGCCGCCTCGTCCGAAGCGCCGTGCCCGCCGTCCTCGCACCGCTGCACCGCAGGCCCGACGGGCGCGGACATCAACCGATCGGCGTTCGCCACCGCCTCGCGCTCGAACCGGTCCGAAGGATCCGAAACCTTGACCCCGCCCCCGGCATCCGTCCCGTCCACGGGCCCACTCCGTTGCTGAACCACATGAATCAGCTCATGCGCCAGCATGTGCTGGCCGCCCGCGGAAGACGGGTCGTACTTGTCCCGCTGGAAGACGATGTTCGACCCCACCGTGTAAGCCTGCGCATTGACCGACTTGGCCGACTCGTGCGCCGCCCCGTCGGTATGGACCCGGACGTCGGAGAAGTCCGCACCAAAACGGGACTCCAGGTCCGCGCGCGTCGAGGTGTCCAAAGGCGAACCACCACCGGATGACACGACGTGGTGGACCGGCGAGCGCTCCTCCTCCACCAGCGACGCAGTTCCGGCGTTGCCCACCGCGCGCTGCAAGTCCAGCATCCCCGCCGGGCCCAGGACGTCCGTCCGGCCCGCCGCCGCCGCGCGGCCGAGGATGTCGGGCTCCCGGGACACCCGGTCGCCTTGGGGACGCAGAGTCGGTTCGACGTCGTTTTCGTGACTGTGCCCGCGCATGGTCGCTCCCTCCGCCGCCCGTTCAGCTTGCCGCGACGACGACCGCCGCACCAGATTGGCGGGCGCGGCCGCATGGGCAGGGAAACCTGCCCGAACGGGCAGCTCAGCCGTCGGTCACCAGCGCCAGGTACGGCCCGAACTCCCGGTCCAGGCACAGCCTGCCCAGTTTGCGGTACTCCCGCGCCACCGCGCCGACCAGGTCGCTCATCGCCACCGGACGGCCCGCTTCGGCCGCCAGGTACGCGCCCGTCACCGCCGCCGAACGGATATGGCCGCCCGCCAGCTCGAACGCCCCCGCCAGGAACCCCAGGTCCAGGTCCGACGCGCGCGGGAGCCGGGTGCCCAGGCAGCGGTCCCACAGCCGGTGCCGCAGCTCCACGTCCGGCAGCGGGAAGTCCACGATCACGTCGAGCCGCCGGGTGAACGCCTCGTCGAGGTTGGCCCGCAGGTTCGTCGCCAGCACCGCGATGCCGTCGAACGTCTCCATCCGCTGCAGCAGGTACGCGCTTTCGATGTTGGCGTACCGGTCGTGGGCGTCGCGGACCTCCGACCGCTTGCCGAAGATCGCGTCCGCCTCGTCGAACAGCAGCACCGCGTTGACCCCGGACGCCTCGGTGAAGATCCGCTCCAGGTTCTTCTCCGTCTCCCCGACGTACTTGTCCACCACCGTCGCCAGGTTCACCGTGTACAGATCCAGCCCGAGCGACGCGGCGACGACTTCCGCGGACATCGTCTTGCCGGTGCCCGAGTCACCCGCGAACAGCCCCGTCACGCCCCGGCCGCGGCCGCCGCCCGGGCGCATCCGCCACTCGTCGAGCACCTGGTCGCGGTAGCGCGCCCGCGCGGCCAGCTCGTCCAGCAGCGACAGCACCCCGGCCGGCAGCACCAGGTCGGACCAGCCGACCGCCGGTTCGATCCGCCGCGCGAGCCGCTGCAGGCCGGCGGCGTTCTGGCTGCGCGCGCCCGCGCGCAGGTGGGCCGTCCGGACCAGGCCGCCGTCGGCCAGCGCGGTCACCGACGCCGCCTTCGCCGCGCGCGCGATCTGCCCCGGCCCCAGCACGAAGTGCGCGGTGGCCTCCCCCGGGTCGACGTCGGGGGCGAGCCTGCCCGCCAGGCGGCTGCGCCACAGTTCCGCGCGCCGGGTGGCGGGCAGGGGTGACGCGTCGAGCTGCAACGGCGCGGTCGCGCTCCACCGCGGGTCCCACGCCGCGGTGCCGTGCACGACCAGCGGGACCGCCGGGTGGGCCAAGTCCTCCAGCCGCGGGTCCGCCACCGGGCCGAGCACGATCCCGGCGCCGCGCAGCAACGCTTCCCGCCGCAGCGACGAGGTCAGCTCGAGCTCGGCCTGCCAGCGCGCGGCGTCCACCACCAGCGCCGGGAACCCGGCCGCGGTCAGCGCGCCGACGCCGAGCTCTTCGGCGCCGCCTCCGGGGTGCTCCTTCAGGTAGACCAGCTCGACCCGGTCGCGGATCGCGCGGGCGAGCCGGTCGGAGCCCGGCACTTCGACGAGCTCGGTGCCCAGGTGCGCGCAGCCGGCGAGCTCGGGCGCGAGCCGGTCGTCGCCGAGCAGGTGGTTCACCACCCGGTCCGGGACGCGCAGCGTGCGCGAGAGGAACGGCCGGTCGTCGTCGCCCACTACGAGCAGGCCGCAGGTGAGCAGCGGGGAGTCCGCGTCGAGCCGGGCGCGGCCCGCGGCCGAGGCCTCGGCGATTCCGCACAGGCGCAGCGCCAGCCCGGCGGTCGCGCGGCGCCGGGTGACGTCGTCGTTGAGGTAGCCGTAGAACTGCTCGAACCGGCTGTCCAGATCGGGGGCCAGCGCGACCAGCAGCAGCTCGACGTCGACGCCGGTGAGTCCCGCCCGGTCGGCGAGCGGGCGCAGCCTGCCTTCGGGCACGGAGTCGGCGAACGGCGTGAACGGCTCGCGGTGGCTTTCCAGCAGCGCGTCGATCGCCTCGTGCGAAAGGTACAGGCCGCGGAAGGGGTCGTCGGGGTTCGGGTCGGCCGCGCGCCGGCTGTCGACCGCGTCGCGGATGCGCTGTTCGAGCCGGGCCACCCGCTCGAACAGGTATCCCTGGCTCACCGGGACTTCCGGTGGTCCCGCGCCATGGCGACGCGGCGCTGCCCCTCGACCGCGCCGGCGTCGGACACGTGGTGCCCGACGCGGTCGCCGCCGGTGTCGAGCTTGAGGCCTTCCTTCGCCGGCGGCCCGGCGGGGTAGACGCGTCCACTGTGGATCGGCGCGGAGACGACGACGTCCAGCGACGGCTTCAGCTCGCCCCCGAGCGCGGTCCAGACATCGGCGAAGGCGCGGTCCTCCGGCGGCGGCAGCGCGACGGTCATCGGCACCGGCAGCCCCATCTCGGCCAGCGAGCCCGACAGCACCTCGGCCGGCACGGCCTCGTGGCGCAGCAGGCCGAGCAACAGGTCCGACAGCACGCGGTGCTCGTCCTCCGGGCGCTGGGTCCACGCGGTGACCAGGTAGGACAGCTTGACGTGCTTGGGCGGCAGGTGCCGCGCGGCGATCTGGCCGCGCTGGTCGTACTCGCTGAGCAGCCCGCGCGAGCGGCGGCGCATGTCCTCGCGCACGTCGTAGAGGTAGATGTTGACGGTGGGCGCGTTGCGCCGGGCCGCCCAGTCCTTCGTGGGTGCCTCGAAGGCGATGTCGACCTCGCTGCCGCGCAGCGCCTCGTCCTTCACCAGCCGCCGCAGCGCCTCGTCGACCTCGTGGATCACCGGCGGACCTCCTCGGGCTGGCGGTTCTTCCACGATGAGCGCCGCGCGGCGGGCCGGACACCCGCGCAGCGGCAGACCTTCGGGTACGCCGGGCTGCCCGTACGGGCAGAGCTCAGCGGATGGGCAGGTGGGCGGCGACGTCGGCGAGCGCGTCGAGGGTGTCGCCGCCGACGTGCCCGGTCGCGGTGTCGGCCTCGGCGACGGCCATGGCGCGGCCGTCGGGCCGGGACCGGTAGTGCAGCCCGGTCATCCGCACGCCGGCAACGCCGAGGGCGGCCGCGATCTCCAGGGGCCGAACGTCGCCGCTGCCCTGGACGGCTTCGACCTTCTCGAACGCGGCGGCCTGCTTCGCCGACCGGAAGCCGACCCGCACCACGGAGATGACCGCGGCGTTGCCGTGGCCGTCGCCCACCGCGAGCAGCATCCGGTCCAGCGACGTGCACGGCGTCTTGACCAGGAAGTCGCGGACCCGGTCGGTCGCGGCCGCGAGGCAGTCACCCTCGTGCTTGGCCACGCGCTTGAGTTCCTTGAGCTTCAGCCGGCTCCAGGCTTCGGAGGCCTTGCCGCGCTTGGCCGACTCGCGCGCCTCCGCCCGGCGCGTCTTCAGCGACCGCCCGGGCAGGGAGTCGACGACGTCGCCGGCGACGTTGCCCGGCAACGCTTCCGCCGCCGTCCCGCTTCCGCCCGCCGCGCCACCGAACGCGCCGGCCCCGCCGCCGGCGACCGCCAGCCCGACCGCCGCGGCGACCACGACGCCCGTCCCCTTGTCGCGGATGTAGATCTTCTTGCCGTCCTTGGTGATCCACCGCCCCATGGAGTCATCTTCGAGGCGATCTCCGAGGTTCGGCGCCGGTGGCCGGGAACTGACCGGCGTTTGTCACGTTCGGAGCAGGTCCAGCACCGCGGCCGACTTGGGTTCGTCCAGGAACCGCAGGCCCATGAAGTTGTCCCCGGGGGTGAACCCGGGCAGCGCCCAGATCTCTTCGTACGGCATTCCGACCCGCCGGTAGTGCCGGAGGCTGTAGACGTTGCTGAACAAGCACTTCCCCGGATCCGGGTTCCACAGCCGGCGAGCGAAGTCGGGGTTGCGGAAGCCGTGCCCGACTTCGGCGGTGGCCTGGACGTGCTTGCGGCCGGTGAACAGCACGACGTCGCCGGTGGTCACGGTGTCCATCCGGCGGTCGTACTTGTCCTTGGCACCCCAGAACCGGGCCCGGCCGCCCGGGTGCAGCGCGGTCAGGCGGGCGAGGTCCGCGGGGTCGAGCAGGTCGGCGTGGGCGCGGAAGTCGACGGTGTTTTCGAGCGACTCCGCCCCGTAGCGGCGTGAGTCGGCGGTGCCGTAGGCGGGCTGGATGAAGACCTGGACCACGGGGCCACGGTAGTTCAGCCGCCGTGGGTGGCGTCGCTCTGGTAGTCCGTGTACGTGTACGGGTTGTCGAGGATCTTCGTCTCCGGCACGTCCGGGTTCATCCCCTGCTGCCACGCCTCCTCGCCCAGCTGCCCGCGCAGGTACTCGACCGTCCCCTCCACCCGGCGGCGGACCGCGGGGAGGTCCACGTCGACCAGCCGGCCGTCGCGTTTGACGACGCGGCCGTTGACCAGCACCGTGTGGACGTCGCCGCGCTGGGCCTGGAACGCCACGTGGCCGTACGGGTTCAGCAGCGGGAACGACACCGGTGAGTGGTCGTTCTTCAGCAGCACCACGTCGGCCTTCTTGCCCACCTCGAGGGAGCCGATGTCCGTGCGCCCCAGCGCGGCCGCGCCGCCGCGGGTGGCCCACTCGACCACCTGCTCGGCGCGCAACGCCGCGTGCGTCACCGTTTCGCCCTTCGCGTGCGCCTCGAGGTGCTCTCGGGAGCGGTCCGCGCCCAGCGTCGTGCGCATCGCCGTGAACAGGTCGCCGCTCCACCACACCGACGTGTCCATCGACAGCGACACCGGGATCCCGTACTGCCGCAGCGCCCACGTGGACGGGTAGCCCTGGCCCGCGCTCTGCTCGCTTTCGGTCGACACCGACGCCGACCCGCCGGTCGCCGCGATCCGGTGGTAGGAGTCGGCCGACAGCGACGCGCTGTGGACGTAGATCGTCTCCGGGGTCATGAACCCGTGTTCGTGCATCAGGCGGATGCCGTCGTCGCCGGTCGCGCCCCAGACCCCGGCGTGCGTGGTCACCGGCACGCCCAGCTCGCGCGCGACCTCGAACGCCGGCTTCTCCGGGAACGCCGGGTCGCCGGTGACGTCGAAGGCGAGCTGGAAGCCCAGGTCACCGCCGGTGCGGCGGGAGACGAAGTCGCGGAACTCGGGCGTGGCCGTCCAGTTCGCCGGGGCGTCCTGGATGTTGCCGTAGGCCAGCACGAACCGGCCGGGGACAGCTTCGAGCGCGTCGGCCGCCGCGTCGGCGTGCTGGGTCGTCTGCAGGCCGTGCGACCAGTCGACGGTCGTCGTGACGCCCGCTTCGAGCGCCTCCCACGCGCCGAGCAGGTTGCCGGCGTAGATGTCCTCCGGGCGGAACACCTTGCCCCATTCGAGGTAGTACCAGACGAAGTACTGGGTCAGCGTCCAGTCGGCGCCGTAGCCGCGCATGGCCGTCTGCCACAGGTGCCGGTGGGTGTCGATCATCCCCGGCATGACGATCCCGCCGGTCGCGTCGATCTCCGTCGTGCCCGCCGGGACTTCCAGGGCGGGGCCGATCGCCGCGATCTCGTCGCCGGTGACCAGGACGTCCGCGCCGGGCAGGACGCGGCGGGCGTCGTCGAGGGTCAGCACCGTGCCGGCCCGCAGGACGATCGATCCGGACATGGCTGCCTCCGGTTGCGTACACTCGTCCGCTCTACGGACACTGAAGGGGTGACGTCACCTTTGCCCAGTGCCGGGCCGGTGTCAATCCCCGCCGCTACGCTGCGGGCAGGACTGGGAGAGGGAGGTCGTGCATGCCACGCGAGGGAACGGGTCCCGACTTCATCGAAGCGCTGGCGCGCGGGCTCGAGGTGATCACGGCGTTCGGGCCGCACCGGCCGGAGATGACGCTGGCCGAGGTGGCCGCCGCCGCCGGCCTGGCCCGCCCGACCGCGCGCCGGATCCTGCTCACCCTGGAGGAGCTCGGGTACGTCCGCGCCGGCGGGCGCGGCTACGCGCTGACCCCGCGCGTGCTCGACCTCGGCGTCGCCTACGTGCGGTCGATGGGCCTGTGGGACGTCGCCCGCCCGCACCTGGAACGCCTGGTCGAGCGCACGAACGAGTCGTGCTCGATCGCCCAGCTCGACGGCTCCGACATCGTCTACGTCGCCCGCGTCGCGGTGCCGAAGATCGTCGGCCTGAGCGTCCAGATCGGTACCCGCTTCCCCGCCCTGCCGACGTCGCTGGGCAAGGTCCAGCTCGCCGCGCTGCCGCCGGAGGAGCTGGAGGCGGTGCTGGCCCAGCCGACCCGCTCCGGGCTCGTCCCGCGCTGGCAGCCCGACCGGGCCGAGCGCGACGCCGAGCTGCGCGAGGTCCGCGCCCGCGGCTGGGCCCTCACCGACGAGCAGCTCGCACTGGGCATCCGGTCGGTGGCCGCGCCGCTGCGCGACGGCACCGGTCGGGTGATCGCCGGGGTCAACGTCAACTGCCACGCCGCCGAGACGCCGGTGGAGCGGCTGCTGGAGCACCACCTGCCACTGCTGCTGCAGACGGCCGGGGAGATCAGCGCCGACTTCGCACGGCTGGACGACGTCCCGCACGTCACCGTGCCCGCGGTGTCTTGACCGCGAAGGCGCGCGGAGGCAAACTGCGGACACGCGTCCGTTGGACGGACAGGAAGCGAGGAACCGGGTGGACACCAGCGCTGCCGGCCCGCTGACCGGGCTGCTGGTCGCGGACTTCTCCCGGGTGCTCGCCGGCCCCTACGCCACGATGCTGCTGGCGGACATGGGCGCCGAGGTCGTCAAGGTCGAAGGCCCGCAGGGCGACGAGACGCGCACGTGGATGCCGCCGGTGCGCGGGGACGTCTCGACCTACTACCTCGGCGTGAACCGCGGGAAGCGGTCGATCGCGCTCGACCTGCGTGAGGAGGCCGACGCCGCTGTCGCGCGCGAGCTGGCGGCGCGGGCGGACGTGGTGATCGAGAACTTCAAGCCCGGCGGCCTGGCCAAGTACGGCCTGGACTACGACACCGTCAAGACGACCAACCCCGGCAGCGTCTACGCCTCCATCAGCGGGTTCGGCTCGGGCGAAGGCCGGCACGTGCCCGGCTACGACCTGATGGTGCAGGCGATCTCGGGCCTGATGAGCTTGACCGGCGACCCGGACGGGCCGCCGTACCGGGCCGGGATCTCGGTGTTCGACGTGATGGCGGGCAACCACGCGGTGATCGGCATCCTCGCCGCGCTGCGCCACCGCGACGCGACCGGCGAGGGCCAGCACGTCGAGGTGAACCTGCTGTCCTCGGCGCTGACCGGGCTGGTCAACCACAGCTCGGCCTACGCCGCCGGCGGCGTGGTGCCCTACCGGATGGGCAACGCCCACCCGAGTGTCTTCCCCTACGAGCCGCTGCCGACGGCCGATGCCGACCTGATCGTCGCCGCGGCCAACGACGGCCAGTTCCGCCGGCTGTGCGAAGTCCTCGGCCTGCCCGACGTGCCGGAGGACCCGCGGTTCGCCCGCAACGCCGACCGCACGAAGAACCGCGAAGAGCTGCGGCCGATCCTGGTCGAGCGGCTCAAGGAACGCACCGCCGTGGAGTGGTTCGACGCACTGACGAAGGTCGGTGTCCCGTGTGGACCGATCAACACCATCGACGGCGGGTTCGCGATGGCCGAACGCTTCGGGCTCGACCCGATCGTCGAGGTCGGCGACGGCGAGCGCGCCGTGCCGACGACCCGCCATCCGATCCGGTTCTCCGCGACCCCGGCCGCCTACCGGCTGCCGCCGCCGGAGCTCGACGAACACGGCGCCGAGCTGCGCGCCTGGCTGACGGAGACCACGGATGACTGACCCCGCTTACGAGACCGCGCTCGGATCGTCCACGAAGGACAAGATCACCCTGCTCGGCCAGGACCTCGCGCAGGACGTCATGGGCACCGTCGGCTTCGGCGAGCTGGCCTTCTGGCTCGCGACGCAACGACGTCCGTCCAAAGGGGAAACCCGGGTCTTCGAAGCGGTGCTGGCGGCGTTGGCCGACCACGGCTTCACCCCGACCGCGATCGTCACCCGGCTGACGTACCTGTCCGCCCCCGACTCCGTGCAGGGCGCGCTCGCCGCGGGCCTGCTGGGCGGCGGGTCGCGCTTCCTCGGCGTCACCGAGGACTGCGGCCGGTTCCTGCACGACGTGCTTGCCACCGCCGAAACCCCGGTGGACGAAGCAGGCTGGGACGCCCTGGCCCTCAAGACCGTCGAAAAGTCCCGCGCGGACAAGAAGTTCGTCCCCGGGCTCGGGCACCACGTCCACAAGGACGGCGACCCGCGCACCCGGCGGCTGTTCGAGATCGCCGACGAGGAAGGCCTGCGCGGCCCGCACCTGGAGCTGTTCGCCGCCATCGGCCGCGTGCACCCGCAGGTGCTCGGCAAGACGCTGCCGCTCAACGGCGCCGGTGTCTGCGGCGCCGCACTGGCCGACCTCGGGCTGCCGCTGGAGCTGCTGCGCGGGTTCGCTTTGCTGGCGCGCACCGCCGGCCTGATCGGCCAGCTCGCCGAGGAGCTGCGCCGCCCGGTCGCGAACGACATCTTCCTGTCGGTCGACCTGAACAACCGGCCGGTCCCGCCGGACCCGCAACGCTGAGAGGAACGCCGATGCAGCTCGTCACCGAGGACAACATCACCGAGCTCGCCGCGCAGCGGTGGTCGAGCGCGCACGACCCGCGCACGGCGCAGGTCATGGCCGCCCTCGTCCGGCACCTGCACGCCTTCGCCCGCGAGGTCCGGCTGACCGAACCCGAGTGGATGGCCGCGATGCGGTGGCTGACCGAGACCGGGCAGATCAGCGACGAGAAGCGCGAGGAGTTCATCCTCGCCTCCGACGTGCTCGGCCTGAGCATGCTGGTGGTGCAGATGAACCACGCCTTCGACGCCAAGGCGACCCCGGCGACCGTGCTCGGGCCGTTCCACATCGACGGCTCGCCGGAGCAGGAGTTCGGCGGCGACATGTCCGACGGCATGCCTGGCACGCCGCTCTACATCACCGGCACCGTCCGCGGCCTCGACGGCTCGCCCGTCGCCGGGGCGATCCTCGACGTCTGGCAGGCCGACGAAGAAGGCGCCTACGAGTCGCAGATCCCGGATATCGACGAGGCCCGGCTGCGCGCCAAGTACGCCACCCGTCCCGACGGGTCCTACTGCCTGCGCACGATCGCGCCGAAGGGCTATTCGATCCCGATGGACGGCCCGGTCGGGGCGCTCATCGGCGGCACCGACATCAGCCACTTCCGGCCCGCCCACGTGCACTTCCTGATCAACGCCGCGGGCTACGAGCCGCTGATCACGCACCTGTTCCAGGAGGGTGCCGAGTACCTCGACAGCGACGTCGTGTTCGGCACCAAGCAGGAGCTGGTCGTGGCGTTCGAACCCCGCGACCCGGGCCCGACCCCGGACGGCGGCGAGTCGGCCGAGCCGTGGCTCGAAGCCCGGTACGACTTCGTCCTGCAGCCCGTCTGACGCCGTGCGCGCGGCGGAGATCCGGGCGGCGGGCGCTCCCCCGGTGGTGACCGACCGGACGGCACCCGAACCCGGGCCGGGCGAGGTCGCGGTGAGCGTCACCGCCGCGCCGGTCAGCCCGCTCGACCTGCTGTGCGCGTCCGGCACGTCCTACTTCGGGCTGCCGGATCTGCCGTACGTGCCAGGGGTGCAGGGAGTCGGCGTGCTCACGCGGCCGACGCCGACCGAGCCGGCCGGGACGCCGGTCTGGTTCGCCACGACCGCCGGGATGCGACCAGGGGACGGCAGCATGGCCGAGCACGCCGTCGTCGCGCCCGCCGACCTGGTGGTCCTGCCGGCCGGGGCGGACCACGCGCTCGTCGCGGCGCTCGGCCTGTCGGCGGTGGCGGCGTGGATGTGCTTGACGTGGAAGGGAACCCTCGTCCCGGGCGAGACCGTGCTGGTGCTCGGCGCCGGCGGGGTCGTCGGCCAGTCGGCCGTGCAGCTGGCGCGCGTGGCCGGGGCCGGGCACGTCGTCGCGTGCGCGCGATCGGACGCCGCGCTGGAGCGGGCCCGGCGGCTCGGCGCGGACAGCGTCGTACCTCTGGCGGACGGCGACGACGTCGATTCGCTGGCGCGGCGGTTCGGAGACGTCCCGGTCGATCTGGTCATCGATCCGGTGTCCGGGATTCCGGCCGCGGCGGCGCTGCGCACCCTGCGCCCGGGCGGGCGGCTGGTGAACCTCGGCAGCGCGGCCGGCGAAGAGTGCCCGGTGTCCTCGGCGGTGCTGCGCAGCCGGTCGCTGCACATCCACGGCTACACGAACAACGAGCTCGACGCCGACCGGCGCCGCGAAGCACTGCTGACGGTGGTGGGGCACGCGATGGCCGGCGACCTCACCGTCGACCACGAGCGCGTCCCGCTCGCCGAAGCCGGGGACGCGTGGACCCGCCCGGGCCGGATCGTGCTGGTGCCCTAGCGGCCGTAGCCCTCGGCGGCCAGCACCTTCCCCATCATCTCGTAGGCCGCTGGGTCCTCCGGCGCGACCGTGGCCAGGCCGTCGACGTAGCGGTTGTACATGCAGAACGCCGCCGCGATCAGCACGGTGTCGTGCAGCTCGACGTCGGTGGCTCCTTCGGCGCGGGCGGCGGTGATCAGCTCGGCGGTGACGGCGCGGCCGGTTTCGCGGGTCGCGAGGGCGATGCGCAGCAGGGCCTTGAGCTTGTCCGACACGGGTGCGTCGTCGACCCCGGCGCACGTGGCGTCGACCACGGCCCGGCCGCCTTCCAGGGTCTCGGCCGCCGCGGCGGCGTGGCTGCCGTGGCAGAAGCGGCACTCGTTGCCGCTCGAGACGACCGCCGCGATCAGTTCGCGTTCGCCGACGGTCAGCGTGCTGGGACCGCGCAGGAGCGTCTGCGCCAGGTGGTTCAGCGGGACCGCGGTCTCCGGGCGGTAGGCCATCAGCGATCGGATCCCGGGCAGCTGCGGGTCGAGCGGGATGTGCGGCATCGGGGTCCTCCTCGCGGGGCGAAAAGATCGTCCCCGTGAGTCTTTCGGCCGACGGCGGCCCGGCCAACCTCCGCGTTGCGCAACCGGGCCGCCGCCGAAAGGCTCAGCCGAGGGTTCAGCTGATGGTGAAGTCGTCGGCGTAGAGGGGACTTTGGCCGTACCAGCCGTGGACGTACACCGTCACCGCGCCGGACGCGCCGGTCGTGAACGGCACCGACAGCTGCGTCCAGCCGCTGCTCGAGGTCCACGTCGCCGCGGTCGCGCCGCCACGAACCCCGACGTAGGCGTAGCTGCCCTGCACCCACGCCTTGAGCGTGTAGGCGTGGTTCGGGGCCAGCGTCACGTTCTGCGCCGCTTCACCGGTGGCCGAGGCCGTCGGGACCACCTGCAGCGCGTGGGTCCCCGAGTGGACCGGGGACGCGACGATCGCGTCGCCGCTCGCGCTCCACGGGCTCAGCGCGCCGGTCTCGAACCCGCCGTTCACCACGCCGCCCGCGGGCGGGGTGCCCTTCACCGTGAGGGTGAACGTGGTGCTGTGGCTCGCCGACGGCGAAGTGCCGGTGACCGTCAGCGGGTAGACCCCCGGGACCGCGGCCGCGGTGGTGCTCACCGACAGCGTCGCGCTGCCGCCCGCCGTCACCGAGCCCGGGCTGACCGACGCCGTGACGCCGGCCGGCGCGCCGGTGACCGACAGCGTCACCTGCTGGGCCGACCCGGACGTGACGGCGGTGCCGACCGTCGCGGTGGCCGAGCCGCCCGGGTCGACCGCGGCGGACGCCGGGTTCGCGGTGAGGGAGAAGTCGTTGCCGGGCACGGTGGTGCCGCCGGTGAACGGCTCGAACGCGTGGCTGAAGAACCACGTGTCCTGGGCGATGCCGGAGCAGTTGTCCGCGGCCGCGCCGCCGGGGCAGCCGCCGTTGTCGCGCTGCAGCGCCCAGAACGACAGCTCGTTGATGCCCTTGGACACCGCCCAGTTGTAGACGGTGGCGGCGTCGGCGGTGGTGAACGTCTCGGCCGGACCGAAGTCGTCGACGCCGATCATCTCGGTGATCCCGACCATCGCCCACAGCTGCGCCTGCGTCTTGCCCGGGTACAGCGCGCCGAGCTGGGAGACGAGCCCGGTGGCGGCGGTCTGGGTGTCGGTGGCCATCTCGTGGGCGGCGTTGTCGTAGTAGTCGAACGTCATCTGGTTCACGACGTCGACGCGGGTGCCGTTGGCGACGGCGTTGCGCAGCACGGCCAGGCCGCTGTCGGCGAGGCCGCGGGTGGTGGTGGGCAGGGTGTAGGAGATCTGCAGCGACCGCCCGGACGCCGCGGCCCAGTCCTGGACCTTCTTGATGGCCTTGTTGCGGCGGTCGATCCCGGCGGAGTTGGTGAGCGAGTTGTCTTCGATGTCCATGTCCAGGCGCGGGACGTCGTAGGTGGTGATCACCGACTCGTAGGCGGCGGCGATGGAGTCCACACTGGTGCAGCTGTCGGCGATCTCGGTGCCGGTGTTGTCGGCGGTGTAGCCGCCGAAGGACGGGATGACGTCGCCGCCGCGGGAGCGGATCGTGGCGATGTCGGAGCCGAAGACGCCGGTCGAGATGGGCATCCCGGTGTCGCCGTTCCAGTGGACGGTGCAGGAACCCTTGGTGGCGGCCTGGATGAACGCCATCGTGAGGTGCTTGGCGCCGGACTGCTGCGCCAGTGCCGCGGGGCTTTCACCGGTCCAGGCTTCGAAGTAGGGCGCGAAGACGTGCGCGGGCAGCGGCGTTGCGGCTTGGGCGGTGCCGGCGGCGGCGACCAGCGAGCCGGCCGAGATCGCTGTCAAGGCAAGGTAAACGGACATTCGGGAGAAAGGTCTGCGTCGACGCATCTGCGCTCCAAAGCCGGGCGGAGCCGTGCCGCGGCGTAACACGGCGAGAACGTCCTCAGGATTGGACCAGACCAATATCGACGTCAAGGTCCAGACCACTAAACCGGCCGGACGGCGGCAGCGGTTGCTCGCGGCGCTTTCCGCGGCAGATGACGGCCAGTGAGCAACGATCGGATACAAAAACGTGCCAACTCCTGCGATCTGACGGTAGCGTGCGCGTCCATGCGGGTGATTTGGGGGAAGATTGGACAGCGCAGAGTGACCAAGCCGTGGCGTGCGGCCCCCAAGGCCGCCCTCTCCAGCCCGCTCACCCTGATCGTGGCGGCGGTGACCGCGCTGCTGGCCTGCTTCCTCGGCACCGCCGCGGTCCTGCAGGCCTCCGCCGCCGGCGGCGCGACCGTCGCCTACCAGACCGGGATCACCTGCCCCGACAGCTACGGCCCGGTCTTCGGCAAGGGCAACATCCCCGTGAAGGACATCCCGGCCCTGACGACCGCCGTCCAGCGCCACGCGCCCGCGCACGGCTTCGGCGCCCCGGTCGTCGGCGAGTACACGACCGTGCTGCCCGGCACGCAGTTCAACGGCGACCCGCACTACAAGGTCCGCCTCGCCTACCGCGACCAGGCCGGCCTCGACAACCTCACGCTGCAGCAGGGCACCCGCGCGCCCGGCCTGTGGCTGGGCAACGTCGTCGCCGACGCCGAACACATCGGCGTCGGCGCGAGACCCAGCATCCAGGGCATCGCGCTGCCGCCGGTCACCGGCATCTACCGCGACCTGCTCGACCCGCCGCCGCGGTGGTGGTGCTCGCAGCAGTCCGGCGCCGTCGTCGACCGGCTCGCCAACGACCCCATCGACTCGATCGTCTTCGCCACCGACCGCAAGACCTTCGACACCGCGGTCGCGGCGATCGGCCTGCCGAAGGTGCAGTACTTCCACATCTCCTTCTACGAACCGCCCCCGGCCACCCTCAGCGCGGCCGAAGACCTGCTGCAGCGCTCCCGCGACCTCGTCGCCGACGTCCGCGCCGACCTCACCGCCCAAGGCCTCGGCAACCTCGTCGCCGCCGACGTCCCGACGTTCGAACGCTCGGTGCAGATCGCCCGGCAGGCGCAAGCCAACGTGTTCGTGTCGATCCTGCCGCTCGCGCTGATCAGCGTCCTGGTCGGCTGCGCCGGGCTCGGCACCGTCGCCCTGCAGTGGTACCAGCGCCGGCACGCGCAGCTGCGGCTGCTCTCGGCGCGCGGCAGCGGACCCGGTGCCCTCGGCGGCCTCGCCGTCGCCGAACTCGGCCTGCCGATCCTCCTCGGCGGGGTGCTCGGCGCGGTCGCCGCCCGCCTGCTGCTCGGCGTCTACGGCCCACCCGGCGCACCCGACCCCGAGGCGGAGCTGCGGGCGGGTCTCGTCGCGGCCGGCGTGCTGGTGGTGTCGCTGGTGCTGCTGGCCCTGGTCGTCGCCGTGCGGGCACACCGGGAGTTCGAACTGGGCCGCATCCGCCGCGGCGGCAACCGGATGCGCCTGCTGGGCTACTTCCCCTGGGAGCTCGCCACGGCCGGGATGGCGTGGCTCGGCTGGACCCGCCTCGCCCACTACAGCACCGGCTCACGCCTCGGAAATCCATTACCCCAGGTCGACCCGCTCGCCCTGACCTACCCGGTGTTCGTCGTGCTGACCGTCGGGCTGCTGACCGCGCGGCTGGCGTGGCTGGCCCTGCACGCCTCCCACCGCGCCCGCTTCTGGTCGCGCCCGGCACTGCAGCTGGCCATCCGCCGCCTCGCCGGCGCCCGCGCCCCGGTCACCGGCGTGCTCGTGATCGGCACCCTCGCCATCGGCACGCTGGCGACCGGCATCGGCATCGCCAACGGCCAGGAGGACGCGCTCGACACGAAGTCGGCGATCTTCGTCGGCAGCACCGCCCGCCTCGACACCGACAGCCCGATCGGCATGGGCACCGTCAAGATGCCCGCCGCGCTCGCCGGCACCAGCACCGTCGTCGGAGAGCTGACCGGCACCGGCAGCGTCGTGCTCGTCGTCGACCCCGAAACCTTCACCCGCGGCGCCGCCACCGGCGACGTCCCCACCGACGACCTCGCCGGCCTCCTGCACAAGATCGCGCAACCCGACCCGCGCGGCACCCCGGTGCTGCGCGTCGGCCACACCGCCAAGCAGACCGCGCAGCTGCCGGACGGCCTGCGCGACGCCGTCACCGTCGCCGACCTGCCGGTGTTCCCCATGATCGGCACCTCCCCCGGCTACGTCGTCGCCCGCACCGCCCTCGACCACGGCCAGCTCGACCGCGTCCCCAAGTGGAGCGTCCTGACCACCACGCCGCTGGCCGACGCCACCGCCGCCCTGCGCGCCGCCGGCGTGTTCATCCCCAACCGGATCAGCCGCGAAACCGCGCTCGACGGCCTGCCCTTCTTCGTCGTGTCCTGGACGTTCTCCTTCGTCGCGCTCCTCGGCGCCGTCCTCGGGGTCGTGGCCATCCTCGCCCTGCTCGTCGCCGTCGAAGTCCGGCGCCGGCAGAACGCCCTCGCCGGCGCGCTCGTCCTGCGGATGGGCATGCGTCCGCGCACCCTGCTCGCCAGCCACCTCATGGAACTCGGCGCGCTGAGCGGCCTCGCGATCGTCGTCGGCGTGGTCTGCGGCGTCTCCGTCGCGGGGCTGTCCGTGCCGCGGTTCGACCCGGCGACGTTCCTCGCGCCCCGCTCGGAACTGCCCGACCCGCTGCCCTTCGTCCTCACCGTGCTGCTCGTCGGCGTCCTCGTCGTGGGTCTCGCCGGCTGGATCGCGGTGCGCTCGGTGCGCACCGCCCGGACCGCGGAGCTGATCCGTGCCTGACAAACCGATCTTCACCCTGCGCGGCATCGGCGTCGACTACCCCACCCCGGCCGGCACCGTCACCGGCGTCGACGACGTCAGCTTCGACGTCCCCGCCCGCGGCATGACCGTCTTCGCCGGCCCGTCGGGCTCCGGCAAGTCCACGCTGCTGCGCGTGCTGGGCCTGTTCGAACAACCCGCCCGCGGCACCCTCACCTTCCAAGGCGCCGACGTCCACCGGCTCAAGCACCGCGAACGGCGCGCCCTGCGCCGCCACCACCTCGGACTGGTGTTCCAGAACCCCGCCGACAACCTGCTGGGCTACCTGAGCGTCGCCGACAACCTGCGGGCCGCGGCCGAAGCCGCCGGCACCGAATGCAACCCCGACGACATCCTCGGCCGGCTCGGCCTGCACGGCACCGGCGACTGGAAGATCTCCGCGCTCTCCGGCGGGCAGCAGCAACGGCTGGCGTTCGGCTGCGTGCTCGCCGCCCGCTCGACGGTCATCCTCGCCGACGAACCCACGTCCCAGCTGGACGAGGCCTCGGCCGACCTGGTGCTCGACACCCTGCAATACCTGGTGGACCAGGACTTCGCGGTCCTGGTCGCCTCCCACGACGACCGCCTGATCGACCTCGGCGCACGCGTGGCCCGACTGCACAAGGGCACACTCGAACGCGTCGAAGAACGGGAGCCGCAACGATGACCGTCGTGGAAGCAGTCGGCCTGCGCCGCAGCTTCGCCCACCCCAGCGGCGACATCGAAGTCCTGCGCGGGCTCGAACTGCGCGTCGGCGCCGGCGAGCTCGTCACCGTGTCGGGCCGCTCCGGCTCCGGCAAAAGCGCGCTGCTGGCCCTGCTCTGCGGGTTCGACTCCCCCGACTCCGGCTGCGTCCTGCTCGACGGCGTCCCGATCAGCGGCGCCCCGCCGTGGCACACCTGCGCCGTCCTGCCACAGGCCCTCGGCCTCGCCAACGAGCTCACCATCGCCGAAAACGTCGCCCTGCCGCTGCGGCTGCGCTCCGACGTCCCCCGCCCGTCCCGCGCCGCGATCCACGACCGCGTCACCGGATTGCTCGACGAGCTGGGCATCGGCGACCTCGGCGACCGCTACCCCCTCGAAGTCTCCTTCGGGCAGCAGCAGCGCGTCGCCCTCGCCCGGGCCGTCGCCGGCCGCCCACGGGTCCTGCTCACCGACGAACCGACCGCCCACCTCGACGCCGGCAGCACCCCCCGGGTCCTGCGGCTGCTGCGCCGCTGCGCCGAAGAAGGCGCGGCAGTGATCGTCGCGACCCACGACGACGAAGTCCACCGCATCGCCGACCGCCGCGTCCGCCTCCTCGACGGCGTCCTCACCGCCCTGCTCGACTGACCGCCCCAACCGATCAGGAATCGAGAAGCGCTGGTCACCGGCCCGGCAATAGCGTCATCGCCGTACCGCAGACCACGACTTCAGGAGCACCACGATGAGCACCCAGGGGATCAAGACCGTCCTGCACCCCGTCACCGACCTCGCCGCCGCCAAGGCCGTCTACACCGCCCTCCTCGGCACCGAACCCCAGGCCGACGCGCCCTACTACGTCGGCTACGACGCCGAAGGCCAGCACATCGGCCTCGTCCCCAACGGCGACCGGCAGGGCATGACCGGCCCGGTCACCTACTGGCACGTCGACGACATCGCCGCGAAGCTCGCCGAAGTGACCGCCGCCGGCGCCAAGGTCAAGGACGAGCCGAAGGACGTCGGCAACGGCCGCCTGGTCGCGACCTTCACCGACGCCGACGGCAACGTCCTCGGCCTCCTGCAGGACGCCTAGTCCAGCGCGGTGGCCCGGCTGACCTCTTCCCAGGCCGCCAGATCCGCCGCGAGCGACCGGTGCTGGGCGCGGATCGCCTCCACGGCGTCCGCGCCCAACGCCAGGCGCAGCGGCGCGTCGGGGCTGCCCACCGCGCGCACGATCGCCGCGGCCGCCTTCGCCGGGTCGCCCGGCTGCGTGCCGTCCATGTTCTCGACCGCCTCCCGCGTACCCGACGTCGACACGGCGTAGGCGTCGATCGGGCGCGAGCGGTGCATGCGCCCGCCCCCGAACTCCGTGCGGAACGCCCCAGGCTCGACGATCAGCACCTGCACCCCGAAGGGGGCCACCTCCGCGGCGAGCGCCTCCGAAATCCCTTCCAGCGCGTACTTCGTCGCGCAGTAAGCGCCGTACCCCGGCGGCGCCAGCTGCCCGCCCATCGAACTGATCTGCACCACCGTCCCGCTGCCCTGCGCCCGCAGGTGCGGCACCACCGCCTTCGTCACCGCGACCGCGCCGAAGAACATCACCTCCATCAACGCCCGCAGCTCGTCCATCGTCAGCTCCTCCACGGCACCGACCGAACCGTTGCCCGCGTTGTTCACCACGACGTCGATCCGGCCGAACTCCTCGAGCGCCGTCTTCACCGCCGCGTCGACCTGCCCCGCGTCGGTCACATCCAGCGCCGCGGTCCGCACTCGGTCGCCACCGCGCTCCCGCAACCCCGCCAAGGTCTCCGGCCGCCGCGCCGTCGCCAGCACCCGATCACCCGCCGCCAGCGCGGCCAGCGCGATCTCCCGGCCGAACCCGGCCGAGCAGCCGGTGATCAGCCACACGCGGCCGTCGGTGTTCGTCATCTTCACGTTCCTCCCAGTGGATCCTGCCTCCATCCTGGGGACCCCCACCACCGCACCGCCAACACCGATCCCCTGCCACGGCTACAGTCGGAGCCTGTGACCCCCGAGCTCCGGCAGCTGCGCTACTTCGTCGCCGTCGCCGACGAAACCAGCTTCACCCGCGCCGCCGCCGGCCTCCACATCGCCCAGCAATCCCTGTCCCAGCAGATCACCGTCCTCGAACGCGGCCTCGGCGCCCGCCTGTTCGACCGCGACCCCCGCGGCACCCGCCTCACCGCCATCGGCAAGCTCTTCCTCCCCGAAGCACGCGCCGTCCTCGCCCGCGCCGACGAAGCCGTCACCACCCTCGGCCGCGCGCTGCGCGGCGAAATCGGCAGCGTCCGGCTCGCGTTCCTGACCACCACCGCCAACTACCTGCTGCCCCCGATCCTGCGCGCCGTCCGCGAGCGCTACCCCGACCTGACCGTGACGACCGCCGAAGCCCCGATCGCCGAACTCGTCGACGGCCTGCGCGAAGGACGCTTCGACCTCGCCTTCACCCGCCCGCCGCTGGTCCCCGATCTCTCCTCGCGCACGCTGCTCACCGAAGAGGTCTGCGCCGTCCTGCCCGCCGACCACCCCCTCGCGGACCGCGCGTCCCTGAAACTGGCCGACCTCGCGCCCGAACCGTGGGTGCTCACCCCGCGGACCAGCTGGGAACCCTGGCACCGCAGCTACGACGACGACTTCGCCGCCGCCGGCTACACCCCGCGGGTCGTCCAGCGGGCCGCCACCGTGCAGGGCCTGCTCGGTCTCGTCGCCGCCGGCCTCGGCGTCACCCGGCTGACCCGCTCGTCGCACAGCCTGCGCCGCACCGGCGTCGCGTTCGTCCCCCTCGAGAACGACGTCGCCCGGACCGAACTCGTGTGGGTGCCCGGCAACGACAACCCCGCGATCCCGGTGCTCACCGACCTCGCCGTCGAACTCGCCGCGACCACCGACCTGACCGAAGCAGGCTGAATCGTCCGGTTGACACCCAAAGTTGATCGCCAAGCCCATTTCGTTGACGAAAACGATCACCTTTTCTCGTTGCCGATCGACCGATAATCGCCATAACGTGTTCGACAGCAACGAGCCATTTGATCCGGGCCGGCGAAATCGGATTCGACAAAGGAGCCACGGGATGACCTCGCCCCAAGTCCGCCCCCCGTCCCTGGAAGACGGCGGAACCGCGCTCTTTGCCTGGGTCGACGAAATGCGCGAGAACACCCCGGTCATCGCGGACGAAAACGACACCTGGCACGTTTTCCGCCACGCCGACGTACGCCGCATATTCACCGACCACCAAACCTTCTCCTCCGACCCCGGACTGCTGCTGCCCGACACCGCCGAAGCCGTCCGCGGCAACATGGCCGCCGTCGACCCACCCGTGCACCACCGCCTCCGGAAACTGGTCAGCAAAGCGTTCACCCCCAAAGTCGTCGCCGACCTCGAACCCCGGATCGTCACCGCCACCGACACCCTGATCACCGCGATGGCCGACCGCGACGACCCCGACCTCATCCGCGACCTCGCCTACGCGCTCCCCGTCGTCGTCATCGGCGACCTCATCGGCATCCCACCCGAAGACCGGACCCTCTACCGCGGCTGGGCCGACGCCCTCCTCGCCGGCGGCGCACCCCGCGACGACGGCACCTCACTGACCGAAGTCATGGAGGACTACCTCGCCGACCTGCTCTCCCAACGCCGCCGCCACCCCGAAGACGACCTCTTCAGCGGCCTCGCCCACGCCGAAGTCGACGGCGAACGGCTCGCCGACCACGAAGTCCTCAACTTCGCCTCACTGCTGCTCGCCGCCGGCCACATCACCACCACCATGATGCTCGGCAACACCGTCCTGGCCCTGCACGATCACCCCGACGCCGCCGCCGTGGTCCGCCGCGACCACACTCTCGTCCCCAGCCTGCTCGAAGAAGTCACCCGCCACCGCCCGCCGATCATGCGGCTCCTGCGCATCACCACCACCGACACCGACCTCGGCGGCGTCACCATCCCCGCCAGGTCGATGGTCACCCCCTGGGTCCTCGGCGCCAACCGCGACCCCCGCCACTTCACCGACCCCGCCGGGTTCGACCCCCGCCCCCGCAAGGAAACCCACCTCGCCTTCGGCGGCGGCGTCCACTTCTGCCTCGGCGCCCCGCTCGCCCGCCTCGAAGGCCGCATCGTCTTCGAACAGCTCCTCGACCGCTTCGCCGACATCCGCGTCCGCGACGGCGTCCAGGTCGGCTACCCCTCACCGATGATCTTCGGCGTCCGGGAACTGCCGGTCGAGCTCGTCCCCCACCGAGCCGTCGCCCGCTCGGCGTGATCGGCAACGCACCCCCGGCCCGGCCACTCCATCCGTAGAATCGACGGCGATGCGACGTCTCAAGTGGTACTGGGGGGCCCTGGTCCTCGCGTGCGTGGCCCTGCTGGCCGGTTTCTTCGTCTTCTTCGGCTCCGAAAGCCAGCCCGGCCGCCCCCAGCCCCGGCAAGGCCCACCCGGCACCGGCCCCCTCACCGTCGTCGCGATGGGCGACAGCACCGTCTCCGGCGAAGGCGCCGGCCAGTACACCCCCACCACCAACGGCCAGGGCGGCAACTGGTGCCACCGCTCCCCCAACGCCTTCGTCGACAAGATCGCCGTCCCCGGCATCACCGCCCACGTCAACCTCGGCTGCTCCGGCGCCCCCGCCGAACAGGTCGCGCTCGGCGACGTCAAGCAGTGGACCGAACCCTCGCAGGCACAACAGCTCGCCGCACTGGTCAAGGACCACCGCGTCGCCGTCGTCGTGATCGCCGTCGGCGCCAACGACGAACCCAAGTTCTCCAACCAGGTCACCGAGTGCTTCAAAGCGTGGTTCAACCCCGGCGGCCCGGCGTGCAGCACCGCGCTCAAGCAGACCTGGCAGTCCAAAGTGGACGCCATGGTGCCGAAAGTCGCCACCGCCGTCGCGGACGTCAAGAAGGTGCTGGCCGCCGCCGGGTACGTGCCCGCGGACTACCAGCTGATCCTGCAGTCCTACGCCGCCCCGATCGGCCCCGACCTGCCGGAGGACCTGCGCACCCTCAACGGCTGCCCGTTCCGGGTCGAAGACCTGCGCTGGATCTCCCAGACCGGCATCGGCGTCCTGTCGGCGGGCCTCAAGGCGGCCGCCCAGCAGACCGGCGCCCGGTTCCTCGACCTCGCCAAGGCCGGCGCCAAGCACGAAGCGTGCAGCGGCGGCCAGAACCCGGCGACGGAGTGGTTCACGCGCCTGACGCTCCAGCTGGCCGACCTCGGCCAGGCGGACCGGGCGAGCCACGCGCTGCAGGAGTCGTTCCACCCCAACGCCGCCGGCCACACGGCGATCGCCAACTGCATCACGGAGTTCATCGCCGTGCGCGAAGGCAACGCCTCCTGCCTGGCGGGCGCCGACGGCAAGCTCCACCCGGCCCCGGAGGTCGTGGCCCGCTGAGGCCTCCGCCCCTCTTTGCTTTCGGTTGGGTGCTGCGGGTGCCTACCTGCGTGATTTTTTCAAATCCGCTGGTCCGTATAGGCCGTTATACACTCAAAGATCGAGGGCGGCCCGCAGGGCGATGTCGATGCGTTCCTGGACGTCCTGGTCGATCTCGGCGAGGCGTTCGTCGAACCACGGCCGGTAGAGCCGGGTGAGGTTGAGCGTCGACACCCAGTAGCGGGCGTCGATCGCCACCCCGAGGATGTCCATCGGGTCGCGTTCGAGGAGTTCCGTGCCGAGCAGCCAGGGGCGCTCGGACTCGTTCACCCCGTCCGAGGACAGCAGCACGACGGTGCGCTGCCGGGCCGGTTCGGTCGGGGGGTGGTACGTCCAGACTTCACCCCTGCGCACGCAGATCCTTCTCGGCCGCGCTCAGTTCGGCCTCGTCCGATTCCGCGACGGCCGGTTCCGGCTTCTGCGGGGTGTAACCCGTGCGAACCGCCTCGCGCCTGGCCGCCTTCGACAGCCAGGACGAGACCGAGATTCCGTGGGCTTTCGCGGCACGTTCGGCGAATTCCAGGGCGCCGCTGTCCAGCGAAAGAGTGACCTTACGTGTTGCCATACCTTTTACCGTACCAGCGCCCCTGTCCTGACACCAGCGGGGCGCCGGCGTCAGAACGTCGGCGAACGCCCCTCGAACGGCGTGGAGAGCACCACCGTCGTCCGGGTCGACACCTTCGCCGCCTCGCGGATCCGGCGCAGCAGGTCCTCCAGCGCGAGCGGAGACTGGACGCGCACCAGCAGGATGTAGGACTCGTCGCCGGCCACCGAATAGCAGGACTCGATCTCCTTGATGTGCTGGATCCGCTGCGGGTAGTCGTCCGGCGCCGCCGGGTCGTTCGGCGTCAGCGAGATCAGCGCCGTCAGCGGCAGGCCGATCTGCTCGCCGTCGAGCCGCGCGGTGTAGCCGAGGATGACCCCGCGCTGCTCGAGGCGGCGCACCCGCTGGTGCACCGCCGACACCGACAGCCCGACGCGCTCGGCGAGGTCGGTGAAACTGCGCCGCCCGTCGGCCGCGAGCTCCTGGACGATCGACTGGTCCAGCGGCTCCAGGCCGCCGGGTGTCATGCGTCCAGCACGACGAGCTCGTGCGGCTGGTTGTTGACGGACTCGACGCCGTCCGCGGTGACGATGACGATGTCCTCGATCCGGGCGCCCCACCGGCCCGGCTGGTAGATGCCCGGCTCGACGCTGAAGGCCATGCCCGGCTCCAGCGGCAGCGCGTTGCCGGCGATGATGTAGGGCTCCTCGTGCACGTCCAGGCCGATGCCGTGGCCGGTGCGGTGGATGAAGTACTCGCCGAACCCGGCCTCGGCGATGACGTCGCGCGCGGCGGCGTCGACGGCCTCGGCGGTCACGCCCGGCTTCACCGCGGCCACCGCGGCGGCCTGGGCGCGCTGCAGCACCGCGTAGGTCTCGGCCACGTCGGCGTCGCGCGGCGTCCCGACGGCGTAGGTGCGGGTGGAGTCGGAGTTGTAGCCGGCCGGCAGCGGGCCGCCGATGTCGACGACCACGACGTCCCCCTGCTCGATGACGCGGTCGGAGACGTCGTGGTGCGGGCTGGCGCCGTTCGGGCCGGACCCGACGATCACGAAGTCGGCCCGGTCGTGGCCCTCCTCGACGATGGCCGCGGCGATGTCGGCGCCGACCTCGGCCTCGGTGCGGCCGGGCCGCAGCCACTCGTGGACGCGGGCGTGCACCCGGTCGATGGCCGCGCCGGCGTCCCGCAGCGACGCGATCTCGGCGGCGTCCTTGCGCATCCGCAGCTCCCGCACGACCGGGCCGGCCAGGGTCTGCTCGGCCGTCCCGAGCGCGGACCGCAGGGCCAGGACGTGCAGGGCCGGGGTGAAGTCGCTGACCGCGACCCGCCCGGGCTTGCCGAGCCGGTCCGAGACGAGCTTGTACGGGTCGTCGCCGTCCACCCAGGTGAGCAGTTCGACGCCGAGTTCCTCGGTCGGGACGTCGGCGTAGCCGGGCGCCTCCAGCTTCGGCACGACGAGCGCGGGCGTGCCGTCGGCCGGCACGACGAGGGTGGTGAGCCGCTCGAACGAGCCGCCGGCCTGGCCGAGGAGGTACCGCAGGTCGGACCCGGGCGCGATCAGCAGGGCATCGGTGTCCGCGGCGGCCGCGGCGGAGCGGGCGCGGTCCAGGCGAGCCCGGAGGGCGGCGGCGTCGGGAGCGGGCGTGTGGAGGGAACGGCGCGACATGAGGCCGAGCCTAGTGGGGCGGGCGGCGCGGCCGGTCGGCGTGGGGCCACGACATGCCGGGCCGGGTGACGCAACCGCTCCCCTCCCCCGCCCGAAGCCGCCGGTGCGTGGCGCGCCCTGCGGTGCCGCCCGGCGTGGCAGGCTGTGCGGGTGACCGGACCACTTGCCCTGCTCGACTCCGCGAGCCTGTACTTCCGTTCGTTCTTCGCCCTGCCCGACTCGATGCGCGCCGCCGACGGGACGCAGGTCAACGCCGTGCGCGGGTTCGCCGACACCATCGCGCGGATCCTCACCGACCGGCGCCCCGCGCGGCTCGTGTGCTGCCTCGACGCCGACTGGCGGCCGAAGTTCCGCACCGATCTGCTGCCCAGCTACAAGGCGCACCGGGTGGCCGAGGAGACCGGCGGCGGCAGCCCCGACGTCGAAGAGGTCCCCGACACGCTCACCCCGCAGGTCCCGATCATCCTCGACCTCCTCGAGGCCTTCGGGTTCGCCACCGCGGAGGCCGCCGGCTACGAAGCCGACGACGTCATCGGCGCGCTGGCCACCAGGGAGAAGCAGGACCCGGTCGAGGTGATCACCGGCGACCGCGACCTCTTCCAGCTCGTCCGCACCGAGCCGACGCCGACGTCGGTCATCTACGTCGGCAAGGGCTGGGCGAAGGCCGAGGTGCTCGGGCCGGCCGAGATCGCCGAGCGCTACGGCCTCCCCCGCGAGACCGCCGGGCCCGCCTACGCGGACATGTCGGTGATGCGCGGCGACCCCTCCGACGGGCTGCCCGGCGTCGCCGGGATCGGCGAGAAGACCGCGGCGAAGCTCATCACGCAGTTCGGGTCGCTCGAAGCGCTCCTGGAGGCTTCCGCCGCCAGTGACCACCGTGTCCCGCTCAAGACCCGCCTGCGGCTGTCCGACGCCGCAGACTACCTCGCCGTCGCACCCACGGTGGTCCGGGTCGCCGTCGACGCGCCGGTGGACCAGTCCCGCCCCGACACCGTGCCCGCCTCCCCCGCCGACCCGGACCGCGTCGCCGAGCTGGCCGAGCGGTGGAACCTCGGCAACTCGGTCGAACGCCTCCTCAAGGCCCTGCCCGGCGCCTAGCGTCGCGCGTCCGAGGTGCGTTGACAGCGGGCCGGGGTGCGCCCCAATGTGACCTTGGTTGCGTCTGACGCACCGAAGGCCACCTTGGGGCGCTCGGCCCGAACGTCAAATAGCCTGCGACCCGGCGCCTAGAAGTACGTGCCGCACCACGGCGCGGCGATCGTGGTGAACAGCTCGTCCGCCCGCGCGGCCGCACCGGGGCGCACGACCTCGACGCGGCCCGCGTGCGCCAGCGCGGTCGCCGTCCACTGCCCGAGGTAGAGCATGCCGAGCGTGTCGACGTCGAGGGCCAGGTCCGCGGCGGCGTCCGTGCGGCGGGCGCCGTCCGGGCCGACCTCGTAGTGCCCGGTGTTGGCCGGCAGCATCCGGTCGCGCACCGCGAGCACCACCGGGTCCGCCGCGCGGTAGGTGCGGGCCGCGAGCGCGGCGGCGACGTCGACCGGCCGCAGCCACAGGTCGTCCTCGACGTCGGCGGTGCGGGCGTGCCGGTGGTCGGCCAGCATCGGGGCCAGCGGCTCGTCGACCGGGCGGTAGCGGCCGCGGATCCCGGAGACGAGGTCGACCGACAGCAGGAACCGCCAGAGCGCGGCGTGCGCGGCCGGGTCCACGGCGTTGAGCTCACGGACCTTCAGCACGGCCCCTTCGTCCGGCGAATCCAGCGTGCGGCGGTCGACGGTGTCGTACACGACGTACCCGTCGTCCCCGTCCGGTCCACTGTGGACCGCGACGACGTGGCTGCCGTGCGGGCCGACGAGCCGGTCGTGCGCGATCGGCCACCACCCGGCGGGCCGGCCGATCATCCCGGCCCGGTGCAGCCCGATCCGCCGGTACAGCACGGGGATCTCCCGCACCGCCTCCTCGGGCGTGAGCAGCCGGACGTCCCCGCTCACCGGCACCCGGTCGTGGAGCCGGGCCGCGGGCCGCGGCAGCCACACCGTCTTGCCGAGCGTGGCCGAGCCGTAGCCGAACCGGCCGTAGATGGTGGGCTCGCTGGCGTGCAGGGCGGCCAACGGAATCCCGCGCGCGGCGAAGTCCTCCAGCTGCGCGGCCATCATCGCGGTGAGCACCCCGCGCCGGGTGCGGTCGGCGCGGACGCCGACGCCGTCGACCGCCCCGAGCGCCAGGACACCGCCGCCGGGCACCGCGATCTCCGTGTCGTAGGAACTGGCGATCCCGATCGGGGTGGCACCGTCGAACGCGCCGAACTTGTGCGCCGCGGGCCAGGATTCCCCGTACCGGGACCAGTTCTCGTCGCTGACGCGGTTGGTGTGCAGCGAGCGGCCCAGCAGGTCGAACGTGGCGCGGCGCTCGTCCTCGGCCACGGGGCGGACGTCGAAGTCGGTCATGCCGCCGATCCTGCCGCCCGGCCCCGCCCGCGGCATCTCCATTTCCCGCGGCGGCGTCAGAAGTGCGTGCCGCTCCAGGCCGCCACCCGCGTCCCGAACAGCAGGTCGGCCGCCGCCGGGGCGGCCGGGTCCCGGACCTCGATCCGGCCCGCCTCCGCCAGCGCCGACACCCGCCACGACCCGAGGTACGCCATCGCGAGGGTGGTGACGTCGAGGCGCAGCGCCGCGGGCTCGTCGGTGCGCTCGGCGCCGTCCGGGCTGATCCGGTAGGCCCCGCTGTTGGCGGGCAGCAGCGGGTCGGTCGCCTCGACGACGACCGGCTCGGCGTGCCCGTACTTCCGCGCGGAGAGGGCCTCCGGGACGTCGACCAGGCGGACCCAGTGCTCGTCCCCGATCCGGTCGACCGTGCTCCGGCGGTGGTCGGCGAGGATCAGCTCGATCGGCTCGTCCAGCGGCCGGGCTTCGGCGACGATCGTGTCGACGAGGTCGACGCCCAGCAGGAACCGCCACAGCCCGGCGAACGCGGCCGGCGTGCCCGGGAACAGGTCCACCAGACGCAGGTTCTTCGTCCACGGGTGCGCCTGCAGACCGTCGACGAAGTAGGTGGCGAAGCCGTCGGGCCCCTCCGGCCCGTGGTGCACGACCGCCTTGACCGGCTGCGGGTTGCGGCGCGCCTGGCCCTCGTACAGCCGCCACAGCACCTCCGGCCGGGACATCCCCCCGGGCCGCCGCGCCAGGCTCTCGTAGACGCCCGGGAGCACCTCCAGCGCCTCGTCCAGCTCCAGCAGCTGGACCTCGCCGGTCGCCGGCGCGCCGGGGTGCAACCGCGCCCGGTGCCGGTCGACGGTGTAGCTGCGGTACCGGGTGGCCAGGCCGTAGCCGAACCGGCCGTAGATCGGCGCCTCGGACGCGAGCAGGCTCGCGAACACGACCCCGCGCCCGGCGAAGTCCTCGAGCTGCGCGGCCATCATCGCCCGGAGCACGCCCCGGCGGGTCCGGTCAGCCCGCACCGCGACCCCGGTGACGCCGGCCATCGGCCGCCGCTCGCCCCCGGGCACCGTCAGCTCGGCGTCGAACGAGCGGGCCGTGCCGATCAGGTCCGGGTCGAACGCGCCGATCGTCCCGCCGGGCTGGAACGCGCGCGACGCGCGCTCCCAGTCCGCGTCGTCGCTCGGCGGCACGTGCACGCTCGCGCGGAAGAGGTTGCTCGCCGCGCGGTGTTCGCCGGGGTCCAGCGTCCGGATCTCGAAGTCGCTCATCCCCGGATCATCTCCGGAAACGACGCGATCCGGCCACCGCAATTCCGCGGCGGCCGGATCGGCGTGGTGAAGCTACTTCGTGGCGGGCGGGGAAACCTCGTAGTTCCCGCCGTCGCCCTTGACCGTGATCGGGATCTGCGTCGGCTTGCCCGCGATGGTCGCGGTGCACTCGAACTTCGCGCCGTCCTCGACCTTCTGCTCGGCCGGGCAGGTTACGGCGGTGACGCCGTCGATCTTGTACGTCTCGGTGAGCAGCTTCTGCACGTCGGTCTGCATCTGCGTGTTGTTGAAGACCTGCGTCTTGAAGAAGCCGGGCGCCACGAAGCCGAGGACGCCGACCACCGCGACGACCACGACCAGCACGATGACGCCGATCAGCAGGCCCTTCTTCGACTTCGCCGGCTGCTCGCCCTCCGGCGCGCCCTGGCCGGGGAACTGCTGCTGCTGGCCGTAGTCGTACTGGCCGGGCTGCTGCTGGCCGTACTGCGCCTGCTGCTGGGGACCGCTCTGCGGGTACGCCCCACCGGGCTGCTGCCCGTACTGCGGCTGGGCCTGCGGGCCGCTCTGCGGGTAACCACCCCCGGGCTGCTGCCCGTAGGGCGGGGGCTGCTGACCCCACTGCGGCTGCTGCGGCGGCGTGTACCCCCCGGGCTGCTGACCCCACTGCTGCGGTTGCTGGGGCTGCTGCGGCTGGCCCCACTGCTGCTGGTTCGGGTCGTACGAAGGCGGCTGCTGCTGCCCCCACTGCGGCTGCTCCTGCGGGCCGCTCGGCGGGTACGCGCCGCCCGGCTGCTGCCCGTACTGGGGCTGCTGTGGGTCGTTGCCGCCATACGGCGTGCTCATCGTCTGCCTCCGCCTGCTTCGCTCATCTCACTGTCCACCCCGAAACCGCCGTAAAGCCGCGTACGCACGGTGTTGCTGGCGATCCAACCACAGGTCGGAGCCGAGCACACCTGTCCACGCCCCAGGCCGGAGCAGGCCTAACACGGAGTTCACGCGGCCCCCGCGGCGACGACACCCCGCCGCAGTGCCTTGACCGCGTCGGCGGCCGCCGCGCCCACCGGGTCGCTCTTGCCGAGCACGTCCCGGATCTGGTCGAGCAGGTCGATCACCTGACGCGACCAGCGCACGAAGTCCCCCGCCGACAGCTCCTGCCCGTTGGCCTCGGCCGCGGTGAGCACCTTCTCCAGCGACTCGCCGCGCGCCCAGCGGTAGACCGGCCACGCGAACCCGGCGTCGGGCTCGCGGGTGCGGTCGAGCCGGTGCCGCCGCTCGTCCTCGGTGAGATCCACCCACAGCTTCGCCGTCTCCTGCCACGCCTCCGGAACCGCGCCACCCGGCAGCCGCGGCTCGCCGGCGGTGTCGCGCCGTGCTTCGAACACCAGCGTCGAGACGACCGCGGCCAGCTCGGCCGGCCCGAGCCCCCGCCACACGCCGTGCCGGATGCACTCGGCGGCCAGCAGATCGGACTCGCTGTAGAGCCGGGTCAGCCGGCGGCCGTGCTCGGTGACGCGGTCCTCGCCGTCACCGGCCGACTCGGGCCCCAGATAGCCCCGCTCCCCCAGCAGCGCCAGAATCCGGTCGAACGACCGCGCCAGCGAGTGCGTCGTCGCGGCGACCTTCCGTTCCAGCTGCTGGGTTTCCGCCGTCAGTCGCTGGTACCGCTCGACCCACCGCAGATTCGCCTCGCGCTCGGCCAGCCCGTGGCACGGGTGCGCCCGCAACGCCCGCCGCAACGCCGCCAGCTCGCCGTCCTCGTTCGCCCCGGACCGCCGCTTCTGCCTGCCCGGCAACGAAATCCCGGCGTTGCGCAGCGTCGAAGCGATGTCCCGGCGCGTCTTCGGCGACCGCAGCTCGATGTGCTTGGGCAGCTTGATCCGCCCCAGCGCCTCCACCGGCGCCGGGAAGTCGGCCACCGACAACGGCCCCGACCACCGGTCCTCGGTCACGACGACCGGGCGCGGCTCCCGGATCGGGTCCAGCCCCGGGTCGACGACCACGGCCAGCCCCGCCCGCCGGCCCGCGGGCACCGCGATGACGTCACCCTTGCGGAGCTTCTCCAGCGATTCCGCCGTTCCGGCCCGCCGCGTCGCGGTGTTCTGGCGCGACAACGCCTTTTCCCGCGTCGAGATCTTCGCCCGCAGTTCGACGTACTCGAGCATCTCGTCGAAATCGCCGGTGATGGCGGCGGCATACCCCTTCAGGGCTTCCTTGTTCCGCTCGATCCGCCGGGCCGTGCCGACCACCGACCGGTCGGCCTGGAACTGCGCGAACGACTGTTCCAGCAGCTCGCGGGCCTCCGCCGCGCCGACCTGCGCGACCAGGTTCACGGCCATGTTGTAGCCGGGCCGGAACGACGACCGCAGCGGGTACGTCCGCGTCGACGCCAGCCCGGCGACCTGCTTCGGGTCGACCCCCGGCTGCCACGCCACGACGGCGTGCCCCTCGACGTCGATCCCCCGCCGCCCGGCCCGGCCGGTCAGCTGGGTGTACTCCCCCGGCGTCAGGTCGACGTGCGCCTCGCCGTTGTACTTGACCAGCCGCTCCAGCACGACCGTGCGGGCCGGCATGTTGATCCCGAGGGCCAGGGTCTCGGTGGCGAACACGACCTTCACCAGACCGCGGACGAACAGCTCCTCCACGGTCTCCTTGAACGCCGGCAGCAACCCCGCGTGGTGCCCGGCGATCCCCCGCTCCAGCGCTTCCCGCCACTCCCAGTAGCCGAGCACGCCGAGGTCGCCCTCCGGCAGGTCCGCGGTGCGCTCGTCGATCACCCGGCGGATCTCCTCGACCTCGCCGGGCCCGTTGAGCCGCAGCCCCGACCGCACGCACTGGCCCACCGCCGCGTCGCACCCGGCCCGGGAGAAGATGAACACGATCGCCGGCAGCAGCCCGGCCCGGTCCAGCTGCTCGACGACGTCCACGCGCGACGGCGGCCGGAACCGCGGCATCCGCGGCGGCGCGCCCCGGCGGCCACGCGGACCGCGGAACCCGGCGGGCGCGTACTGGCGGCCGATCTCCTCGGTCCGGCGCAGCAGGGTCGGGTTGATCCGCAGCTCGGCCCCGGGCAGGTGGGTGTCCTCGCCGGCGAACAGGTCGAGCAGCCGGTTCCCGACCAGCATGTGCTGCCAGAGCGGCACCGGCCGGTGCTCGTCGACGACGACCGTCGTGTCGCCGCGGACCTCGACCAGCCACTCGCCGAACTCCTCGGCGTTGCTGACCGTGGCCGACAGCCCGACCACCCGGACGTGCTCGGGCAGGTGCAGGATCACCTCTTCCCAGACCGCCCCGCGGAACCGGTCGGCGAGGTAGTGGACCTCGTCCATGACGACGTACCCAAGGTCGGTGATGGTGGAGGACCCGGCGTAGAGCATGTTCCGCAGGACCTCGGTGGTCATCACGACCACCTGGGCGTTGCCGTTGATCGAGGTGTCCCCGGTGAGCAGGCCGACCGCGTCGGTGCCGTAGCGGGCGACGAGGTCGGCGTACTTCTGGTTCGACAGCGCCTTGATGGGCGTGGTGTAGAAACACTTGCGCCCCTCGGCGAGCGCCAGGTGCACGGCGAACTCGCCGACGACGGTCTTTCCCGCCCCGGTCGGCGCGCAGACGAGCACGCCGTGACCGCCCTCGAGGGCCTCGCACCCGCGGATCTGGAACTCGTCGAACTCGAAGGACGCTTCCGCGGCGAAACGCGTCAGCTGGGGGTACTTCCCCCGACGCGAGGAGGCCGCATAGGCCTCGGCCGGGGAGGGAGAAGGGCTACTGGCCACCTCGTCAGGGTTTCACATCCCCCCGACGGTCCGCACGCCGCGTGACCGTCGCCGCTCTTCGCTTCTTTTTCGGTTGAGCAACGCCGGCTGGTGATCACCACCGACGGCCGCAGTATAGGTCGTTATACACCGGGAACCGGTGCGGGACCGGCGGCGTCGGAGGCTGCATGACCGAACCGTGTCCGAGCTGCGGGCAGCTGGACCAGGTGCAGCATGTGCCCGCCGTCTACGAGGGCGGGCATTCGTTCTTCCGCGGGCAGGGGCCGACGGTGGCGGTGCCCATCGGGGACGGGCTCGTCTACACGAGCAGCCAGGTCAGCGGGGTCTCGGTGTCGGCGGTGGCCCGGTCGCTGGACCCCTTCCCTCCCCCGCGCCGGGGTGGCGGCCTGGTGGCGGCGGTGATCGCGCTGGCGCTGGCCGGGAGCTGTTTTCTGGCGCTGCCGCTGTCGGCGGTGGACGATCCGCCGCCGGGCGGGACGGCCTCGCGGGCGCTGGGGATCGCGATGATCTCGTTGCCGGCGTTGTGCGTGTACGCCGCCGCGGGCGTGGTGGTCTGGCTGTACGTCCGGCGGGTGCGGGCCCACCGGCGCCAGCGGCGCGGGGTGCCGGCGGCGCGGCAGGTGTGGGAGCAGGGCTGGTTCTGCCACCGCTGCGGCGGGGTGTACTTCGCGGACGCCGGGCGGCTGCTGACGCCGGCGCACTTCCGGCAGCTGGTGGCCCGGGCCGGCGGCTACGACCGTTAGGCCAGCACCGTCAGCGCGCCCGGAACGCAGCTGACCGTCACCGGCACGGTCCCCTGCGGCTCGCCGTCGGCGTAGGCCGGCCAGCTGTTGCCCGTCAGCGAGACCGACCGGGCGCGCAGCGTCCGGACCGCCGGGTGCGTGAGGTGCTTGCCCGTGCGCAGGCCCGGCAGCATGCGGATCAGGCCGCGGCGGGTCATCTCCCCCACCACCGTCACGTCGAAGACGCCGTCCTCGGGGTCGGCCGTCGGGCAGACCGGGACGCCACCGCCGTAGAAGCGGGTGTTGCCGACCGCCACCAGTGTCGCGTCGAGCTCCAGGCGTTCGGCGCCGGTGTCGATCACCACCGGGCGGGAGCGGAACGCGGCCAGCTCGGCGAGGATCGCGACGTCGTAGCGGCGGGGCCCGGACGGCCAGCGCATCCGGTTGGCGCGTTCGTTGACACTGGCGTCGAAGCCCGCGCAGAGCACGGTCGCGAACCAGGTGTCACCGATTCGGCCGAGGTCGATGCGCCGCCGGGCACCGGACTTCAGCGCCGCCACCAGCGCGTCGACCGCGGGCAGCGGCTCGCCGGGGACGCCGAGGGCGCGGGCGAAGTCGTTGCCGGTGCCCGCCGGGACCAGGCCGAGCGCGACGTCGTGGTTCGCGCAGAACTGGACGCCCTGGTGGGCGGCGCCGTCGCCGCCCAGGACGATCAGGACGTCGAGGCCGGCGTCGTGGGAGGTCCGCATCAGCGCGCGGGACTCCTCGACCGTGTTGGCGACCAGCACGTCGAGGCGGTCGACGGCGGTGCGCAGCCGCTCGGCGACGGTGTCGGCGATCCGGGCGGCCGCGCCGTGCCCCGAGGCCGGGTGCACGGCGAGGGCGGCGTGGAGCCCCACTACGTGATGTCGTCGGTGCCGGAGGACCGGCCGCCGGACGCGGTGGGGGCGGACGGTTCGTCGTCGATCGAGCTCGGCGTGTAGTTGAACGGCGCGGCTTCGTCGTCGTCGAGCTGGTCCCAGCCTTCGTCCGCGCGTTCCCGGTCCTTCTTGCGGTCGTGGACGCGGGCGATCTGGATGGACAGCTCGAACAGCACCGTCAGCGCACCGGCCAGGCCGAGCATCGAGAACGGGTCCGAGCCGGGGGTGACGAAGGCGGCGAAGACGAACAGCGCGAACACGATGCCGCGGCGCCACTTCTTCAGCTGCCGGTACTTGACCACGCCGACGCGGTTGAGCATCACCACCAGCAGCGGGAGCTCGAAGCTGATCCCGAAGATGATCAGCAGCGACAGCATGAACGAGATGTACTTGTCCGCGGTCAGCGCGGTGATGAACTCTTCCTGCCCGAAGCCCATCAGCAGCTGCAGGGCGTGCGGGAAGAGCAGGTACGCGAGCACCGCGCCGGCGGCGAAGAGCACCGACGCGAACCCGACGAAGGTCAGCGCGTACTTGCGCTCCTTCGAGTACAGGCCGGGCGCGATGAACGCCCAGATCTGGTACAGCCACAGCGGCGAGAACAGCACGGCCCCGGCGGCGATACCGACCTTGAGCTGGATCATGAAGGCTTCGAACGGAACGGTCTGGAGCAGCTTGCAGCCGGCTTCACCGTAGAGGCGCCGGTTGGCCGGGATGGCGCAGTACGGCCCGGTGACGATCTCGCCGAGCGACGGGATCGGCCCTACCTTGGTGCTGAACCAGAAGAACCCGACGATGCCGCCGACCACGACGGCGAGCAGCGCGAAGCCGAGCCGGCGGCGGAACTCGTAGATGTGCTCGATGAGCGTCATCGTGCCGTCGGGGTTCGTGCGACGGCTGCGCTTGCGCCGCTTCGACCGGCGGCTGGTGCCGTTTCCGGAGGCGGGTTCCGCCACGGGGTGTTCCGTTCTCGTCGGAGTCCGGCGGAGCGCGCCGGGCCGGCGCGCTCCGTGGACCAGGGACCGGGTGTGGCCCAGCCGTCAGCTGGCGTTCTTCTGCGGCTGGTCGGCCGCCTGCTGCTTCTTCAGCTCGTCGAGCTGCCGCTGCAGGTCCGCGACCTGCTGGTCGGTCGCGGCGGCGGGGGCCGCCGGGGCGGGCGTGGCCGGGATCTGCTTCGTCTCGACCGGCTCGGCGTCCTCGTGCGAGGAGCTCTTGTCGCCCGCGAGGTCCTTGGTCTCGGCCTTGAAGATCTTCATGGACTTGCCGATCGACCGGGCCGCATCGGGAAGCCGCTTGGCCCCGAACAGCAGCACGACGAGCAGCACCAAGATGATCAAATGCCATCCTTGCAATCCGTTGGCGAACAAGATGGCCTCCTATCTGCGTCTGGTAGGGATGTTACTGGTTTTCCGGTTTCCGGCGGCGCTCCGCGAAGGCGACGCGCAGCGCGGCCGACCGCGCGCGGAGCAATCCGGCCCGGTCCTGGGTGTTCGCAGCCACCATGCTTGCGGTCCGCCGGAAACCACGCAAGACCTTGACGGTCCGCACCAGCAGGACCACGAGCAACAGCAGACCGAGCGCGGCGAGCACGACGGTGGGCAGGTACGGCACGTCGATCACCCTAGTGGTCGCAGGTTGACGGAAGGTGACGGGCTCGGGCCACCGCGTCGGCCGCCCGGCGTCCGACGTCCGACGCGAGGTCGGCCGGGCTCTCGACCAGCGCTTCTCCGCCCAGTCCCAGCACGAGGCGCACCATCCAGGACTGGTCGGCGTAGCGCATCCGGATCCGCAGCCGGCCGCCGTCGAGCTCGTCGAGCTCCTCGCACGGGTAGTACTCGGCTACCCAGCGTGCGTCCGGGTCGAGGACGAGCACCGCCTCCCGCTGGTCGGGACGCTCGCGGAAGACGCCTTCGGAAATGTCGGTCGGGTGGGCGTGCGCGGGCGGGCGCGAGGGCTCGTCGAGGATCGTCAGGTCGTCGATCCGGTCGAGGCGGAACAGCCGGACGCCCTCGGCGCGGCGGCACCAGGCCTCGAGGTAGCCGACGGCCTGGACGATCAGCAGCCGCATCGGGTCGACCGTGCGCTCGGTGATCTGGTCCTTGGACGCCGTGTAGTAGCGCATCCGCACCGCCCGCCGGTCCTGCAGCGCCCGGGCGACCTCCTCGCGGGTCCGCGCGGTCTTCTTGCCTTCGCGCACTCCCCCGCCGACGACCACCCCGGCCGGCTGGGCCTGCCCGGCGGCCGCTTCGATCTTGGCGATGGAACGGCGGACGGCGTCGCCGTCGACCACGCCCGGGGTCTCGGCCAGCGCCCGCAACGCGACCAGCAGCGCGGTCGCCTCGCCGCCGGTGAGCCGCAGCGGGCGGTTCATCCCGGCGTCGTGGGTGACGACGATCGTGTCGCCCTCGAAGGACAGGTCGATCAGGTCGCCGGGCCCGTACCCGGGCAGCCCGCACATCCACAGCAGCTCGAGGTCCTTGCGCAGCTGCTTCGGCGTGACGTCGAAGTCCTGCGCCGCGTCGTCGATGCGGACGCCGGGGCGCGCGAGCAGGTACGGGACGAGCGCGAGCAGTCTCGGCATCCGGTCGGTGGATCCGCTCACCGGCCGCTCCCCTGCCGGGCCACGACGGCTTCGAGCCGGTCCTGGACGGTCTTGGCCAGCACGTCGGGTTCGAGCACGACGACGTCCGGGCCCTGCGCGGTGATCCAGTCGGCCGCCGACTCGGGGAAGTAGAGCCCGATCTCGACGAGGTCACCCTCTTCGCCGTCGATCGTGGACCGGCCGATGACGGTGCCGCGCCGGCGGACCCCGGCGGCGCGGCCGTCGGCGACCCACAGCCGCGCGGTGGTCACCGGGGCCGGCTCGGACTCCCCCGTCACCGACACGAGCTTGAGCAGGTTGACGCCCTCGGGGCGCCGCACCTCGCCGGGCTTGCCGACGGTCCGGACCTGGCCGGTGACGCGGGAGAGGCGGAAGCAGCGGGTGGCGCCGCGGTCGCGGTCGTGCCCGACGACGTACCAGCGGGCCCGCCACGACACCACGCCCCAGGGTTCGAGGGTGCGCATGATGCGTTCGGGCGAGCCGCTGCGGCGGTACTCGAAGCGGACGGCCTGGCCGTTCTGCACCGCGGCCAGCAGCGGCCCGAACGCCGGTTCGGCGCGCACCCGCGGCTCGACGACGGTGGGTGCCTGGTCGTCGACCTCCAGGCCGGCGGCGCGCAGCTTCACGAGGGCGCCCTGCGCCTGCCCGGTCAGCTCCGGCGAGTCCCACAGCCGGGAGGCGAGCGCGACGGCGGCGGCTTCGTCGGGGGCGAGGTCGATCTCGCCGAGTTCGTAGTCGCGGCGGGCGATGCGGTAGCCCTCGATGGCGTCGAAGGCGGAGTTGCGGCCGGTCTCCAGGGGAATGCCGAGCTCGCGCAGCTCGGTCTTGTCCCGCTCGAACATCCGGAAGTAGGCATCGTCGCTGGCCGCGTCGCCGTACCCGGGCACGATGCCGCGGATCCGCTCGGCAGTGAGGTACTGCCGGGTGGACAGGAGGGCCAGTACCAGATTGACCAGCCGTTCGGCGCGTGCGGTGGACACCCGGTAGAGCCTAGCCCGCGCCGCCCGGCCCGATCGTGAGGTCCGGGGTGCGCGCGTCGTAATCGGTCCGGGCGGCGGCCACGGCGTCGAAGTTCGCCTCGGCCCAGTCCTTGAACCCGGCCATCAGCGCGCGGAGGCTTTCCCCCAGCGGCGTAAGGGAATAGTCGACGCGGACGGGCACGCACGGGGTCACTTCGCGGCGGACGAGCCCGTCGCGTTCGAGCACCCGCAGGGTCTGGGTGAGCATCTTCTGGCTGACCCCGGCGATCCGCCGCGAAAGGTCGCTGTAGCGCTGCGGCCCGTCACCGAGCGCGACGAGGATCAGGCTGACCCACTTGCCGGCGATCTCGTCGAGCAGCTTCCGGGTGGGGCAGGCGGCCAGATAGGCGTCGTAGGCGGCCTTTTCGGCTTGGCGCCGCTGTTCCGCCGTGCGCGTGGGCACCGGGCGAACCTCCTGGTACGTGGGGAACCTGCAAGTGCGTACTTCCCGATGGAGAGTAGCTCCCCATAGGTTCGCGGGGAAGGTTTTCGACCGGTCGAGGAGTGTTCGATGCGTGCGATCGTGGTCCGGCGGTTCGGGGGTCCCGAGGTGCTGGAAGCGGTGGAAGTACCGGTGCCCGAGCCGGGTCCGGGGCAGGTCCGGATCCGGGTGGCGGCGGCCGCGGTGAACCCGGTGGATCTCGCGACCCGCGCCGGGATCTTGACCGAGGCCGGGGTGATCCCGCCGCGGGAGGTGCTCGGGCTGGGGTGGGATGTGGCCGGAGTGGTCGACGCGGTCGGCGAGGAGATCCGCGGCCGCACGGGCGAGCCGGCGCGGCTCGGGCGGAGCAGCGGCCTCACCGGGCCGGGCGGACCGGCGCAACCGCCCGCCGGCGGCGGGCTCGCCGCGCCGGCCGGCGGGCCGCCGAGCCGGTTGCGCGTCGGCGACCACGTCATCGGCCTGCGCGACCGCATCGCCCTCCCGCTCGGGGCCTATGCCGAGCAGATCGTGCTGGACACGTCGGCGGTCGCGCTCGCCCCGCCCGGCCTTCCCGCGGTCGAAGCGGCCACCCTCCCGCTCAACGCGCTGACCGCCGCCCAGGCGCTCGACCTCGTCGACACCGGCGGGACTGTCCTCGTCACCGGCGCGGCGGGCGCGGTCGGCGGGTACGCCGTCGCGCTCGCCCACGCCCGGAAGCTGCGGGTGGTCGCCGTCGCCTCCGAGCCCGACGAAGCTCTCGTCCGCGGCTTCGGCGCGGACGGCTTCCTCCCTCGTGGTCCCGCTCTGGGCGACCGGGTCCGCGCGCTCGTGCCGGGTGGCGTGGACGCCGCCCTCGACACCGCGCTCCTCGGCCTCGACGCGCTCGACGCGGTCCGCGGCGGCGGCGAGTTCGTCGCCTTCGCCGCCGGAGCCGCGCCGATCCCCCTGCGCGGGATCCGCGTGCGGAACGTGTGGATCCGCGCCGACGGCGTACGGCTGGCCGAACTCGCCGGGCTCCTTCCCCCGCGGGTGGCCGGCGTGCTGCCGCTGACGCAGGCCGCCGAAGCCCACGAACGGGTCGCCGCGGGCGGCCTGCGCGGCCGGCTCGTGCTGACCCCGTGAAATCTCCCTAGCCTGGCGGCATGGATGATCGCGTTCTTCTCATCACCGGCGCCTCGCGCGGCCTCGGCGCCGCCACCGCGCGCCTCGCCGCCGCCTCCGGGTTCAAGGTCGCTCTCGTGGCTCGCAAGACCGAGTCCGTCACCGCCCTCGCCGCGGAGCTCGGCGAGGACAAGGCCCTCGCGCTCGGCGGCGACGTCGGCGACTGGCCGAGCATCTCCGGTGCCGTCGAGCGGGCCGTCGAGCGGTTCGGTCGGCTCGACGCGGCCTTCGCCAACGCCGGGATCGGCGTCGGGACGTCGTTCTTCGGCGACGACGACCCCGACCCGCGGGCGTGGGAGGAGATGGTCCGCACGAACGTCCTCGGCGCGGCCTACACCGCCCGTGCCGCGCTGCCCGCGCTGCGGGAGTCGGCCGGGCACCTGCTCATCACCGGCTCGGTCGCCGGCCGCTACATCCGCAAGGCGAGCCTGTACTCGGTGACCAAATGGGCCGTGACCGGGATGGCCGGCGCGATCCGCGAGGAGGCCGTCGGCACCGGGGTCCGCGTCACGCTGATCAACCCCGGCATGACCGACACCGACATCCTCAGCGACGAGCAGCGCAAGAAGCCCAACCTGCACGCGGACGACATCGCCCGCGCGGCGCTCTACGCGCTGTCGCAGCCGCCGTCGGTCGACGTCAACGAGATCATGGTCCGCCCGACCGGTCAGGTGCTCTAGCGGAGCCGGGCGACGCGGCCTCCGGCGCCGCTCGCCCAGCAGGCCGCACCGGCGCAGTCGACGCTGTCGAAGCTGCCGGTGTCGAACGACGTCCAGTGCCGGCCGCCGTCCGGGCTGTAGTCGCTGCCGCCCGGGCCGACGGCGAGGAGCGTCCCGCCGCGCCAGGCCACTCCGGAGCGGTACCCCGCCGGGTACTGCGCCGGGGTGCGCCAGGTCCGGCCGGCGTCACCGGTCAGCGCGACTGCTGGACCTGACGCCGTGGGGTTCGCGAAGTCGCCGCCGATCGCGACGCCGTGGCGCGGGTCCCGGAACGCCAGGGCGAACACACCGGCGGACGGGCTGCTCGGCAGCGGCGTGTCGGAAACGCTCCAGTGGCGCCCGCCGTCGCCGGAGTGCAGGACGCGGGCGGTCGCCCCGCCGCCGGTCGCGAGCCAGGCGTCCAACGGCCCCGCCGTCGTGACGCACTGGCCGCTGGCCGCGAACCCGGCCTCGCCGGGCCGCGCGGGCGGGAAGCCGCGGTCGGGGACCTGCCGCCAGCTGCGGCCGCCGTCGAAGGTCGCCTGGACGCGGAACCGCCCGTCGACCGGGTCGCTCATCGCGAGCCCGCGCCACGGGTCGAAGAAGGCGAGGCAGTCGTAGAACGCCGCCGCGTCGGTGTTCTGGAACGTCTGCCGCCAGTGCGCGCCGCCGTCGTCGGTCCGGTAGACGCGGGAGTCCGTCCCGGGCCCGATCGACAGCACGACGGCGTGATCGGCGTCGAAGGCCTCGATGTCCCGGAACTGGAGGGCCTCGGTGCCCGGCGGCCCCACGGACTTCCAGGTCGCCCCACCGTCGGTGGTGCGCAGGACGGTGCCCTGCGTGCCGCTGACCCACGCCACCCGCGCGCTGACGGCGGACAGGCCGCGGAACTGCGCGGTGACGCCGGTCGGTGTCGGCTCCCACGTCGGCGGGTGCTCACCCGCCGACGCCGGGGCCGCGAGCGAAACCAGCAGAGCGCAGACGAGCAGCACGACACGCATGCGGGAGATCCTGCCGCACCCGCCCGGCGACTTTCGTAGGGAACACCGGGCGGGCGGCCGGCCTAGAGCGAGCTGATCAGGCGTTCCACGCGCTCGTCGACCGAGCGGAACGGGTCCTTGCACAGGACCGTGCGCTGGGCTTGGTCGTTCAGCTTCAGGTGCACCCAGTCGACCGTGAAGTCACGGCCCGCGGCTTGGGCGGCGGCGATGAAGTCGCCGCGCAGCTTCGCGCGGGTCGTCTGGGGCGGGGTGTCCTTGGCGGCCTCGATCTCGCCGTCGTCGGTGACCCGGCGGACCAGGCCCTTGCGCTGGAGCAGGTCGAAGATGCCCCGGCCCCGGCGGATGTCGTGGTAGGCCAAGTCGAGCTGCGCGATCCGCGGGCTGGACAGGTCCAGGTCGTGCTTGTGCCGGTAGCGCTCGACCAGCCGGTGCTTGATCGCCCAGTCGATCTCGGTGTCGATCTTGCCGAAGTCCTGCTGCTCGACCGCGTCCAGCGCCCGGCCCCACAGCTCGACGACGCGCTCGTTCGCCGGCGTCGACCCGTTGTCCTTGAGGTGCTGGATCGCGCGGGCGTGGTACTCACGCTGGATGTCCAGCGCCGAGGCCTCGCGCCCACCGGCGAGGCGCACCTGGCGGCGGCCGGTGAGGTCGTGGCTGATCTCGCGGATCGCCCGGATCGGGTTGTCCAGGGTGAAGTCGCGGAACTGGACGCCGGCCTCGATCATCTCGAGGACGAGGTTCGCCGAGCCGACCTTGAGCATGGTCGTCGGCTCCGCCATGTTCGAGTCGCCCACGATGACGTGCAGGCGCCGGTAGCGCTCGGCGTCGGCGTGGGGCTCGTCGCGGGTGTTGATGATGGGCCGCGAGCGCGTGGTCGCGCTCGAGACGCCCTCCCAGATGTGTTCCGCACGCTGGGAGAGGCAGTAGACCGCGCCGCGCGGGGTCTGCAGCACCTTGCCGGCACCGCAGATGAGCTGCCGGGTCACCAGGAACGGCAGCAGCACGTCCGCGATGCGGGAGAACTCACCGGCGCGGGTCACCAGGTAGTTCTCGTGGCAGCCGTAGGAGTTGCCCGCGGAGTCGGTGTTGTTCTTGAAGAGGAAGATGTCGCCGCCGATGCCCTCGTCGGCGAGCCGCCGTTCGGCGTCGACCAGCAGGTCCTCGAGGATGCGCTCCCCGGCCTTGTCGTGCGTGACCAGCTGGACCAGGTCGTCGCACTCGGCCGTCGCGTACTCGGGGTGCGAGCCGACGTCCAGGTAGAGCCGGGAGCCGTTCGACAGGAAGACGTTCGATGAGCGTCCCCAGGACACGACCCGCCGGAAGAGGTAGCGCGCCACCTCGTCGGGCGAGAGCCTGCGCTGTCCGTGGAAGGTGCACGTGACCCCGAACTCGGTCTCGATGCCAAAGATCCGCCGCTGCATCCCACCAGAGTAGGCGCTGCACCCCCTTCGACGGTGCGCCGTTCGGGCGTCGACACGCCCCCGGTATGCCACAGACGGTGAAATCTCCCCGATTCAGGCACGATTGGAGCACTGCTCTTGACGACTTGGGGAAGGCGACTCCTTGACACACCAGCTGATCCAGGCCTTCCGGCGGGTCGGGCGTACCGACCGCGCCCTGATGCGGCGCACCGCCGCCCTCCCGGCCACGAAAGCCGACGACGCGCTGATGGCGCTGTCCAGATCGGCGAACAAGTCCCGCCTCTGGTGGGGCGTCGCGGCGCTGCTGGCCACGCGGAAGGGGCCCACCAGGCGGGCCGCCTTCCGGGGGGTCGTCGCGATCGCCGGGGCCAGCGCCGCGGCCAACCTGATCGGCAAGCCGCTCTTCCCCCGCCGCCGCCCGGCCGAGGAGGAGACCCCGGTGCGCCGCCGCCTGCGGAAACGCCCGACGTCGTCGTCCTTCCCGTCCGGCCACTCAGCCTCCGCGGCGGCCTTCGCGACGGCGGTGGCGATGGAGTCGCCGCGCGCCGGCCTCGCCGTGGCGCCGCTCGCGCTGGCCGTCGCCTACTCCCGCGTCCACACCGGCGTCCACTGGCCCTCCGACGTGGGGGTCGGCCTGGGCATCGGCGTCGGCGTCGGCCTGGCGACCCGGCACTGGTGGCCGCTGCACGACGACGTCCCCGGCCGCACCGCCCACGACGCGGACGCGCCGGAGATGGTCGACGGCGACGACATGCTCGTGCTGGTCAACCCGAAGTCCGGGATCGACGGCCAGGACCCGACCGAGGACGCCCGGCACGCCTGGCCCAAGGCCGAGATCCTCTACCCGGACCCCGACCAGGACCTGATCGCCCAGCTCGAGAGCGAGATCGACGCCCGCGGGACGGTCCGTGCGCTCGGCGTCGCGGGCGGTGACGGCACCGTGGCCGCGGTCGCCGCGGTCGCCGCCGAACGCGACCTGCCGCTCGCGCTGATCCCGGCGGGCACGCTCAACCACTTCGCCCGCGACGTCGGCGTCACCTCGATGCCCGACGCAGACGCGGCGACCGAGGTCGGCAACGCCGTCGGCATCGACCTGGGCGAGGTCGAGATCGACGGCGGCGACGGCACCGCGCACCGCTGGTTCGTCAACACCGCGAGCCTCGGCGGCTACCCGGAGATGGTCCGGCTGCGCGAGAAGCTCCAGCAGAAGCACCCCAAGTGGCCCTCGGCGGCGATCGCGCTGACCCGTACGCTGCGGCACGCCCGGCCGCTGACCGTCCGGCTCAACGGCAAGCTCACGCAGGTCTGGCTGCTGTTCGTCGGCAACGGCACGTACGCGCCGAAGGGTTTCGCGCCCAGCCGGCGGCCCGCGCTCGACACCGGCCTGCTCGACGTCCGGTACCTGCGCGCCGACCTGCCCTACTCGCGGGCGCGGTTCCTGCTGGCGATGGTCACCCGCAGCCTCGCGGCCAGCCACGTCTACCAGGAGATCGACGTGGCCGAGCTGGACGTCGAGCTGCTGGACGGCCACCGCCGCGTCGCGACCGACGGTGAGGTCGGGCCGCTCGGCAACCGGTTCCGCTTCCGGTCCCGGCCCAGCGCGCTGACCATCTACCGCCTTTAAGGACTCTTTACCTTTTCTCAACGAACCCACAGCGTCCCCTGGCTAGCGTCTTGATCGAGATGCGGGCGGTCTTGCCCGCGGCCAGGGGACGAGCGGGGATTCGATGGACGGGCACGGCCTGGCGACCGGCATCCACCGGGCCGCCATCGACCCGGTGCTGCCCGGCGACATCACCGCCCGCGCCCGCGACCTGGGCCCGTTCGAGTCGCCGCTCATCTGGCTCGCCTTCGCCTCGGCCGCCGTCGCGGTCCTCGCCACCGTCATCGCGCTGTGGCACCGCCGCCGGACGCGCCGCTGGGGCTTCACCGCCTTCGGCGTTCTGTTGCTGCTCGCGGGAGTCACTGCCCTGAACAGCTACGTCGGGTACGTGCGGACGTCCGACGACCTCGCGCGCCTGCTCCAGAAGGGGCCCGGCGTGGTCAACCTGGCCGGCCGCCTGCTCGACGACGGCAAGGAAGCGCCATCGGAGTCGGCGGTGTCGCACCCGGGCGCCGGCACCGCGGCCGCCGGCCAGCGGATCGACGTGGTGAACCTCCCCGACCCCGCGCACGGCGTCCCGTCCGGCAGCAACTACGTCATCCTGCCGCCGGGTTACAACGCCGACGCGGCCCGGCGCTACCCGGTCGTCTACCTCATTCACGGCTACCCGTTCGGGGGCCCGCGAGACTGGCTGACCTCGGGGGACGCGCCCGGCACGCTGCTGGCCCTGCAGCAGGCGAACGTGATCGCGCCGATGATCGTGGTGAGCGTCGACCTGACGGCCGGGGTGCCCAGCACGGACTGGGAGTGCCTCGACGTCCCCGGCGGCCCGCAACTGGAGACGTACCTGGCACGCACGGTGGTCCCGGCGATCGACCAGCGCTACCGGACCTTGGCCGATCGCAGCCACCGGGCGCTGGGCGGCATGTCCGGCGGCGGCTTCGGCGCGCTGAACATCGGGCTGCACCACGTGGACGAGTTCGGCACGTTGCTGATCGCGTTGCCGTACGACGATTTGAACGACTCGGTGGGCGTTTTGGACGGCAACCGGGCGGCGATCGCGGCCAACACCCCGCGCCGGTACTTGCCGACTATGAACTTCCCGGCGCCGGTTTCGGTGATGCTGGCGGTGGGGACGGGGGCGCCGACGGACGTCACCACGGCTCATCGGATCGCCGATGCGCTGCGGGCGCGGGGGCAGGAAGCCGTGGTGCACGCCGAACGCGGGTTCAACCACACCTGGCATACCGCGCGGGCTACTCTTCCCTATCTGCTGGCCTTCGCCGATCAGGCTTTTCGGGCTTCGCCCGCCGTGTCTTGAGGCCTGGGTGGCGGGGAGGTTGGGCCCGTCCTTTCCAAAGAAATGTCCTCGCCGGGCGGGCAGGCTCTGGGATGGCCTTGGGTTTTGCTCTCCGGCTCGTCTTCTCGGGTGGTTGCTGGGTGGTCATCCCGTCGCCTGAACGAGGCCTATCACTTTGAGCCAGGCCCGCAAGCTTGCGTTGTCTTCTCGCCTTTTCCTGTGGGTTGCGGGCCTGGCTCAAAGTGATTTTTGCGGCCTCAGGCGACGGGATGACCACCCAGCTTCTTTTCCTGGTTGGCCGGCTGGCTGCGTCGTCGGCTACGCACGACGGCGGGGGCGTGGCCATCGGCCACGCCCCCGCCTTCTCGAAGCCTTACTCGCCTTCCGGCTTGCTCTCCGGCTCCTCGCCCACCGGGTCCGGTACCGGCAGCAGCGCGTCCAGGGCCGTGCCCGTCAGGCGGCGGAACGAGCGGCGCGGGCGGTCGCGGTCCAGGACCGCCACCTCCAGCTTGATCGGGTCCGCTTCGCCGTTGCCGTTCGACGACGACGTTGACGACGAGGAACCCGCCGACGACGAAGTCGTGGCCGGCTGGGTCGGGGTGCGCAGTGCCGCCACCGCCACGCCCAGCGCCGCCTGGAGGTCGAGGCCGTCCTCGAACGTCTCCTTCAGCTTTGCCGAGATCTTGTCCGCCTGGCCGCCCATCACCACGTACTGCGGCTCGTCGAAGATCGAGCCGTCGTAGGTCAGCCGGTACAGCTGGTCCTCCGCCGCGGTCGCCGCCACCTCCGCCACGCAGATCTCCACCTCGAACGGCTTCAGCTGCTCGGTGAAGATGCTGCCCAGCGTCGCCGCGTACGCGTTCGCCAGCGCCCGCGCGCTCACGTCGCGCCGGTCGTACTGGTAGCCCTTCAGGTCCGCGTGCCGGATGCCCGCCACGCGCAGGTTCTCGAACTCGCTGTAGCGCCCGACCGCGGCGAAGCCGATCCGGTCGTAGATCTCGGACACCTTGTGCAGCGTGGCCGAGGGGTTCTCCGCCACGAACAGCACGCCGCCCGCGTACTTCAGCACCACCACGCTCCGGCCGCGCGCGATGCCCTTGCGCGCCAGCTCGGAACGCTCCCGCATCAGCTGCTCGGGAGAGGCATACAACGGCATCGTCACGGTGTGCGCTCCAGGTCTTCCGGGGTTTCCACGTTCACTGGTTCTCCGCCCGCGTCAGGAGAGCCGGCGCTGCTGGCGCTCGATCCGCCCCGCCACCACGGCTTCCGCGACCGCGGCGGTCTCGGACTCCGACAGCTGCACGGCGCCGTGCTCGGCGGTGATCGTCACGACGCTCGGGAAGATCCGCCGCACCAGGTCCGGCCCGCCCGAGGCGGTGTCGTCGTCGGCCGCGTCGTACAACGCCTCCACCGCGACCCGCACCGCGCCCTCGACGTCGGCGTCCGGGTCGTGCAGCTTCTTCAGCGCGGACTTCGCGAACAGCGAACCCGAGCCGATGCCGGCGTACCCGCCGTTCTCCTCGTAGCGGCCGCCCGCGGCGTCGTACGAGACGATCCGCCCGGCGTGCTTGGCGTCCTCGGCCTCCAGGTCGTACCCGACGAACAGCGGGATGGCCGCCAGCCCGGCCATCGCCATCTCGAGGTTGCCCTTGACCATCCCGGCCAGCTTGTTCGTCTTGCCGTCCAGCGACAGCGAAACGCCCTCGATCTTCTCGTAGTGCGCGAGCTCCACGGCGTACAGCCGCACCATCTCCACGGCCAGCCCCGCCGTGCCCGCGATGCCCACCGCCGAGTACTCGTCGGTGACGTGCACCTTCTCGATGTCCCGGCTCGCGATCAGGTTCCCCGACGTCGCCCGCCGGTCGCCCGCGATCAGCACGCCGCCGGCGAAGGTGCAGGCGACGATCGTCGTCCCGTGCGGCACGCCCAGCTCCGCCACCCCGCCCGGCGCCACCTTCCGGTGGGGAAGCAGCTCAGGCGCCTGCTCGCGCAGGAAGTCCGAAAACGACGACGTCGCCGACGAGAAGTACGCGGCAGGCAGCGCGGGACCCGAGATGCCCCTGGTGTTGTCCATACGTGCTCAAAAATCCCATCTGTGCGAGCCAGAGGGACCAGAGCCCCGCGCGGCGAACGACCACGCGAGACCCCGGCCGCCGGCTGAACGGTCGGCAAGGGCGCGGCGCCCGAGCGGCTTACTCGCCGCCCTTCTGCACGTAGGCCCGGACGAAGTCCTCGGCGTTCTCTTCGAGCACGTCGTCGATCTCGTCCAGGATCGTGTCCACGTCCTCGCCGAGCTTCTCGCGCCGCTCCTGACCCGCCGCGCCGGTGTCGTCGAACTCCTCGTCGGAGTCACCACCGCCGTGCTTTTCGATCTTTTCCTGGGCCATCTCGCCTCCCGGTCTGGCTGATGTTTCCTAGCCTACCCAGCGGCCCCGACATTCGGGGCAACGCCGCGATCGCTGGTGCGTCACGCCTAGTCCGAACCGGTGAGCGCCTCCACCAGGTCCTCGGCCGTCGCCGACTCGTCCAGCAGCTTGCCGACGTGCGCCTTCGTCCCCCGCAACGGCTCCAGGGTCGGGATCCGCACCAGCGACTCCTTGCCCACGTCGAAGATGACCGAATCCCACGACGCCGCGGCGATCGACGTCGCGTACTTCTCCAGCGCCCGGCCCCGGAAGTACGCCCGCGTGTCCGACGGCGGCGTCGTCACCGCGGCCAGCACCTCATCCTCGGTGACCAGCCGCTTCATCGACCCGCGCGTCACGAGCCGGTTGTACAGGCCCTTCGCCAGCCGCACGTCCGAGTACTGCAGGTCGACCAGGCGCAGCCGCGGCGCGCCCCAGGCCAGCTGGTCCCGCTGCCGGTAGCCCTCCAGCAGCCGCAGCTTCGCCGGCCAGTCCAGCCGGTCCGCGCACTCCTGCGGGTCGCGGGCCAGCGCGTCCAGGACCTCGCCCCAGACCCGCAGGACCTCCTTCGAGGCCTGGTCCGCGCCGGTGCGCTCCAGGTTCTGCGAAGCGATCTCGTGGTAAGCGAACTGCAGGTCCAGCCCGGTGTACTTCTTCCCGTTCGCCAGCGCGACCTGCGTCTTCAGCGTCGGGTCGTGGCTGATCTGGTGGACGGCCTTGACCGGCTCGTCGAGCTTCAGGTCGTCGAACCGGATGCCCGACTCGATCAGGTCCAGCACCAGCGCCGTCGTCCCGACCTTGAGGTACGTCGAGTACTCCGACATGTTGGCGTCGCCGATGATGACGTGCAGCCTGCGGTACTTGTCCGCGTCCGCGTGCGGTTCGTCGCGGGTGTTGATGATCCCGCGCTTCAGCGTCGTCTCCAGGCCGACCTCGACCTCGATGTAGTCCGCGCGCTGGGAAAGCTGGAAGCCCGCTTCCTCGCTCTGCTGGCCGATCCCGACCCGGCCCGAGCCGGTCACGACCTGCCGCGACACGAAGAACGGCGTCAGCCCCGCGATCACCGCGGTGAACGGCGTCGACCGCGCCATCAGGTAGTTCTCGTGCGTGCCGTAGCTCGCGCCCTTGCCGTCGACGTTGTTCTTGTACAGCTGCAGCTGCGGCTGGCCGGGCACGGACGCCGCCTTGAGCGCGGCCTCCTCCATCACCCGCTCCCCCGCCTTGTCCCAGATGACGGCGTCGCGCGCGTTCGTCACCTCGGGCGCGGAGTACTCCGGGTGCGCGTGGTCGACGTACAGCCGCGCGCCGTTGGTCAGGATGACGTTCGCCGCGCCGAGGTCCTCGACGTCCGGGTCGTGGCCCGGCCCGCCGGGCCCGGTCAGGTCGAACCCGCGCGCGTCGCGCAGCGGCGACTCCACCTCGTAGTCCCACCGCGCCCGCCGGGCGCGCGGGATGTCGGCCGCGGCCGCGTAGGCCAGCACGACCTGGGTCGAGGTGAGTACCGGGTTCGCCGTCGCGTCGCCCGGCACGGAGATGCCGTACTCGACTTCGGTTCCCATGATCCGCCGCATGTCCACCACCCTACGGGGTCGCCCTAGTGGAACGATGCACCCATGCCAGGCAGTGACGAACTCGTTGCCCTCTATGACCAGGCCGGCTCCGTCGTCGGCACGACCACCCGGAGCCGGGTCCGCGCCGAGGCCCTGTGGCACGCCGCCGGCGTCGTGCTGGTCCGTTCGGGTGACGGCAGCGCCGTCTACGTGCACCTGCGCACCGCGGTGAAGGACGTGTTCCCCTCGACCTGGGACTGCTGGGCCGGCGGCGTCGTCGCGGCGGGTGAGACACCGGCCGAGTGCGCCCGCCGCGAACTGGCCGAAGAGCTCGGCGTCCACGGGGTGGAACCCGTTCCGCTGTTCACCAAGGTCTACGACGACGGCCGCAACCGCTGCCACAACTTCGCGTTCGAGGTCCGCTGGGACGGCCCGATCCGCCACCAGGCCGAAGAGATCGTCGAAGGCCGTTGGATCCCGCTGGAAGACCTCCGCGCCTGGGTCGACGACCCGGCGCCCGAACTGCCCTTCATCCCCGACGGCCGCGAAGGCGTCCAGGAGTGGTTCCGCCGCTACGGCTGAGCCGTCAGCTTCGCCTTCATCGCAGGTAGCAGGCGCTTCGCCGCGTCCACGGCCCGCGTCTCGGTGCTCGCCGAGACCGTCAGCTCGGACACGAGCGTTCCCTTGGCCAGCAGCACCGTGCAGGTCTTGCCGTCGCTCCAGGCCTGCTGCCGCTCGACCCCGGGCTGGACGGGGATGCTCACCGGCTTGCCCGCGCACTCGTTTTCCGCGACGGCCTGGGCGGCCGAGGAATCCGGGAACACCACGACGCGGTGGCTCAGCACCGACCCGCTGGGATAGCGCCAGGTCGCGGTCCGGCTGCCCGCCGACGGCCCGTCCGCCAGGCAGCCGGCGACCTCGTTCGAGCCCGGCTGCACACCTTCGTCCGCGACGTCCGCGTCGGACAGCAGCGCGGGCTCCGCGAGCAGACCGGGATCGGGCTCCGGCGGCGCGACCGGAACGGCCTGCGCGGGACGCACCGGCGCCTCGGTCGTGACCGGCGCCGACGTCGGCGCCGGATCGTCGTAGTACGTCTCGAGGTTGTTCGGATCGGGCCCTTCGCAGGCCGTCAGGCCCACCAGCGCGACCGCGGCCAAGGCGACCACCTGACGATGACGCACCCGGCCTCCTGTCGTCGGTTTCGTGCCAGCGAAGGGTAGTGCAACCGCTCAGTCCCACTTCAGGGAGGACCGGTGTCGCCAGTACGCGCCGGGGTCCTCGGCGAGCCCGGCCAGCGCGTCCCGGTCGGCCGCGCCCAGCCGGACCGTCGTGGCCCGCAGGTTCGCTTCCAGCTGAGCCTGGCCGGCCGGCCCGATGACGGCGGTGTCCACCCACTCCTGGTCCAGCACCGCGGCGACGGCGACGGCGTCCGGGCCGATCCCGTGCGCGGAGGCGATGTCGAGGACGGTCTTCGGCGCCGCCACCGCGAGCCGGCCGTTGGCCAAGGTTTCCTTGACCAGCACGCGTTTCCCGGCCGCGTGCGCCGCGGCCAGCGCGCGGCCGGCCGACCGCTCGAGGACGTTCCACGTCGACTGCACCGCGGAAAACACCGGCCGCCCGGCCACTTCCAGCGCGAACGCCCGCTCGATCGCGTCCGCCTGCGCCGGCCCGGACGTCGAGAACCCGACCGCGACGCCGTTCGCGGACAGCTCCGCCAGTGCCTCGACCAAGGGCTCGTCGGTGAACAGTGGACTGTCCACAGTGAGCGAATGCACCTGGTACAGCCCGACCCGGTTTCCGAGCAGCGCCAGGGTTTCCGCCCACTGCGTCGCGAACCGCGCCGCCGAGTGCTCCTTCACCTCGTGCACGTCGGCGTCGAGCCGCCAGTCCCCGACGTACGCGTAGCCCCACTTGCTGGACACCTCGACGTCGGCGTGCCCGCGTTCGGCGAGCCAGCCGGCCAGGAACTCCTCCGAGCGCCCGTACGAGCGGGCGACGTCGACGTGCCGGACGCCCGCGGCGTAGGCGTCGTCGAGCACCGCGAAGGTCGCGGCCCGCATGGAATCGACGTCCCGCACCGGCGGCAGGGCGCCTTCGCGGCCGAGGTTGATGTAGGCGGGCCGGCCCAGTGCCGCCAAGCCGAGCGCGATGCGGTCCATGGTCGCCTTCACGCCGTCTGCTTGTGCCGGAGGATGGCCAGCCACTGGTCGGAGTTCTGCGCCTGGCGGTGCAGCTTCTCCAGGCGCGCGGCCGGAGCCCGGACGTAGCCCTTCCCGAAGACCGGCGCGATCTGGCGCAGGCTCGCGCCGCCTTCGCGCGCGGCGAGCAGCGCCCAGTCGGAGGCGTCGGCGCAGGCCGCCGAGGCGCGGCGGAGCTCGCCGAGGATGTCGATGAGCTCCTGGGCGCCCACCTCCCCCGCCTGGACGGCGGCCGCCGTCGTCTCCAGCCAGGCCAGGACGTCGGCTTCGGTGATGGGCGCGCGGGGCCGATGCGTTTCTTCGCTCACGGCCGGTGAGTATAGGTCGTTATACGTCGATATACTCGGTGGCAGCCATGACGACACGCGCCGGATCCCCGCCGGACGTCGAGCAGCTGCTCGACGTCTTCAAGGCGCTCGCGAACCCCGAGCGGCTGCAGATCCTGCGGTGGCTGCGGGAGCCGGAGCGCCACTTCCCCGTGGAGCGGGCGATCGCCGACCCGGCCGAGGTCGGTGTGTGCGTGAGCCACATCCAGGAGAAGACGGGGCTCGCGCAGTCGACGGTCTCGGCGTACATGGCCGCGCTGCAGCGCGCCGGCCTGGTGCGCGCGACCCGCGTCGGGAAGTGGACGCACTACAAGCGCGACGAAGCCCGGATCGCGGGGTTCGTCGCGGCGCTCGGCCACTCCCTCTGACCTCTCCCCTCCCCTGCCGCGGCCCTCTCGATTGACTCATATCGCAGTTCTGCGATACTTCGATCCATGACCACCATCGAGGGGATGCGGCTCGGCCGCTACGGGATCTGGACGTTCGACTTCGAAAGCCTGCCGGCGAGCCGGATCCGGGAATCCGCGCGGGAACTGGAAGAACTGGGCTGGCCGGCGCTCTGGATCCCGGAGACCGACGGCCGCGAAGCGCTCACCCACGCCGGCTTCCTGCTGGCCGCCACCGAGAAGCTGACCGTCGTCAACGGCATCGCGCAGATCGGGTCCCGCGAGCCGCGCTGGACGCAGGGCGCGGCCCTGCTGCTCGCGGACGCGTACCCGAACCGGCACTTGCTCGGCCTCGGCTTCGGCGGCGTACCCGGCCCGAAGCCCCTGGAAGCGGTGCGCGGCTACCTCGAAGCGATGGACGCCGCCGCGATCACCAACCCCGCGCCGCGGGCCCCGATGCGGCGACTGCTGGCCGCGTACGGCCCCAAGATGCTGGGGCTGGCCCGCGACCACGCGGCGGGCGCGCACACCTACCACGTCACCCCGGAGCACACGGCCCAGGCACGGGAAATCCTCGGCGACGGCCCGTTCCTCGGCGTCGAGCACGCCGTGCTCTTCGAGACGGACCCGGCGAAGGCGCGCGAGATCGCCCGCGCGCACCTGCACCCGTACCTCACGCAGCCGTACAACATCGCGAAGTTCCGGCGGCTCGGCTACACCCAGGAGGAGATCGACGGCGCGGCCGACCGGATCGTCGACGACCTGGTGTTCTGGGGCGACCTCGACACGATCATCACGAAGCTGGGCGGACACCTCGACGCGGGCGCCGACCACGTGGGCATCCAGGTCATCGGCGTCGAGCCGGGCGAATCGGCGATGCCGCACTGGCGCCGGCTGGCCGAGGCGCTGCTACCCGTCGCCGCGTAGGCCGAACCGGGCGGTGCAGTGCCAGACGCGCTTGAGCACCTGGGGGTCGTGCCGGCCGGCGCGGACGGCGTCGCCGATGACGCGGGCGTCGAGCCGGCCGTCCTCGGCGATCTCCTTGCCGGCCCGCACGACGTCCTCGCCGCGGTAGTCCGCGTGCTCGGCCAGCACCTCGACGGGCAGGCTGAAGCCGTGGTGCCACCTGGTGGGAAACGGCAGGTCCGCGGCCGCCGCCTCGACGTCGGTGCCGCGGAACGCCGGGTCCAGGACGAGCGCCTCGACGTCGGCCGCCGGCCGGAGCGGGCCGTGGACGTGGGCCTCGACGTGGTCGTCGAGCTCGTCCTGGACGTCCGCCTCGGCCAGGCGCAGCAACGGCATGTGCGCGGCGGTACCGAAGTCGTCCGGCTCGGCGAAGCTGTCCGGGTAGCAGAACGTCGTCCGCGCCAGCACTTCCCGCTTCAGCACCAGGTGGGACGAGCCGAACCGGACGGACCCGCCCGCCGGGCGGCGGCGGTAGTTGAGCGAGCCGTACTTCGGCCGGGCCGACGGTGGCAGGTCGTCGTAGGCGCCGCCGAACATGCGGTGCTCCCAGCGCCAGCGGTCTCCCCCGGCGTGCGCCGTGAGGCCGCCGTTGCTCGTGCCCGTCTCGAACTGCGAGCGGTAGACGCCGTCCGTGACGAGGTGTCGCAGCAACGGCACCTCACCCACCAAGCGGTCCGGGTGGAAGTGGACGGTGACGTCCAGGCCTTCGGGCAGCGGCGGTCCCGTCACGCGGCTCGCGACGTGTGCGATCGCTCGCTGCCACGGTTCTTCCCCCAGTGCCATGTGCGGCATCCTACCCCGAGCCGTATAGGTCGTTATACAGAAGGAGAGCTCCGAAAACCGCTGGCTTCGCGCCCCGCGCCCCGGCTTGACTGCGCCCATGCGGTTCGGAGCGGCGGGTTTCGGGGTCACGGCGCGGTTCGCGCTGCTGGCCGTCGTGTGGGGTGCGAGTTTTCTGTTCATCAAGGTGGGGCTGGCCGGGCTCTCCCCCGCGCAGATCGCGCTCGCGCGGGTCGCGCTGGGCGCGCTCGCGCTGGCGGCCGTGCTTGCGGTGCGCCGGCGGCCGCTGCCCCGGGATCCCGTGCTGTGGGGCCACCTCGCGGTCGTTTCGGTGCTGCTGTGCGTGGTGCCGTTCCTGCTCTTCTCGTGGGCGGAACAGTACATTTCGTCCGGTCTGGCCAGCATCTTCAACGCGACGACGCCGCTCGTCACGATGTTGCTGGCCGCCGCGGCACTGCCCGAAGAGCGGTTCACGCCGCCGCGGGTGCTGGGCCTGTCGCTCGGATTCCTCGGCGTGCTCACGATCGTCGGGGTGTGGCACGGCGTCGACGTCTCGCACCAGCTGACCGCGCAGCTGGCCTGCCTGGGCGCTACGACGTGTTACGGCGCGTGCTTCGTCTACATGCGCCGGTTCGTCTCCCCGCGTGGCGTGGCCCCGGTCGTCGTCGCGTTCGGTCAGACCGGGTCGGCGACGGTGCTGCTCGGCTTGCTGGCGCCCGCGATCGCGACCACGCCGGCGCGCTTGGACCTCGCGGTGGTGGCGAGCATGGTGGCGCTCGGCGTTTTCGGCACGGGAATCGCGTATGTCTGGAACGTCCGGATCATCGCGGCCTGGGGCGCCGCCAACGCCTCGGCGGTGACCTACCTCACACCGGTCGTCGGGGTGCTGCTCGGCGTGCTGGTGCTGGGTGAGCCGGTGAGCTGGAACCAGCCGGCCGGCGCGGTTCTGATCGTGGTGGGCATCCTCGCGGCGCACGGACGGCTGCGGCGACGCAAGCCCGAACCCGCGCTGGTCAGCCGCTAGACACGCCGATGGGGCGGTCGCCGAAGCGGCCGCCCCATCGAACCTCGGAACTACAGGTACTGACCGGTGTTCGTGGCGGTGTCGATCGCCCGCCCCGAGTCCTGGTTCTTGCCGGTGACGAGCGTGCGGATGTAGACGATCCGCTCGCCCTTCTTGCCGGAGATCCGGGCCCAGTCGTCCGGGTTGGTGGTGTTGGGCAGGTCCTCGTTCTCCGCGAACTCGTCGACGATCGCGTCGAGCAGGTGCTGCACGCGCAGACCCGGCTGCTTGGTCTCCAGCACCGACTTGATCGCCGACTTCTTCGCCCGGTCCACGATGTTCTGGATCATCGCGCCCGAGTTGAAGTCGCGGAAGTACAGGACTTCCTTGTCCCCGTTGGCGTAGGTCACCTCGAGGAACCGGTTCTCGTCGCTCTCCTCGTACATGCGCTCGACGGTGTGCTGGATCATCGCGTCGAACGTCGCCTTGGCGTCGCCGCCGAACTCGGCGAGGTCGTCCGCGTGGATCGGCAGCCCTTCGGCCAGGTACTTGGAGAAGATGTCCTTCGCGCCTTCGGCGTCCGGACGCTCGATCTTGATCTTGACGTCGAGCCGGCCCGGCCGCAGGATCGCCGGGTCGATCATGTCCTCGCGGTTGGAGGCGCCGATGACGATGACGTTCTCCAGGCCTTCGACACCGTCGATCTCCGACAGCAGCTGCGGCACGATCGTGGTCTCGACGTCGGACGAAACGCCCGACCCACGGGTCCGGAAGATCGAGTCCATCTCGTCGAAGAACACGATCACCGGGGTGCCTTCGGAGGCCTTCTCCCGCGCCCGCTGGAAGATCAGGCGGATGTGCCGCTCGGTCTCCCCGACGAACTTGTTGAGCAGCTCGGGACCCTTGATGTTCAGGAAGTAGGACTTCCCGTCCGCCGCGTCGCCCCGTGCTTCGGCCACCTTCTTGGCCAGCGAGTTCGCGACCGCCTTGGCGATGAGCGTCTTGCCGCAGCCCGGCGGGCCGTAGAGCAGGACGCCCTTGGGCGGGCGCAGCTGGTACTCCTGGTACAGGTCGGCGTGCAGGAACGGCAGTTCCACCGCGTCGCGGATCTGCTCGATCTGCCGGGTGAGGCCGCCGATGTCCTCGTAGCGGACGTCCGGCACCTCCTCCAGCACCAGGTCCTCGACCTCCGCCTTCGGCACGCGCTCGTACGCGTAGCCTGCCTTGGAGTCGACCAGCAGCGAGTCGCCCGGCTTGAGCGGCTGCTCGGCCAGCAGGTCGGAGAGCAGGACCACCCGCTCCTCGTCCGCGTGCCCGACCACCAGCGCGCGAAGGCTGCCGCCCTCGACGTCGGCGGCGAGCACCTCACGCAACGCGCACACCTCGCCGGTGCGTTCGAAGCCGCCGGCCTCGACCACGGTGAGCGCCTCGTTGAGCCGCAGCGCCTGGCCGCGACGCAGCGAAGAGAGCTCGACCGCGGGCGATACCGACACCCGCATCTTGCGGCCCGCCGTGTAGACGTCCACCGTGTTGTCTTCGTACGCCTCGACGAAGACGCCGTAGCCGGACGGCGGCTGGGCCAGCCGGTCGACCTCCTCACGCAGCGCGAGGAGCTGTCCTCGGGCTTCACGCAGGGTTTCGACCAGTTTGGTGTTGCGCTCGGTGAGCTGGCTCACCCTTTCCGAGGCCTCGGCGAGCCGCTGTTCGAGAACTCGGTTCTGCCGTGGCGAGTCGGTCAGTTTGCGGCGCAGCAGCGCCACTTCCTCCTCGAGAAAACGGATCTGCCGAGCCTGCTCGTCCGCCGTCGTCCCAGCTCCGGATGTTGCTGAAGGGTCGGCCTCCTCGCGCCGACCTCCGGGAAGGTCATGATGCATCGGGCACCTCCTCGGAGTGCTTTTCATTCCACGGTACCGGCGATCACCGACAAGAAAAGGCCTTTCCGGATCACAAGATCGGCGCGTCGCGGTTTCCTCGCCTGGTCCAGCACGGACATTCCCGCAGCGCAAGAGGCCATTTTGGTGCCGTGGCCCCGGTGTGTCGCGGGCCCGTCCGGGCCGGGACGAACCAAGCACGTCGGGAGTACCCGGCTCTCCGGGGCGCCAACCGCGCCCGAGCCGGGCAATTCCGGCCAGTTCCGCCCTAACCGCGCGGCGGAGGAGCCCGGTGGCTAGCATCGGGCCGACGTCGGCCGCCTCGAAGGCCGGGTTCACCGTCGAAGGAACGCTAGGGGGCACCACCCATGACCTACCCGCCGCAGCAACCGGGCGGCTACGGCCAGCAGCCCGGAGGTTACGGGCAGCAGCCCGGGCCGTACGGCCGGCAGCCGGGCGGCTACCCCCAGAGCGGACCGCAGCCCCAGCCGGGCTACGGCGGCACCCAGCAGTTCGGCCAGCCCGATCCGTACGGTCAGCCGCAGCAGGGGGGTTACCCGCCCCAGACGGGCCCTCAGCCCCAGCAGGGCCACCCCCAGTACGGGCAGCAGGACCAGTGGGGCCAGCAGCAGCCCCAGCAGGACCAGTGGGGCCAGCCGACGCAGCAGCAGCAGCCGGGCTTCGGCGGTTACGACCCGTACGGAGGCGGCGGCTTCGGTGACGCGCCGCCGCCCAAGAAGAAGAAAACCGGGCTCATCGTCGGCATCGCGGCCGCGGCGGTGCTCCTCGTCGGCGGCGGCGTGACGTGGTTCGTCGTGGCCAGCGGGGACGACGACAACACCGCGGCCCCGCCCGCCACCAGCAGCTCCGCGGCCCCGACGACCGCGCCGAAGGCGACCACCCCGAAGCCCAAGAGCACCTCGCCGACTTCGACGCCGAAGAGCACCAAGCCCGCGAGCGGCCCCGCGCCGGCCGGCAAGGGCAGCTCGCAGGAGCTGTTCGACACGACGATCGCCGCCTACAACGCGGGTGACGAGAAGGCGCTCGGCGACGCGATCTGCCGGAGCGTCTTCGAGGGCACCACCGGCGACATCCCGAAGGTCACGGTCAAGCTGACCGGCTCGCCGCAGGACACCGGGGACAAGTCCACCGTGCGCTACTCGGCCACGGACGGCAGCAAGACCAAGGTCGGCACGATGTCGGCCCAGAAGGAATCCGGCCTGTGGTGCCTGTCCAACGTCAAGGCGGACGGCTCGTGAGCCCCCGCGTTCGGTGAACCGCGCGCTCGCCGCCGGGCTCGTGCTGCTCGGTGTGGCCGGCGCGGGCGTGGTGCTGGGACTGCTGCTCGTAGCGCCGTCCGGCGCCCCGCCCGCGCCGTCGAGCCCACCCCCGGCGCCGCGGACGTCGGCTTCGGCGGCGCCGAGCGCGGTCGACACCGCGGCGGTGAACGTGCTGGCCCGCGCGATCGTCGACGCGATCACGGCGCACGACTCCGCGGCGTTCGGCAAGCTGACGTGCCGCCCGCAGACCGCCGAAGCCCTGGGCAGGCTGCAGCGGATGTGGGACGCGGCCGGCCGGGTGACGGCGACGCTGCGGGAGCCACCGGAGGTCCGCGGCGAGTCCGCGACGGCGAAGGTGCACGTCGAGGCCCCGGGCGGGACGAAGGACACGCCGTTCCCGCTCCACAAGGAGAACGGCCGCTGGTGCGTCCCCGGCTAGCAGCGCCCCAAGGCCGCCTTGGTTGCGTCTCACGCACCCAAGGCGGCCTTCGGTGCGTCTCACGCACCCAAGGCCGCCTTCGGGCGCTTCACCTCAGCCCTTGCCCTTCGACGGCCGGCGGGACACGCGGGGTGACACCGTCCCGTCCGCCAAGCGGCGCGCGGTGAGCAGGAACGCCGTGTGCGCGACCATCCGGTGGTCCGGGCGCACCGCGAGGCCCACCACGTGCCACGGCCGCATCAGCGTTTCCCACGATTCGGGCTCGGTCCAGCACTGCTGCTCGCGCAGCGACTCCGTGACGCGGGAAAGCTGCGTCACCGTCGCCACGTAGACCGTCAGCACGCCACCCGGCACCAGGTGCGCGGCGACGTTCGGCAGCTGGTCCCACGGGGCCAGCATGTCCAGCACGACCCGGTCGACCTCGCCCTCGTGCGTCGCCAGGTCCGCGACCGTCAGCGACCAGTTCGCCGGCTTCTCCCCGAAGAACTTCACGACGTTGCGCTCGGCGTGCTCGGCGTGGTCGTCGCGGATCTCGTACGAGCTCACGTGCCCTTCCGAGCCGACCGCGCGCAGCAGCGAACACGTCAGCGCGCCGGAGCCGGCACCCGCTTCGAGGACGCGGGCGCCCGGGAAGATGTCGCCCCACATCACGATCTGCGCGGCGTCCTTCGGGTAGATCACCTGCGCGCCGCGGGGCATCGAGAGCACGTAGTCCGGCAGCAGCGGGCGGAGGGCCAGGTACGTCGACCCGCCCGCCGACGTCACCACCGAGCCCTCGGGCCGGCCGATGAGGTCGTCGTGGGCGAGCGCGCCGCGGTGGGTGTGGTACTCCCCGCCGTCGGCCAGCGTCAAGGTGTAGTGCCGCCCCTTCGAGTCGGTCAACTGCACCCGATCACCCGCGCGAAACGGTCCGCTGACCGACAACACTTCCTCCTGTACCCCGAATGGCCGACGACAGATCTTCGCAGGCCGTCCGGGGCCCGGCCTCAGCGGGTACGGCGGTTCAGCGCGGCGCGCAGGTCGTCCCGGCGCAGCACGCCCGCCGGACGGCCCTCGTCGTCGACGACCAGGAACTGCCACGCCGGCGTCTCGCGGACGCGCTCGACGACGTCTTCCCCCGGTTCCGAGGCCAGCAGGACGGTTTCGGCGCGGATCGGCTCCGCCGCGAGCTCGGCGGGCGCGTGCGGCGAGGTGCCCGCGAGCCGCTCCGCCGCGCCCGTGTCGAGCAGCCCGGCCGCCACGCCGTCCGCGCGGACGAGCACCACGCCCCGGCCCGCCGACGCCGCGAGCGCGTCCGACACCGGGCTTTCGGCGGGCAGCTGCAGCACCGGCCGCACCAGCTGGCCGAGGTCCAGACCTTCGGGCCAGGTGCGGCGCGCCTCCGCTTTCAGCTCGGACCGCGCGCCGAGGATCACGAACCACGCCGTGACGACGCAGACGCCCAGGCGCAGCCACCGGTCCGGGCTGCCGGTCGCCAGGCCCCACAGGGCCCACACGAGCAGTCCCGCGGCGACGACCGCGCCGCCGGCGACCGCGGCGCGCGTGCCCTTCGCGCGGATCCCGGTGGCCGCCCAGACGCCCGCGCGGACCAGCCGGCCGCCGTCGAGGGGCAGGCCGGGCAGGAGGTTGAACACGCCGACGGCGAGGTTCGCCACCGCGCACTCGGCCACCAGCATCCAGACCGCGCCGTCCGGCGGGACGGCGAACATCAGCAGGCCGCAGAACCCGCCCAGCAACAGCGAGACCGCCGGGCCCGCCGCGGCGACGAGGCCTTCGTGGACCGGCCGCTTCGGCGTCCTGGCCACTTCGGACAGGCCGCCGAGCAGGAACAGGCGCACCCGCCGCACCGGGATCCCCAGCCGCAGGGCGGCCACGCAGTGCCCGAGCTCGTGCGCCAGCACGGACAAGCCCAGCAGCAGCGCGAAGGCGCCGGCCAGCAGCCACGACGTCAGCGTCGAGGCGTCCGGGAGCAGCCGGCCGACCAGCGGCGTGTAGAGCACGACGACGATCAGCGACCCGATCCACCAGGACGGCGCGAGCAGCACGGGCACGCCGGCGACCCGGAACAGCAGGAGACCACCGTCCGGGAGGACGGCCTGCCGGGTGCCCCCGGTGCCCTGTTCACTGGTCGCGGCCATGCGGGAGAGCCTAGAGCCCCCGGTGTGGGGAGCGGGTGATCCGGTCCGGGTGGTGTCGCGCACGGCCCAAGCGCCCCAAGGCCACATTGGTTGCGTTGAACCAGCGCTGCGGCGCGAAGCGCCTCCGTTGAGGGTGGCGGTGGGGGCATGGATGGAGCACCGAAGGCCGCCTTGGTTGCGTCTTGCGCACCGAAGGCCACATTGGGGCGCTTGAGGCCGCGGGTGCGGGTGCCGGGCGTTGCGGTCGCCGGAACTGTCGGACCCCGGCGTTACGCTCTGCCCATGCCCGACGCCGACACCGTCACCACGGATCCCCCAGCAGCCACCGCCGTCGCCACCGAGGTGCGGCGGCGGCCCGCGCTGTCGCCGTCCCGGGCCAGCGACTTCAAGCAGTGCCCGCTGCTCTACCGGTTCCGCGCGGTCGACCGGCTGCCCGAGGTCCCGACCAAGGCCCAATTGCGCGGCACGCTCGTCCACTCGGTGCTGGAGCGGCTGTTCGCGCTGCCGGCCGCCGAGCGCGTCCCGGCCCAGGCGAAGGAGCTGCTCGGCCCGGCGTGGACGGACCTGTCCGCGGACCGTCCGGAGTGGACCGAGCTGTTCGACGGCGAAAAGCCCGACGACCACGCGGACTGGCTGCGGTCGGCGGAAAAGCTGCTGGACGCCTACTTCGAGCTGGAGGACCCGCGGCGGCTGGAACCCGAGGCTTGCGAGCTGCACGTCGAAATCGAGCTCGGCTCCGGTGTCCTGCTGCGCGGCTACATCGACCGCGTCGACGTCGCGCCGACCGGCGAAATCCGGGTCGTCGACTACAAGACCGGCGCCGCGCCGCGGGAAATCGGCGAGGCCAAGGCGATGTTCCAGATGAAGTTCTACGCCGTCGTGCTGTGGCGGCTGCGCGGCGTCGTGCCGCGGCAGCTGAAGCTGATGTACCTCACCGACGGCCAGTCCCTCGCCTACACCCCGGACGAGGCCGAGCTGGTGCGCTTCGAACGCACCCTCGAGGCCATCTGGCAGGCCATCCTCAAGGCGGGCAAGACCGGCGACTTCCGCGCGAACAAGACCAAGCTGTGCAACTGGTGCGACCACCAGGCGCACTGCCCCGAGTACGGCGGCACGCCGCCGGACTACCCCGGCTGGCCGGAGCCCGGCGCGGGCGAGGAGACGCCGCTGGACCGGGCCGACTGATGGCCGACGCGTTCTACGTCCCGCTCGGCGACGACCGCTACTCCGCGACCGGGCACACGGCCGGGCCGTGGTCGTCGGAGTCCCAGCACTTCGGCCCGCCGTCGGCGTTGCTGGTGCGCGCCCTCGAAAACGTCGAACAGGCGCACCCGGCCGAGCTCGCGCGGGTGACCGTCGAGATCCTCGGCCCGGCACCGGTCGCCGAGCTCACCGTGCGGGCCCGGGTCGAGCGGCCGGGCCGGTCGGTGGAGCTGCTGCAGGCCGAGCTGGCGAGCGCGGACCGCGTCGTGGCGCGGGCTTCCGCGTGGCGCATCGCGACCGCCGACACGACCGAGGCCGCCACGGACGCCGGGCCGCTGCTGCCCGCTCCGGACACCGTGACGGAGTCGCCGTGGCCGGAGGGCTGGCAGGCCGGCTACCTCGACGCCGTCGAGTGGCGGGCGGTGCGCGGCGGCATGGACGTGCCCGGCCCGGCGGCCGTCTGGGCCCGCCAGCGCGTGCCGCTGGTCGACGGCGAGGAGCCGAGTGGGCTGCAGCGGCTGTTCGCCATCGCCGACTCCGGCAACGGCGTGTCGAACTTCCTCGACCCGCGCAAGTGGTGGTTCATCAACTCCGAGCTGACCCTCCACCTGCGCCGGGTGCCGGAAGGCGAGTGGATCGGCCTCGACGCGGTCACGCTGGTCGGCAAGCACGGCATCGGCACCGCGACGAGCATCCTGCACGACGCGGCCGGCCCGGTGGCCACCGGCGCGCAGGCGCTGATGGTGCGACCGCGACAGGCCGGGGGCGGATAGCCACCCACAACGGCCCCGCATCCAATAACCTTCGCGGAACGACCGACTTGAGGAGCGCTCCGGCATGCAGATCACCTCGGTGGTCAACCAGAAAGGCGGGGTCGGCAAGACCTCACTGAGCGTCGGCACCGCGGCCGCGCTGGCCGAGCGGGGCCGGCGGGTGCTGCTGGTCGACCTCGACCCGCAGGGCCACGCGACGACCGAGATGCTCGGCCTGTCCGAGGTCCGCGGAGACGCGCCGACCTTGGCGAAAGCGCTGGCCAAGACGTGGAAGGGCCCGATCGAGGAGCTCGTCGTCCCGCACCCGCGCAGCAACCTCGGCAAGGGTGGCGCGCTCGACGTCGTGCCGACGTCACCGGGGATGTTCGACCTGATCCGGCGGCTCGACTCGTTCCGCGTGCCCGGCTGGCAGCTGGCCCGGGTCATCCAGTTCGCCAACTACGACCACTGCGTCATCGACTGCCCGCCGGCGCTGGACGTGCTGACGAACAACGCGCTCGCGGCCTCGCACGGCATCCTGGTCCCGGTCCAGCCGGACAAGACGAGCATCCGCGCGCTGCGGCTCCTGGCCGACCAGGTCCGGTACGTCGAGCAGACGGTCGGGCGGCAGCCGCTGTCCTGGTTCGGCCTGGTGCCGAGCCTCTACCGGCGCCCGATCTCGCACTACGCGGCGGCGGCGCTGCAGGAGATGTACGAGTTCGGCATCCCGATGCTCTCGCACCTGCCGCTGGGCGTGGTGATGAACGAGGCGGCGGCGCACGGCGTCCCGGTGACGACGTACGCGCCGGAGACGCTGCAAGCGCTGTCCTTCCGCGAGATCGCCGGCACGCTGGACAGCTACCTGGAGCAGAACCAGGCCCCCGCGGTGGTCCCGGCGGACGAGGAGTTCGTCTTCGAGGACTTCATCTCGGAGGTCGCGGTGGCCCGCAACGTCAACGACAACGGCGCCCGCAAGGGCCTCTACGACCTGCTGCCCAAGAAACCCCACCGGCCGCGCTGAGTGCGCGGCCGGCCGGGGTTCCGGTCAGAGGCGGCAGGAGCGGATGTCCGACGCCAGGATCGCCTTCGCGCCGACCTCGGCCAGCTCGTCCATGATGAGGTTGACCTTCTTGCGCGACACCATCGCGCGCACGGCCACCCAGTCGTCGTCGGCGAGCGGCGCCACGGTCGGCGACTCGAGACCGGGCGTGATGGCGATGGCCTTTTCGACCAGCGTCCGCGGGCAGTCGTAGTCCAGCATCATGTACTGCTGCGCGAACACGACCCCGCGCAGGCGCGCGGCCAGCTGCGACTTCGCCTTGCTCTCCGGCGTACCGCGACGCTGCAGCAGCACCGCTTCGGACACGCAGATCGGGTCGCCGAACGCGACCAGGTTGTTCTGCCGCAGCGACCGGCCGGACTCGACGACGTCCGCGATCGCATCCGCCACGCCCAGCTGGATCGAGATTTCGACCGCGCCGTCGAGGCGGATCACTTCGGCCTCGACGCCGTGGCGGGCGAGGTCGTCGCGGACCAGCCGCGGGTACGACGTCGCGAGCCGCTTGCCGTGCAGGTCGGCCGGCTTCCAGTCGCGGCCGGCCGGGGCGGCGTAGCGGAACGTCGAACCGCCGAAGCCGAGCGCCTGGATCTCCTCCACCGGCGCGCCGGAGTCGAGCGCCAGGTCCCGGCCGGTGATGCCGAGGTCGAGGTCGCCGGAGCCGACGTAGATCGCGATGTCCTTGGGGCGCAGGAAGAAGAACTCGACCTCGTTGACGTGGTCGAGCACGGTCAGATCGCGCTGCTCATGCCGCTTCCGGTAGCCCGCCTCGCCGAGCATCTCCGTCGCCGCGGCGGCGAGGGCTCCCTTGTTCGGCACGGCAACACGCAGCATTTCGCTCTTCTCCTCGTTCCTCACCCGGTCCAGCACCGGGCGACCCCGTCACAGGTAGCGGTAGACGTCCTCGGTCGACAGGCCACGGCCGAGCATCAGCACCTGCACCCGGTACAGCAGCTGGGAGATCTCCTCGGCGAGGCGGTCGTCGGACTCGTGCTCGGCGGCGATCCACACCTCGCCGGCTTCCTCGAGCACCTTCTTGCCCTGGGCGTGCACCCCGGCGTCGAGGGCGACGACGGTGCCGGACCCGTCGGGACGGGTACGCGCGCGCTCGGCAAGCTCCGCGAACAGCTCATCGAAGGTCTTCACGGTCTGCAGATCCTTCCACCCCGCCCCCGGCGGCGCCGCCCCGCCCCGCCGCGGATGCCGTGGATCTCACACCGAAGTGGACACTGCCTCCCGAGGACTGGGACGGCGTTCGAAGTCGAGGAGGTACCGCTTGCGCTCCAGGCCGCCGCCGTACCCGGTCAGCGAACCCGTCGAACCGATGACCCGGTGGCACGGCACGATGATCGAAATCGGGTTCTTGCCGTTGGCCAGGCCCACCGCCCGCGCGGCCGCCGGCTTGCCGAGCAGCTGCGCGAGCTCGCCGTAGGACGCGGTTTCGCCGTACGGGATGTCGAGCAGTGCCGCCCACACCGACCGCTGGAACGGCGTGCCGTGGAAGGCCAGCGGGAGGTCGAACTCCCGCCGCCGCCCGGCGAAGTACTCCTTCAGCTGGATTTCGGCGAGCGCGAAGGTCTCGACGGCGCCGGGCGAACCGAAGGTCGCCTGGGCCGGGCGGTGGCGCTGTTCGTGCATGTACAGCCCGCAGAGCGCGTCGCCCTCGGCGACCAAGGTCAGCGGACCGCAGGGACTCTCAACGACCGTGTGGGAACGCATGGGACCTCCTAGGCGGCGGGCATCCGGTTGATCGCGTGGTCACCGGTGGCCCACAGGTGCTGGGTGGCGTAGGCGCGCCACGGGCGCCACGCCTCGGACCGGGCGACGACGGCGGCCTGGCCGCCGAGGCCGAGGGTTTCGGCGGCGTACTTGATGCCGAGGTCGGTGGGCAGGAACGCGTCGGGGTCGCCGAGGGCGCGCATGGCGATGCTCTCGACCGTCCACGGCCCGAAGCCGGGCAACGCGGTCAGCGCCGCCCGCGTCCCGGCCCAGTCGCTGCCGACGCCGAGGTCGAGGCCGTCCGTCAGCGCCTCGACCAGCGCGAGCAGGGTGCGACGGCGAGAGCGCGGCATCGCCAGCGTCTCCGGATCCAGGGAAGCGAGCGCGTCCGGCGACGGGAACAGGTGCGTCAGCCCGCCCTCCGGGTCGTCGACCGGCTCGCCGTGGGCCACGACGAGCCGGGCCGCGTGGGTGCGGGCCGCCGCCGTCGAGACCTGCTGTCCCAGCACGGCCCGCACCGCGAACTCGGCGCCGTCGACCGTGCGCGGCACCCGGCGGCCCGGCGCGGCCGCCACCAGCGGCGCGAGCAGCGGGTCAGTGGCGAGCTGGTCGTCGACGGCGACCGGGTCGGCGTCGAGGTCGAGCAGGCGGCGGCAGCGGCTGGTCGCCGTGGGCAGGTCCCGCAGGTCGGTCAAGGTGAGCCGGCAGGCGATGTACCCGGCAGCGGAGTCCCCGGGGCGCAGCGCGACGACGCCGTGGCCGTGCGGCAGCCGCAGGGTCCGGCGGTAGGCGCCGTCGCGCCACTCCTCGACGCCGGGAACGCCGGTGGCCACGAGGTGGCCGAACAGGTTGTCCGGGCAGAGCGGCTTCCGGTACGGCAGCCGCAGCGGGATCGCGCCCGCCGTCGCCGACGGCTTGCCCTTCGCGCGCTGCCGCAGTTCGGTCGGCGAGAGGGCGAACACCTCGCGGACGGTGTCGTTGAACGCCCGGATGCTGCCGAACCCGGCGGCCAGGGCCAGCTCGGCCATCGGCAGGGTGGTCGTCTCGATCAGCGTCCGCGCGGTCTGCGCGCGCTGCGCCCTGGCCAAAGCCAACGGTCCGGCGCCGACCTCGGCGAACACCTGGCGCTGCACCTGCCGGACGCTGTAGCCGAGCCGGTCGGCGAGGCCCTGGACGCCGTCGGTGTCGACGACGCCGTCGGCGATCAGCCGCATGGCGCGGGCGACCAGGTCGGCGCGTTCGTTCCACAGCGGCGAGCCCGGGCTCGCGTCCGGGCGGCAGCGCTTGCAGGCACGGAAGCCGGCTTGCTGCGCGGCTGCCGCGCTCGGGTAGAAGCTCATGTTCCGCGGCTTGGGCGGCACCACCGGGCAGCTGGGCAGGCAGTAGATCTTCGTCGTCAGGACGGCGGTGTAGAACCACCCGTCGAACCGGGCGTCCTTCGCCTGCACGGCCCGCACGCACCGCTCGAAATCTTCGTGCACGGAACCCAGCATCGCGGACCCGGCAGGCCGGGGCTAGCGGAAATGCGACATGGGCGTGCTCAGCCCAGCAGGGCCGCCAGCGCCGGCACGTCGATGCCGACGAGGGAGTCGCGGAACACGCGCCGCTCCCCCGGCGCGACCGGGACGTCGTTCGGGATGACCAGGACCGTGCAGCCCGCCGCGACCGCCGATTCGGTGCCCGGCGGCGAGTCTTCGACCGCGACGCACCGCGCCGGGTCCACGCCGAGCAGCTCCGCGCCCTTGAGGTACGGCCGCGGGTGCGGTTTGTTGAGGCCGTCGACCTCGTCACCGCAGACGGTGGCGTCGAAGAACTCCCGCCCGATCGTGTTCAGCGCCAGCTCGGTCAGGTCCCGCTCGGTCGAGGTGACCAAAGCCGAGCGCAGGCCGGCTTCGCGCACCGCCGTCAGCGCTTCGCGGGCGCCGGGGCGCCACGGCAGCTCGTCGTCGAAGAGACCGGCCGTGCGGCGGCGGATCTCCTCGCCCGTCGACGCGATCGCCTCTCGCGTGACCGGGCGGCCGACGACCTCGAGGAGGTACGCCGACGTGTCGTCCATGTTGGACCCGACGAGGGTCAGCCGCTGCTCTTCGGAAAGCTTGCCGCCCAGCCACTCCGCCGTCTCGTAGAGGGCGATGTCCCACAGCTTCTCGGAATCGACGAGCGTGCCGTCCATGTCCCACAGCACGGCATCGAGTCCGTCCAGCGCCGACGCACGCTTTCCCGCGGAGGCGCAGTCAGACACAGTGGATCTCCCTCAGGTGTTGAAGTACTTGGCTTCCGGGTGGTGGCAGACGATCGCGTCGGTCGACTGCTCGGGGTGCAGCTGGTACTCCTCGGACAGCTTGACGCCGATCCGGCCCGGTTCGAGGAGGGCGACGATCTTCGCCCGGTCCTCGAGATCGGGACAGGCGCCGTAGCCCAGTGAGAACCTGGCTCCACGGTAGCCGAGCTTGAAGAACTCCTCGACGTCGTCGGGGTCCTCTGAGGCGACCGCCACACCGGAGGGGAAGGTCAGCTCCTGCCGGATGCGGCAGTGCCAGTACTCGGCGAGCGCTTCGGTGAGCTGGACGCCGAGGCCGTGGACCTCCAGGTAATCGCGGTAGGCGTTGGCGGCGAACAGCTCGTTCGCGTAGTCGGCGATGGGCTGGCCCATGGTCACCACGGTGAACGGCACGACGTCGACCTCACCGGACTCGCGCGGCCGGTAGAAGTCGGCCAGGCAGAGGCGCCGGTCGCGGCGCTGGCGCGGGAAGGTGAAACGCAGCCGCTCCGGCGCGTCCGGTTCTGGTTCGGTGAGCACGACCAGGTCGTCGCCCTCGGCAACGCACGGGAAGTAGCCGTAGACGACGGCCGCGTGAGCCAAGATGCCGTCCGCGGTCAGCCGGTCGAGCCAGTACCGCAGCCGGGGCCGGCCTTCGGACTCGACGAGTTCGTCGTACGTCGGCCCGGCGCCGCCGCGGGCGCCCTTGAGGCCCCACTGCCCCATGAAGGTCGCGCGCTCGTCGAGCATCGCGGCGTAGTCGGCGAGCGGGACGCCCTTGACCACACGCGAACCCCAGAACGGCGGGCTCGGCAGCGGGACGTCGGTGGCGACGTCCGAGCGCGCGGGCGGCGGCCCTTCGAGGGCTTCTTCCTCCGCCTTGCGGGCTTTCCGCGCTTCGGCGATCCGCAGCGACCGTTCGCGGCGTTCCTTGCGCTCCAGGCGCTTCTGCTCCGCGTCCGCGTCGACCAGCGGCGACTCTCCGCGCTTCGCCGCCATGATCGCGTCCATCAGCCGCAGCCCCTCGAACGCGTCGCGCGCGTAGCGGACGTCGCCGAAGTACAGCTCCGTGAGATCGTTTTCGACGTAGGAGCGGGTCAGCGCCGCGCCGCCGAGCAGCACCGGCCAGCGCGCGGCGACACCCCGGGAGTTCATCTCCTGGAGGTTCTCCTTCATGATCACCGTGGACTTGACCAGCAGGCCGGACATCCCGATCGCGTCGGCGCCGTGCTCCTCGGCCGCGTCGAGGATGGTCGTGATCGGCTGCTTGATCCCGAGGTTGACGACCTCGTAGCCGTTGTTGGACAGGATGATGTCGACGAGGTTCTTGCCGATGTCGTGCACGTCGCCGCGGACGGTGGCCAGCACGATGCGGCCCTTCCCGGAGTCGTCGTCCTTTTCCATGTGCGGCTCGAGGTGGGCGACGGCGGCCTTCATCACCTCGGCGGACTGCAGGACGAACGGCAGCTGCATCTGCCCGGACCCGAACAGCTCGCCGACGGTCTTCATGCCGGACAGCAGCGTGTCGTTGATGATCTGCAGGGCCGGCCGCTGCTCCAAGGCCGCGTCGAGGTCGTCGGTGAGGCCGTTGCGTTCGCCGTCGACGATCCGGCGTTCGAGGCGTTCGAACAGCGGCAGCGCGGCCAGCTCTTCGGCTCGCGAGGCCTTCGACGACGCCGCGCTGACGCCCTCGAACACGGCCATCAGCTCCTGCAGCGGGTCGTAGCCTTCGCGCCGGCGGTCGTAGACGAGGTCGAGGGCGATCGCGCGCTGGTCGTCGGGGATGCGGGCCATCGGCAGGATCTTCGACGCGTGCACGATCGCGGTGTCCAGGCCGGCTTGGACGCACTCGTGCAGGAACACCGAGTTCAGCACCTGCCGCGCGGCCGGGTTGAGGCCGAACGAGATGTTCGACAACCCCAGGGTGGTCTGGACGTCGGGGTGGCGGCGTTTGATCTCGCGGATGGCTTCGATCGTCTCGATGCCGTCGCGGCGCGACTCCTCCTGGCCGGTGGCGATGGTGAAGGTCAGGGCGTCGATGATGACGTCGGAGGTGCGCAGCCCCCACTTGCCGGTGATGTCCTCGATCAGCCGGGTCGCGATGTCGGCCTTCTTCTGCGCCGTGCGCGCCTGGCCCTCTTCGTCGATGGTCAGGGCGACGACGGCGGCACCGTACTCGCTGACCAGGTCCATGACCTGGGTGAACCGGGACTCGGGGCCGTCGCCGTCCTCGTAGTTGACGGAGTTGACCGCGCAGCGGCCGCCGAGCCGCTGCAGGCCGGCCTTCAAGACGGCGACCTCGGTGGAGTCGAGCATGATCGGCAGGGTGGACGCGGTCGCCAGGCGCCCGGCCAGCTCGGCCATGTCGGCGGTGCCGTCGCGGCCGACGTAGTCGACACACAGGTCCAGGAGGTGGGCGCCGTCGCGGGTCTGTGCACGGGCGATCTCGACGCAGTCGTCCCAGCGGCCCTCGAGCATCGCGGTGCGGAACGCCTTCGAGCCGTTGGCGTTGGTCCGCTCGCCGATCATCAGCACGCTGGCGTCCTGCTTGAACGGGACCGCCTGGTAGAGCGAGGACACGCCGGGTTCCGGCCGCGGCCGCCGAGGCACCGGTTTCGTCTCGGAGACCGCCGCGGCGAGCTGCCGGATGTGCTCGTCGGTGGTGCCGCAGCAGCCGCCGACCAGGCCGACGCCGAACTCGCGGACGAACCCGGTCAGCGCCTCGACCAGCGCTTCCGGACCGAGCGGGTACACCGCGCCGTCCGGCCCCAGCTCCGGCAGGCCGGCGTTCGGCATCACCGACAGCGGCACCCGGGCGAGCTTGGCCAGCTGCCGCAGGTGCTCGCTCATCTCGGCGGGCCCGGTGGCGCAGTTGAGCCCGATGACGTCGATGCCGAGCGGCTCGAGGGCGGCCAGCGCCGCGCCGACCTCGGTGCCGAGCAGCATCGTGCCGGTCGTTTCGACGGTGATCGAAGCGAGGATCGGCACGTGCCGGCCCTCGGCGGCCATGGCGCGCTTGGCGCCGATGATCGACGCCTTCGTCTGGAGGATGTCCTGGGTGGTCTCGACGATCACCGCGTCGACGCCGCCCGCCAGCAGCCCGCGGACCTCCTCGCGGTAGGCGTCACGCAGCGTGGTGAACGGCGCGTGGCCGAGCGTCGGCAGCTTGGTGCCCGGGCCGACCGAGCCGAGCACGAACCGCGGGCGGTCCGGCGTCGCGAACTCGTCGGCGGTCTCGCGGGCCAGGCGCGCCCCGGCCTCGGCGAGCTCGAAGATCCGCCCGGTGATGTCGTACTCGGCGAAGTTGGCGAAATTGGCCCCGAAAGTGTTGGTCTCGACGGCGTCCGCGCCCGCCTCCAGGTAGCCCCGGTGCACCGAGCGGACCACGTCCGGCCGGGTGACGTTGAGGATCTCGTTGCAGCCTTCGAGGCCGTCGAAGTCGGCCAGGCTGAGGTCGTGGGCCTGCAGGGCGGTGCCCATGGCGCCGTCGGCCACCAGTACGCGCGAGCGAAGGGCATCGAGGAAGGGCGACGACAGGCGGTCGGACATGCTGAACAGGGTAAGGCCGGTGGTCGTAGGCTGGTCCGGTGAGTGAGCCCGTCGACGAGACCCCGCGGCCGCCCGGCGACCGCCCCGAACCCACCCGACCGTTGATGGTCGTCGCCTTCGAAGGCTGGAACGACGCAGGTGACGCGGCCAGCCGGGCGGTCGAGCACCTGCAGCTGAACTGGGACGCCACGCCACTGGCCGAACTGGAGCCCGACGACTACTACGACTTCCAGGTCAGCCGCCCGACCGTCCGGATGGTGGACGGCGTCACTCGACGGGTGGACTGGCCGACGACAACGCTGTCGGTGTGCCGCCCCGACGGGTTCGACCGGGACGTCGTGCTGGTGCAGGGCCCCGAGCCGAACATGCGCTGGCGCGCCTTCTGCGCCGAGCTGCTGGAGCACATCAAGCAGCTCGACGTCGCGACCGTGGTGACGCTGGGCGCGCTGCTCGCCGACACCGCGCACACGCGGCCGGTCCCGGTGACCGGGACGGCCTACGACAAGGACACCGCGTCGCTCTACGGGCTCGACCTGAACAACTACCAGGGCCCGTCCGGCATCGTCGGGATCCTGCAGGACTACTGCGTGCAGGCGGGCATCCCGGCCGTGTCGATCTGGGCCGCGGTGCCGCACTACGTCTCGCACCCGCCGTCCCCGAAGGCGACGCTGGCGCTGCTGCACAAGCTGGAGGACATCCTCGACGTCGAGATCCCGCTCGGGGCGCTGCCGGAGCAGTCCGAGGAGTGGCAGCGCACGGTCAGCGAGATGGCCGACGAGGACGAGGAGATCAGCGAGTACGTCCGCGGCCTCGAGGAGCGCGGCGACGCGCAGATCGAGGTCGCCGAGCAGGACGTCAGCGGCGACAAGATCGCCGCCGAGTTCGAGCGCTACCTGCGCCGCCGCGGCCGGGGCGGCGGGCAGGAAGGTTTCGGCCTGCGCTGAACCGTCACCGCCAGTTGGTGGCGAACGCCCGCGCGGGGTTCGCCACCAGCATGGCCGTGACGACGTCGCCGCCCAGCAGCTTCCTCAGCCGCGGCGCCAGCGTCGTGAGCAGGTAGGACGCGCCCGGCTGGTGCCGGGCGGCGGCGGTGGTCGTGTCCCCGCCGAGCAGGAGCTGCGCGCCGTGGCCCGCCTCGACGAGCGCTTCGAGGCCGTCGAAGAGCCGCCAGTCGGTGGCGTGGTTGGCCCGCGACGGGCCGTCGAAGCCGAGGAACACGCCGGTCTCGGCGATCTCCCGCTGCCGCCGCGGGTCCGGGTTGCGGTTGAGGTGCCCGAGAATCACCTTTTCGGGTGGAACATCGAGCTGGTCGCAGAGCAGTTCGACCGTTTCCAGCCCCGCCGTGCCGAGTTCGAGGTGCACGGCGATCGGCGCGCCGGTCTCCTGGTGGGCGACCGCGGCGGCGGTCATCGTCAGCCGCGCGTGCGAGTCGATGGTGTGGAACGCGCCGGCCACCTTGATCAGCCCGGCCCGCGGGCCGGTCGTCCCGGTCAGGTCTTCGACGAAGACGGCGGCCAGGTCGTCGACGACCCGGGTCAGCGCGGCGGGCGCGTAGTGCTCGGCGCGGTGCAGGCCGGTGGCGCCGACGAGGTGCACGCCCGTCTCCCGCGAGATCCGGGCGAGGTCCTCCATCCGGCGGCCGAGGCCGTGCGGCGTCCACTGGACGAGGGCGGCGCCGCCGGCCGCCCGGAACCGGATCAGTTCGGCCGCCGCGGCGGCCGGGTCGTCGAGTTCCTGGTCCGGCAGCAGTTTCGAGGCGAAGAAGAGGTGGTCGTGGGCGTTCGTCACGCCCAGCTCGGCCGGCTCGATGTCGCCCAGCACCGTCCGTATCCGCGGTTCCCCGGTCATGCCGGTGAGTGTAACGCTTGAGCCGTTACACTGGCGGGGTGTCCGAAGACTTCCGCCTCGACATGGGTGCCCCGTGGCTGAACCTGCTCGCCACCCGTGGCCGCCACTTCGGGCCCCGGCCGGTCGAACGCCTTCCGACGACCGAGCGCCTGGTCGCCTGGCTGGCTTGCGTGGAGCTGACTCCCCTCGAACCGGTCACCGGCCGGGACCTCGATGCGGCACACCGGCTGCGGGAGGCGCTGCGGCCGCTCGCCCTGGGCGCCGTGGACGGCCTCGCCCCCACCGCCGATCAGGTCGGTGTTCTGGCGCGCTTCCTCGAACCCGAGCCGATGGAGCTGACCGCCCTGGACCGGCTGCGCCGCAGTGCGCCGACGACCGCGGACGCCGCGTTCGCCCGGCTCGCCCACCAGGCGGCCGACTGGCTCACCGGGCCGCTGCGCCTCGACCTGCGCGCGTGTCCCGAGCAGGACTGCCGGGGCGTGTTCGCGGACCCGGGCGGGCGACGGCGCTGGTGCCCGTCGCCGGCGTGCGCCAGCCGCGGCCGGGTACGCGCGCTCAGGGAGCGGCGGCGCGCGGACTCATGACGGCCAAAGGATCCGGCGCATCGGCACCGCGCCCCGCGCCCGCTTCCGCCACTCGCGCGGATAACCGAGCGAAACCTCCTCGAAGCGCACCCCGTCGGCCTCGGTCGTCCGCGGGATGTGCAGGTGGCCGTAGACCGCGATCTCCGCGCGGTAGCGCAGGTGCCAGTCCTCGGTCTTCGTGGTCCCGCACCACAGCGCGAACTCCGGCCAGTACAGCGGCGCCGTCGGGTGGCGGTGCAGCGGCCAGTGCGACATCAGGATGGTGCCGTGGTCGGCCGGGATCGCATCCAGGCGCTCGGTGCTGGTCTTCAGCCGGTCCTCGCACCACGCCTGGCGGCTCGGGTACGGATCCGGGTGCAGGAAGTACTCGTCGGTGCAGACCACGCCGGCGGCCCGGGCCTGGCTCAGGGCCTCCTCCAGGGACTTGCCCTCGGCCTCCGGGGTCCGCCAGCTGTAGTCGTAGAGCAGGAACAGGGGCGCGATCGTCAGCGGCCGGTCCGCGTGGGGCCACACCGGGTACTCGTCCTCCGGCGTCAGGACCCCGAGCTTCCGGCACTCCTCGACGAGGTGCTCGTACCGGGCCTGCCCGCGCAGCTGGCACGGGTCGCCGTTCGTCGTCCACAGCTCGTGGTTGCCCGGCACCCAGACGACCTTCGCGAACCGCTCGCTGAGGGTCTTCAAGGTCCCGATGGTGGCTTCGGCCCGCTCGGCGACGTCCCCGGCCACGAGCAGCCAGTCTTCGGGCGTCTCCGGGACGACCGAGTCGAGGATCGGGCCGTTGCCCTCATGGGTCACGTGGAGGTCGCTGGTCGCGAAGAGGTGCGGCACCCCTCCACCGTAGCCACCGCGGTGGCGGGTTCTTCGCGAAACCTGCGGATTACGGGTGGTTTCCGCACCAGCACGAGGATTCCCGCCAGGACGTACACCCCGGCCTGGACGTTCAGCAGCACCGCCGGCCCGGTCGTCGCGACCAGCGTTCCCGCCAGCAGCGCCCCGGCCGTCGTGCACAGGGCGACCACCGCGAACGTCGTGCTCAGCACCCGGCCGGCCCGCTCCGGCGCGACCGCACTCTGGATCTCCGAGAGCACCCCCGCGCCGACGACCACGCCCGGAGCGCCGACCAGGACGAACAACCCCACGTACACCCCTAGCGCCGTCGTGAGCACAGCCAGGTTCCAGATCACCGCCGACAGCAGGCCCAGCGCGATCGCACCCCAGCCCAGCAGCGCCGCCGGCGCGACCCGCCGGGCCACCGTGGCCAGCGCGAACCCGGCGGCCAGGCCGCCGATCGCCTGCACGCCCCGCAGCAGGCCCGCGTCGGCCTCGCCGCCGCCCAGCACGTCGAGGACGTACACCACGAACAGCACCAGGAACATCCCCTGCGCCAGCGATGTGAACACCAGCGCGAGCCCGGTGCGCCAAAGCCGTCGGTTGTGCGTGAGCTCGCGGAGACCGTCCAGCCAGGCCCGCACCACGGGTTCGGGCGCGGCCGCCGGCGCGGGCGCGCTCACCCGGCGGAACGGCTTGGCCAGCAGCGCGGCCGCCACCGCCAGCACCGCCAGGTAGCCGGTGACGACGTCGGCGAGCCCGCCGAAGCCGAGCAGCGCGCCGCCCGCCCAGCCGCCCGCCAGCCGCGCAACGCTGCCGTTGACACTCATCAGGCCGTTCGCGCCGGTGACCTCCTCGACGCCGACCAGCTCGGGCACCAGCGCGTTGCGTGCCGGTTCGAACACCGACGCCAGCGCCGCCTGCGCGGCCATCACCGCGTACACGACGGTTACGCCCGGCGACGCGAGCAGCGGCAACGCCACCACGGCCAGCCCGCAGCAGACGCCGAACAGCACCGCCCGCCGGTTCCACCGGTCGGCCACGACGCCGGCGACCGGGCTCAGCAGCACCGCGGGCAGCAGGCCGAGCACGATGCTCAGCGCCGTCGTCGCGGCGGAGCCGGTGCGCTGGAAGACGTAGACCGGCAGCGCCACCTGCAGCATCCACTCGGCCGTCTCGCCGAAGAACGCGGCGACCCACAGCCGCGCGAACGCGGGCACCCCCAGCAGCTGTTTCATGCCTCCGCCTTCCCCGAGTGTTCGATGCGCGGGAACGCCCGCAGGCCGACGTGCACCGGGCGGGCGTCCGCCGGCGCGTCGGTCCGGATGGCCCCGACGTAGGGCCGGACCAGCGCGTCGATCGCGTCGGTCAGCCGGGTCAGCTCCTCCGGCGTGACGCGCAACGCGTAGGTGATCAGCCCGGCCGCCCCGCGCCACGCGGGGTCGAGGTCGTCGAGCGAGTCCAGGTACCGCTGGGTCAGCTCCTGCTCGTGGCCCAGGGTCGCGCCCACCATGCCCAGCTGGGCCGCGCGGTGCGCGGGGTCGTCGGCCAGCTCCCCCATCTCCAGCCCGACCTGCCGGGCGCGCCACGGCCGTTCGCGGCCGTCTTCGGCGTCCGCCCGCTCGACCAGGCCGTACTGGGCGAGCTGGCGCAGGTGCCAGCTGCAGTTGGACGCGGTCGAGCCGACCGCCTCCGCGCACTCGCTCGCGGTACGCGGGCCGACGGCGGTGAGGTGGTTCAGCAGCGCCGACCGCAGCGGGTGCGACAGGGCGCGCAGCAGCTCGACGTCCTCGATCCGCTTGCGCGGCGGCAGCTCGGCCATCGGCCACCCCTATCTGAAAGAGTCATTTCGAAAGCGTTCTTTCAGATTGGGTGCCGCCTGCGGGTTTGTCAAGCGCCTCCGCTATCGTTCGCTGTGCAGCCACTGCGCAGGGCAGTGACTGCGTCGTCACCCGGATTTGGATGGACGTTGCCCGACCAGCGCGAACTCGCCACCGCCGCCGCTCTCGCCCTCCCCCGGTTCGTGGGCTCGACCGCGCTCTTCCACGTCGCGGTCGCCGAGCGGATGGCCGTCACCCCCACCGAGCTGCACTGCCTGCACCTGCTCCACGGCGGCGTCAGCGACTCCCCGACCGAGCTCGCGCGGCTGCTCGGGATGTCCACCGGCGCGTTCACCCGGCTGCTCGACCGGATGGAGCAGCACCGGCTCGCCGAGCGCGCCCCGGATCCGGCGGACCGCCGCCGGCTCGTCGTGCGGCCGCTGCCCGACCGGATGGCCGAGCTTGCCGAGCTCTACGCGCCCATGGCCCGGTTCGTCGGCGAGCGGCTCGCGCGCCTCGACCGCCGTCAGCTCACGGCGCTGGTCGGCTTCCTCACCGACGGCACCGCGGCCGCCGAGCGGGCCGCGGGCGACCTGCCGGATGTGACCCAGGCCATAACCGGTTGACTAACTCTACTGATGTTGCGTTAACCTGGTTCCACTATGAGGAACTGAACCGCGCCCATCCCGCTTCCGAGGCGGCACCCGGTCGAGCCTGACGCTCCCGCGTGCCACGACGCCCGGCGGGATTTCCGCCTCTTCTCATCCGGGCCCGGTGATGCGCAATGTCCACTCTTCCCTTGCAGGCCAAGGACGTCGTCTTCGGTTACGGCACCCGCGTCGTCCTCGACGGCGTCACGCTGACCGCGTCGGCCGGGCAGCGGCTCGGCCTGGTCGGCGAGAACGGCACCGGCAAGTCCACCCTGCTGCGGCTGCTCGCCGGGCTCGAAGAACCCCGCTCCGGCGAGGTGCTGCGCGGCCCGGACGTCGGGTTCCTGCTGCAGGAGCTGCCGTTCGGCATGGACGCGACCTTCGCCGACGTCCTCGACGACGCGCTGGCCGAGATCCGCGCCGCCGCGGCCCGGCTCGACGAGCTGACCGCGGCGATGACCGACCGGCCCGACGATCCGTCGGTGCTGGACGAGTACGGCCGCGTCCTGGAATGGGCCCAGGCCCACGACCTGTGGGACGCCGACCGGCGCGCGAAGCTCGTCTGTGACGGGCTCGGCCTCGGCGGCGTCGAACCGGACCGCCGGCTCGGCACGCTGTCGGGCGGGCAGCGGTCCCGGCTCGGCCTGGCCGCGCTGCTGGTGCGGCAGCCGGAAACGCTGCTGCTCGACGAGCCGACCAACCACCTCGACGACGCCGCGATGGCGTTCCTGGAACGCCATCTGACCGAGCTGACCGGGATCGTGGTGCTGTCGTCGCACGACCGGGTGTTCCTCGACGCCGTCTGCACCGACATCGTCGACCTGGACCCGGCCGCGGCCGACCGCCAGGCCGGCGGCGCGGTCCGCTACGGCGGCAGCTACACCGACTACCTCGGGCACAAGAAGGCCGAGCGGGCGCGGTGGGAGCAGCGGTTCGCCGAAGAGCAGGAGGAGCTGAAGGAGCTGCGGGAGACCGTCGCGGTCACTGCGCGCAACGTCGCCTACGGCCGCGGCCCGCGCGACAACGACAAGTTCATCCACCACTTCAAGGGCGCCCGCGTCCAGAAGACGATCTCGCGGCGGGTGCGCGACGCCGAGCAGCGGCTGGAGAACCTGGAACGCGACCAGGTGCGCAAACCCCCGGCGCCGCTGCGGTTCCGGGCGGAGCTCACGGGCCACGCGACGGGCGACGGACCGGCGATCTCGGTGCGGTCATTGGAAGTCCCGGGACGGCTCCGGCTGCCCCGGCTGGACGTCGACGCGTCGGCCCGGCTCCTCGTCACCGGCGGGAACGGCGCCGGGAAGTCGACGCTGCTGTCGGTGCTGGCCGGCCGGCTGGCACCGGCGGCCGGGAGTGTCCACTTCGGACACGGAGTGCGGGTCGGGTTGCTGGAGCAGGACGTCGTGTTCGCGTCGCCGGAGCGGACCGCCGCGCGCGTCTACCGGGACGCGCTCGGCGAGGACGCTCCCCCGCTGAGCCACCTCGGTTTGCTGGCGTCGCGGGATCTGCGGCAGCCCGTCGGAGCGCTCTCGGTCGGTCAGCGGCGCCGGCTCGCGCTGGCGATCCTGCTCGCCGAACCACCGGACGTCCTCCTGTTGGACGAGCCGACGAACCACATTTCGCTGACCCTGGCGGAAGAGTTGTTCACGGCGCTGAAGACGGCGCCGGGCGCGGTCGTCATCGCGTCCCACGACCGGTGGCTGCGCCGGGACTGGCNCGGTGGCGTGAAGCCGTCGCGCTGCCGGCCGGCCCGCCGGCGGAGGACACGGTCACGCGGCTGCGCGACCACCTGTCCGACGACCTCGACACGCCGAAGGCCCTGGCGGCGATCGACGCGTGGGCGAACGAGGCCCTGCGCCGCGACGGCACGGACGCGACGGCGCCCGGCCTGATCCGCATCGCGGTCGACGCCCTCCTCGGCATCACCCTCTGACCAGCTGTGGACAACCGGCACTTTCACGTGAAAGTGCCGGTTGTCCACAGCTGGTCAGAGGGTGATGCCGAGGAGGGCGTCGACCGCGATGCGGATCAGGCCGGGCGCCGTCGCGTCCGTGCCGTCGCGGCGCAGGGCCTCGTTCGCCCACGCGTCGATCGCCGCCAGGGCCTTCGGCGTGTCGAGGTCGTCGGACAGGTGGTCGCGCAGCCGCGTGACCGTGTCCTCCGCCGGCGGGCCGGCCGGCAGCGCGACGGCTTCACGCCACCGCGCGAGCCGCGTCTCCGCCTCGGTCAGCAGGCCGGCCGTCCAGGCGCGGTCCTCGCGGTAGTGGCCGGCGAACAGGGCCAGCCGGATCGCGCCCGGGTCGACCTGGTCGGCCCGCAGCCGCGAGACGAACACCAGGTTCCCGCGCGACTTCGACATCTTCTCGCCGTCGAGGCCGATCATGCCGGCGTGCACGTAGTGGCGGGCGAACGGCCCGTCCTTGGCGACGGCTTCGGCGTGCGCCGCGCTGTACTCGTGGTGCGGGAAGATGAGGTCCGAGCCGCCGCCCTGGAGGTCGAATCCGAGGCCCAGCCGGTTGACCGCGATCGCGCTGCACTCGATGTGCCAGCCCGGGCGGCCCGGGCCGAGCTCCGACTCCCACGACGGCTCGCCGTCGCGGGCCACGCGCCACAGCAGCGCGTCCAGCGGGTGGCGCTTGCCGGCGCGGTCGGGGTCGCCGCCGCGCTCGGCGAAGAACTTCCGCATGGTCGGCTCGTCGTAGTTCGACTCATAGCCGAACTTGCCGGTCGCGGAGTGGTCGAAGTAGACGTCCGGGAACTCCGGGTCGTCCGCCCGGTAGGCGGCGCCGTTGGCCAGCAGCTTCGCGATGACCTCGACGATCTCCGGGATGCTCTCCACCGCGCCGACGAACTGCTTCGGCGGGAGGACGCGCAGCGCGGTCATGTCCTCGCGGAACAGCGCCGTCTCGCGCATGCCCAGCACGACCCAGTCGTCCTGGTCGCGCTGGGCCCGCTCGAGCAGCGGCTCGTCGATGTCCGTCACGTTCTGCACGTAGTGGACGTCGTGCCCGTTGTCCCGCCACACGCGGTTCACCAGGTCGAAGGCCAGGTACGTCGCGGCGTGCCCCAGATGCGTCGCGTCGTAGGGCGTGATGCCGCAGACGTACATCCGGGCGGTGGCGCCGGGCGCGGTCGGGCGGATCTGCCCGGTGGCCGTGTCGTGGAGCCGCAGCGGGCGGGGGGTGCCGGGGATGCGGGGCACGTCGACCGATGACCAAGTCTGCATACCCTCGACTGTAAGCGTTCGCTCCGGCACCCTCCCGCCCGGTGGGACTCCTCCCCCACGTGGAGCAGTACTAGCTCCGGCGGGCCGCGTTCGCGCTGATGGCGTCGCGGACGAACGCCCCGACACCGGGGCGCTGCTCGTCGTCGCGGACCAGGAACCCGAGCTGGACGGGCTCCGTGACGTACAGCTCACCGATGCGCCGCTGCGTCTCGTACGAGCACTCGCCCATCACGCGGGCGAGCATCGCGCGGTGCTCCTCGGCGAGGTCCATCGCCTCGGGGCCGTCCGGCGCGCCGCCCGCGTCGCGCAGCGCGGTGAGCCGCCGCACCCAGTCCTGGCGGACCGCTTCGCCGGCCGCCAGGTCCTCCTTGGACGGTGGCGTCGCGCCCTGCCACTCGGGCGTGCCGCCCCACCGCCGCGCGGCCTCCTCCGCGTAGCCGTCCGGCTCGCGGAACCCGCCGAACACTTCGAACTTCTCCTCGGGCGTCAGTGCGTTGCCCATGGCTCTCGCCTCCATCACGCGATCGACGGCCGCGACCATCCGCCCGAGCTCGCCCATCCGCGCCACCAGCAGCTCCCGCTGCTTCTTCAGGTGCGCGTCGGCGTCGATGCCCGGGTCGTCGACGAGGGTCGCGATCGTCTCGAGGGGGAACCCGAGCTCCCGGTAGAACAGGATGCGCTGCAGCCGGTCGAGATCGTCGTCGTCGTAGCTGCGGTACCCCGAGCTCGTCCGGCCGCTCGGGCTGAGCAGGCCGATCTCGTCGTAGTGGTGCAGCGTCCGGACGGTGATACCGGCCAGTGCGGCGACCTTGCCCACGGGATGCCCCATCGGTTTCCCCTCTTCCTCTCCGGCCGCTCGCGGCCCTTGCGGAGACCACGGTGGTGCCTCACGCGACGTGAGGGTCAAGCATCACCCTTCCGCAACCGCCGTCCCGCGACGAGTCCGATTAGCCTGACCCGATGGGCACCATGATCGTCTTGGGCGGTGCGGTCGCCGTGATCGCGCTGGTCACGGCGGTCGTGCTGCTTCTGCTGCGCCGGGCGCGGCCCCGGCCGGTGCTCGGCCCGGTTCCCCGCGAACCCCTTTCCGCGGTGCGCCGCGACGACCTCCTCGCGAAGATCGACGAGACGTTCCGCGCCGGCCGCTCCTGCGTCCTGCTGGGCCGCGGCGGGGTGGGCAAGACCCACGTGGCCGCCGCGTTCGCCCGCGAAGCCAGCTCGCCGGTGCTCTGGGTGGCGGCGGCGGACCCGGCGAACACCGCCCGCGCCTACGCGGAACTCGCCCGGCGGCACGGCTTGGCCGGCCCCGACGCGGGCCTCGCGTGGCTCGACGGACGCGAGGGAGCCATCGTGGTGTTCGACGGCCCGACCGACCCGGACGCGCTCACCCGGTGGCTGCCGGCCCGGGCCCGCGTCCTGGTGACCACCACGGTGCCGGACTTCGAGATCCTCGGCGCCACGGTGCCGGTGACCGGCTTCGACCCGGCCACCGCCGCCGGTTTCCTGCGCGCGCGGTCCGGCCGGGACGCCGCCGACGTGGCCCGGGAGCTCGGTTACCTGCCGCTGGCCCTCGCCCAGGCCGGTGGGGTGATCCGGGCTTCGGGCTCCACGGAGTACCTCGACCGGCTGCCGGGCGCGCTGGTGCTGGAGCGCGAACCGGGTGAGGACCATTCGCCCTGGGTCGAGGACACCACGCTCGCGGCCCTGCGCACCGTCGCCGCGCGGGACGGCCGGGCCGCGGTCGTCGCCGAGCTCCTGGCCGTGCTGGCGCCGCGGGGCGTGCGGCGGGTCCTCGTGCATCAGGCCGGCCCCGACCCGGTGGCGGTGGACACCGCGCTGGCCGGGCTCGAGGGCGCGTCGCTCGCGGAATTCGACGTCCGCGGCGAAGTCGTGACGATGCACCGCCTGACCCGGCGCGCGGTGCTGGGACAGCTGCACGCGCAGGAGCGCCTGGCCGAGGTGCTGGACCGGGCGTTCGCCGCGCTGGACACCGAGGACACGGCCGATCTCGCCGACCACGCCGCCGCGCTGTGGCGGCACTTCCGGGCGCTGCCGTCGGTGTCGGCGGGCCCGCGGCTCGGCCCGATCCTGCGGCTGCGGCGCCGGTCGGTCGACCTCCTGGTGGCCGAAAGCGCGTTCACGCAGGCTCGTGCGCTCGGCCGCGAGGTGCTCGCCGACCACGACGCCTACCTGCCCGCCGGCCATGAAGGCACCGCGTTCGCCGCCCGGTCGCTGGACCGGGCGGCGAACCCGCCGGCGCCGGGCCGGCACCGCCGGGTACGCGGGTAGTCGCCGACCACCCGAGCCCGGCACTGCCACCCTCGCGCTCGCCAGCCGGTCACCCGACCAGCCGGCACACACCCGTCGCGCCGCCTCAGCGCCGCCGGGTGCGCAGGTAGTCGCCGACCACCGCGGCGCCCAGACCGTCCAGGTCCGGTGCCACCACCCGGCCGCCCGACCGTCGCGCGATGACGTCGACGAACGCCGTCAGGCGCGGGTCGTCGCCGAGGCGGAACACCGTCACCGACGCGCCCAGCTTCGCCAGCCGGTCCACTTCGGACAGTGTCTTGTGGAGGGTCCGCGGCTGGGGCGGGTAGTCGAAAACGGCCTCGCCGTCCGGTTCCAGGTGGGCGGTCGGCTCGCCGTCGGTGACCATCAGCACCACCGGCTGGGCGTCCGGGTGCCGGCGCAGGTGCTGCCCGGCGAGCAGCAGCCCGTGGTGGGCGTTGGTGCCCTGCTCCCACGCGCCCTCCAGGCCGACCAGCTCCGGCAGCTCCACCGACTGGGCGTAGCGGCCGAACGTGATCAGCTGCAGCGCGTCGTTGCGGAAGCGCGTGCTGATCAGCTGGTGCAGCGCGAGCGCGGTGCGCTTCATCGGCAGCCAGCGGCCTTCCTGCACCATCGACCACGACGTGTCGACCAGCAGCGCGACCGCCGCGCGGGAGCGGTGTTCGGTCTCGACCACTTCGACGTCCTCGACGTCGAGCCGGACCGACCGCTCCCCCACCGAAACCGACCGCAGGACGGCGTTGCGGATGGTCCGCGGCACGTCCCAGGGCTGCATGTCCCCGAACCGCCACGGCCGCGACGCGCCGGTGGGCTCGCCCGCCGCGCCCGCGGACTCGGTCTCGCGGTCGCCGGTCTTGCCGCGCAACGCGTTCACGATGTCGGCCAGCGCCGTCTCGCCGAGGCGCCGCAACGCCTTGGGCGACAACCGCAGCGAGCCGTCGGCGGCCCGTTCGAACAGGCCCTGGCGACGCAGCTCACGCTCCAGTTCGGACAGTCGCCGGGCGTCGACGCCGGCGTCCTTGCCGAGCTGGCGTTCGAGCGCCTCCAGGTCGATGTCCTCCAGGCTCGCGCCCGGGTAGGACTGGCTCAGCTGCTCGGCCAGCGCGTCCAGCTCCGCCAGGTCGGCCATCGCCTGGGCGCCTTCGCCCATGCCCAGCGGGTTCTTGCCGCGGAAGCGCTCCGAACCCGTCCAGTCCTCACCGGGGCGAGCCGCGCGCAGCTGCGCGTCCAATTGGGACAGTTGCTGCGCGAGCCGCGGGTCGCCGAACGCCTGCTGGGTCAGCTCCGCCAGTTCGGCGCGCTGCTCGGCCGACATCGAGTTGAGCATCCGCTGCGCCGCCGCGGACCGCTCGGCCAGCGCGTCGATCAGCTCCTCGACGTTCCGCGGGTTCTCCGGGAAGAACTCGCCGTGCTTGGACATGAAGTCCTCGAACCGCTCCTGGACGTCCTCGGCGCCCTGTGCGTGCGCCGCGAGCAGGTCGTTGAGGTCCGAGAGCATCTCGTTGATCCGCTCGACGTCCTCGGGCCCGGCGTTCTGCAGCGCCTGCTTCATGCCCTGGAACCGCGACTCCATCAGCTCCTGGCCGAGCAGGTCGCGGATCTGCTGGTAGTTCTCCCGGCCCTGCTCGGAGCGCCAGTCGTAGTTCGCCAGCTCGTTGACGGCCGCGGCCGTTCCGGACGGCAGCGCGTCGAGCTGGGCCTCGCGGAAGCGGGCTTCGTCATCCGGGTCCGGGAACAGCTCCCGGCGTTCGGCGTCGAGGGCGTCCCGCAGGAGGCGCTGGACCTCCTGCAGGGTGCCGTTCAGGTTGTTGCGGCGCTGGATCTGCGACCGGCGCTGCCACAGACGCCGGGTCAGCTCGTCCAGGCCCGACGTACGCTCGGTGCCGCGCCGGAGCAGTTCCTCCAGCGCGGACCGCGGCGACGCGCCGGCCATCACCTCGCGGCCGATCTCGTCGAGCGCGTCGCGCAGGTCGGCCGGGGGCGCGAGCGGGTCCGGCCCGTCGTGCCACGGGCCGTAGGAGTAGCCGTCGGGAAGCGGGACCGCGGTCATCGGCCGTAGACGGTCGTCGCGTCGTCGGAGTCCTTGGCGAGCCGGCGCGCCAGGAACAGCGATTCGAGGGCGAGCTCGACGGCGGCCGCGATCCGGCCGGCGGGCTCGTCGGCGGACACGCCGGCGCGCTGGGCGACCTCGTGCAGCACCGGGAGCTCCGGCAGGGCCGCGAGGACGTCCTTGGCCGGGACGCGCTCGCCGGTGGCGACCAGGTGGCCCTCCTCGACGGCGTCGGCCAGCGGGCGCAGGTCCAGCCCGGCGAAGCGGCCGCGGGCGGTCTCGGCGATCGCCCGGCGCATCAGGTGCACGAGGTGCTCGATCTCGCGGCCCTCTTCGCCGGGTTCGAACTCGATCTTGCCCCGCAGCACGGACGGGACGGCGTCGAGGTCGACCGGCCGCGCGACGGCCGGCTCCTCGCCGGTCAGCGCCGCGCGCCGCAGGGCCGCGGCCGCCACGGTCTCCGCCGCGGCGACGGCGAACCGGGCCGAAACGCCGGAGCGCTGGTCGATGACGGTGGATTCGCGGAGGTTCCGGACGAACCGGGCGAGCACCTCCAGGAGCGGCTCGCCGACTTCGGCGACGAGATTGGCCTCCTGCTTGACGACGGCCACCTCGGCCTCGACGTCCAAGGGGTAGTGGGTGCGGATCTCGGCGCCGAAGCGGTCCTTCAGCGGGGTGATGATCCGGCCGCGGTTGGTGTAGTCCTCGGGGTTCGCGGTCGCGACGAGCAGGACGTCCAGGGGCAGCCGCAGCGTGTAGCCGCGGACCTGGATGTCGCGCTCCTCCATGACGTTGAGCAGCGCGACCTGGATGCGCTCGGCGAGGTCGGGCAGCTCGTTGATGGCGACGATGCCGCGGTGGGCGCGCGGGACGAGGCCGAAGTGAATGGTCTCGGGGTCGCCGAGGCTGCGACCTTCGGCGACCTTCACCGGGTCGACGTCGCCGATCAGGTCACCGACGGAGGTGTCCGGTGTGGCGAGCTTTTCGGTGTAGCGCTCGGAGCGGTGGCGCCAGGCCACGGGCAGGTCGTCGCCGAGCTCGGCGGCGCGGCGCAGCGACGCGGGCGTGATCGGCTGGAGTGGGTGTTCGCCCAGCTCGGAGCCCTCGATGACGGGCGTCCACTCGTCGAGCAGGCCGGCGAGGGTGCGCAGCAGGCGGGTCTTGCCCTGGCCGCGTTCGCCGAGCAGGACGACGTCGTGGCCGGCCAGCAGCGCGCGCTCGAGCTGCGGCAGCACGGTGCGGGAGAAGCCGACGATGCCGGGCCAGGCATCCTCGCCGTTCTTGAGGGCGGTCAGCAGGTTGTCGTGGATCTCTTGCGCGATCGCGCGCGGCTCGTACCCGGCCGCGCGCAGGGCCCCGGCGGTCCGGGGAAGAGCGTCTGGAACAGCGTTCACCCGTTCGACGCTACTGCCGGATCGCCGGTGCGTCGACGTGGAGCGACTCCAGCGTGGGCGCGCTGCTGTGTTGCCTGCCGGCCCGGTAAAATAGGGCGTCGTGTGCCGTCCCAGTGCGACTTTCGCCGTCTGGTCCTCCGCGTGGCTCAACGGAGCCGCCGCGTCCGACGATGTGCTCGACGCCCTGCTCGCGTGGGGTGAGGCCCATGACGTGGTCGCCGCCGACGCCCCCGCGGCGGAGGCGTTCGAGCTGCCGCTGGCGTTCAACCGCGCGGCCACCCCGGTCCAGCTCCTGATGGCGTTGCGTTCGCAGGGAGCGAAAAGCATGCGGCTGGTCCTCCCGGTCCCGGGCGACGTCCGAGGCCTCGGCGGCGGCGGCCCGTTCACGGAGGCGGCCCTGCGCGCGGGCGACGCGGTGGTGCTGGCGGACCTCGGTTTCGGGCTCGTGCCGGAGCCGATCGCCGAGGGGCTCGTCCGGTGGACGGTGTATTCGCTGTCTTCGCCTTCGGCGCTCGAGTACGTCGGACTGGGCGAAGCCGAGCACGGGCTGACGGACGCGATCCGGAACAGCGCGGGGGCGTTGCAGGCGTTGGACGTCGCTTCGGACCGGCCGGGGGTGCGGGCCGAGCTGTCGGCGCACTTGCGATCGCGGCCGGACGTGGATTGGCCGGCCGGGACGCCCGGGCGGGCGTTGCGCGTGTTGCAGCGGGCCGAGGAGATCGCGGCGATCTTGGCGATCGCGTCGTCGGATGATCCGGGTGGGGCGATTTCGGCTTCGGCGTCGACGTTGCGGGCGCAGGCGTTGCGCCCGTTGTCGGACGCGGTGCGAACGGCCCGGTGCGCGGCGGTCAACGAGGCGGTGCGGGTGTTCGCGGAGTCCACGGCCCGCGAGGGCTGAGGTTCCCAAGCGCCCCAATGTGGCCTTCGGTGCGTCACACGCACCCAAGGCGGCCTTCGGTGCGTCAGACGCAACCAAGGCCGCCTTGGGGCGCTGGTCACCGGGCCGCGGCGGGCCAGGCCATCAGCGGGCCGGGCGCTTGGCCGGCTCGCAGCACCCCACCGCGCAGGGCGCGCCATTGACCGTGCACCCCGCCGCCGGGAACGGCGACAGCTTCCGCGGCTCCACCCCGTGCGTGTGCTCCCTGACCAGCTCCACCACCAGCTCCGCGAACCGCGGGTCCGACCCCGCCGTCGCCGCGCGGGCGAACTTCATCCCGTGTTCCGCCGCGCGCTCGGCCGCCTCGTTGTCCAGGTCCCAGATCACCTCGAGGTGGTCCGACACGAACCCGATCGGCGACACCACCACGCCCGGGACACCAGCGGCGTGCAACGCGTCGATGTGGTCGACGATGTCCGGCTCCAGCCACGGCACCTGCGGCGGCCCCGACCGCGACTGCCACACGACGTCGTACTCCGAAATCCCCGCCGACGCTGCCACGAGTCGCGCGGCCACCGCGATCTGGCGCGAGTAGCGGTGGCCGCCCTCGACCGGGGGCCCCGAGGCGCGGTCCGCGCTCGACGGGACCGAGTGCGCCGTGAACACCGTGCGGATCCCCGGCTCGTCGCCCAGCGACGCGTGGGCCGCGCGGACGCCGTCCGCCACCGCCGACACGAACAGCGGGTGGTCGAAGAACTGGCGGATCTTCACCATTTCGGGTGCCCCGGGACCGACCGCCGCGCGGGCTCGCTCGATGTCCTCGTCGTACTGGCGGCACGCCGAGTACCCGCCGTACGCGCTCGTGGGGAACACCAGGACCCGCGAGGCGCCGGAAGAGGCCAGCGTTTCCAGGGTGTCCTCGACCATCGGGTGCCAGTTGCGGTTGCCGAAGTGCACCGGCAGGTCGATGCCGGCCGCCGCGAGCTGCTTCTCGACCGCCGCCATCGCGTCGCGGTTCAGCCGGTTGATCGGCGAAACCCCGCCGAAGTGCTGGTAATGCTCCGCGACTTCGAGCAGCCGCTCCCGCGGCACGCCCCGGCCCCTGGTGACGTTCTCGAGGAACGGCATGACGTCGTCGGGCCCTTCCGGACCGCCGAACGAAAGCCACAGCAACGCGTCGTATCCCACCCCCGTCATCTTGCCGATGTGGCGGCCCGCACGCTGACGCGGGCCCGTTGTGAATCGCTCAGTCCAAAACTCTGCTACGCTCTCGTCATGGCCAGGCCACGCGAGTTCGACGAGACCGCCGCCGTCGAGAAGGCGATGCACGCCTTCTGGGAACACGGCTACGAAGCGACGTCCACGCAGGACCTGTGCGAGGCCACCGGGCTCGGCCGCAGCAGCGTCTACAACACCTTCACCAGCAAGCGATCTCTCTTCCAGCGCTCGCTCACGCACTACACGAGCACCCAGCTCGGCAAGCGGCAAGCGGTTCTCGACGGCCCCGGCACGGCGGCCGAGCGGCTCGCCGCGGTCCTCGACCAGGCCATCGAAGACGACGTCGAAGAGCGCCGCCGCGGCTGCCTCGTGGTCAACACCCTCGCCGAACTCGGCCTGCCCGACGACGAAGTGGGCGCGGCCCTGCGGGACGACACCGACCGGAACCTGGTCATGTTCGCCGAATGCGTCCGGGAAGGCGTGCTCGACGGCAGCCTCCGGGACGGCCTCGACCCCGCCGACGTGGCGGAGTTCCTGCTCAGCACCACCTCGGGCCTGCGCGTGATGGCCCGCCGGGGCACCAGCCGCGAGAGCATGCACGCCGTCGCGGACCTCGCGCTGGCCGCCATCACGCGCTGAACAGAAGCACGACAAGAACAAAGCACGCCCTGATTTTGGACTGACCGATCCACAACCGGGAGGAACCACCATGCCCTTGGCCGTCTTCGTCCTCGGGCTCAGCGTGTTCGCGCTGGGCACGTCCGAGTTCATGATCACCGGCCTGCTCCCCGGGATGGCCGCCGACCTGCACGTGAGCATTCCCGACGCGGGCCTGCTGATCTCCGCGTTCGCGATCGGCATGGTCGTCGGCGCGCCGTTGCTGGCGATCGGCACCCTGCGGCTCCCCCGCCGCCGGACGCTCCTCGCGCTGCTCGCGGTCTTCCTCGGCGCGCACGTCGTCGGTGCCCTCGCCGAGGGGTACGCCGTCCTCTTCGCGACGCGGGTGGTCGCCGCCCTCGCCTGCGCCGGGTTCTGGGCCGTCGCCCTGGCGACCACGATCGCGCTCGTGCCCGTCGAACGGCGCGGGCGCGCGATGGCGGTGCTGGTCGGCGGGCTGACCGTCGCGAACATCGCCGGCGTGCCGGCCGGCACGTTCCTCGGCCAGCACGCGGGCTGGCGGACGGCCTTCTGGGCGGTGGCGGCCGTGACGCTGCTCGCGGTGGCCGGCGTGGCGCTGCTGGTGCCGGAGACCACCGGTGGCGCGGTGAGCGTCCGCGGTGAGCTGCGGCTGTACCGCCGGGGGCGGGTCTGGCTCGCGCTCGGCGTGATCGCCTTGTGCCAGGCCATGATCTTCGCCGCGTTCAGCTACCTGGCACCGTTGCTGACCGAGACCGACGGCCTGCCCGGCGAGTGGGTGCCCGGGGTCCTGGCGCTGTTCGGCGTCGGCGCGCTGATCGGGATCAGCGTCGGCGGCCGCCTGGCCGACCGGCGGCCGTTCGGCACGCTCTACGGCTGCCTCGCCCTCGCGCTGACCGCGTTGCTCGTGCTCGCCCTCACCACCGACGCGCTCGTCGCCGTCGCGGCCGTGCTCGCCTTCGGCGCCGCCGGGTTCGGCGCCAACCCGGCGCTGAACCTCCGCGCCTACCAGGCCGCCGGCGACGCGCCGACCCTCGTCGGCGCCAGCACGACCGCCGCGTTCAACGTCGGCAACACGATCGGCCCGTGGCTGGGCGGCATCGCGATCGACGCCGGGCTCGGCTTCCCGAGCGTCGCCTGGACCGGCATGCTCCTCGGCGCGGGAACGCTCGCCGCGCTCACGGTCGCGGTCGCCGTCCAGCGGAACGACGACCGCGAGCCCGTGGCCGTGTGAGGCTCAGACGCCCAGGAAGTGCACGCCGCCGTCGACCATGATCATCGAGCCGGTGGTGGCGGGGAGCCAGTCCGACAGCACCGCGCAGACGCTCTTCGCCACCGGGTCCGGGTCCGTGCTGTCCCAGCCGAGCGGCGCGCGCTCGCCCCAGCCGTCCTCCAGGTCGACGAAGCCCGGGATGGACTTGGCGGCCATCGTCTTCATCGGGCCGGCGCTGACCAGGTTGACGCGGATGCCCTGCGGCCCCAGCTCCTTGGCCAGGTACCGGTTGACCGACTCGAGCCCGGCCTTCGCGACGCCCATCCAGTTGTAGACCGGCCACGCGACGCGCGCGTCGAAGTCCATGCCGACGTACGACGCGCCCCGGCCCAGCAGTGGCAGGCAGGCCTTCGCCAGCGACATGTACGAGTAGGTCGAGATCTCGATCGCGGTCTTGACGTCCTCGGCCGGCGCGTCCATGAACGGCGCGCCGAGGCAGGTCTGCGGGGCGAAGCCGATCGAGTGCAGCACGCCGTCGAGGCCGTCGACGTGCTCGCGGACCTTGTCGGCGAGGCCGTCGAGGTGCTCCTGGTTCGTGACGTCCAGCTCGATCACGGGCGCCTCTTCGGGGAGCCGCTTCGCGATGCGCTCGACCAGCGACATGCGGCCGAAGCCGGTCAGCACCACTTTCGCGCCCTCCTGCTGCGCGATCTTGGCCGCGTGGAAGGCGAGCGAAGCGTCGGTGATGATGCCGGTGATCAGCAGGCGCTTGCCTTCGAGCAGTCCGGGCACGGGTCCTCCAAGTCTTGGTTCGGGAAAAGAAATGTCAGTGACCGATGCCGAGGCCGCCGTCGACCGGCAGCACCGCGCCGTTGACGTAGCCGGCTTCCTCGGAGGCCAGGTAACGCACCGCGGCGGCGATCTCCGACGGCTCGGCGTACCGGCCGGAGGGCACCTGCGCGAGGATCTCCTTCTTGCGCGCCTCGGGCAGCTCGTCGGTCATGTCGGTGTGCACGAAACCGGGCGCGATGACGTTCGAGGTGATGTTGCGGGAGCCGAGCTCGCGCGCCAGCGAACGCGAGAAGCCGACCAGGCCGGCCTTCGACGCCGCGTAGTTGGCCTGGCCCGCCGACCCGGAGAGGCCGACCACCGAGGAGATGAAGACGAACCGGCCCCACTTGCCGCGCAGCATGCCGCGGGAGGCCCGCTTCGCGACGCGGAAGGCACCGGTCAGGTTGGCGTTGATGACGCGCTCGAACTGCTCGTCGCTCATCCGCATCAGCAGCGTGTCGTCGGTCAGCCCGGCGTTGGACACCAGCACCTCGACCGGGCCCTGGTGCTCCTCGACGAGCTTGAACGCCGCGTCGACCTGCTCGGTGTCGGTGACGTCCGCCCGGACCCCGAACAACCCCTCGGGCGCGCCCGAGCCACGGTGCGTGACGGCGACCCGGTGACCCTGCTCCGCCAGGTCCCGGGCGATCGCCAGACCGATGCCCCGGTTGCCCCCGGTGACCAGAACCGACCGTCCCACAGTGTTCTCCTCTTCGTCGACGTGCGCTGATGCCGGGCACGAGGTTATCGGCAGCTCCGCGACGCCGCGCACCCGCGCCCGGCGGTGCCCGCGACCGCCCTAAGCGGGTGTTAGGAACTGCCTCCCGACCTTGCTGGTTACCCGCTGGTTGGTCACCGTGAGTCGCAACACAGGAGGTCGACGATGACAACCCGGATCAGCGGGCCCGCCGAGGGCGCCGTCAGCGAGAAACGCGTGATCGGCAACGTGCTGCGCGGCTCGATCGGCAACTTGGTCGAGTGGTACGACTGGTACGCCTACGCCGCGTTCACCACGTACTTCGCCAAGTCTTTCTTCCCCACGACCGACACGACGGCGGCCTTCCTCGGCACCGCCGCCGTGTTCGCGGTCGGGTTCCTCATGCGCCCGCTCGGCGGCTGGATGCTCGGCCGGTTCGCCGACCGCTTCGGCCGGCGCAGCGCACTGGTGCTTTCGGTCACGCTGATGGCGGGTGGCTCCCTGCTCATCGCCGTGACGCCGAGCTACCACACGATCGGCCTGGCCGCGCCGATCCTGCTGCTGGTCGCCCGGCTGATCCAGGGGCTCTCCGTCGGCGGTGAGTACTCCACCTCCGCCACGTACCTGTCCGAAGTGGCCACTCCGGGCAAGCGCGGCTTCTACTCGAGCTTCCAGTACGTCACCCTCTACGGCGGTCAGCTGCTGGCGCTGGGTCTCCAGCTGATCCTGCAGGGCCTGCTCACCGAACAGCAGCTGACGTCGTGGGGCTGGCGGATCGCGTTCGGCGTCGGCACGGTCGCCGCGCTCAGCGTCATGTGGCTGCGCCGCGGCATGGACGAGTCCGAGAGCTACACGCGCGAAGCGGACGCGGAAACCACCACCGGCGAACGCGGCACGCTGCGCGCGCTGGCCAAGTACCCCAAGGAGATCGCGCTCGTCGTCGGCCTGACCCTCGGCGGCACGGTGGCCTTCTACACCTTCGCCACCTACAGCCAGAAGTTCCTCGAGAACACCGCCCACATCCCGCGGCGAACGGTCACGATCATCCTGTTCTCGGCGATCCTGCTCGCGGCGATCCTGCAGCCGCTCGCGGGGAAGCTGTCCGACCGGATCGGCCGCCGGCCGCTGCTGCTGTTCTTCGGCATCGCGGGCACGCTGCTCACCGTGCCGATCATGACGGTGATGGGCTCGACCCGGAACCCGGTCGGCGCGTTCTTCCTCGTCCTCGCGGGGCTCGTCGTCGTGGCGGGCTACACGTCGATCAACGCGATCGTGAAGGCCGAGCTGTTCCCGACGAAGATCCGCGCCATCGGTGTCGGGCTGCCCTACGCGCTGACCGTCGCGATCTTCGGCGGTACCGCGGAGCTGATCGCGCAGGCGCTCAAGAGCGCCGGGCACGAGTCGGTGTTCTTCTGGTACGTGGCGGGCTGCGTCCTGGTTTCCCTGATCGTCTACGGCACAATGCGGGAAACTTCGAAGACCTCCGAGCTGGAGGACCGCAGGGAAGATCAACACTGACAAGGGGATGACCGTGCGCGTGCTCCTCGTCGAAGACGACGCGGGTGTCGCCGGCGCGCTCGCCGAGTCGCTGCACGCGCGCGGTCATCCCGTCACCAGCGTCGGCCGCGGCGCCGACGCCCTGCACCGCCACCGCGACGCCGACCTGGTCCTGCTGGACCTCGGCCTGCCCGACCTCGACGGTCTGGACGTGCTGCGGAAGATCCGCGCGGTGTCGCCGGTCCCGGTCATCGTCCTGACCGCCCGCGGCGACGAACGCTCGGTCGTCCGCGGCCTGCGCCTCGGCGCGGACGACTACCTGACGAAACCGGTGCGGCTGGCCGAACTGCTGGCCCGGATGGACGCCGTCGTGCGGCGCGCGGTGGCCCGCGAGGCCCCGGCCGACAGTGCTGGTGACGTCGTGCGCGTCGAAGACGTCGAGATCGACCTCGGGGCCCGCCGCGTGCTCGTCGCCGGGCACGACGTCGGGCTCACCACCAAGGAGTTCGAGATCCTGGCCGTGCTCGCCGCCCGCCCGGGCACCGCGGTGAGCCGCCAGCAGCTGATGGACGAGGTCTGGGGCGACGCCTACCTCGCCGTCTCGCGCTCGCTCGACGTCCACCTGACCGGCCTGCGCGCGAAGCTGGACCGGCCGGGCCTGCTCACCACCATCCGCGGCTTCGGCTACCGGCTCGGCCGGGACTGACCCGTGCGCACCCGGCTGCTGGTCGTGCTGGTCGCCCTCGCGCTGGCCGTGGTCGCCGCGTTCGCCGTGCCGCTGCTGGCGTCCACCGCCGAACAGCGCACCCAGCAGCTGGTCATCTCCCGCACCGCCGACGTCGACCGGTTCGTCGTGCTCGCCCAGCAGGCCGTCGACACGCGCGACCCGGCCGCGCTCGTGGCCGACGCGACCCGCTACGCCGAGCTGTACGGCGAAGGCGTGGTCATCGTCGACGCGCGCCGCGATCCGCTGGTCCAGGCCGGTGGGCTGACCGCGGCCGACCCGGCGGTGCACGCGCTGGTGGAAGCGACCATGCGCAACGAACCGGCGCCGCAGGTCGGCAGGCTCGGCCCGTGGTCGGCCGACCCGGCGTACTTCGCGCGGCCGGTCGGCACCGGCACCCGCGTGTCCGGCGTGGTCGTGCTGCGGGCGTCGGTGACGGCGGCGGCCGCGGACGTCGCCACCCGCTGGGGCACCATCGGCGCCGGGGCGCTGCTGGTCGCGGTCGTGTTCGTGCTGCTCGCCGTGGTGCTGGCCCGGTGGATGGTGCGGCCGCTGCACGAGCTGGAGACCGGCGTCCTCGCCGTCGCCGCCGGGCACCGCGCCCACGTCCCGGAGCGCGCCGGACCGCGTGAGCTACGGATGCTGGCCGGCGAGGTCAACCGGATGTCCGAGGCCGTGCTCGAAGCGGCCGAGCAGCAGCACCGGCTGGTCGCCGACGCCTCGCACCAGCTGCGCAACCCCATGGCGGCGCTGCGGCTGCGCGTCGACTCGCTGGCCGGCCGGGTCGAGGGCGACGACAGCACGTACCGGGCGACCGTCGCCGAGGTCGAACGCCTGGAGCAGCTCCTCGACGGCTTGCTGGCGCTCGCGCTGGCCGAGAGCACGGCGACGCGGGTCGCGGCCGGGGGCGCGGACGAGTCCTGCGACCTCGCTTCCGTGCTCGCCGAACGCGTCGACGCCTGGCGGCCGGCCGCCGAAGACGCGGGCTCGACGATCGTGCCGCCCCCGAGTCACGACGAACCGGTGACGGTGCGCTGTCCCGAGGGGGAACTCGCGCAGATTCTGGACGTGTTGCTGGACAACGCCGTCCACTACGCGGGCCGCGGCGCGAAGATCACGACGGACTGGGAAACCGGCGCGGACACCGCGACCCTCGTCGTCCGCGACGACGGTCCCGGACTGTCCACTGAGGACCGGGCGCGGGCGACCGAACGGTTCTGGCGCGCGGGCGGCGAAGGCGCGCCCCGCGGCACCGGCCTCGGCCTGGCCATCGCGCACCAGCAGGTGCGCACCCGCGGCGGCGTCCTCGAACTGCGTCAAGCACTCCCCCGCGGCCTCGAAGCCCGCGTCACACTGCCCTTGGCGGCCCCATGACCCTCACGCGGCGCACCGCTCTGCTCGGCGGCCTCGGGCTCGCCCTGGCCGGCTGCTCGACGTCCGGCTACGGCGGCCCCGAACGGACGGTCACCATCGCCGCCGGCGAGCGCGGCGGCTTCTACCTCGCCTTCGCCGAATTGCTCGCCACCCAGCTGAGCCTCGCCGAGCCCAGGCTGCACGCCACCGCCGTGCCGACCGAGGCGAGCGTCGCCAACGTCGACCTCGTCCGCCGCGGCCAGGCCGACCTCGGGCTCGTGCTGGCCGACGTCGCCCAGACGGCGTTGACCGGCGGCGCGCCGTTCACCGGCAAGGTGCCGCTGCTCGCACTCGGCCGCGTCTACGAGAACTACCTGCAGCTCGTGGTCCGCGCGGACGGGCCGGTGCGCCGCCTCGCCGACCTGACCGGCCGTCCGGTGTCGCTCGGCGCGGGCGGCTCCGGCGCGGCCCAGCTCGGCGAGCGCCTCTTCGCCAAGGCCGGCATCGCGGTCGACGCCCGGCACCTGCTCTTCGACGACGCCGTCCGCGCGCTGGCCGGCCGCCGGATCGACGCCATGCTGTGGTCCGGCGGGGTGCCGACGCCCAAGCTCGCCGACCTCACCCGCACCACCCCGATCGCCCTGCTGCCCCTGGATTCGGTGGTGCCCGCGCTGCGCGCCGCGTACGGGCCGGTGTACGACCAGGTCCAAGTCCCCGACGGCGCGTACCGCGGCGTCGGCGCGCTGGGCACCATCGGCGTCGCGAACCTGCTCGTCTGCTCCCCCGCCCTGCCCGGCGACGTCGCCGCGGCCGTCGTCCGGCTGCTCGTCGAGCGGGCGACCGACCTGGTGCCCGCCGAAGCCGTCGGCACGCAGTTCCTCGACGTGCGCACGCTCATCGGCACGCAGCCGGTGCCGCTGCAGCCGGGCGCGGCGGCCGCGTACCGGGCACTGCACGGCTGAGCGCTAGATTGGGGCGGTGACCGAACCTCGCCGCCCCATCGTCGAGATGCCGCTGCGCGTGCGCTACCACGAGTGCGACGGCCAGGGCATCGTCTTCAACGCCCACTACCTGGCCTATGTGGACATGTGCGCGTTCGAGGCGGAGAAGGCGCTCTTCGGTTCACACGAGGAGTTCCTGGCCCACCGCACCGACGTCGTCGTGGCGGAGGCGAACCTGAAGTTCCGCGCCCCGGCCCGGTACGACGAAGAACTCGTGGTTTCGCAGTACCTCAACCACCTCGGCACGACGTCGCTGATCTTCGACTTCGAGATCCGCCGCGGCGAGACCCTGATCGCGGCGGCGACGCTGCGGTACGTGTTCATCGACCCGGAGACGCTGCGCCCGGAGGCACCACCGGACGCGGTCCGCAAGGCCTACGCCGCCCTGCTCGGGGACTGAGCCCGTGTTCCGCGTTCTCTTCTACCAGCCGGAGATCCCGCCGAACACGGGCAACGCGATCCGGCTCGCCGCGAACACCGGGTGCGAGCTGCACCTGGTCGAGCCGCTCGGGTTCACGTTGGAGGACAAGCAGCTGCGCCGAGCCGGGCTCGACTACCACGACCTCGCGCGGGTGCACGTCCACGCGTCGCTGGCCGCGGCCTGGGAAGTGTTGCTGCCGGCCAAGGTGTACGCGTTCAGCGCGTCGGCGACCCGGCTGTACACGGATGTCGCGTACGGGCCGGGAGACGTGCTGATGTTCGGCCCGGAGTCGGTCGGGCTGCCCGCCGACGTGCGGCAGGCGCCGGAGGTGACCGACCGCGTGCGGCTGCCGATGCTGCCGACGAGCCGGTCGCTGAACGTCGCCAACACCGCGGCCATCACGGTCTACGAAGCCTGGCGGCAGAACGGCTTCGCGGGCGCGTGATCACCGTCCGGTAGGTTCGCCGGATGCGACAGCAGTTCCTGGGGGCGCTCATCGGCGCCGCGTTCGGCACCGTGTTCGTCCTGGTCAACTCCGGCTCGCCGGTTCCGGCAGCGCTCGGCTGGGTGCTCCGCGCGCTGGCCGTGCTCGCACTGGCGGCGGTGGTCGTCCTCGGCGTACGTGCCGGGGGCCGGCCCACCCTCGACGGACGGCCGATGTTCGGGCCGAGCTACCGCGTGATCGTCATCGGCGAGGTCGTCCTGCTGATCGCCGGGTTCTTCGTGCTGAGCCTCCTGGACGCGCCGGTGCAGGCGAACGTCGCCTGGATCGCCACTATCGTCGGCCTCCACTTCGTCGCGCTGGCGTCGGCGTGGAAGACCCGTTCGATCCTGGTGGTCGGCGTGCTCCTGACGGTGCTCGGCATCGTCGGCCTGGCCTTGCTGGGCAGCGCGGCGGCGTGGGTGCCGTTCGTCAGCGGGGTGCTCTCCGGGGTGACCCTGCTCGGCGGAAGCCTGTACGGCGTTCGCCGAGCCTGAGTCACGGCAGTCTCTGCCCGAAGAACAAGCTCGCCGCCGCGCCGAGCATGAGGATCAGCGTCCCCACGACCACCCACGGCTTGCTCGCGTCGGCGTCCTTCAGCTCGTAGCCGATCTGCTCGCCGAGGTCCGCGTAGACCTTCTTCAGCTCCTCGGCGCTGGCCGCCTTGTAGAACTCGCCGCCCGACAGCCGGGCGATCTCGCGCAGCGACTCGTCGTCCACGCTCACCGGCTGGGCTTTGCCGTCGATGTCGACCGAACCGTGCGTCGTGCCGAACGAGATCGACGAGATCGGCACGCCCGCCTGCTTCGCCGCCTGCGCCGCCGTGTAGCCGCCGCGCGCCGCGTACAGGTCCTCGGGCACCGTCTGCTTGCCGTCGGACATCAGCACGATCCGGGCCGGTGGCGGCCCGTCGGCGCCGCCCACGACGCTGGAGAAGCTCTCCACCGACTGCAAGGCCGCGAAGATGCCTTCCCCGGTCGCCGTCGACTGGGCCAGCTTCAGGTTCTCGATCGCCTTGATCACGCCGTTGCGGTCGGTGGTCGGGTTGACCAGCACGGTCGCCGTGCCCGCGAACGAGATCAGGCCCAGGTTGATGCCCGGGGTCATGTTCTGCGCGAACTGCGTCGCCGCGTCCTGGGCCGCCTTCAGCCGCGTCGGCGCGACGTCGGTCGCCTCCATCGACAGCGACACGTCGATCACCAGCATCACGGTCGCCCGGTTGCGCGGCACCTTCTGCTCGGCGGTCGGCCCGGCCAGCGCGACGGTGAGGACCAGCAGCGACAGCACGATCAGCACCGCCGGCAGGTGCCGCACCCAGCCCTGGCTCTTCGGCGCGACCTTCTCCAGCAGCGCGAGGTTCGCGAACCGCATGGTCCGCTTCCGCCGCGCGCGCTGCGCCAGCACGTACCCGATCGCGACCGCCGCGACGGCGATCAGCAGCAGGAACCACCAAGGCGCGGCGAAGCCCGTCAAGCTCATGCGCACACCTCGCTGACGCTCGGTGCCACCTGAGTCGGAAGCGCTGTGTTGAATGGTTCGGTCGCAAGCTCCCTCACGCGACACCCCCCGACCAGCGGCGCTTGCGGGCGACGACGAACCGCACCATGTCGGCGATCCAGTCGGCGTCCGTGCGCAGCGTCAGGTGGGCGGCACCCGCGCGCCGCAGGCCGGCCGCCACCTGCTGCCGGTGGGCGTGGGCCGCGGCCCCGAACTCCTTGCGCAGCAAGGCCGACGCATGCACTTCGCGCTGCTTCCCTGTCTCCGGGTCGGCCAGCACGACGGTGCCCACCTCGGGCAGGTCGACGTCGCGCGGGTCGAGGACTTCGATCGCGATCAGCTCGTGGCGTCCGCCCAGCGCCCGCAGCGGCCGCTCCCAGGACATGTCGCCCAGGAAATCGGAGATCACCACGGCCAGGCCACGCCGCCGCGGCGGACGGCGCAGGGCCTCCAGCGCAGCAGCGAAGTCACCGCGGGTGCCCTCGGCCGCCCGTGGAGTCTCGGCCAGCTTCCGCACCAGGCCGCGGGCGTGCGCGAGGCCGCCGCGCGCCGGGATGCGAGTCAGCTCGGCGCCAGTGGAGACCAGCGCGCCGATCCGGTTGCCGCCGCCCCCGGTGAGGTGCGCGACCGCCGCGACCGCGCAGACCACCAGGTCGCGCTTCTCGCACAATGCGGTCCCGAAGTCGAGGCTCGCCGACAGGTCGGCGACCACCCACGTCTCGAGCTCGCGGTCGGCCACGGTCTCGCGGATGTGCGGGGTCGTGGTGCGGGCGGTGACCGCCCAGTCCATCCGGCGGACGTCGTCGCCGGGCTGGTACGGGCGCGCCTCGCCGGGCTCGGACCCCGGCCCCGGCACGAGGCCGAGGTGGTTGCCCTGCAGCAGCCCGTCGAGCCGGCGGCGGACGTCGAGCTCCAGCGTCCGGAGCCCGGCTTCCAGCCGGTCGCCCCGCAGCACCGGGGGCGCCCACGAAGGACGTTCGCCCTTCTCGTTCTTCGCCATCGCCGGGCTACCTGACCGGCGCGCCCGCCGGGACCGGGCCGCCCTGGCCGGCCCCGCCCTGCGGCCGGGCCGAGACCTGCGGCAGCGGCACGGTCTGCAGCACGCGCGTGATGATGTGGTCGATGGGCACGCCGTCGGCGAGCGCGTCGTAGGACAGCACCAGCCGGTGGCGCAGCACGTCCGGCACGACGTCGACGACGTCCTGCGGCAGCACGTAGTCGCGGCCGCGGACCAGCGCGAGGGCCCGGGCGGCGGCGATGATGCCGAGGCTCGCGCGCGGCGAAGCGCCGTAGGACACCCAGCCGGCGACGTCGGCGAGGCCGTGCTCGTTCGGCGTCCGGGTGGTCAGCACGAGCCGCACGACGTAGTCGACGAGCGCGTGGTGCACGAACACCTGCGACGCGACGCCCTGCAGCCGGACCAGCTCGGTCGGGCTGAGCACCTCGTGCGGGGTGGGCGGGGTGACGCCCATCCGGTAGATGATCTCCCGCTCCTCCTCGGCGGAGGGGTACTCGACGACGATCTTGAACAGGAAGCGGTCGCGCTGCGCCTCGGGCAGCGGGTACACGCCCTCGTTCTCGATCGGGTTCTGGGTGGCCAGCACGAGGAACGGGTCGGGCATCGGGAACGTCTGCCCGCCGATCGAGACGTGCCGCTCGGCCATCACCTCGAGCATCGCCGACTGGACCTTGGCCGGCGCGCGGTTGATCTCGTCGGCGAGCACGAAGTTGGCCACGACCGGGCCGAGCTCGACGTCGAACCGCTCGGCGCCCTGGCGGTAGATCCGGGTGCCGAGGATGTCGGCGGGCACCAGGTCGGGCGTGAACTGGACGCGCGAGAACGAGCCCCCGACGACCCGCGCGAACGTCTCGACGGCGAGGGTCTTCGCCACGCCGGGCACGCCTTCGAGCAGCAGGTGGCCCTTGGCCAGCAGGCCGACCAGCATCCGCTCGACCAGGCGGTCCTGGCCGACGATGATCCGCTTGACCTCGAACACGGTCCGCTCCAGCAACTGGGCGTCCCGCGCCGGTGTCGCCTGCTGGCCGTTCCCGCCCTCGGCGTAGCCGGGCTCGGTCACTCTGCCTCCTCGAAAGTTCGTGCGCCGCCCCCGCGACGGTGATCACGCGGTGCGACCGTACTGCGTCCCCCACTCGTCCGTCGCATCCGGCACGCGGACGCACGGGTCGGCGCGTGAGTAGCCAACACCGTCAGCGGTGTGACATCTGTGAAGCTGCCTTCAGCGGTGCCGCTCGAGGTCCTCAGGGGTGTCGATATCGTCCGCTTCGCCCAGTTCGGCCGGCACCTCGGTGACACTCAGTCCGCCGAGCACCCGCCGCAGCGCCGCGTTCTCCACCTGCTCGGGCAATGCCGCCCGCAGCGCTGGGGCCCGCCACGCGCCCAGCAGCCACTGCCGGGAGCCGCCGGCGTCCACGAGGACCGCGCCGTCGCCGTCGCCGATCGCCGCGAGCAGGCGGTCCACTGTGGACCGGCGGACGCCCGGGAGGTCGGCCGCCAGCACGACGACCGCCTCGACGTCGTCCGGGACGAACGCGAGACCGGCGGCCAGTGCCGCGACGGGCCCGGTGCCGGGCACCGGTTCGCGGGTCCACACGACGTCGAAGCCTGGCCGCCGCGGACCGACCGCGATCACGCGTTCGGCGCCCGAGAGCGCGTGGATCGCGCGGGCCAGCAAGGGCTTCCCGCCGACCGACAGCGCCGGCTTGTCCACACCGGACAGTCTGCGCGCCGAACCCCCGGCCACCACGATCCCCGCGTACCGCATCCCGGGAATCTAGCCCATACTGGACGCGTGTCCTACACCGTCGAACCGCGCGTCGACGCCTACATCGGCGCCCTGCCCGGGTGGCAGCAGGCGATCTGCCGCGAGGTCCGCGAGCTGGTCCACGCGGCGGACCCCGAGGTCGTCGAGACCATCAAGCGCACCCGGCAGCCGTACTTCGTGCTGGAGGGCAACATCTGTGCCCTGCTGGCGGCGAAGGACCACGTCAACGTCTTCGTCTACGACGGCGGCATCGTCCCCGACCCGGACGGCATCATCACCGCCGGGCACGGCAACAAGACCGCGCGGACGGTCGCCTTCCGCGAGGGCGAGCCGATCAACGCGCCCGCGCTCACGGCGATGTTCCGCCAGATCATCGCGAACAACCGCGCCGGTGGCTGGCGCAAGCTGAAGCGCGAGGGGAAGGCCTGACTCAGCGGGTCAGCACGAGGTAGGCCAGGCCCAGCACACCCCGGTAGTCCCGGACGTACTCGCGCAGCCGCCGGTCGAGCCACTCGCGCACCTCGCCCGCCCGCGGGTCGGCCGGGTGCGCCGCCAGCCACTCCTCCCAGCCGGCGCGGGACGTCGACTCGAAGTCGTCCCATTCGAGCTGGTCGGCGACGCTGAGGTGCCGTACGCGCCAGCCGGCGTCGGCCGCGGTGTCGACGAGTTCCGGCAGCGTGAGCGTGTCGGGGCCGAAGATCTCCAGGGCGGCCGGGTTCGGCGGGGCCGCCCAGAAGCCGTCGCCGTAGAGCAGCCTGCCGGACGGCACCACGCGGGCGAGCCCCGCCAGCCCCGCCTTCGTCGAGCCGAAGACATGAGCCGCGCCGATGCAGAAGGCCCGCTCGACGGGGGTGTCCCAGGTCGCGGCGTCCGACGAGGTGAACTCGACGGCCAGGCCCCGTTCTCGAGCCGCCGACCGGCCCCTCGCCAGCGCGACCTCGTCGGCGTCGACGCCGGTCACGCGCAGGGCCGGCGCCCGTTCCGAGGCCCGCAGCAGCAACTCGCCCCAGCCGCAGCCGAGGTCGACGAGGTGTGGTCCTTCGCCGAGGTCCAGCCGATCGAGCAGCACCGAAGCGTGGGCCTCGGACAGGGGCGTGTTCCAGCGCATCCGCGTGCGCCGCAGCGCGTTCAGTTCGTCGTCCACGCGGACGATCCTGGTGGCCGCCGCCGGCCGCGTCGAGCGGGTTTCAGCCGATCAAGCGGGTCGCGTACGGCATGATCCCGCCGTAGCGGACCGGCGCGATCCGGACGCGCAGGCCGGACTGCGGCGCCTCGACCATCTGGCCGCCGCCGAGGTAGAGCGCGACGTGGTGGATGCCGCCCGCGCCGCCCCAGAACAGCATGTCGCCGCGGCGCATCTGGGACAGCGGGACCCGCCGCCCGGCCGTGTACTGGTAGCCGCTGTAGTGCGGCAGGCCCTTGACCCCGGCGAAGGCGTAGATCATCAGCCCGGAGCAGTCGAAGCCGATCTTGTTGTAGTCGCCGTACCGGTCGGCGACGCCGCCGTCGCGGATGCCGCGCGTCGGGCCGCTCGCGTTGCCTCCGCCCCACGCGTACGGCAGGCCGATCTTCGACAACGCCCGCGCGATGACCGCCTCGATCGAGGAGCCCGCCGGGCCCGACGCCGGCTTGCTCGCCGGGCGGCCGCCCCCGCCGGACGAGCCGAGCGCGGCCTGACGGGCGCGTTCGTCGTCCTCGCGCTGCTTCTCGGCGAGCCAGTCCTGGTAGCGCTGCCGCTGGCCCTGCAGGCCGTTGACCTTCGCCTGGGCGGCGTAGAGCTGCTGCTCGACGTCGGACTTGTTCTTCTCGAGCTGGGTGTTCTGCGTGGCCTGGCTGTCCTGCGCGCTGATCGCCCTGGCCTGCGCGGCGTCCGCGCTGGTCTTCGCCTGGCGCGCCGCGTCCTGCTTCTGCTGGGCGATCTCGGCGGCCTTGCGGGCCGCGGCGTCCTTGTTCGACTTCTCGGTCTGCGCCTGCTGGAGCCGGTCGAGGGCGTTGAGCCGGTCGCCGCCGACGGCGTCGAGCAGCTGCGCGCGGGCCAGCATGTCCTTCGGGCTGTCGGCGCTCAGGTAGGCCGAAAGCGAGCCGACCGTGCTGCCCTGCTGGAAGCTCGCGGCGGCGAAGGTCTTGAGGTCGTTGCGGGCCTTCTCGATCGCCGCGGCCGCCGCGTCGGCCTCGGTGCGGGCGGCCTTCGCGTCGTTCTCGGCCTGGGCGGCGGCGTCCTGCGCGGACTGCAGGTCGACCAGGGCCTTGTTGGCCTCTTCCTGCTTGAGCTCGACGTCGTCCTGCAGCTGCGACAGCTTCTGCTCGGCCTGGGCCAGCTGGTTGGTCAGCCGGCCGACCTCGCCGGCCTTCGCGTTGGCGTCGGCCTTGCTCGAGGTGATGTCCGAGTCGCTGGGGTTGGGCGGCGGCGGGGGTGCCGCGAGGCCCGTGCCGCCGGCTCCGAACAAGATCACCAGCGTGAGCGCGCTCACGGTGAGTCCACGGCGGGCCCGCGGCACCTCCGGACCCCCACGCCGTCCCGCCACGACCGCCCACCTCCGCTCACCTGCGCACATCGCGCGTCACTGCAGTCACACCACTATCACAAGCATCACCGGAAACTTACACAACGTAGGCACCAATTCCCCTCATTGAGGGACCCCCGCGGTGTCGGCTTTCCGAATGGCGCAGCCCACACCGCGTGTCGTCTTGTCCGTTAAACAGGACACGCGTACTGTTTGAGGCACCGCGAGGTGTGGCATCCCGAATCCGGTCCTACGGTGGGGGTGCGCAAGACTCGCCACCACCGAACCCGACCGAACTGACCCGGGACTCGACCGCCGCACCGGCGCGGAAGTCCACGCCACTGGAGTTAGACGTGACCGCACCTGCCAGCAAGGACAGCTTCGGCGCCAAAGACACGCTGAAGGTCGGCGACGCCTCGTACGAGGTGTTCCGCCTGAACAAGGTCGAAGGCGCCGAGCGCCTGCCGTACAGCCTGAAGATCCTGCTCGAGAACCTGCTGCGCACCGAGGACGGCGCGAACATCACCGCCGACCACATCCGCGCGCTCGGCTCGTGGGACCCGAACGCCGACCCGTCGATCGAGATCCAGTTCACGCCCGCCCGCGTGATCATGCAGGACTTCACCGGCGTGCCGTGCGTCGTCGACCTCGCCACCATGCGCGAGGCGGTCACCGACCTCGGCGGCGACCCCGACAAGGTCAACCCGCTCGCCCCCGCCGAGCTGGTCATCGACCACTCGGTCATCATCGACGTCTTCGGCCGCCCCGACGCCTTCGAGCGCAACGTCGAGATCGAGTACGAGCGCAACCGCGAGCGCTACCAGTTCCTGCGCTGGGGCCAGGGCGCCTTCGACGAGTTCAAGGTCGTCCCGCCGGGCACCGGCATCGTGCACCAGGTCAACATCGAGCACCTCGCGCGCACGGTGATGGCCCGCAACGGGCAGGCCTACCCCGACTCCTGCGTCGGCACCGACTCGCACACCACCATGGTCAACGGCCTGGGCGTGCTGGGCTGGGGCGTCGGCGGCATCGAGGCCGAGGCGGCCATGCTGGGCCAGCCGGTGTCGATGCTGATCCCGCGCGTCGTCGGCTTCAAGCTGACCGGCGAGATCCCGGCCGGCGTCACCGCCACCGACGTCGTCCTCACGATCACCGAAATGCTGCGCCGCCACGGCGTGGTCGGCAAGTTCGTCGAGTTCTACGGCGAGAGCGTGGCCGCGGTGCCGCTGGCCAACCGCGCCACCATCGGCAACATGAGCCCCGAGTTCGGCTCCACCGCGGCGATCTTCCCGATCGACGAGGAGACCGTCCGCTACCTCAAGCTGACCGGCCGCTCGGCCGAACAGGTCGCGCTGGTCGAGGCCTACGCCAAGGAGCAGGGCCTCTGGCACGACCCGTCGCGCGAGGCGGCCTATTCCGAGTACCTCGAGCTGGACCTCTCGACGGTCGTCCCGTCGATCGCCGGCCCGAAGCGCCCGCAGGACCGCATCGAGCTGTCGGACGCGAAGTCGTCGTTCCGCAAGTCGATCCACGACTACGTGGACGGCGAAGACCTCACGCCGCACACGAAGATGGACGAGGCTTCGGAGGAGTCCTTCCCGGCCAGCGACTCGCCGTCGCTGTCCTTCGCCGAAGACGACGCCGCGCCGGTCACCTCGTCGGCCGCGAACGGTGCGTCGGGCCGCCCGAGCAAGCCGGTCAAGGTCTCCACGCCGGACCGCGGAGAGTTCGTCCTCGACCACGGCGCCGTGGTGATCGCCTCGATCACGTCGTGCACCAACACATCGAACCCGTCGGTCATGCTCGGCGCCGCGCTGCTCGCGCGCAACGCCGTGGACAAGGGCCTCGCGGTCAAGCCGTGGGTCAAGACGTCGATGGCGCCGGGCTCGCAGGTCGTCACCGACTACTACACCAAGGCCAACCTGTGGCCCTACCTGGAGAAGCTGGGCTACCACCTGGTCGGCTACGGCTGCACCACGTGCATCGGCAACTCCGGCCCGCTCTCGGACGAGATCTCCGCGGCCATCCAGGAGAACGACCTCACCGCGGTCTCGGTGCTCTCGGGCAACCGGAACTTCGAAGGCCGGATCAACCCCGACGTGAAGATGAACTACCTCGCGTCGCCGCCGCTGGTCATCGCCTACGCGCTGGCCGGCACGATGGACTTCGACTTCGCGAACCAGCCGCTGGGCCAGGACGCGCAAGGCAACGACGTCTTCCTCAAGGACATCTGGCCGACGGCGAAGGAAATCCAGGAGACCATCGACTACGCGATCACGCAGGAGATGTTCACCAAGGACTACGCCGACGTCTTCGACGGCGGTGAGCGCTGGAAGTCGCTGCCCACCCCGGAGGGCAAGACCTTCGAGTGGGACGCCGAGTCCACCTACGTGCGGAAGCCCCCGTACTTCGAGGGCATGACGCCGGAGCCGGCCGCGGTCACCGACATCACCGGCGCGCGCGTGCTGGCGAAGCTGGGCGATTCGGTCACCACCGACCACATCTCCCCCGCCGGCGCGATCAAGCCGGGCACCCCGGCCGCGCAGTACCTGACCGAGCACGGCGTGGAGAAGAAGGACTTCAACTCCTACGGCTCCCGGCGCGGCAACCACGAGGTGATGATCCGCGGCACGTTCGCGAACATCCGGCTGCGCAACCAGCTCCTCGACGACGTGCAGGGCGGCTACACCCGCGACTTCACGCAGGAGGGCGCGCCGCAGGCGTTCATCTACGACGCGGCGCAGAACTACGCGAAGGCGGGCACCCCGCTGGTCGTGCTGGGCGGCAAGGAGTACGGCTCGGGCTCGTCGCGTGACTGGGCGGCCAAGGGCACGTCGCTGCTGGGCGTCCGCGCGGTCATCACCGAGTCGTTCGAGCGCATCCACCGCTCGAACCTGATCGGCATGGGCGTCATCCCGCTGCAGTTCCCGCAGGGCGAGTCGGCCTCGTCGCTCGGCCTGGACGGCACCGAGACGTTCGACATCTCGGGCATCACCAAGCTGAACGACGGCGAGACCCCGCGCACGGTGCACGTCACGGCCACCAAGGCGGACGGCACCAAGGTGGAGTTCGAAGCGGACGTCCGCATCGACACCCCGGGCGAGGCGGACTACTACCGCAACGGCGGCATCCTGCAGTACGTGCTGCGGAAGATGACGCAGGCGTAAGGCTTTTCGCCCCGAAGGCCTCCCCATCGAGCAGGTGGGGAGGCCTTCGTCGTCCGGTACCGTGCCGGACATGGGGGAAATCGAGCTCGGCGACGGCACCCTGTCCTATGAAGAACGCGGCCGCGGCCGGCCGATCGTGTTCCTGCACGCGGGTGGGATGACCCGCGCGATGTGGGAGGAGCAGTTCACCCGCCTCGCGGGGACCCACCGGGTCCTCCGCTACGACGCCCGCGGCGCGGGCGGTTCGTCGAACCCGCCGCGGGAGTTCTCGCACCACGAGGACTTGAAGAAGCTGCTGGACGCGCTCGACGTCGACCGGCCGGTGCTCGTCGGCTGCTCGTTCGGCAGCCGCGTGTTCCTCGACTTCGCGGTGGCGTACCCGGACCGCGTCGGCGGCCTGTTCCTCAGCTCGCCGGGGATCAGCGGCATGGAGTTCCGTGACCCGTTCGTCCTCGACCTGATGGAGCAGGCCGGCGAGGCCGCGCGGGCCGGGAACGGCCCGGCCTTGCTCGAGTGCGTCCTGCGGCTGTGGGTCGACGGGCCCCGCCGCACGCCCGGTGAGGTCGATCCGGCGGTCCGGAAGTCCTGCCGGGACATGCTGGTGGAGAACGCCGCGAAGGGCCACCCGGCGCCGGTCGTCGGAATCGAGGTGGGCGCGATCGGCCGGGTCGCGGAGATCGCGGCGCGCACCCTGGTGGTCACCGGCGACCTCGACTCGACCGACATCTTCGCGGTCGCCGACCTGCTGGAGCGGGAGGCACCGCACGCACGCCGCGCGAAGGTGCCCGGCGCCGCACACATGGTGAACCTCGAGCAGCCCGCCCGGTTCGGCGAGCTGCTCGAGGAGTTCCTCGGTTAAGCCGGTACGGCTTCCCAGCGGACGCTGGACACCGACGGCTCCAGCGAAAGCCGCGACACCGCCGCCTCCATCTGGGCGTCGTCGCGCTGGTCGCCGATCAGCTCGGCGCGGACCTCGACCGTGCGGTCCTCGCGATCGGTGCTCAGCACCGACAGCAGCCGGAAGTCCGTGCGGGTCAGCGACTGCACGAGCAGCGCCCGCACGTGCGCCTCGGTCGCGTCGCGGGTGACAGCCTGGAACGCGTACCGCGTCGGCGTCTCGTCGCCCGCGTCCGGGCGGCGGTCGACGACCCGGCCCAGCGGCCGCAGCACCACGTTCACCCCGACGACGACGGCGGTCCCGGCCGCCGCGATCGCGTACAGCCCGGCTCCGGCGAGCGCGCCGACCGCGGCCGAGCACCACAGCGTCGCCGCGGTGTTGAGGCCGCGGACGTTCAGGCCGTCGCGCAGGATGACGCCGGCGCCGAGGAACCCGATGCCCGAAACGATTTGGGCCGCGACCCGCGTCGGGTCGGCGTCGCCGCTCGTGGTCAGCCCGCCGAAGCCGTGCGCGGACAGCAGCACGAACAGCGTCGCGCCGACCGCGACCAGCGCGTTGGTGCGCAGCCCGGCCATCCGGGCGCGGAACTGGCGCTCGATCCCGATGACGGCACCCAGGCCGACGCCGGCGCCGACGCGCAGCAGCATTTCGAAAATGGTCATGATCCCGCTCTTTTCCGGCGTGCGCACTGCCGGACAGGGGAGACCGGACGTCGGTCAGCTCAGCCGGAAACCTCCGGTGAGCGCACGCCCGGTCGTCCCGTGACTGTCCGCTGGCATGTGCCGCTCACCTCGCTTCCGGTGCTCGTGGTTGATCGACTCCCCCACTGTAGCGCCGGGTCCCGGCCCCGTCGCCTGTGATGATCGCTACGCCCAGTGCCGGCGCAGGTGCGGCACGAGGTCTCCGGGCCGTTCGTCGGGGAAGAAGAGCTTCGCGCCGGGGACCTCGACGACCTCGGTGACGCCGGGGACGGTGTCCCGGAAGCGGTACGCCCACTCGACGCCGAAGTTCGGGTCGCCGGTCCCCCAGACCAGCAGCGTCGGCACGCGGAACTCCTTCAGCAGCGGCTCGATCGCGTCCAGTTCCTCGCCGCGGACCGACGTCAAGAGGCGCTCGAACTGCCGCGCCGCTTCCAGGGTGCCGCCGACCGGCCCCACAAAGGCTTCCAGCACCTCGGCGGGCAGCCGCTCGGGGTGTTCGTAACCCCCGCCGAGCGCGCCGGTCCGCGCCCGCTCGGGGTCCGCGGCGAGCTGGACCAGCAGCGGCGCCAGCTTCCCGCGTTCGGCCAGCTCGACGACCGGGCGGAACGCCTCGGGCGGCAGGTTCCCCTGCGTGTCGCAGTTGGTCAGGGTGAGCGAGCGCAGGCGGTCGGCGTGGTGCGCGGCGAAGACCTGCGCGACCGCGCCGCCGGTGTCGTTGGCGACCAGGTCGAACTCGCCCAGTTCCAGCGACTCGCAGAAGTCTTCGAGCAGCCGGGCGAGCCCGTTCAGGCTGAGGTCCTGCCCGGGCGTCACCGGTGAGGCGCCGTGCCCCGGCAGGTCCGGCGCGACGCACCGGCGCTCCCCCGCCAGCTCGCCCACCACCTTGCGCCACAACAGGTTGTTCGTCCCCACGCCGTGCACGAAGAGCGCGACCGGGCCTTCGCCGACATCGGTGTAGCTCACCTCGCCGGACGCCGTCGACACGCGTCCGCGCTGGTCCTCCCAGGTTCGCAGGTCCATCGGTAGAGTCCCTCCAGAAGTAAACCGACTGACGGTCTAGTATCAACAGACCGACAGTCGGTTTGTCAACGACGGAGGCTGCCGAACCCGCATGAACAAGAAGATCGACCGGGGTCAGGCGACCCGCGAGCACCTCGTCGCGGTCGCGACCGGCCTGTTCACCGAACACGGCTACGACGGCACGTCGATCGAAGCCGTCCTGCGGGCGGCCGACGTCAGCCGTGGCGCGCTCTACCACCACTTCCCCGGCAAGGACGCGCTGTTCGCGGCCGTCCTGGACACCGTCTACGACCGGGTCGGCGCGGAGGGGGCGCGGGCCGTCGAAGGCATGACCGACCCGGTCGAAGCGCTGCGCGCCGCGTGTCTCGCGTGGATCCGGAGCACCCGGGACCCCGTGGTGCGGCGGGTGATGCTCATCGACGCGCCGGCCGTGCTGGGCTGGCAGCGCTGGCGGGAGCTCGACGAGGTGCGCACGCTCGGCCGGATCAAGGCGGCGCTGCGGCGCGACGGCCGGATCCCGGCCGCGCGAGTGGACCTCTTCGCGCACGTCCTGCTCGCCGGCATGAACGAGATCGCGTTGCTGGTCGCCCGGGCCGACGACCACCAAAGCGCGGTCGCCGAAGCCGAGGCGGCCGCCGGGGACGTGCTGGACCGGCTGCTGGGAACGTGAAACGGGCCGGGGCGACAGCGTCACCCCGGCCCGTTCTCTTTCTGCTACGCGGTTTCGAACGGCTGGACGTTCGGCTGGAACACCTGCCCGTTCGCCGGCACCTTGAGGTCGGTCAGGTAGTCCGCCACGGCCTTGTCGACGCCCAGGGCGTCGCCGAGGATGCAGTGGCCGAACGCGTCGACCGACAGCAGCCGCGAGTTGCCGAGCTCGGCCGCCATCCGCTGGCCGAACTTGTACCGCGTCGCCGGGTCGTAGTAGTTGCTCACGACGACCACCGGTACGTCGGTCTGAGCCCGCCACGGACCGCGGTAGGCATCCGGCTTCTTCGCCGGCCACACCGGGCAGCCCGCCGTGTCGGCGAACGCCTGGTAGCGGCCGAAGGTGCGCGACTCGCGCTCCCACTTCGCGGCGATGTCCGGCACCTGCTCCTGCTTGATCCGAAACGGCTTGTCGGAGCAGTTGACGGCGAAGTACGAGTCGTCGCTGGTGTAGGGGCTGTCCGGGTTCTGGTCGGCCAGGCCCTGTTTGCCCGGGGTGAGCGCCTTCAGCGGCTTGGCCTGCAGCGCCTGGGACTGCGCGCCCGCTGGGTGGATCGCGGTGTACAGCGCCTGCAGGTCCTCGGCCAGACCGGCGAACGCCCCCGGCGAATACAGGACGCTCGAAACGCCGCCGGTGAACTGGTTGATGTCCACCGTGCCGCCACCGGGGATGGTGATCGGCTGCTTGCGCAGGTACTCCCGCAGCTCGTCGAACTTCGCCCGCGGGGTGCCGTCGCTGAACGCGCACTTCGCGCCCACCTGGTCGCACCGCTTGAGGAACCCGTCGAGCGCGATCTCGAAGCCCTGCGCGCGTTCCCGGTCGTACTGAACGCCGTCGCTGGTGCGCAGCGCCGGGTCGACGTTGCCGTCGATGACGATCGCGCGCGACTGCTTCGGGAACATCGAGGTGTAGGTCGAGCCGATCAGCGTCCCGTAGGAGAAGCCGACGAAGGTCAGCTTCTGGTCGCCGACCGCCGCGCGCAGCGTGTCGAGGTCGCGCACGACGTCCTTGGTGGACATGTGGTTCAGCAGCGAACCCGCGTTGTTCTTGCAGAACCGGCCGTAGTCGCGGTAGCTCGCGAGGGTGCCGGAGATCTCGGCGCGGGTCAGCGGCACCGGGATCTGGGCGCCGAAGACCTCGTCGGCGTCCTCCTGGGTGGTGAAGCAGCGAAGCGGGTTGCTCTGCCCGACGCCGCGCGGGTCGAACCCGACGAGGTCGAACCGGTCGAGCACCTGCGGCTGGAAGTAGTACTGCCCGCTGATCGGCATCCGCAGGCCCGAGCCGCCGGGGCCGCCGGGGTTGAGGAACAGCGAGCCGACGCGCTTGTCGGGCGTGCGGGCGGCACGCTTGAGCAGCGCGATGTCGATGGTGCCCAACGAGGCGTTGTCGTGGTCGATCGGCACGCGATAGCGCGCGCAGCTGTAGAACTTGACCTGGTCCGCGGGCACGCCGGCGAGGGTGTCGCTCGAGCAGGTACCCCAGTTGACGGCGGCGGTCGCCCCGACCACGGCGGGCTTCGCCACCGCGTCGGGGGCTGACACATCCGGGGCCGCCGCGGCGGTGCCGGCCGTCCCGGCCAGTCCCACGCCGGCCACGAGCGCCCCCACCAGTGCGAACGACCGCACCCGGCCCTGTGTGGATCTCGGCAAGACGTCTCCTCCCTTGGTGACGCATGAGCCGCGCGGCCGAGCCGTCACGGCGCGTTACCCCGGAGAGACTGGCACAAACCGGTGAAAGCCGTCACCGGCCAAAAGGATGGTGGGAACCTACCCGGCCACCGGCGTGAGCACGAAAACCGGCAACGGCCGGCCCGCCTCGCGTTGCTCCATCCGGTACCCCGGCCAGAACTCGAGCAGCTCCCGCCACATCGCGTCGTACTCTTCGCCGTGCAGCTCCCGCGCCACCACCCCGCTCGGCCGCCCCTTGAGCTCGACCTCCGCCTTCTGGTTCGCGCGCAGGTTCAGCGCCCACGCCGGGTCGTTCGGGCGGCCCCAGTTGGAGGCCGTCAGCACGATGTCGTCGCCGTGGGGGAAATAAAGCAGGTTCGTGCTGCGGGGCTGCCCGCTCTTGCGGCCCGTCGTCGTGAGCCGCAGCGACGGCAGCCCGGCGAGCGCCACGAGGCTCACCCGGCCGCCGAACGCGCGGTGCAGTTTCTTGTCCGCCCACACGACGGCCCCGGCCGTGCGCATCAGCCACGGCCGGGTGCCGAGGGCCCGGGCGAGCGCCCGGAGAGGATTAGCCACGCACCGATCTTGCCAGGCTCACCCCGAACCGCTGCTGGGAGTCGGTCCACCAGCGCTCCAGCGCGAACCCGGCCGCGGCCAGCTCCGCCTCGACGCCGGCGGGCCGGAACTTGGCCGAGATCTCCGTCCGGATGTGCTCGCCCTCGGCGAAGCTCACCGTGAGGTCCGCGCCCGGGATCTCGACGGTCAGCGCCCGCGGAGCCCGCAGGCGCATCTCGATCCACTCGTTCTCCGCGTCCCAGTGCGACACGTGCTCGAACTCGTCGACGTCGAAGTTCGCGCCGAGGCGGGCGTTGATCACCCGCAGCACGTTCTTGTTGAACTCGGCCGTGACACCCGCGGCGTCGTCGTAGGCGCGTTCGAGGATGCCCGGGTCCTTCACGAGGTCGGTGCCGAGCAGCAGCCACTCCCCCACGTCGAGCACTTCGCGCACCGACCGCAGGAAGGTCGCGCGCTCGGCGGGGAGGAAGTTGCCGATCGTGCCGCCGAGGAACGCCACCACCCGCGGCTGGCCACCGGGCAGGAGGCCGAGGTGCTGGGTGAAGTCGCCGACGACCCCGCGGACGGTCAGTCCCGGGTAGTCCTTCGAGATCGCCTCGGCGGCGTCGGCCAGCGCGGACTCGGACACGTCGAGCGGGACGAACGCTTCCAGGCTGCCGTGCCCGGTGAGCGCGTCGAGCAGCAGGCGGGTCTTCTCGCTCGACCCGGACCCGAGCTCGACGAGCGTGTGCGCGCCGGACAGGCGCGCGACGTCGCCGGCGTGCGCGGCCAGCACCTCGCGCTCGCTGCGGGTCGGGTAGTACTCCGGCAGCTGGGTGATCTTCTCGAACAGCTCGCTGCCCTCGGCGTCGTAGAACCACTTGGGCGGCAGCCACTTGCGCTCGGCCGTGAGCCCGGCGACGACGTCCGCGCGCAGTTCCGCGGTGACGGCGTCGCCGGACCGGTGGTGGTCGAGGTCGATCTCGGTCATGAACGCTCCTGGGTCAGGGGAAGCAGGTCGACGCCGGCGGCGGTGGCGCGCACGGCGTGGTGGTCGGGGACGGGCCGCCAGCGCGGATCACCGTCGACGGGTTCGGACGCCAGCCACACGTTGCTTCCGGGGGTTCCGGGTGGCGGAGCCCCCGGCCCGGGGCGAAGCCCCGGCACAACACTGCCGGCCGGGGTCTCCAGCACGGACAGCGCGTGGGTCCAGGCGGTACCGATGAGGGTCGAGCCGTCGGTGAGCAGGAAGTTGAGCCGGGAACCGGGCGCGGCCGCTTCGACGGCGAGCGTCAGCTGCGCCACCGCCGTCAGCGGGTCCTCGCCCGTGGCGAGCCGGGCGCGCAGCAACGCCCAGAGCACCACCGAGTCCGTCGGTGCCTCCAGCGTCAGCAGCTCGGTGACCGGCAGGGTCTTGGCCAGTTCGGCCAGCGAGTCCGGATAGCCGCGGACGACGCCGTTGTGGCTGAACAACCAGTGCCCGGCGGTGAACGGCGCCGCGGCCGCTTCGGTCACCGGCAGGCCGGTGGTGCCGTTGCGGACCGCGGCGACGAACGCGCCCGAGGTCACCGCCGCGGCCAGCGGCGGCAGCGTCTCGTCCGTCCACAGTGGAGTGGATCGGCGGTGACGCAGTGGCGGCGAGCCCGGGCCGGGGTACCAGCCCAGCCCGAACCCGTCCGCGTTGACCGAACCGCCGCCGCGCATGTCCGCCGGTGCGTAGGACTGCACCAGCAGCGAATGCGGCGCGCGAAAGATCGCCTCGGCGGGCGAAAGCGGCTCGCCGAGGTAGGCGATGTGCCGGCACATGACGCCTAGCCCACCTCGCCGGGTGCCGCGTCGCGGGCCGTGCGGAAGCCGGCGAAGATCTGCCGCCGGATCGGGTAGTCCCAGTTGCGGAACGTGCCCCGGATCGCCGACGGGTCGGTGCCGAAGGAGCCGCCGCGCAGCACCTTGTACTCGGGTCCGAAGAAGACCTCCGAGTACTCCCGGTACGGGAAGGCGGAGAACCCCGGGTAGCCGTGGAAATCGGTCGAAGTCCACTCCCAGACGTCGCCGATCAGCTGGTGCACGCCGGTCGGCGACGCGCCGGCCGGGTACGCCCCCGCCGGCGCCGGGCGCAGGTGCCGCTGGCCCAGGTTCGCGTGCTCGGCCGACGGTTCCCCGTCACCCCAGGGGAACCGCTGCGACCGGCCGGTCGCCGGGTCGAACCGCGCGGCCTTCTCCCACTCCGCCTCGGTCGGCAGCCGCCGCCCGGCCCAGGCCGCGTAAGCCTCGGCCTCGTAGTAGGAGACGTGCACGACCGGCTCGTCGGCGGGAACGCGCTCGTAGACGCCGAACGCGGTGCGCCACCAGCCGTCCTGCTCCCGCTTCCAGAACCGCGGCGCGGTGATGCCGTTTTCGGTCCGGTACGCCCAGCCCGCCGGGCTCCACCAGCGCTCGTCGTCGTAGCCGCCGCCGTCGAGGAACCGCGCGTAGGCGCCGCCCGTCACCGGGACGGTGTCCATCCAGAAGGCCTCGACGGCGATCTCGTGCGCCGGGCGCTCGTTGTCCAGCGCCCACGGCTCCGCCGACGTGCCCATCGTGAACGCGCCACCCGGCACCAGCACCTCGGCGGGCAGCGGGCCCGACCGCGCGGGCGGCGGCTCCGGCGCGTGCAGCACCGGGTCGCCCTTGCGCAGCTGGTGGGTGGCCAGCATGGTCTCGTCGTGCTGCTGCTCGTGCTGGGTGATCATGCCGAACGCGAAGGCCTGTTCGGTCAGCCGCCGCCCCTCCATCGGCGCGTGCTCCAGCACGTCGAACGCCTTCTCGCGGACCTGCTTGACGTACGCGCGCGCCTCGGCCGGGCCGAGCAGCGGCAGCTCCGGCCGGTCGGCGCGGGCGTGCTGGAACGCGTCGTAGATGTCGTCGATGTCCGGCCGCAGCGGCTCGCGTCCGCCGACGTCGCGGACCAGCCAGAGCTCCTCCTGGACGCCGATGTGCGCGAGGTCCCAGACCAGCGGCGACATCAGCTTGGAGTGCTGGCGGACCAGGTCTTCGTCGTCCACGGCGTCGGTCAGCGCCACGCTGCGCGCCCGCGCCCGGGTCAGTGCTTCGGCCGCCCGGGCACGCAGGTCCTGCGCGCTCAGGTCACCCAGTGCTTCCGTGCTCATGCTTCGCTCCTCGATCGGTACGCGCGCCCCTGCACGCTCTCGCTGATCTCGGTGATCGACTCGTCCGCCAGCCCCGTCACGCCCAGCTCGGCGCAGCCGAGGTCGGCCAGCGCCGCCGCGACGGCCGCCAGGTCCTCGTCGGCCAGTCCCCGCCGCGCCGCGTCGGTCCACCGGTCCGCGACCGGCGCGCAGACCGCGCGCACCTTGTCCACAGTGGACGGCCGGGCGAGCAGCGCCGAGACCAGCGCCACCGGCGCGAGCCACTCGTCCGGCGGTTGCGCGTCGAGGTACCGGATCTCCAGGTAGCCCTGGGGCCGGACCGGGGTGAACATCGTGGTGAGGTGGTAGTCGAGGTCCGCCGCCGTCGGTTTCGGCAGCAGGGCGGCCGCGCCCCTGCCGTCGATCCAGTCGGCGAAGGTCAGCCCCTCCGGCGCGTCCCACGGCCGGTCGCCGCGGGGCAGCACCATCAGGGGCGTGTCCATCAGGCGCTCGGCCCACGCTCCGGCGGGGTCGTCGTCCGTGACGCCGGACGTGCGCGTGCGGACCGCCTCCGTGTCGTGCACCGCGAGCCAGCGGGCGGAGGCGTGTCCCGTGTCCCGTCCGGCGTGGACGCGGGAGTTGGCGAAGAGGGCGAGCAGCGGCGGGCCCATCGCGTGGGCCGCCGCCCACCGGGCCGCGTACTGCCCGGGCTCCCCCGCGTCGACGCAGACCTGCAAGCCCGCGGTGCTGCACATCATCGTGAGGCCACCGGGACCGATCGGCGCGAACCGCCGTTCCATCGCCGCGTAGCGCGGTGTGCGCAGGACCCGGCGCGGCTCGCGGTGGGCGTCGATGCCCGTTTCGCCCAGCACGAGGTCGTGCCGGGCGAGGCGGTCGCGCAGGTGGTGGAGGTCGGCCGTGACGGCTGCGTCGAGATCGCGCAGGGAGGCCTGGGGAAGAGCGGAGATCTCGACCTGGCACCCGGGTTCGAGGCTCACCGGTGAGCCGGCCGGGAGGGGCGAGGCGGGGCTGTCGGGGCGGAGTGTCCGCGGGGTGTGCGGACCCAGCGCCGCGGCCAGGACGTCGGGATCGAGGGGTCTGGCCGGGTCGTCGGCGTGGTGCACGGTGAACTCCAGCTCCACGCCGGTCAGGCGGGGTGGTCCGTGCTTGAAACACACCGATGCGACGTACGCCTCGCCGGCCGCGCGGTCCGCCAGGACCCGTGCGGTTCGGTTGGACGCACTACCCGACTTCTCGGGGAAATCGTGCACCGCTTGCATGTCCGTTCCTGTTCCGTGTGGTGGAACTTCTTGACTTCGGACGCTACACGCGGGGTACGACAAAATCAGGCCGGATCTTGCGGTGCAGGACGGGTTCACCACTCCGTAAGAAGTCCCGGATCAGGGCAAAGCGGACTCCGTGCCCAGGCCCAGCGCGGCCGCCGACGCCCGCACGGCCTCGATCACCAGGTGCAGCGCGGGCCGCCGGAACGCGTCCCGCCGGTAGGCGATCGACACCGTCCGCAGCAGCGGCGTGGTGAGCGCGACGACGTCGATCCCGGGCGGCCGCAGCAGCCGCAGGCCCAGGTCCGAAACGAGCGTGACGCCGAGCCCGGCGCCCACCATCGCCATCGCCGTGGACTGCTCTTCGACCTCGTGGTTGATCTTCGGCGCGAAGCCGTGCCGCTGGCAGGCCGTGCGCATCGCCCGGCCGAAGTGCGACTTCGGGCTGGCCAGGATCCACGGGTGCTCGGCGAGCTCGTCGAGCGAGGCCGAGCCCGACGGCACCGCACCCCGCGGCACCGCCGCGTGCAGCCGCTCGACCGCCACGACGGCGCGTTCCAGCCCGGCGTCCCACGGCGTCGGCGCGTCCGAGTAGTCGATCACGAACGACAGGTCCAGCGTGCCGTCGCGGACCGCCTCGGCGGTGTCCTCCGGCGCCAGTTCCCGCGTGCGCACCTCGATGCCGGGGTGGTCGCCGGCCAGCGCGGTCAACGCCGTCGGCAGCAGCCCGGAGGCCACCGACGCCCAGACCCCGGCGGTCAGCCGGACCGTGCGCGCCTCCTGGGCCTCCTCCAGGGCGAGCGTCGCCCGTTCGACCGAGCCGAGGATCTCCTCGGCGTGCTCCGTCAGGAGCTTGCCGAGCTCGGTCAACTGGACGCGCCGGCCGAGCCGTTCGAACAGCTTCGCGCCGACGTCGCGCTCCAGCTGCGCGAGCTGCTGCGATACCGCCGAAGCGGTGTAGTGCAGCGAAGCGGCTGCCGCCGTCACCGTGCCCCGGCGGTGCAGCTCGCGCAGCATCCGCAAGCGGTGCAACGAAAGCTCCATACACCAAACCTAAACGAGATCGTGCAGGTTCGTTAAATGGACGCGTGGGCGGTCCGGGGCGCACGCTCGGGGAGGCGGCCACGACGGGCCGCCCGGACCTTCCCTGGAGGTGAGTGGCCCTGATGACCCCGCGCAACGCCGAGCCGCTGATGCGGCTCACGTGGACCGATCCCGTCACCGGCGCGCCCGGCTACCTGGTCGTGCACAGCCTGGTCTCCGGCGTCGCCACCGGCGGCACCCGGATGCGGGCGGGCTGCACGATGAACGAGGTCGAGGACCTCGCCCGGGGCATGGCCAACAAGACCGCGACCTTCAACCTGCCGGTCGGCGGGGCGAAGGGCGGCATCGACTTCGACCCGAAGGACCCGCGGGCGTTCGGCGTGCTGAAGCGGTTCTGCGCGTTCCTGCGGCCGTGGCTCGACGCGCACTGGGTGACCGCCGAGGACCTCGGCGTGCCCCAGCACCTGATCGACGAGGTGTTCGCCGAGCTCGGGCTGGAGCAGTCGTACCACGCGGCGATCGGCCGTTCGGCCGACCCGGCGCGCACCCTGCGCCGCGTCCAGGCGGGGCTCAACGCGCCGGTGCCCGGCGGCCTGCTGCTCGGCGACGTCGTCGGCGGCTACGGCGTGGCGCAGGCCTGCCTCGGCGTCGCGGCGGCGTGGGACTGGGACGTCCGCGAGACGACCGTGGCGATCCAGGGCATCGGCACCATGGGCGGCGGCGCGGCCTGGTACCTGCACGAAGCCGGGATGAAGGTGGTCGCGGTGGCCGACGCCGCCGGCACGCTCCACGACCCATCGGGACTCGACGTCCCGGCGCTGCTGGAGCTGCGCGACCGCTTCGGCGAGATCGACCGGACCCGGCTGCCGGCCGGGGTGCGGTCGCTGGCGCGCGAAGCCGTCGTCGGCATCGACGCGGACATCTTCGTGCCGGCGGCGATTTCTTATGCGCTGCGGCCGGACAACGAAAACCTGGTCAAGGCCGCGGTCGTCGTCGAAGCGGCCAACGCGGCGACGACGCCGGAAGCGGAGGCCGCGCTTTCGGCCCGTGGCGTCGCGGTCGTGCCGGACTTCGTCGCCAACGCGGGCGCGGCGGCGTGGGCGTGGTGGCTGCTGCTGGGCGAGGTCGGCGCGGACCCGGCCGACTCGTTCCTGCGGCTGCGCACCGAGATGCAGTCGAAGGTGGCGCTGCTGCTGACCGAGTGGAACATGGACCGGCTGCCGCTGCGCATCACCGGGCTGAAGCTGGCCGAGGCCAACCGGGCCCGGCGGGCCGAGGCGGCGCTCGCGCCGGAGGGTGAGCCGGGGCTGCTCATCCCGTAAGAGGTCTGCCGTGGCCGGTCGTGAGTGAGAAACAGGGTTGGAACACCGTTTCTCACTCACGACCGGGCTAGCGGGCGAAGCGGTCGGTCGCGCCGACGAGCACGTCCTGCATCGGGGCGTCCTGCGTGGAGTGCCCGATGTCGTCGAGCATGACCAGTTCACTGCCCGGCCAGCCGTGGTGCAGCAGCCACGGCGTGCCGACGATGTTGCTCGTGTCGAGCACGCCCTGGGCCAGCACGGCGGGGATCCCGGCGAGCTTGCCGAGGTTGCGCAGGATCTCGCCGTCGGGCAGGAAAACCCGGTTGCTGAAGTAGTGCGTGACCAGCCGGGCGAAGCAGAGCTGGTAGGCCGGATCCTCGAAGGCCTTGTACGGCGGCACGCCCGGGAGCATCGCGTCCTCCCAGGCGCACCAGTCGTCGGCCGCCTTGCGGTGGACCGCCGGGTCGGGGTCCATCAGCAGCCGGTGGTAGGCGGCGGACAGGTCGCCGTCCCGCTCGCTCTCCGGCACGCCCTGGCGGAACTTCTCGAAGGCCTCCGGGAAGTACGCCCCGAGCCCGCGGATGAGCATTTCGATCTCGATGAACCGGTCCGTCGCGAGGCCCATCAGGACCATTTCGCTGACCCGCTCGGTGTGCCGCAGGGCGTAGGTCAAGCTGAGCACCGAGCCCCAGGAACCGCCGAACAGCAGCCACTTCTCGATGCCGAGCCGCGTCCGGAACAGTTCGAAGTCCGCGACCAGGTGGTCGGTGGTGTTGGCGGACAGGTCGGCCACCGGCGCGCCGGCGTGCGGGGTGCTGCGGCCGCAGCCGCGCTGGTCGACCAGCACGACGCGGTAGCGCGCCGGGTCGAAGTAGCGGCGCAGGTTCGTCGAGCAGCCGGTGCCGGGGCCGCCGTGCACGACGAGCGCCGGTTTCCCGTCCGGGTTCCCGCACGTCTCCCAGTAGATCTCGTGCCCGTCGCCGACGTCGAGCAGGCCGTGCTCGTACGGCTCGATCTCGGGGTACAGCATCAGCGCGTCCTTCCGCCCGGAATACAACAGCGCTGTCACATTAGCGCCCTGGGCGGCACGACGCGCGGGTTTATCCGCTTCAGACCAGGGCGCCGGCCAGCTCCGAGAGCGTGTCGGCCAGTTCGCGCGGGCCCGCCGGGCCGATGTGGATGACGGCGTCGTCGCCCGCGCCCGCGGTGTAGCTGAGGTAGCGGCCCCAGTCCGTGTCGGCGTAGTGCAGCGGCTGCTGCAGGCAGGTGTGCCGGCCGACCTCGTCGCGGCGTCCGACGTAGAGCTCGCCGCTGCCCGAGACCGGCCGCTGCACCAGGCTGACGACGTCGGCGATCGCCGGGTCGAGCGGGTAGGCGTCCTGACCGCGGCGGGCCGCCTCGGTCAGGTCCGCCACCCGGACGGTGCGCGGCTGGCCGCCGCCGGCCCCCAGCGGCGGCAGCTGCTCGACGAGCGACTCGGCGAGCCGGTTCCGGTCGATCTCCTGGACGCCCACGTGCGTGCCGTCGGAGACGGCGAGGACCGCCTGGAGGCCTTTCGCGGCGGCGAGCACGCCGTAGGTCTGGCCGTCCACCCCGACCCAGCCATAGCACTCCCGCGCCGGGTTGACCAGCAACGGGAGCCAGTCGAGGAAGTCGACGGCGGCCCGGCCGCGCGCGTCGACCAGCCCGGCCTCGGCCAGCGCGGCGTCCACCCGCTTGTCCGCCTCGGCGCGCTCCTCGTCCGAGAGCCACAGCGGCTCCGGGCGGAGTGTGATGTGCAGCTGACCGACCTGCTCGCGCTCGGCCAGTGCGGCCAGCGCCTCGACCGGAACGTCCACCCGGCCTGTTGCCACGTCCACCCGCCTACTCGCTCTACTCGCCGATGACCGGCGGACTGGTCCGCTGGTCGGTGCCGAAGATCGCGTCCGGATCCGCTTCGATCAGGAAGTCCGGCCGCTGGTGCTCATCATCTTCCTCGCCCTCGCCCCGCCGGCCGCCGGGGCCCATCGGCCCCATCTGCCCGGAGCGCCCGGCCGCCGACCGGGCGGCGGCGGCCTCCGCGGCGGCCGCGTTGCCGAGGCTGCCCATGCCGGATCCGCGCCCGCTGCCCAGGCCGCGCTCCCCCGCCGCCGACCCGCTGCCACCGCCGGCGCCGCTTCCGCTTCCGCTGATCGGCCGGCCGTTGGAGTCCAGCAGCCGGCTGCCGGCGTTGCCGCTCGTCGGGCCGCGGCCGGGCGCGTTGGGGTCGTTGCCGAAGGTGTTCGAGTAGTTCTGGCCGCCGGTGCCGGTCGGGTAGTAGTTGAACCCGTCGACGTTCGGCGGCGTGTTGCCCGGGCGGTCGGTGACCTGCCCGGGCCGGGTCGGGGTGGGACGGCCGGTGCCGGTGGTGTGGGTGTCGTCGGCGCCGGGCTTCGGGATGTTCCCGGGGCGATCGGTGATGCCACCCGGCCTGTCGGTGCTGCCCGGGCGATCCGTGCTGCCGGGGCGATCCGTGGAGCCGGGCTTGTCGGTACCGCCGGGCTGGTCGGTCCCCCCGGTGCGGCCGGGGTCGACGCTGGTGGTCGAGGTGTGGTCGTCGTCGCCGGGATCGCCACCCTCCCGGTACCACTTGTGCCTGTCGACGATGATCGGCCCGGGGCCGTCGGGCTTGTTCACGGAGATCGCGGCGCCGTCGGACTCGAGGACGCCGTAGTCGGTGGGCAGCGCCGACCTGGTGCTGTCGGTGACACTGCTGTACTGGTCCATCACGCGGACGTTGGTTTCGTTGGCCGCGTTGTACTTCGCGATCCCGGACTGGTAGTCGTCGATGTCGTCCTTGGCCATGAAGGGGCCGGCGATCGGGATGGCGGCCTTCAGCCCCACGCTCCACGGACTCGGCTTCTCCGGCTTCGGCGGCACCTCGACGACAGAACTGCTGGAGTGGTCGAACGCGGTCGCCTGCGAATCGACCGACGCCTTGGTGACGTCCAGCGGCTGGGCGGTCTCGGCGAAGGCCTGCTCGAGCGGACCGGCCCCGGCGTTCGCGGCGTCGGCCGCGCTTCCGGTCCAGGCCTGCTTCATCCGGTCCTGCAGCGACTTGATGCCCTGCGCGCGGTCCAGGTAGGCGTTCGACAGGTTCGCGACCTCGTCGGCGGCCGTGCGCAGGCTCGTGGTGTCGCCTTGTCTGAAGTTGTCGTAGATCTGCTTGCCGTCCACTCGTCATGCCCCCTTGAGTGTGGTGATGACCGCGGCCGCGACCTGCCCGGCCGCGGCGCAGGAATCCTGCTGCCCCTCGTAGCCCCCCGAATACACGCCGACGGCGAGGTCGTCGGCGACACCGATGTCCAAGCTGCAGTTGCCCTGCGGGCGCCGGTCGCGCTTGTCGATGTATATCGCCGGGTAACCCTCGACGTCCGGCGCCTTTTCGAGGAACGGGAATTGGCCGTCTTCGTGCGCCGTGTACAGCCCGGCCAGGCCGCCGAGGCCCCGGTCTCGGTTACCGGTGCCGATGATGACCTGCATGCTCACCCCCGCACCAGAGATCTTCCAGCTGCAACCCGGACCGACAGCACCGATACCGTCGTCCTGCAACTGGGTGTCTCCGGGCTCGGTGAACTGCAGCGCCGACAACGTCGGAGCCGGGACGATGTCGCACGGCTTGGCGGTGTACTTCGAGACGTCGAGCGGAGTGGTCACCTTGGGCACATCCGGATTGGCCGCAGCGCCGGACGACATCGGCTGAGTCGGCGCAGGCGAAGCGGTCCCGGGCTTTTCCGTCGAGCAGCCGGCGAGCAGCAGGGCGACGGCCACGGCACCGGCCGTGACCCGAACGGGCAGGTACACGGTCACACCGTCCGGAAGGGGTCGGCCATGCCCTGGTCGGTGGCGACCGTCTTGGTTTGGGCTTCCTTGAGCTTCTTCACGTAGTTCTGCACGTACTTCAGCATTGAGTCGTTCTGCGCCTGAAGTGCCGAAAGGGAGTCCATGGTCGTCGAGACGTACCCACCGCTGACAACATCCTCGCCCGGCGCCTTCAGCGACGTGATGATGAAGTTGATCCGGTCCTTGTCCTCGACGATCTTGTCCAGCTCGTCTTCCCACAACCCGATCACCGAGGCGAGCTCCTCGGGGTCCATCTTGAACTGACCGCCCCCGCCGCCACCGCCGCCGTAGACGCGGCCGCTCTGGCCCAGGATGTCGCCACCCCAGACCGCCTGGACCGCCTGCCCGGCTTCGCCGATGATCACGCTCCGCACCTTCCCCTCAGTTCACCCACCGTGATGGTGCAAAGATTAGCCAACTGTCTCACGCCGTGTCAGCGAATCGCCGCAACGTTCCGACGATGGTGAGCCGGGTTCGGTTCCCGGGCACTCCGGGTCACAGTACGTACGTACGGATTGCGAAGTCCCCGTCCTCGGTGCCAGGATTTCAGGATGCCACGCGTAAGCCAGGATCACCTCGACGCACGCCGGCGCCAGATCCTCGACGGCTCGCGCGTCTGCTTCGCGCGCTACGGCTACGAAGGTGCCACAGTCCGGCGCCTGGAGGAAGCCACCGGGCTGTCGCGCGGGGCCATCTTCCACCACTTCCGCGACAAGGAGTCGCTCTTCCTCGCCCTCGCCGAGGACGACGCCATCCGGATGGCCGACGTCGTCGCCGAGCAGGGCCTCGTCCAGGTCATGCGCGACCTGCTCGCCGGCGGCGACCACCCGGCCGACTGGCTCGGGACGCGCCTGGAGGTGAGCCGGCGCCTGCGGACCGACCCCGAGTTCCGCGCCCGCTGGGCCGAACGGTCCGAGCAGCTGACCACCGCCACCCGGCTGCGCCTGCTGCGCCAGCGGGAGGCCGGCAACCTGCGCGACGACGTCGACGTCGACGTGCTCACCGCCTTCCTCGAACTCGTCCTCGAAGGACTCGTCTCGCACCTGGCCATGGGCCTGCCCGCGGCCGGGCTGGGGCCGGTGCTCGACCTCGTCGAGGAGACCGTGCGGCGGCACCGGCCGGGCACCGCCTGATCACGCGTGGTCCAATGGCCCGCGTGGATCTCCTCGAGGCGCACGGCCAGGCGTTGCGGGCCTTCGGCGACGCGGTGCACGCCGCCGGCGCCGGCTGGGACCGCCGGACGCCGTGTGCCGAGTGGACGGTCCGCGACCTCGTGAACCACCTCGTCGCCGAGCAGCTGTGGGCGCCGTCCCTGCTCGCGGGGGCCACTTTGGACGACGTGGGCGACCGCTTCGACGGCGACGTCCTCGGCGAAGACCCGGTGGCCGCCTGGGACGCGGCCGCCGAGGCCGCCCGCGAAGCGTTCCTCGACGAAGGGGCGCTCGAACGCGCGGTGCACGTGTCGGCGGGTCTGGTCCCGGCCCGCGAGTACGGCTGGCAGATGACGATCGACGCGGCGGTCCACGCCTGGGACCTGGCGACGGCACTCGGCCTCCCCTGTCCGGTGACCGAGGCGCTGGCCGAAAGCCTCCTCGACGTCGTGCGGCCGTGGGTGGACGAGTGGCAGGGGCTGGGGATCTTCGACCCCCCGGTCCCGGTGCACCGTGGCGCGGGGCCCACCGCACGGCTCGTCGCCCTGCTCGGGCGGCAGCCCGCCTGAACCACCCGCCAAGGTGAGCGCGCCGACACACCGATATCCCGGCGAGACCGGGCGCCGACACGTTAAACTTGTCCGCATCGTCGCAGTACACGCCGATTTCCTACTAGGAGTGACCGTTTCGTGCGCGCAGCGCAGTCACCTGGTGACAGTACCGAGCCGGGTGACCGACCCGGCTGTCCGATAGGTTCATCCCCCGCCGACCGGGCGGGTGCGGAATGATCCAGATCCTCTTCGCCGTGCTCGGCGTCCTCCTCTTCGTGCTGCTGACCGTCGGCACCGGGCTGGCCGTCGCCGCCGAGTTCTCGCTGACCGCGCTGGAACGCAGCACCGTCGAGGCCAACGTGCGGCAGGTCGGCGACCGCCGCGCCCTGACCGTGCAGAAGGCCCACCGGACGCTGTCCTTCCAGCTCTCCGGCGCCCAGGTCGCGATCACCCTGACCACGCTGATCACCGGTTACCTGGCCGAGCCGCTGATCGGCGAGCTCGTCCGGCCGCTGCTCACCGGCGTCGGACTCCCGGCGGGGTTCGCCGCCGGGGCGTCGATCGTGCTCGCCCTGATCATCGCCACTTCGCTGTCGATGATCCTCGGCGAAATGGTGCCGAAGAACCTCGCCATCGCGCGGCCGCTGCCGACCGCGCGGGCCGTCGCCGGCTACCACTCGCGGTTCTCCGCCCTCTTCCGGTGGCTCATCACGCTCATGAACAACAGCGCGAACTTCCTCGTGCGCAAGTTCGGCGTCGAACCCCAGGAAGAGCTGCGGTCGGCGCGCTCGCCGCAGGAGCTCGGCTCGATCGTGCGGTCCAGTGCCGAAAGCGGGACGCTCGACACCTCGACCGCCGAACTCCTCGACCGCTCGCTGCGCTTCGGCGAGCGCACCGCCGAGGAGCTGATGACTCCGCGCGTGCAGCTCGAGTCGCTGGCGATCGACGACACCATCGAGGACCTCATCGACATCTCGCGCCGCACCGGGTTCTCGCGGTTCCCGGTGCACGCCGAGGACCTCGACGACGTCCGCGGCGCCGTGCACGTCAAGCAGGCCTTCGCCGTGCCGGCCGCCGACCGCGCCGCCGTGCCGATCGGCTCGGTCATGCGGCCGGTGCCGACCGTGCCCGAGTCGCTGCCCGGCGACGACCTGCTCAACCGCCTGCGCGACTCCCGCTTCCAGGTCGCCATCGTCGTCGACGAGTACGGCGGCACCGCCGGGCTGGTGACCCTGGAGGACGTCGTCGAGGAGATCATCGGCGACGTCCGCGACGAGCACGACGACCACGAAGGCCCGGCGTCGCAGCAGGTCGGCACCGACAGCTGGCTGGTGTCCGGGCAGCTGCGCGCCGACGAGGTCACCGACGTCACCGGGTTCCGGATGCCGGACGGCGACTACGAAACCATCGCCGGGCTGATCCTCGAGCGGCTGGGCAAGATCCCCGCCGAGGGGGACGCCGCCGAGGTCGACGGCTGGCGGCTCACCGTGACCACGATGGACAAACGCCGGATCGCCGAGGTCGAAGTGGCCCCGGTCCGTAGCGAAGAACCGGCGGAGGTGGCCTCGTGAGCGACTGGCTGAACATCGCCCTCGTCGTGCTCCTGCTGCTGACGAACGCCTTCTTCGTCGGCGCGGAGTTCACGCTGATCTCCTCCCGGCGGGACCGGCTCGAAGCCTTGCTGGAGCAGGGCAAGACGCGCGCGAAGATCGTCATCAACGCGAGCAAGCACGTGTCCTTGATGCTCGCCGGCGCGCAGCTGGGCATCACCATCTGCTCGCTGCTGCTCGGCCGCCTCGGCGAACCCGCGGTCGCGCACCGGCTGTCGGCGTTCTTCGACCTGCTGGGCCTGCCCGAAGCGCTGCTGCACCCGATTTCCTTCGCCATCGCGCTGGCGTTCATCACCGTGCTGCACGTCCTGATCGGCGAGATGGTGCCCAAGAACCTCGCCATCGCCGAGCCCGAGCGGCTCGCGCTGTGGCTGGTGCCGGTGCACGTCGGGTGGGTCAAGCTCGCCAACCCGTTCATCTGGCTGCTGAACTTCGTCGCCAACTCGCTGCTGCGCGCGGTGAAGGTCGAGCCGAAGGACGAGCTGGAGACGGCCTACACGTCCGACGAGCTCGCCGAGCTGCTCAGCGAGTCGCGCCGGGAGGGCCTGATCGACCAGTCCGAGCACCGGCGCCTCACCCAGACGCTGTCCTCGGTGGAGAAGACCGTGGCCGACGTGCTGGTGCCGACGGCCGAGCTGACCACGCTGCCGTGCGGGCCGACCGTCGGCGACGTCGAGCGGGCGGTCTCCTCGACCGGCTTCTCGCGGTTCCCGGTGTGCACCGACGACGGGCGGCTGACCGGCTACATCCACGTGAAGGACGTCCTCGAGCTGGCCGGGCACGACCCGGCGACGATCGTGCCCGACGCGAAGACGCGCCCGCTGACCGAGCTGCGCGCCGACGCCCGGCTCGACATCGCGCTTTCGGCCATGCGCAAGGAAGGCAGCCACCTGGCGCGGGCGCTCGACACGGGCGGCAACGCCGTCGGCGTCGTGGCGCTGGAGGACCTCGTCGAGGAGTACGTGGGCACCGTGCGCGACGGAACCCACGTCGGCGCATGACGAGTGTCGAGGTGCTCGCCGAACCGGACTGGCTGGCCCGGGAGGCGGCGCACGTCGAGCGGATGCGGCGGTGGACCGGCCCGCACCAGGACCGGCGCTCGCGCGGCGAGAAGCACCCGGTGCTGGACTTCCTGTTCACCTACTACTCGTACCGGCCGTCGCACCTGGAGCGGTGGCAGCCCGGGCCCGGTGTCGCGCTCGCCGGGCCCGCGGCGCGGCGCTTCCTGGACCGCAAGGGGTACGTCTCGACCGGCGACGGCGTCCTGCTGGATCCCGCCGGCTTCACCGAGAGCAAGGCGCGGACGGCCGAGTTCGTCCTGGGCCTGCTGACCGCGACGGCGTCGCGCGCGCCGCGGCTGAGCTGTTTCGGCCTGCACGAGTGGGCCATGGTCTACCGCGAGCCGGCGGACTCGGTCCGGCACAACCAGGTCCCGCTGCGGCTCGGATCGGCGGGCACCGACGCCGTGGTGGAGGCGCTGGACGTCCGCTGCGGGCACTTCGACGCGTTCCGCTTCTTCACCGCGGACGCGCGGCCGCGCAACGAGCTGACGCCGTCCCGGGAGACGCAGGTCGCACTCGAGCAGCCGGGGTGCCTGCACGCGAACATGGATCTGTTCAAATGGGCGTACAAGCTCGATCCGTTCGTGCCCGCGGAGCTGGTGGCGGACTGCTTCGAGCTGGCCGTCGAGATCCGGACGCTCGACATGCGCGCGAGCCCGTACGACCTGGCCGCGCTCGGCTACCCGCCGGTGCGGATCGAGACGGCCGAAGGACGCGCCGAATACGCCAGGGCGCAGGGCGGGTTCGCCCGGCGGGCCGCACCGCTGCGTGCTCGGCTGATCGCGCACTGCCATCGCCTGGTCAGAGCAGCACCCTGAGCACGCTCCACTGTGAGTCAGATTATTCTCTCACTGATACTCACCTGTTAGGGTGATAACGGTTTCATTGCATCGCAGCGCGTGCTTGACATGCGCTCACCCCGAAAGGACGACGATGGGGCGACACACCCGGGACGACGAGCCCGTGCCGCACCCTCAGGACCGTGCCGGCACTCCCCCGGGCGGAGGACAGCCGCGCCGCCACCCCGGCGATGCCCGCCGTGGCGAGGCCTCCGGCGCCTACCCGGTCGCGGGCCAGGGACCGTCGAAGAAGCGCAGCTCCATCTCCGACGCCTTCGGGATCGCCGGCCGCGGCACGCCCCGCGGTGAGTCGTCCGGGTATTTCGTCTCGGGCGGCGGTGAAGCTTCCGGCTCGTACCCCGTCGCCGGGCGCGGTGAAACCACCGGCCCGCACCCCGCCGCTCGTCGCGGCGAGGCTTCCGGCCCCCATCCCGTCGCCGGGCGCGGCGAACCGCCTGCCCGCGGTGGTGAGACCTCCGGCTCCTACCCCGTCACCGGCCGGCGCGCCGGCCGTCGCGGGGAAGCCTCCGGTTCCTTCCCGGTCGCCCGGCGCGACGAAACCGCCGCCGAACGGACCGAGGTCATCACCCGGCACGGCGAAGCCTCCGGCGACTACCCGATCACGGCCCGCGGCGAGAGCTCCGGCGCCTTCCGGGCCGCCGGCCGCGGGGAGAACACCGGCTCCCACCGCACCCTCGACCGCCCCGAACCCGCCGCCGGTGCCGGAAGCACTCCGCGCCGGCGCCGCCGCGACGACGCCGGCGTGCCGGCCACCCGCCGCACCCCAAGGCGCGGCGAGACCACCGGCCCGCACCGGACCGAGAGCAAGAGCGAGGCCACCGGTCCGCACCGCACCGAAGGCAAGAGCGAGACGACCGGGTCGCACCGGATCGCCGGGAAGGGCGAGGCCACCGGCTCGCACCGGATCGTCGGCAAGAAGGCGCCGCGGCGGCGGATCGCCGGCTGGCCGATCGCCTGCGCCGTGCTCGCCGCCCTCATCGGACTCGGCGTGATCGGCTGGAACTGGGCCGACAGCGAGCTCAACAGCCGCGCCGAGGCGCAGGCCGCCAGCTGCTCCGGCGGCACGTCGCAGATGCGGATCGTCGTCACGCCGAGCGTGCAGAAGCCGATGACCGCCGCGGCCGACCGGTGGAACCAGGCCGCGACCGTGGTCCACGGCCAGTGCGTGCACGTGACGATCGACGCCAAGGCGTCTTCGCAGGTCCTGGACGCGCTGGTCGGCCGGACCAACCTGGACGCCATCGGCGGGCTCCCGGCCGCGTGGCTGCCCGAGTCGTCGTACTGGGTCAGCGAGCTGACCACGAAGAAGCCCGAGATGATCGGCTCCCCCGCCCAGTCGGTGGCGAACGCCCGCTCCGCGGACTACCCGTTCGTCGGCCTCACCGGGCAGGGCATCGACGACACCGTCCTCCGCGCGGCGCAGACGTTCCGCGAGTACCTCGAGCAACCGCCCCAGCAGGCCGACTTCGCCGCCGCGGGGATCAAGAGCTAGACGCGCGTGCCGTTGTCGAGCTCGGCCACCACGGCGAGGTCGTCGTCGGCCAGCTCGAAGTCGAAGATCCCGAAGTTCTCCCGGGTGCGGGTCGTGGTGGCCGAGGCAGCCACGGCGACCGTGCCCGCCTGCAGGTGCCACCGCAGCACGATCTGGGCCGGGGTCTTGCCGTACTTCGCCGCGAGCGCGGTGACGGTCTCGTCGGCCAGCAGGCCGGCGTTCGCGGCCGGGCTCGACGCGGCGGTCACGATGCCGCGCTCGCTGTGGAACTCGCGCAGCGGGAGCTGCTGCAGCCACGGGTGCAGCTCGACCTGGTTCAGCACCGGGACCGCGCCGGTGGCGTCGATCAGCCGGCGCAGTTCCGCGACGCCGAAGCCGGCGACGCCCACCGCGCGCACGCGGCCGTCGGCACGCAGCCGGCTGAGAGCGCGCCAGGTGTCGGTGAACGCGCCTTTCGTGCCGTCCAGCAGGCACAGGTCGGCCCGCTCGACCCCGAGCGCGGTCAGCGCCTGGTCGGCGGCGCGACGCGCGGTGTCGTAACCCTGCGCGGGCACCTTGAAGCTGACGAACAGCTCGTCCCGGGGCGTGCCGGCGAGTGCGGCGCCGACCGCCGCCTCGGTCCCCGGCGCGGTGTCGAAGCCGCGGTAGCCGACGTCGAGGGCGATGCGGACGGCGCGGCCGGTTTCGGCCGGGGTCAGCCCCGCGACACCGAACAGCAGCTGGGGAATGCGGACTCCGTCGGACAGGGCGAGCGAAGGCGGGACGGCCATCTACCGGTGATCCTCACGTCGGATGCTGCGCGGGTGTTCCCCATCATTCCACTGCGGCGGCCCGCCCGCGCAGGTACGCCGCCGTCGCCGCGTCGGCCGGGAAGAACGCCTCGATCACCAGTTCCGCGACGGTGATGTCCAAGGGCGTGCCGAACGTGGCCACCGTGCTGAAGAACGTCAGGTCGGTGCCCTCGTGGCGGAACTTCAGCGGGACGAAGATGTCACCCGGTCCAGGGACCTCCACCTCGGGCACCGGCTGGTCGCAGGGGTAGCCGCGCAGCTCGGCTAGGAGCTCGGCCAGGCCGGGGTCGGCGGTCTGCCCGACCTGGCGGCGGAGCCGGCCGAGCAGGTGGGCGCGCCACTCCCCCAGGTTGAGCACGTGCGGGGCCATGCCGTCGGGGTGCAGGGTCGCGCGCAGGACGTTGGTGGTCAGCTCGGCCGGGACGCCCTCGACGAACAGCCCGACGGCGGCGTTGGCGTCGACGAGGTCCCAGTTCCGGTCGACGACGGCGGCCGGGTAGGGCTCGTGGCTCGCGAGCAGCTGCCGGACGGCCTGGCGGACGGCGTCCATTTCCGGGTCCCCCAGCGCGTTCTCGGTGTAGGCGGGCGCGTACCCGGCGGCTAGCAGCAGCCGGTTGCGCTCGCGCAGCGGGACGTCGAGGTGCTCGCCGAGCCGCAGCACCATGTCCCGGCTCGGCCGCGAGCGGCCGGTCTCGACGAAGCTGAGGTGCCGGGTGGAGATGTCGGCGGAGATGGCGAGGTCGAGCTGGCTGATCCGGCGCCGGTCACGCCATTCCCGCAGCAGCTGCCCGACGGGCCGCTGCCGCGCGGCCGCCTGCACTGTGGTCGTCACCCGAGCGACGCTACGGCGATCAGCGGGCGGCTGCCATTACCTCGCGCGTAATCGACGGGCCGCCGCCGGTCCGCCAAAGTCGGTCCCAGCACCGGACGACGGCAAACCCGTTGTCCCCCAACCGAAGGAGCATCCCATGACCGACGTCCGCGCCCTCGTCGAGCAGTACATCGCCGTCTGGAACGAAACCGACGGTGACAAGCGCCGGGCCCTCATCGCCGACGTCTTCACCGAACACGCCGGCTACACCGACCCGCTCGGGGCCGTCACCGGACACGACGGGATCGACCAGTTCGTCGGCGGGGCCCAGCAACAGTTCGCCGGCCTCACCTTCAGCCTGCCCGCCGAGCCCGACGCGCACCACGACCTCGCGCGGTTCCAGTGGTACCTCGGCGCGCCCGGGGCTGACGAGCCCATCGCCATCGGGTTCGACGTCGTCGAGCTGGAAGACGGGAAGATCGCCGCCGTGCACGGCTTCCTGGACAAGATCCCCGGCTGAGAACGCTCTCACGGCCGGCGCGACTCGGCGGCGTACCGGGCGGCGATGGTGCGGACGGCCTCGTCGACTACCTGGGCGACGCGTTCGGGGCTCACCTCCCAGCCCGGCACCAGGAGCGTCGGCCAGAAGACGTAGTTGGAGATCATGCCCAGGAACTGGGTGGCCGCGAGGTCCACGTCCTCGATCCGCACCGTTCCCGCCTCGTGCTCGGCGAGGAGGTAGCTGCGCACGGACTCGAAGTAGGGCATCTTCCCGTGCGAGAACTGCGCGTGGGCCAGCTCCGGGAACCGCGGCAGCTCGGCGATGACGATCCGGAACAGGTCGGTCATCCGGGCCCGGCCCAGCAGCTCGGCGTAACGGCGACCGATGATGCCGAGCCCGTCGACGATGTCGCCCGCCGGCGGGGGATCCTCCTCGCCGGCGGTCGACCAGGACTCGGTCACGATGGCGTCGAACAGAGCCGCTTTGGTCGGGAACTGCTTGAACAGGGTGGCCCGCGAAACGCCCGAGCGCTCCGCGATCCGCGCCAGCGACGTCCGGTCGTAGCCCAGCTCGAGGAACAGTTCGGTCGCGGCCGTCACGATCAGCGCGCGCTTCTCCTGGGCGACGCGCTGGTGGTACGTCGTCACGACCCCGCTCATGGGACGAGCATACGAGGTGAGTGGCTTGACTCGCCACTGCCGCCGACCTAGGGTCGAGGCATGGTGAGTCGACCGGCTCACCACGTACCGGAGGAACGTCCCATGCCCCGCTTCGACAACCAGACCGTGCTCGTGACCGGCGGGACCGGCGGCCAGGGCGCGAGCCACGTGCGCGCCTTTCACGCGGAGGGAGCGAACGTGGTGATCGGCGGCATCGACGCGCGACGCGGCGCCGCTCTCGCCGACGAGCTCGGGTCCCGCGCTCGCTTCGCCCGCCTTGACGTCACCGACGAGAGCTCGTGGTCCGCCGCTGTGCCGGCCGCCGAGAGCGCTTTCGGCGCCCTGCACGTGCTCGTCAACAACGCGGGCGTGCAGAATCCGCCCGCGACGATCGAGAACACGGACCAGGCCACGTGGTCGCGCATTCTCGACGTCAACCTCACCGGGATCTTCCTCGGCATCAAGCTCGCGGCCCCCGCGTTGCGCCGCGCGGGAGGGGGAGCCATCGTCAACATCGCCTCGACCATGGGCCTGGGCGGTACGGCCCAGTACGCGCCGTACGTCGCCAGCAAGTGGGCCGTGCGAGGCCTCACCCGAACGGCCGCACTCGAGCTCGGCCGCGACCGCATCCGGGTGAACACCATCCACCCCGGCGTGATCTCGACCCCCTTCATCCACGAACCGGCAGCCGGCGCGGTCGCGGCCATCGCAGACTTCTACTCGCCCGAGCCGTTCGCCATCCCCCGGCTCGGGGAGCCGGCCGACGTCAGCCGTCTCCTCCTGTTCCTCGCGTCATCGGACGCGTCGTTCGTCACGGGGTCGGAGTACGTCATCGACGGTGGGCTCGTCCTCGGCCCCGCCCTTCAGGCCGAGACCGCATGAGCACCGCGGACGCGTCTTCGTCCCACCTGCCCGACCACATCCGGCGAGCCATCGAGATCACCCCCGCCGCGGGCACCCGGGAACGGATCATCGACATCACGACGCTGGGGCGCCGCACCGGCCGGGCACGCCGCATCGAGATCTTCTTCTACCGAGCCGCGGGCACCACTTACCTGTGCAGTGGCGCCGGCGGGGCCGCGACCGGCTGGTATGCGAACCTTCTCGCCAACCCGGACTTCACGTTCCACCTCAAGAACGGGATCCGCGCGGATCTGCCCGCACGGGCCACGCCGGTCACCGACCCAGCCGAACGCCAGGCCGTGCTGGCGGAGATCGTGGCGGATCTCAACCAGCCCCACGACCCCGGCACCATCCGGCCGACCCGGCTCGAAGACTGGGCCGACAGCCGGCTGATGCGCGTCGACTTCCGCCTGTGAAGAGCCGGAAAACGGCGTGCGGGCTCCCGGGCAGGGGAGCCCG